>JAZSNH010000021.1:0-13426 GCA_045536305.1 Acutalibacteraceae bacterium
AGGCAGGCGAGGTTTACCTGGTTCCTGTAGCCGATGCGGTTCTTACCCTTTCCGAGACACAGCAGGCAGGCGAGATCATAAACACTGCTACTCTCTACGATTCGAACGATAAAGAGCTTGACGAAGACAATGCTGTTATCACAGTTCTCGAAGATCCGCAGATCAGAATAGTCAAGACCGCAGGTGTTGAATCGGCTAAGGCAGGCGAAATGGTCACCTACACCATCTTCGTTGAAAACCTCGGCAACACTGCTCTTACCAATGTAAGACTTGACGACACTATCGCAGGCGGCACATGGGCAGAGCTTGACGGCACTGCTCTCCAGAGTGCTCCTGTTATTGAGACTCTGGCTGTCGGCGGCACCGCAACCTACACCTACACCGTTGCAATTCCCGCTGATGCAGAGGCAGGCGAGGTTATCAAGAATACTGCAATCGTCAGAGCAACACCTCCCACTGGCAGTGACATCACCGAGGAAGACGACGTTGATGTTACCGTCGAAGAGACCCCGATAATCCCCGTACCTTCCTTTAGCGTTTCCAAGGATGTAAGCACAGAGACCGCTAATATCGGCGACACTGTATACTTCTGGATCACTGTCACCAATAACGGCGAGACAGATCTTACCAATATAGATATTGACGATGTATTTGTAAGAGATAACGGCACTATCGAAACAGACTGGGCATTCGAAAATGTACCCGCTGTTCTCAAGGTAAACGAATCTCATTCCTTCGGTCCCTTCGCTTACACTGTTCCCGAAAACGCAGCTGACGGCGAGGAGTTTGTCAACACCGTAACAGTTACCGCTGATGCAACCGTTAACGGCAAGACAGAAACTCTCCCCGAGCAGAGCGCTGAGGCAGAATTTACTGTTGAGAAGGACAACGGACTTAATGTAACAAAGACCGTAACACCCGAAACTCAGGTTGTCGGCGGCGATGTATTCTATACCATCACCGTTGAGAACACCGGAAACAGCACTCTTAATGATGTTACCGTAAAGGATGAGATGCTCGGCAAGGAATGGTCCATTGAAAAACTCGAAAGCGGAAAGACCGCTGTATTTACCGAGAAGTTCACTGTTCCTGAAGATTGGGACTGCACAAATCTCATTGAGAACATCGCAGTAGCACAGGGAACTCCCGATGGCGAGAATGATCCCATCAGCGACAGCGATACAGCAGTTCTCACTCCCACCGAAGCTCCTGTAAATGATGATGTAAGAATCACAAAGAGAGTTTCCGGCAACGAAACAAACTTTATGCCCGGCGACACCGTTGTTTACACCATTCTTGTTGAAAACATCGGCGAAGTCGATTATAAGGATCTCAAGGTCACCGACGATAAGATCGGCAAGACCTGGACCATCGCAGAGCTTAAGGCAGGCGAGACATTCATTATTCCTGTTGCAGAAAGCTCCCTCGTCCTTTCCGAGACTCAGCCCGCAGGTGAGTTTATAAACACCGCAACGCTGCTTGACAAGGATAACAACAAGCTTGATGACGACAGCGAAGTAATCACCGTTCTTGAAAATCGCGAGCTCAGCCTCATAAAGGCAGCAAACGTTGAAACTGCACAGCCCGGCGATAAGATCACCTTCACAATCCTTGTTACCAATACCGGTAACACCGCACTGAGCAATGTAACCGTAGAAGATAAGCTTGGCGGCGGCACATGGGTAATCCCCGAAAACATCCCCGAGGGTGTTGGAGAGGTATCCGTCACCGACCTCGGCATAGTTACTGTTGACAGCATTGCCGTAAACGCTGAGGCACTCCAGCTCAACTACAATTACATTGTTCCCGATACCGCAAAGTCCGGCGAAACCATTACCAACGTTGCTGTAGCTTCTGCAACCGATACCGATCCTGCAGAGGATACCGCAGTTGTTGATGTCGAGATCCCCGGCCTCGAGGTAACAAAGACTGCCGCAGCTCCTGTTGTACAGCCCGGCAGCAAGGCAGAGTTCTACATCACCGTAACCAACACAGGCGATACCGACCTTACAAATGTAAGCGTAACCGATATCCTGCCCGTCGAGTACAACGGTGTAGAGTATGATGCAAACGAGACGTTTGTTGTTATCGAAACCCTCGAAGCAGGCAAGCACGAAACATTCAAGGTAGCTTACACAGTTCCTGCAGATGCAGCCGCTGATTCTGTAATCTCCAACACCGCAGCAGCTACCGCTGACAACGGCGTAACCGATCAGGACAGCGATTCCGTTACCGTCAAGACACCTGTTCAGGATGTATCTGACTTCACCATCAGAAAGTCCTCGAACCTCTATGCTGCAAAGCCCGGCACGACCGTAGTTTACAACATTATTGTCACTAACACAGGAAACACCGCTCTTACCGGTATCGTTGTGTCCGACAGTCTGCCCGTAACCTACAACAATGCCGCTTACGAAGCAGGTGCTCCGTTTGCAACCATAGATCGTCTTGAGCCCGGTACATCTCAGTCCTTCGAGGTAAGCTATGTAGTACCTTCCGATGCTCAGGCAGGCTCTCAGATAATCAACAGAGCAACTGCAGATCCCGCAGAGCTCGATCCGAAGACCGCTGAATGTGTAATTCAGGCACTGGCAGCAGATCAGCCCAACTACTCGATAGTCAAGGTCGCAAACGTAACCACCGTTCGTCCCGGTGATACCGTAACCTACTCCATAGTTGTTACCAACACCGGTAACTGCGATCTCGTTGACTTCTCCGTACACGACGATCTGCTTGACAAGACCTATTACATCGGCACTCTCGGCGTAGGTCAGGTTTGGAAGACAAATGCAGGCGAGGCTTCTTACAAGATCCCCGAAAATGCAGAGGATGCTTCCAACATCTCGAACACCGCAGCAAGCAATGTTCTCGGTGCTTCCAATACCATTCAGAAGAGCACATGGACACTTGTTGTTCAGGACGACGGTAAGGGCGTATATGCTCCCGAAACCGGCGATGACGATGGATTCAAGACCGCAGCGATCGCTATCGCAGTGATCTCCGCACTTGTACTTCTCGGCTGCATCCTGATCCCCAAAAAGTCCAGAAAGTTCCTTCGCATAAGCAAATAATATTTATGGGACTGAGCAAGGTCGGAGAAATCTGACCCTGCTCAGTCCCTGAGCTTTATATCGATGCATTTCGGCGCGTTTGGCGTAAGGAGTATTAAAAATATCGTTTTCCACGCAGAAAGCCCCTGAAAGGCCGTTTGCGGCCTTTCAGGGGTCGTTGCTTGTTTGTGCTTTTAATCTGCTCGCGAAAAAGCTATGGTATATGTATCATCGCAGAAGTATTCCATGTCCTTATATCCTTTGCCCCAGCCGTCTGAAAGCTGTCCGCAGATAAAGTCGTTCAGCTCGGCTTTGAGCTCATCGTCTTTTCCGCGCTCTGCCGTAACACGAACAACAACATATCCGTCGCTCTCAAAATCAAGCATCATGCGCTGTACGGCTTTTCCGTCCTTAAAAAGTCTGTATGCTCGAAAAGCGCGGAAATCTGCGCGTATGCTCTCCTTAAGCTCCTCGTCAAGATAGCCGTAGGCTTCGCTGCCCTCTGCGATACGGGTCTCATCGCCGTTATCATCATGAATGTTTATATAAAACGGATAACGGAAGCTAAGCTCCTCATAAACGCTCTTTCCCATAGGACTGCGTGCGATGAAGGTATCGAGGATAAGATCCTCCTCGAAAATGCCGTCATTTTCGAGATAGCGGTAAAACATAGCTTCACCGGGAGTATATACCTTCCCGTCTGACATTTCTGCATTAAGCAGTGTTTTTTTGGCACTGCCGACGGTCTCTGTAAATACGATTCGCTTTATCTCATCATAGCGCAGAGCGATAATACCGTTTTTTATACCGATAATATACTCGGGAGCAAGATATACTCCGAAATTCTCAAGCCACAGGGAATCGGGAGAATTTGCCTGTTCGTCAGCCATTTTGGGCGTGACACCCTTAGAGCCGCTGACGGTGTTATAAAGGCACAGCTTCGAGCTGCCGCCGATCAAAACCGGCACCGCAAAGATCAGAATGGGCACGGCAAAGGCGATATATAAAACGTATATTTCCCGTAAAAGATGCCATGTCGTTATCTCTGTCGCCCTGATATGCACATCGCCAACGTAGTCATCTATCGTTTCTTCTGTTAAGCTTTCGCTGAAATACTCACTTAAAAAAGCTGCCGCCGCTTTTCTTGCGCCATCATCGATGATCACCTTGGTGACACCTTCTATGCGAGTATTTCCGTTATTGTAATCCGCGATTACCTTGTCGAAGCTCTCCTGCGTCATGCCGCAAAGGTAATGCCTATTGCCGTTTGTTATCAGATAATAGCTTTCGTCCTTCGCCTCTGCCACCTTTACAGGCTCGCGGTCGATATCAAAATACGCAGGCTTTGCGGCGTGATTTCCCTTGGAGGAAAGGATATCGTCCATCGGGCGCAGGTTTGATTTTGCTTTTTCAGCGGATAGAAACGCTGTTATAAAAAATAGAATGCCTGTGAGGCAAAGCACGGCACCGACCGCCGTAAGCAGTGCAGCAGAACGGTATAGCTTTCTTATTCTTTCGTTTTTAAACTTCATGGCATTACCCTCCGTTAAAAAACACAGAGCCTGAATTTCGTGCGGCGGCATAAAATACAGGCTCTGCATGGCACCCGGTAGCGGATTCGAACCGCTGGCCTTCCGCTTAGGAGGCGGACGCTCTATCCTGCTGAGCTAACCAGGCAAATGTTTATTTTGCTTTTATCTGTACCTCTGAAAATTGCATGCATGCCGCTTTCGTATGGTGCAAATGCTTTTATAAGCAAAATTTATTATATCATTACACCTCTTTTTTGTCAATCATCATAAAGTCCGAACACAGCCTGTGTTGACTTGTTCACATTTTAATGGTATAATTACAAATTGTAATAATGAAACAGGGAGCAAAAGTGCATGGATCATCTTTTGAAAATGCTTGATATGAATGCGGCTGAGATCGCCGATGTAATAAACCTCGCCGACCAGCTGAAATATGAGAAAAATCACGGGATCGTCCAGCACGTTCTCGAGGGAAAAACATTGGGCATGATATTCCGCCGCCCGTCTACACGTACCCGCGTTTCCTTTGAGGTCGGTATGTATCAGCTCGGCGGTCATGCTATTGTGCTGTCTGAGGACGAGATCGCTGTTGCGAGAGAGGGCGACGAGCAGACAGAGGATATGGCTCGTGTGCTTTCAAGATATGTAGATGCTATACTGATACGTACCACCAAACACAATGAGGCGGATAATATCGCACGCTACGGTACAGTGCCCGTTATAAACGGTATGACAGACTATGCTCACCCCTGCCAGATACTTTCTTATCTTATGACCATAAGAGAGTATAAGGGGCGTCTGGACGGCCTGAAGGTCGGTTTTATAGGTGAGGGAGGAGCGATAATGAACTCTCTCATAATCGGCTGTCTTAAATGCAGAATGCATGTCGCGGTCGCGTGTCCCGAGGGCTACGACCCCGACCAGTCGGTTATCGATTTTGCCGCGCAGGTGGGGCATTTTGAAATGTACCGCGATCCCAGAGGTGCCGCCAGAGCAGCAGATGTTGTCGTGACCGATGCATGGCTGCCTGCAGGCAAAGAGGACGAGGCGCAGGAGAGAAGGCTTGCTTTCGGAATTTTCCAGATAAACGATGATCTTATGCGCTATGCAAAGCCCGATGCGCTTGTTTTCCACAGCATGCCTATCAATCGCGGCGAAGAAATAACCACTGCCGTGGCAGAGCATCATTCAAATGAGATATTTGATGCCGCGGAAAATCTGCTTCATGTGCAGAAGGCGGTGCTTATAAAGATTTTGGGTGAAAAAAGAGCGGAGCTGTAATGCGACATAAAATCAGAAGGCAGTAAAGCCGATTGCGGCTTTGCTGCCTTCTTGAGCTTATTAAAAAAGGATTTTTGAAAAAAGGCTCTGCGCAACATATAGAAAATAATTTTGCACTCTGCAAAAGGACAACGGGAGACCGCAAGGGTCTCCCCTACGGTATGGAGTGTAAAAACGGTGCGGCGTGAATGACGCAAAAATTAAGGACAAAGAGAGATCGCAAAGAGTCTTTTTTACGGTATCATAATAAAAAATCGGCGTGGCTTTTAGCCACGCTGATTTTTTATTTCACCCATTTAACACCTGCATTATTTTATATGCAGCAAATGCAGCTATTATCAGGATCAAAGCAATTATCAAAAGAGCATTTCTCGCTCTGCGGCGCCTTTTTCTGCGTTTTACGCGGCTGTTTCTGAAAGCAATATGATCCTGCGTCTGCATCTCCTTGACAGCTTTGCGGATATCGTTTATAAGAAGCAGATATTCTTCCTGTATATTCTTTTCGGTGTGTCCCAGACGTTCGGCAAAAAACTCTGCCTTATCCTGAAGAATGACGGCGTTTTCGGTATCCTCAGCCTTTTTGAACTCAGCCCTTATAAACTCTAAAAGCTCGCGCCACATTCTGCTTTTTTCTCTCGTATAATTTGCCGAAGCGGCACCGTCGGCGCCGAGCGACACAACATAGGAATAATACTTCGAAGCATTGTTAAGCCTTTCGCGGGCATCGTCAAGCGACACGACCTTCGGCATACATTCGCATATTGCAAGTCCCATCCAGCCGCGGTAATCGGCAGGAGACTGCTTTGTCATAGCATCAAGAAAGCCGCGAGCAGACTTAACATCCTCAATGCTGCGTGAGCGCATGAAATTATTGAGAAAGACCTGCGCGTTGTTCCACAGCTCGTCAGAAGCCTTGAGGGGGGAGGCAGCCTTGCCTTCCATTGCCTTTGCCGCAGCCTCAAGGATTTCCTTGCAGACGCTTTCCTGCGATCCGATATAGGCGTTTACGCTCTGCCTTTGCTCGACATATATTTTTATCGCCTTGCTGAGAATCGATTCAAGGTCAAGTCCGCCTTCGAGATATACAGCAACAGTCGGCTTTTTGCATATTCTTGCCTGAGTTGTTTCAAGAGGGATTACAGTGGATTCTGCCACATTTGCAGAAACGAAAAGCAGTACCGCCTTGCAGTTCGGATTTTCGATAACATCCATAAGATGCGATTCCCAATCAGTGCCTGCGTGCAGACCATTGTCGTACCATACGTTAATTCCGTTGTCATGAAGATATTTTGCATACACCGCAACGCGTTCGCAGTCCTCGTTTTTGTAGCTTATAAAAACATAAGGGAGACCGCTGTCTGTGCTGCATGCGTCAAAGCCGAAATAAGAAGCCATATATTTACACAGCCTTTCAGGCTACAGATTAAAAAATGGATAACGACCCCTTGCTGTAGCCGTGCGAGGGGTCGGCCGAAGTCCTAAAGCTGCCACGAGCTTACATCACACTGTCCGCTTTCGTTGTCGCCGAAGGCAAAAACTCTGCCGTCGTCAGAAAGGAAAACATAATGTCCGCCGCCTGCATCTGCGGCGATTATCTTTGCGCCGCCAAGCTCGAAGCTGACATTATCCGATTTGCGGAAGAAAAAGCTTTTTACCTCACCGTCTGCGGTAATTCCCAGCACACCACGCGAATTTGCATCGATATGCACCATGTTTTCCCATTTTGGCATGGCTTTGAAATCGGAGGAGGTAGTGCCGTCTGCCATAAGATTTACAGACATAGCGGTTGTCAGCGCCACGCAAATGGGCTTGAGCGAGGTTGCCGCGGAAATATTGGAGGATACGGCACTGCCGTCGTCCTGCAGGCATACAGCATGATAAGCGCCTGCAAAAACCTCCGCGACATTTTGGAGAAGAAGGAGATCGGAGTAATCGTGATAGCCTGCGGCGAGAAGCTTTCCGTCCTTTGTCACCGCGAGCGCATCGTAATCTCCCGCTGCTATGCTTTTAACATTCGACCAGTCGCCGACCTTGCACTGTCCATATTTGCTGCTGCCTGCCGCCACGACAGTTCCATCGGATCTGAGGCCTAAGGTAAAGTCCGCGCCTGCGGCAACCTGAACGATATCGGTCCAGCCGCTGACATTGCACTGTCCCTGAGCATTGCTGCCTGCTGCCGCGACAGTTCCGTCGGAGCGCAGAGCAACGGTGTGACTGCGTCCTGCGGCTATTTTGCCCACACCGAGCTTCTCCCTTGCGGAGGATATCCTGATGACAAGCTCCATTGTCTCGGGAGACATGCTGTTGCTTGCCATTCCGAGAGCTATGTTTTCGTCTCCTGTTATCTCAAGGGCGATCTCGTAAGCCCTGTCGCCTGCATTCGGAAAATCGCCGAGAGCGATAAACTGCGATATGGCAGAAGCAAAGTCGCCGCTTGCATAGGTTTTTTCGGCAATGGCGAAAAGGCATTCCTTATACCGATTTCCCGAATCGGAATATCCGCCAAGGAGCTTGAACTGCTCTGCGGCGGTCTGATATTCGCCGTTTTTGAAATACTGCATAGCCTCGCCGTACTGACATGCCTTTATCATTTCGACACTGTTTTCATACTCGCCCAGCTCGCTGAAGATCATAGAAGCATCGGAAAAACGTCCGATATCGTACATTCCCTCCGCGATGTCGTATTTACAGCCCGAAAAAACCTTTGCATCTGTGTTTTCGGGCATGACAAGCTGAAATATCTCAAGGGTTTTTACCGCGGAATCGACCTTGCCCGATTCAGACAGCGATGAGATTCGTTTTTCAAAAAGAGAGGTGATATTCGAAGCGGTCAGGGCGATAATCTCGAGGATTATCAAAGCGGCCGCGCAGGAGATAAGCACAGCTCTTTTTCCGAACAGATTATTCTTATCCATTAAGGCATTCCCCCAATCTTTCGTAGGATGTGGAAGAATTTGCGGCATTTGCGAAGGATACAACGATATAAACATCATCTATACCGCGCTGCTTCATAAGCGGTCCTATCCATCCGCCTGCCTTGCCCTTGCTGTAATAGCCGTTACGCACATCGGTCATGTGTATCTCGTCGTAATAGGGGCAGAGATAGGTCATAAACACGTTTGCAAAGGAGTCGCCGATAATAAGAGCCTTTCTGCCGGTGGAAAAACCGGTGGTATATCTTGTCCACGGAACGGTCGTGCCCTCAAGAAATGTGCGGTATGTGCTGATGTTGTAATTGATAAAGACGGATTCGTATTCATTGTTTCCGTACAGCTTTGTGGCGGTGACATTCTGAAGCGGATACATCACGTCAAAATAACCCTTTGAGCCTGTAGAAACATTGTTTCCGTAGACCTTTTTGTAGTTATACTCGTTGTATGGAGTCATGGGAAGTCCCTGATCGGTTATTATTTTCTCGCATACATAATAAGCTCCGAGCGCAGACCAATGGTGGTCGATGGGGAAATATATGCTCTCGTACAGGTGCGGCTCGAGTATGGCGGGCGCGTTGATGATATGCACACCGTCAGTCGTCAGTGCGCTGAGTGCATCCTCAGTGTTGCTGTACCAGCCTGTATACGCCTTGTCCCTTGTTATGGGGAGATAATTTCGTTTAAGCGGTATCATCATGTAATAGACGTTGCCGTCCTCGGGCAGATAACCGCGGTACTTGTTAAGGGTTGTTGCGATAGACTTGTGTCTGCCGGGGTAGGTCTTGAAAAGTGTGAGCAGACTGCCGTCGTGGTTGCGGAAATAGAAGCCGTGAGTACCGGTTTCCTCGGTTTCGTCATCGGGGATCTCCTCTTCGGGTATCTCATCCTCCGAAGAAGGAGCCGAAGGATCGTCGGTGGGTATCTCGCCGGGCTCTTCCGTTTCTGTCGAGTCCTGAGTGCTGTTATCCTCGGCGGTGTTTCCGTCGAGTCCCTGAAGCTCATCGTCGCCGCCCTCAAGAAGGCTCTTGTCCTTTTCGGTCTCAACAGAAAAGCTTCCAAGCAGATTTTCGCTGAAACTGATAAGCAGATTGCGCGCAAAAAAGCCGTCGGAAAGGTAGCTTTCAAACTGCCCCGAAAAATTGCCTGACAGGATGTTTTTTGCGGTCAGCTCGGGCATTCCCTGAAGCATTCGGTTTTCCTTTTCCGAAGCTCTTGTTTCCTTTTCTCCATACAAAAGGAGCATAATGCCCAGACCGAACGCAATTATGACCGACCATACGGTTATCAGAAATGATATCTTGGATTTCATGACAGTATGCTCCTTTCCTAAAATCTGAAGTAAATAAACGGATTGTAGCTCTGACCTATTACAAAGAGCAGAGACACAGCTATCTCGGCAACATAGGCGATATTGGCGCCGAGGTTATATATGAATGCGTGCCTGTCCTCAAGAGCTTTTTTGATGGCAGGAACAATGGGAGTGCAGGCAATGGCGGCAAGAAGGGGGAAGATGGTATATCTTCGCATTACCGCGAGGGTAACATCATCTATAAGAGCCGCGCCCGTTAAGGCTCCTGCTTTAAGGTTCATTCCGAACATGGCAAGAAGATGAGTTCCCACCGCATTTATGTCGGTGTAATAGAATATCACCCAGCCGATCATAACGATGACAAGGGTCAGAGGAAGGGTGATTATACCGGGAAGCTTATTCAGAAGCTTGGCAAAAACAAACTTTTCCAAAATAAGAAGAACACCGTAATAAACACCCCATAGGACAAAGTTCCAGTCCGCACCGTGCCAGAGTCCCGTAAGAGCCCAGACAGCAAGGAGGTTAAAAATGACACGCGCAGTGCGGCGGCGGTTTCCTCCGAGAGGGATATATACATAATCACGGAAAAAGCTGCCAAGCGAGATGTGCCATCTGCGCCAGAATTCCGTTACGCTTTTTGATATGTAAGGATAATTGAAATTTTCCTTGTATTTAAATCCGAGTATCTCACCGAGTCCGATCGCCATATCGGAATAGCCTGAGAAATCGAAATAAAGCTGAAGGGAATAAAGTGCGGCGGCGTACCACGCGCCTGCAACGGACAGCTCTGAGGTCGCTGTGGCAAGAGGGAGCTGCTCAAGAGCCATTCCGCAGATATTGGCGATAAGCACCTTTTTCGAAAGACCCACGGCAAAGCGCCTCATACCGTTTACAAAATTGTCCGCGGTGGTGGAGCGCTCTGCAAGCGCATCGCACACATCGGCATACTGCACAATCGGGCCTGCAATAAGCTGAGGGAAGCAGCTTACATACAGCATAAGCCGCGGAAAATTATACATACACGGCACTTTTTTGCGGTAAACATCCACCGTATAGGTAAGCACCTGGAAGGTATAGAAGGATATTCCTATTGGTAGAGCCAGCACCGGAAGCTTTACGGATATGCCAAAGAGTCCTGATATGGAATTAAAAAGAAAGGCTGCATATTTAAAATAAAAAAGCATTGCCACAGAGGCTATTACGCCCAGCACAAGCGAGAGCTTCTTGAGCGCAGCGGTCTTGCTCGAGGTGATGACCATAGCACAGAAATAATTGATAAGGGTAGAGCCGATCATCGCAAGCACCCATACCGGCTCACCCCATGCGTAAAACAGCAGAGAAGCAACGAGCAGCACTCCGTTGCGCCATTTTATGCTTCTGTTTAAAAAGTAAAACAGCAATACTGTGGGAACAAACAGCAGCATACTGGTCAGTCCGGAAAAAACCACAGAATCCCTCCGATCAGAACTTTGGATATATTATAAATGCAGAATATGCATCAGGGCATACCACAAAGCGATTATATCATACAAAGGTGACCATATTCAAGAATAATTGCATTATAAAGGAAAGAAAGCTGTGAAAAGAATTTGCGCCTGCCCGAGCATGTAATTTTGAATGCAAACGAGCGAAAAAAGAGCAGATATCGCTCATTTGAAAACAAACTCGTTGTTGAAATTGTAAATTTTTTGTTAATGATTTTAGTTTCGTCAACTTAACAAAAGAAATGAATGTTTGAAAGCGAAAGACTCATATAAGGAATTTAGGCTGCAAACTGCACAATATACGGTGTTTTTTGGATAAAATAAGGAATTTTACACAATGCACCATGTTCACACACTCCTCAAAAAATTTGCAGATTCAATTATTATACACGGTTACATATAAAAACTTTTGTGCAACTTTACTTGATGTTTTTATATATGTGTGATATAATTCTTTTGTAAATATCTGTAAGTGTAACTTTGCGTTAATCGTTTAAGGCAAGGCACTTTGGGTAGGAGGAAATGTAATGGACAAAATCTTAAGAGGAATGACACCCAAAAAGATATTCATCTCGGTGACATCGTTTGTGCTGGTGTGCGCTCTGCTTCTGACAGCACTGTGCGTCGGCGCGCCCGAGAGAAGTCTTAAGGTGCGTGCAGCATCTGAGGGTACTCTCACATCTGTATCGGGCAAGAAAATAATCCCCGATGTATATGAGGGAGTAAACGTGCCTGTCGGCACAAAGACTATGACGAAGGAGGAGTTTGCGAACGGCACCTATTCGCGAAGCGAAAACGGTGTTGCGGCGTTTGACTTCCATATCTTTGCCGAAAAATTCGCATCAACAGCGCATACCTGCGGTAATATCGCTGTTGAGCATCTCGGCGCGCAGGTGCTTGGCAAAACAGGTGCGCCCGAGTTCGGTTCAAGAGGGGCACACACTACTCTCTCCGTCAAGCTCAGCTATGTCGGCGACACCACAAGCTGGAGCTCATCGACAAACCCCGAGCACATGACTCTTGTCTTTGGTGAGGGCAACTCCGTAACCGCCGGCAAGCAGGTACATTTAGAGTCAAACGGCAAAAAGTTCCTCATGGGCAACGGCGGAAAGCTTGCCGACAATATCTATATCGATCAGAAATCGGACGGCACTCCGTTTATCGATATAGCCGCAGAGCTTGAGGAAGCTGAGGATTTCCAGCGTTATATCGTCTGGCTCATGGATCAGACCAAGATAAAGGGCACTCCCGCTCATGATACATGGGGCTACGGTGCTACCGTTGACGGAAACCGTGTAAGAGTTTTCGAATATTCCCAGTTCAGCAGATGGGCAGGAATGTGGGGCGGTACCACCATCGATTTCAGCCAGTACCCGGAAGAGACAATAATAATTGACTTTGATACATACGAGGCTGCCGCCAACTGGTTCAGCCCCGGCGGCTGGACCAGCAACGCCGGCACTATCATCAATGGTAAGGTAACTCTTAAGGGAACAGCCGGAAAGAGAATCATATTCAACGTTGATACCACCGATCTTCCCGAAGATTCCATAAGCTTCAAGAATATTGAAATGGGCGTTGACGGAATCAAAAACAGCGAAGATTCGGTCAATAAGGACAACAACATTCTCTGGAACTTCTACAAGAGAGAAGGCGACAGAAATTTTGGAATCCCCGTTTCAACAGCAGGTAAGGTCAGCCTTGCAGGCACATGGGTCGGTACAGTTCTCGCACCCGACGCTGTCGTAGACTGCGCCGCAGGCCTCAACGGCAGTATCATCGCCAAGGAGGTCACCACCTCTGCAGAGACCCATAAGTCCGACTACACCGGCGAGCG
>JAZSNH010000024.1:0-16640 GCA_045536305.1 Acutalibacteraceae bacterium
ACATGAAATGCATAGAATCTGTCTCCTATACTGTCATAACAGTCCGCTGAGTATAATGCAGCCGCAATATGTCCTTCCTGATGAGAAAATCGATAAAGCGGAACCTTATATGCAGCGGCAAAAGCTTGTGCAAATGATATGCCAACCTCAAAGCAAGGCATATATGACCCCTCTATGGGTCTTGGCCTTGTGGAAACACCCACACAAACAATTTCCAAATCATTTCTGTCAAACAAATTTGAAAGAAGCGGTGATATCTGTTTGACATGATGAAAAACCGCTTCGTTCTGTCTTACGCCAAGTTCACCTTCTTTGACAGGAAGCAGCATTTTCTGAGAGATCATGGAATCGGAAGTCGGGATATACAATGCTGTTGAGGTAGTGTAATTACTGGTATCTATACCTAGGCATACCTTCATTTTTAAATTACCTCTTTTGAGACAGAGCTTAATACACCGTTTACAAATGCTGCTTCTTCAGGTGTTGAATATTTTTTTGCAAGAATTACAGCCTCATTTATTGATACCGCAGTATCTATTTCATCGTCAAACAATATCTCATACGCAGCAAGCCGCATGATTGATCTTGCAATATGAGATACTCGCAGACTGCTTCTGCCCTTAAGATTATTGTTTATTGCGGCATCTACAGCATCAATATTCTCAAAAACTGCCTCAGCTTTTACCTTGACCTCTTCGTCAAGTATAAGATCACGGCTTTCAATAGCCAGTGATACTATTTCCGGTATTTCATACCCTGTGAATGATTTTTCAAAAATCAGCAAAAAAGCTTGCTCCCTATTTTTTCGACGGCTCACAGTAAAATCCTCCGTATGTACGTATTTATGCGTGTTTTGAATATTAATATCAAACGTTGTTATTATAACACATAATGTATATACACACAATATATACATTATGAAAAAATAAATAATAACGCTTCTTTTGCACAAAATACATGTAAAAGGAGCGTTATTATGATAAAAATAAACTGTATGTTTGATTCTGTCGATGAAGCTGAATATGCAAAGAAAAAGATTTTATCCGAATGCAGCGGAACATGCAGAATAACAAATCTGCCGGGCAGCAAAAGCAAGGATATATTTCCATTATATTCCGTTCCGTCCAATTACGGCGTAAACATTTCTCCTCAGACACCTGCCGATGCAAGTATATGGCAAATGCTTGATCCTAAATTACATGAAAAAACAGAAAAAAATAATCATATCGAAAAATACAGATTATTTTATATTGGTTTTGAGCCACAGGCAAAAAAGGCAGAAAGTCTGCTTATCAACATCGGTGCCTCAAAAATAAACAGCAGTCCGTATCCGCACGGTTAAAATATTGTTTTTATTATTCTGTCACATTCCTTTGGTGAATAACAGAAGGAATCCATGTGCTCTCCGTCAAAAAAATATCTCGGTTCTTCGGGAAAATTTTCCGCACGAAAAGTATCAACAAGAACGAGCTTCACTTTCATACGCTCGGGAATAATACTTTTTATATATACACTTGCGAACTGACCGATAAATACTCCGTCTCTGCATTCTGCTAGACCTGCAAGATTAGGCGCTATTTCAACAAAAATACCGTATTCCTCAATCGAGCGTATGATACCTGTAACCGTTTCACCTACATTAAACATGGCGGCATTCTCCTGCCATGTGCCCAGAAGCTCTTTATGGGATAAAACAACTCTTCCGTCACCCTCGTTGTCTCTTATAATTGATTTTATATTCATCCCGACCGATAATCTGTCTCTCGGATGCGAGATCCGAGAGACAGATATCAGATCAATGCTTATCATAGAAGGAATTCCGCACCCTATGTCAACAAATGCTCCGAATGGTTCAAGATGAGTCACCGTTGCATCTATAACATCTCCGCAAGTTAATCTGTTAATATATTTTCTTACACAGTCTTCCTGAACAGCTCTGCGTGAAAGTATTGCATAAGGAACGCCATTTGAGTCTGCACATATACTTTCAACATAAAAACAAACAGGCTTTCCGACTCTCGAAATAACCGCAATATCGCGAACCTTCCCTTCAGAAATTCCCCTTGCCCCCTCCTCGCGTTTGATTATTCCCTTCATGCATCCAAGATCAACGATCAAATTATGACGCCCGTCACATATAACCGCCTTGGCTTCGAGAATCCTTCTTTCCGCCATTGCCCTTGAAAGCGATGAGCATGAGGATAAGTATAATTTATTTTCCGAAGTATCAATAAGTCTTCCTTCAGGCATAAATTTTTGCATATAATAAACCTCCCGCATATTTCTTGTCCGTAAAATATATGCAGGAGGCTTTATTTTAATTACGATTTATCAAAATAATATTATGTCAATCAACAATGTCTATTATAAGTTGTTTTTTGGTAACTTTGGATTTTGTGATCTTAATCGAATTTGATATCAATTCAGCAGCGCTATCTATCATTTCATTTTTATTTGTGTATATTTCAGCAACCACATCGCCTTTATCAATTTGATCTCCAACCTTCTTTTTCAGAATAATTCCGGCGCCATGGTCAATAACATCATTTTTGTACGCTCTGCCTGCTCCAAGCATAACAGAAGCTATACCAACAGTTTCTGCATCAATAGAAGAAATATATCCACCGTCAGATGATTTAACCTCGCTTTTATATTCGCATGAAGGAAGAAGCGAATCATCCTCTGCAACGCGCACATCGCCTCCTTGAGCCGATATCCATGACTTGAACTTCTGTAAAGCAATTCCACTTGACAGCGATGAAATGACTTTATTTACAGCTTCTTCCCTACTCCAGCCATGAACAAGCGAAAGCATCTCAGCGGCGAGAGTAATACATACCTCCCTTAAATCTTCCGGACCTTCACCTCTGAGGACACTTATTGCTTCCCTTACCTCAATACTATTGCCTATTCCAAAACCTAACGGTTCATCCATATTGGTTATTACCGCACGGATATTTCTTCCGTTATGCTTTCCTATTGCAGTCATCTTTTTTGCAAGCAAACGAGCATCATCGGGTGTTTTCATAAACGCTCCGCTGCCCACCTTTACATCAAGGACGATTGAATTAGCCCCTGCCGCAAGCTTTTTGCTCATTATACTTGATGCAATCAGCGGAAGGCTGTCAACAGTTGCTGTGACATCTCTCAGCGCGTACAGCATTTTATCTGCAGGTGCCAGATTTTTACTTTGTCCGATTACAGCTATACCATTGTCATTTATGGTTGACATAAATTCCTCGGAAGTCATTTCGGTTCTGTAGCCTGCAATAGATTCTAGCTTGTCTATTGTTCCGCCTGTATGTCCCAGGCCTCGGCCTGACATCTTGGCTATAATTCCTCCGAGAGAAGCAACGATCGGTGCAACAATAAGTGTCGTTTTATCTCCAACTCCGCCTGTAGAATGTTTATCGACAGTTTTATCTCCAAGTCCTGAAAGATCAAGCGTATCCCCTGATTTTGACATTGCATCGGTCAGAACAGCAGTTTCCCTGTCGTTCATTCCTTTATAAAAAACAGCCATGCAAAATGCAGACATCTGGTAATCGGGAATATCACCTTTTGTATATCCATCGATCATTTTATAGATCTCATCATCGCTTAACTCTCCGCCATCTCTTTTTTTGCGGATAATATCATACATACGCATTCTCTTATTCCTCCTGCAGTGAAACAGCCGTATCAAGCGCAATTTCCATCATCTGTCCGAAGGAAGTTTGTCTTTCATCGGCAGAAAGTTCTTCCCCCGTAAGTATATGATCTGAAATAGTGCAAATAGCAAGGGCATTTTTCGAAAGCTTGGCGGCATTCATATAAAGAGCCGCAGCCTCCATCTCCACTGCCATCACACCCATCCTTGCCCATTGCTCTGTTGCTGTATTATCATCGTTATAAAATGTATCTGAAGAAAGCAAATTTCCGACATGATAAACCGCATTATGACTTTTGCATGCCTCAATAGTCCTCTCAAGCAAAGAATAGCTACAGATAGGTGCAAATGTTCCCGGAAGTTTATATTGAGATGCATAGTTTGAATTTGTGCATGCTCCCATTCCAATAACTATATCTCTTACCTTAACGTCTTTGTTCATGGCTCCTGCAGAACCTATTCTAATAATATTATCAACATCATAGAAAGAAAACAGCTCATAGCTGTATATACCCATCGAAGGCATTCCCATGCCGCTTGCCATAACGGAAACCCGTTTTCCCTTATAGGTTCCCGTATAGCCATGGATACCTCTTACATTATTCACAAGAGTACAGTTTGAAAGATATGTTTCTGCAATGTATTTTGATCTGAGAGGATCTCCGGGCATTAATACTGTTTTCCCAAAATCATCTTTATTCGCTTTATTATGAGCTGTTGGCATCTTAATTCTCCTCTCCGTTATTTTTAATATATTCTCTTACAAGATTAACTATCCTGCTTGTTCCAAGTCTGTCAGCGCCAAGCTGAAGAAAAAGAAACGCATCCTCAAGTGACGAAATACCTCCTGCCGCCTTTATTTTATGAGGAGTCACAATATGCTTTGCAAATAATCTGACATCTTCGGCAGTTGCACCTGCTGAAGAAAAGCCTGTTGATGTCTTTATAAAATCAGCTTTTGAGTTATTTATAACTTCGCACATTTTTATTTTTTCTTCTTCATTAAGCAAACAGGTTTCAATTATCACTTTCAAAACCTTACCGCTGCATGCATCTTTTACAGAATTTATCTCATCAAGGATTTTATCAAAAAAACCGTCCTTTACATCACCGATATTTATAACCATATCGATTTCATCGGCACCATTCTTTACGGCATCACTCGCTTCAAAGCACTTTGCTTCTTTTGTTGAATACCCATTTGGAAAGCCTATCACAGTGCATATCGCAAGTTTTCCCCGAACATATTCAAAAGCCTGTTTTACAAATGATGCGGGAATACACACTGACGCAGTATTAAATTCAATTCCTTCATCGCACAGCTTTTTAATCTCTCCCCAAGTACTGTCTTGTCTCAAAAGCGTATGGTCACACGAAGACAATATTTTGTTTATATCTATGCGCATATAAATCACCCTCGTTGTTATTGATATTTTTATTCTGTTATGGTATTATTTTATAAAGAGAACATTAAGGCGGTGTATTATGGAAAATTTCGAAGAAAAATTTTTAGAAGAACTCGCTAAAGCAAGAGCCAGACTTGAGGGAAAAGAAGCCTACGATGACGACGCAATCGAAAAGGAATTTATTCCTGATGCCGAACCGTCCAAAGCTGAATCGGCTGTTAAAAAGACCAAGACACAGCCTGTTAAAAAAGATGCTCCAAAAGCAGAGAGTGAGCCAATTAAAAAACCCGCTGAGCCCGAGGTCATTAAAACAGCTCCGGTGTCAAAAGAAGCTAAAAAAACTCAGAAAAAGAAAAGTGCAAACGGCGAAAAGCTTGCAGTGATCTGGAGCATAGTCTCTGTTGTTGTATCCTTTGCCCTGTCCTGTTTGAGCGTATTTGTTAAAAGCGATTCCTCTGCATGGCAGGTAATCAAGCCGTATATGCCCTTTGTCGGATTAGTATTGGGTGCTGCCGCAGTTATCAACGGTGCGTTACTTATTAAAAACAATAAAAAAGGCACTATTCCCATTATTTTCGGCTTGCTCGCAATTTTTGTTTCTGTCTTTATTCCCTCATTGATATTTTAAATAATTAGCAGGACTTGATCCGTGATTACAGGGTTCAAGTCCTGCTTGTTTTATAGCTGAGCAATCACAGCACACCCTGCATCAAGGGATTTTTTTACATCTATCAGTCTTTGATTTGATGAACCTCTGAAAAGAAGTTCTAGGCTGCGTTTTTCGATTTCAAATTTCCCGTCAACAAGAATATCACATAATTTGAGAAGCTCTTCCCACGCAGGTCTGCTTTTGCCGCCTTCTGTCAGCTGCTCAAAGGTATAACCTGTGTATGCAAAGACATCATAGCCGAGTTTTTTTACTTCCGACACAAAATCAACCAAGACCTCCGCCTGGTCAAACGGCTCTCCCCCCGACAGCGTAATGCCCTTTAAGAGAGGATTTTTCTTTATTTCCAAAAGAAGATTATCGGTATCCTCCCAGTAACCGCCTTCCGGGTCATGAGTTTCGGGATTATGGCATCCCTTACAATTATGCTTACACCCCTGCGTAAAAATCACATATCTGAATCCCGGCCCGTCAACTATTGATTCGGGCTCAATTCCCGAAAGCTTGATCTTACTCAAACCAAAACACCTCTTATCGTTATTTTGCTTCAGCTTCTCTTGCCTCTTTTATAATGTAGCGAGCCAATGTTGCAAGAGAGCATCTTATATACGGATATACATAAAGAATCGGGAAAATAAATACACAGGATAAGATTGCAGGAATAAAGCTTACTGCAAGAGCAATGACTCTTCCTGAGTTTCCGTTCATCATTTCCTTTGAGCGTGCAAAGCATGCATTAACTCTCTTTATTCCTTTATCAAAATCATTTATAGAAACAAAGAGATAATTGGCAAGAAAGAATTTTAGCATAAGCAGAATATACATTATGATACCGAGCACGAAAAGGAACAATGTAGCAATAATGTACAACAGAGCCTTTTGTCTGTCCGATGCAAGGCCGCTCATTGAATAAACGGAGAGCTGATATATCGAAAGACTCAATGCGGCAATCGGTGCAATAAATGATATCGCACCATATATTATACGGCGTACAGCCTGTCCTATCTTAAATATCAAAAGACTTATGAATGCATTATTGGATTGATAATAGAAAAACAATTTCGAAAGATATGTTTTTGAACCCTTTGCTATGCTGTAATACCACTTAACATGCCCCTGCTCAATCGGTGAAACTACTATAAGCCTTAGAAGCAAAAAGAAAAGCGAAATAATTATAGAATAAATAAAGCCTTCTGACATAACGACATTGACGATTTCATTTGATAAGGCGCTCAAGCTTCCGGATGAATTATCCGAAAAAGATATTTTATTGATAAAGCCAAAATCCGAAAGCAAGGAATCGACAAGTCGTTCCGCAAGATAAATACATAACGATGCCATCAGTATAATCGCCATTGCAGCGTATGCCTTGCTCCAGTTCTGGGAAAGCAGTGATTTCGCTGTGTTTTTTACTGATTTTGATGTATGCATAATACCCACCTCATTTCAGTATTAAATTATAACAGAACAATAATAGTAATTCAATCGGTTTTTGTAACAGAACACTAAAAAATAAAGACCTGAATATTCTTCTGTAAAAAAGATATTCAGGTCTTTATTTTTATTCATCAACCCAACTCATACTGCGTTCCACAGCTCTGTGCCACAAAGCTATATGTTTATCAATTTCTTCCTGTTTCATCTGCGGCTCAAAGGTTTTTCCAAGCTTCCATATTGAGCGAAGCTCATCTAAATCCTTCCACACACCTGCGCCTATCCCGGCAAAGTATGCCGCACCAAGTGCAGTCGTTTCAACAAATGCAGGTCTAATAACATTGTGCTTTAATAGATCCGCCTGCAGCTGCATTACAAATCTGCTGTTGCTTACACCACCATCCACTTTTATCTCTGTAAGCTTAATGCCGGAATCCTTTTCCATTGCCATAAACAGATCGTAGCACTGCAGAGCAATACTTTCAAGTACGGCTCTTGCAATATGTTTGTTTGTTGTTCCGCGTGTTATTCCAAGAAGAACTCCTCGCGCATACATATCCCAGTAAGGAGCACCAAGGCCTGTAAATGCAGGCACAAAGCTCAAACCATAGCTGTCCTCACTCTCTTCGGCATATTGATCTGCCTGTTGTGCCGATTCAATAATATGCAGCTCATCTCTGAGCCATTTAATTGCACTCCCCGCATTAAATGCACTGCCTTCAAGCGCATAAGTAACCTTATCGCCAAGCTGCCAGCACACTGTGGTAAGCAAACCGCTTTCTGAAACTATCGGTTTATCACCTGTGTTCATCAAAATAAAGCAACCCGTGCCGTATGTATTTTTTGCATTTCCGGCCTCAAAACAGCACTGTCCGAATGTTGCCGCATGCTGATCCCCAGCAATACCTGTGATCGGTATTTCAGCGCCAAAAACAGATTCAACAGATGTACCGAAGTAACCTGCACTCGCCTTAACCTCCGGCAAAGATTCTCTTGTTACTCCCATTATTTCGAGGAGCTTATCATCCCAATCTCTTTTATGAATATCATAAAGCATGGTTCTCGATGCATTTGTTATGTCTGTAGCATGAACCTTTCTTCCGGTGAGATTCCATAAAAGCCATGAATCAACTGTACCAAAGCAAAGGTCATTGTTTTTAATAAGATCTTTTGCCTCAGGCACATTATCGAGTATCCATTTCATTTTTGTCGCAGAAAAATACGCATCTACAATAAGACCGGTTTTTTCTTTGATGTATTTATCGATTCCATCACGTTTTAATTCTTCGCAAAGAGGTGCACTTCGTCTGCACTGCCATACAATTGCATTGTATACAGGTCTTCCTGTTGACCGCTGCCATGCAATAACTGTTTCGCGCTGGTTTGTAATACCTATAGATACTATTTCATCCGCAGTAACATTTGCAATACTCATAGCCATACGAGCAGAATTCATCTGCGAGGAAAGAATATCCATAGGGTTATGTTCGACATAACCGGGCTGCGGAAAAATCTGTTCAAACTCCTCCTGATAGCTTCCGACGACTTTACCCTCGAGGTCAAAAATAATACATCTTGAGCTTGTCGTTCCCTGATCCATAGATAATATATATTTTTTACAAGGCATAATCCTGACTCCTGTCAATTATATTTATTTAATTATATCACAGAATAATTTTCCTTTCAATACAGATAAACAACCTTCTGTTTTCTCTATTTTACGAGAAACAGAAGGTTGTTTTAAATATCAGTATGAATATATATCAAGCGGAGATGTTGCAATCTCCATCTGATCCATTGTATCTATAAATGAAAGTGCTTTGCCTGTACCAGAAACCACACAGCTCTGCGGGTCATGCGCTATATATACATTCAGCCTTGTTTTTCTTGATATCATCTTATCAAGCCCGTAAAGCATCGCGCTCCCTCCTGTTAGAACCAATCCATGATCGTAAAGATCTGCAACCAGCTCCGGAGGTGTTTCTTCGATAACACTTTGTATAGCACGACAAATATAAATGCATTGCTCTTCAATAGCCTCAATCAGCTCGTCCGATGTTGCCTCTGCCTGCCTTGGCATACCGCTTCTTGCGTCTCTTCCCTTGATAACCGAAGTAAGAAGCTTATCTCTCGGCACTACACCGCCTATTTCCTTCTTGATATTTTCGGCTGTTCTCAATCCTATAATCAGGTTATGATCCTTTCGCACCTGCTTGATTATCGCATCATCAATTTTATTTCCTGCATGCTTTACCGATGTAGATACAACTGCATTGTTAAGAGAAATAATACCTACATCTGCAGTTCCTCCGCCCACATCGCATACTATCTGTCCATACGGCTGCGAAATATCAAGCCCTGCACCCAAAGCAGCAGCAATGACTTCATCTATCAGGCAAACCTTTCTTGCACCTGCCGCACGAAGTGCATCAACAACTGCCCTTCGCTCAACCTCTGTAATTCCGATAGGAACACATACAACAACTCTCGGCATAAATATCTTGTTTCCGCAAACAAGACGAACCAGCGCCGTAAGCATTGCCTCCGCCAGATCATAGTCAGATATGACACCATCCTTCAGAGGATAAACAACTGCGACTCTGTCGGATGTTCTGCCAAGCATCCTGTATGCATCGGTACCGATTGCAATAATTTCACCTGTATCCCTATCAACTGCAACAACCGCAGGCTCCTTAAGCACAATACCGCGGTCAGGCGTATAAATTTTTACAACAGACGTTCCAAGATCGATACCAACATCAACACCCATATCCAATGACGGCACTGCACTCACCTCCGAAGCATCAACATACATTTAATTATACTAAAAAACGGCTTTATGTCAACAATCAAGCGACATAAAGCGCGTTTTTTATATGTCTAAAATGTTAATTTAATGTTGCCTTATGGAATACTTTTTTACCTTTTTTAATCACAACATAGCCTTTTTCAAAAGCATCTTTAGAAACAACTGCCTTAACATCTGTTATTTTATCGCTGTCGATCATAACGCCGCCCTGTTCAACAAGACGTCTTGCTTCACCCTTTGACTTTACCAGTCCGCATATTACCATAAGCTGCGTTACCTCAATTGCATTATCGGTAAATTCACTATCAGCAACAACAGTAGAGGGCATGTTTTCAACATCGCCGCTTCCGCCAAAAATAGCTCTTGCTGCTGCTCTTGCTTTTTCCGCCTCTGCCTCACCGTGAACTATCTTGGTAACTTCGTATGCAAGGATTTCCTTTGCATCATTAAGCTTATTGTCTGTCCAGCTTTCCATTTCTTCTATCTGCTCAAGAGGAAGGAAGGTAAGGAATTTGAGGCATTTAATAACACTTGCATCCTCTGTGTTTCTCCAGTACTGATAGAAATCATAGGGAGATGTCTTTTCCGGATCAAGCCACACGGCACCGCCCATTGTCTTTCCCATTTTTTTACCATCGCTTGTTGTCAGAAGCTGGAACGTCATTCCATAAGCCTCTTTATTTTCAACACGTCTGATAAGATCAATACCGCCGAGTATATTTGACCACTGATCATCGCCGCCAAGCTCGAGCACGCATCCGTATTTCTGGTTAAGGCAAAGGAAATCATAGCTTTGCATAAGCATGTAGTTGAACTCGATAAAAGAAAGGCCTTTTTCGAGACGTGATTTAAAGCATTCGGCTGTAAGCATTCTGTTTACGGAAAAATGGACGCCGATCTCACGCAGAAAATCTATATAATTAAGATCATACAGCCAATCTCCGTTGTTAAGCATAACGGCCTTGCCTTCACTGAAATCAACAACATTTTCCATCTGCGAAACAAAGCATCTTCCGTTATGTGCGATCGTTTCCTTTGTCATCATGGAACGCATATCGGAACGACCGGTAGGATCGCCTACCATTGCCGTACCTCCACCGATAACAGCAATAGGTTTATGTCCTGCCTTCTGCATGTGGCTCATTATTATCATCTGCAAAAGATGTCCCACGTGAAGGCTATCTGCTGTAGGGTCAAATCCAATATAAAAAGTCACCTTTTCATTATTGAGAATGTCCCTGATCTTTTCTTCATGTGTAGTCTGAGCTATCAAGCCTCTTGCTTTGAGTTCGTCATAAACTCCCATTTTTGATTTCTCCTTTCGTTTTTACGGAGGAATATTAAACGCCCTCCGCACTGTTTAATGCAGAGGGCGTAAAAAATACGCGTTACCACCTCAGTTTACCGATACCTCACGATAATCGGCCTTAGCGAGTGACATTCATCACTCTGTGCTGTAACGTGCACACACGAAATCTCCTACTGTTATTTCAAAGATTCAACTCCGGAATGTATTTCTGCTGCCGCTGTCACCGCCTTTCACCTGCCGGCGGCTCTCTGAAGAAAGCTGTGCTGCATACTTCTTTCCATCACTGTCATTGTTATTTATTTAAGCACAAAGCAATAATTTTGTCAATAAATCAATTGTAATAATCGTCATAGAAATCGTCAAAATCATTTCTGTTGCCGCGCCTCTGACTTTGATATTGCTGCCTCTGAGGCTGCTGCCTTTCGTATGAGCCCTGACGATTATAGTCGTCATAAAAGCCTTCCTCGGAATAATATCCGTCATCCTGATAAAAATCATCCTCGGACTGATCCTCATAATATTCATCATAGCCGTAGTCTTCTTCGACAAATCTGCCAAGATCACGGCGTCTGACAGGCAGAGGCGGAGGAGCAACTCTATAGGGATAGTTATTATATTGACGGCCGTAATTTGCAGGGCGGCTGTTCTTGCTTCCGCTACCTCCCATACTTGCTATCATGAAAATGCACGCGCCGATAACCACTGCAATAACAACGCCTATGAGCACCCAAATAAGCGGCGAGGTTCCGCCCTTTGAAGGCTCCTGCGGTGTGACAACAGAAGAAATTTCAGGTTCTTCGCTTTCAGTTGCTGCAGGCGGGATATCTGTATCCGAAATATCAGTGTCAGTTATATTTTCAACGACCGGAACCGATACCACATCAGATGAAACAACCTCTTCGCCAACCATTATCGTTAATGTTGTGCTTATTGAAGTCCCGGGAGCATTAACCGTAATATTAAAGACATTTTCGCCTTCGCTCAGCTCAACCTTTTCCAAGTACACCTTTTCCTCGTTCAGATCAAGCTTTTCGAGCTCTTCTCCTTTTTTTGCAAAGGAGACCGATTCTTCACTTCTTGTTCTCAGCTTGATCTTACATGTTGATGTTCCTGTCGGAAGAGTAATTTTATAACCGTTCTCATTAGAACCCTCTGTTGCCTTTGAATCAACTAAAATCGATTCGAGCTTTGTTTCAAAAACGGTCTGGGTCAGGTTAAAAGTTAAAATACTCTCTTTATCGTCTTTTTTGATGGATATTTTATATGTATTTTTCTTGGTTTTTGTTGCTGCATCAAAAGTGAAGGTATGGGTAAAGACATTTCCGTTCACGGAAAATTCTGTTCCGTCGCAGGATACCTTTGCCCCATTTACACTTTTGATGTTTATCTGACAGCTTGTCATCCACTGAGGGATAGATACATTTGCAGTATACTGCTCTGAAAGCTTTGAATATTTAATCAGTTGGTTATAAAGCTTATTATTCGAGCCGTAGCAAAACACCTGTGTTATCTGAACGCCGTTTGCAGGTGCGATAGTTGTTGCGGTAGTCGATGCAGTTGTTGCGGTGGTTGACTCCGTAGTTTTATCAGTCGAACTTACCGACTGCGATGTATCGGCGGTTGCGCTTACATTTAATGAACAATTCAAAATGGAAACCATTAAAAAAGCACATATCAATAAAAAGGCAACAAATTGTCTGAATTTACGCAAAACACCCTCAGCCTCCATATATCAAATATAATTAAACACAAATATATTATCACACACTTCCAATAACTTCAATCTAATTTTATTAACAAAATACAGGCAAATATTATTTAACCTCCACCTATATTTTATCCTTTATCGCTTTTAATGCTCCTTTTTCCAGTCTGCTGACCTGCGCTTGTGAAATTCCTATTTCCTCGGCAACTTCCATTTGTGTTTTACCCTGAAGAAAACGAAGCGATAAAATGTTTTTTTCTCTTACTCCAAGCCTTTTGATCGACTCTCGAATTGCTATTTCATCAAGCCAATTGCTGTCGTCGTTTTTATCTCCGATCTGATCGATTATTGATACCGAATCCGCACCGTCGGAATATACGGATTCATACAGTGAAACAGGCTCTACGATCGCCTCAAGTGCCATAACTATATTCTCCTTCGGCATCTTAAGCTCTTCTGAAATTTCTTCTATTGTCGGCTCTCTGCCAATCTCTCTCATAAGCCTTTCTTTTGCCTGCATGGCTTTATAGGCCGTGTCGCGCAAAGAACGACTTACGCGCACCGAGTTGTTGTCTCTTAAATATCTCCTTATTTCGCCTATTATCATGGGTACAGCGTACGTGGAAAAACGAACCTGCTGACTTAAATCAAAATTATCTATAGCTTTTATCAGTCCTATACAGCCAACCTGAAATAAATCATCCAGGTTTTCACCTCGGTTTGTAAATCTCTGAATCACACTTAACACCAACCTTAGATTGCCGTTTACCAGTGCTTCGCGAGCATTCATATCTCCGTTTGCGGTCTTTTTCAAAAGCTCTGTTTTTTCGGCTTCACTCAACAGCTCTAACTTACTTGTATTTACTCCGCAAACCTCAACCTTATAATATTGCATTAAAACTGCTCCTCGTAATTTGTTGGTATAATTATTCCCACAAATAAAAAGGATAATTCATAAAAAGAAAAGCAGTGTTCGCTTTGTAACACTGCTTTTTTAAATATCTGTCAGGATATATGTAGTTATTTACTTTTTCTCAAAATTACTGTGCCCTGTTTGCAAAAGGATGACATCTGTCATATACATCGGAAAAACTATTTTTCTTTACAATATTTGCATAGAGCTGAGTAGAAGAGATATCCGCATGTCCAAGCATGATCTGCAGATCATGTAAAGACGCGCCGTTCTGATAAAGATGCATCGCAAAGGAATGTCTCAGTGTGTGTGGAGTAATCTCTTTATCAATTTTTGCTTCCTCGGCATAATTTTTAACAATTTTCCAAAAGCCCTGTCTTGTCAGCCTTTGTCCATTAAGGTTTATAAACAAAGCATCGTTGCCGCTGTCAGACAAAAGCATGGGACGAACATTGTTTATATAATAGCTCATTGCTGCAACGGCTGCCGGATGCATGGGTACTGTACGAAGCACCTTTCCGCCGCGGCAAATAATTTCTCCGCGTTCATTTTTTGAACATTTCACGTCGTTGACGTTTAAATTTATCAACTCTGACACTCTTATCCCTGTTGCATATAAAACTTCAAGCATTGCCTTGTCTCTTGCGCCCTTAGGTTCGTCAGAATTCGGCATGGAAAGCAAAAGCCTTATTTCCTTGTCGTTAAGTATCTCAGGAAGCTTCTTTTCTGTTTTTTCAAGCTTTATGCTTTTTGCAGGATTTGAGTCAACCGCACCGTTTAAAATAAGATATTGATAAAAGGACCTGATCGATGCAACAGTTCTTGTTATTGTCGCTGTTGACTTATTGGCATCCTTAAGCTCCTCAATAAACTGAGAGATCACAGCAGTATCTGCATTTAACGGCTCTTTATTATTTTTTGAAAGAAACTCCAAATATCTTGTAACATCTCTGGTGTATGATTCAAGTGTATTATCCGCAACAGCCTTTTTTTCAATCAGATAATTTTTAAATTCATTCAGTAATACATTTTTCATAATTAAGTCCTCCCAAAAAACAAATCAGGTCAACACTTTATATATTTCAGCAGATGTAACATCCAGTCCTGCCGAAAATAGAATCCAAAATAAGCATACAGCAACAGAACAAATTTTCTTTTTAAATGAATACTTCAGTTTTGAAAAATCAACTGCATAAGCAGAAAACAATAAAAAAGCACCAACCGAAGTAATCAATCCCGGCAAAAGAGTCAAAGCTGAAAAGCCCAACCCATAAATTCCCGAATTACAAATAAGATTAGTAATCAGAGCCCCTTTACCGATACCAAGGCACAAGAATAAAAGGAGATTAAAAAATATCCCGATATGCGAAAAATAAAAAATACAAATAACAACTAAAAAAATGAAATTGACAAGAAATGAATTGATAAAAACAGAAACTGCATCTCCCGAGACACGTTCTGCAATAATTGTGTAAACATACTCATTTATCGCAGAATCAACCTGTTCATACCTCTGAAAAAAAGAACCAAAAACAAAACCTAAAATAAAAATAAAAGAAAAAACAAAAAATCGAACCTTAAAAACACTCTTATTTTCTATATTCATAACACACCTGCTTTCACAATTATGTTATGAATAAAAGCTAATCAATATTCTTGTCCAAGCTCGTTGGCTCTGCGAGTGCAGGCATCCATCGCTGATTTAATAATTTCACAGAAATCAGCTTCATAAAACTTTTCAAGAGCCTTTGCCGTGGTTCCACCCTTTGATGTAACTTTATCAATCAAAGTCTGAAGATCATCTCCAGAATCAATAACCATTTTTGCACTGCCTATCATGGTTTGTGCAAAAAGATGCTTTGCAGTATCATAATCAATACCGCAGGACTGAGCATATTCACACACAGCTTTTGCAAACAGGAATAAATACGCAGGAGAAGATCCGTTAACAGAAATTATTTCATTCATTTTATCTTCAGTGATAACAGAAACCTCACCGCTGCACTCAAAGAGGGAGCAGATTTCATTAAATTTATCATCTGAAATATTATCGGACCTGCATGCAGCCGTTGCACCGTAACCCAACAGAAGCGGAGTATTGGGCATCAAACGAACCACTTTTGCATCATTACCTAAAAAGGATCTGATTTTACCGATAGAAATACCTGCAGCAATGGAAATAAATGTAATCTTAGAAACATCACATTTCGAAGAAGCTGACAGTACATCAGAATAATTTTGAGGCTTTACAGCCAAAACAACAGTATCGCAAAGGGATAAAAGCTCATCAACAGAGTTGCATACATTTATCGAATAATCATTTAAAAACTCATTTATTTTACTCTTGGATATATCGTATGCATATATTTTTTCGGGAACAAGAATTCGTGATCTGAGAACACCAGAGGCAATTGCCATTGCCATATTACCAAAGCCAATAAAACCAAGTGTCATTATTATATCGCCTCAAAATAACAAATATTCTGTAAACCAACTTTAACACAATCAAATGTGTTTTTGGAAGTAATTACTAACTATATATTGTATGCATCAAGCTTTTGTGCTCTGATATTTCGCATAAACACAAGGATACAGGGCACTTCATGCAATATCGATTACGCCCTTGCGTTTCCGTAAGTGTACATCCATCGTAATTGTATTTTAATACATTCGCTCTGTTATGTCAACAATTATTTATGTAAAGCTATCCTAAATCCCAAAACAAAAGAGATCATCCATAAGGTTTGG
>JAZSNH010000041.1:0-15256 GCA_045536305.1 Acutalibacteraceae bacterium
GTGAAAAGACCATAACCGTATGAAACATGAATGTAATCATCTTTTGTTACACCGATTGAGCAGAGCATACGAGCGACACAGCGGCTCCATATATCAACGTCTTCCTTGGTGTAACCTACAACAGTTTGCTTGCCTGTTGTACCGGAGGATGCATGTATACGAACAAGTTTATCCTTTGGAACAGCAAAAAGACCAAAGGGATAGTTGTCACGAAGATCCTGCTTATAAGTGAAGGGAAGCTTGGATATATCGTCTATGCTTTTGATGTCAGAAGGCTTTAAGCCTATTTCGTCGAACTTCTGCTTATAAAAGGGGACATTATTGTATGCATTTTCGACCATGCGGATAAGCCTGCGGCTTTGTATCCATTTCATCACGTCGCGCGGTGCGCATTCAACATCGTAGTCGTAATATTTATTTTGTTCCATACAGTTTATCACTCCTAAAATTTATTTGTATGCGAGCTCAAATGCTCTTGTATTCAGATCAAGGAATTTCGAAGGAACGCATGCTTTTATAGCATCGAGCCATACATTTTTTCCTATGCCTAGATGTTTTGCGAGCACTGCCATAAGAACCACATTTACCGCTTTCTGAGAGCCTGCCTCTTCAGCGATGGAGAGTGCATCGCAAGTGACAAGAAGAGCGCCTGCATTTTCAAGCTTTTCACAAAGCTCGTTGGGGTATACCGCGTTTCCTGTAATAACAGGCATAGGATCTATTTTCTGAGTGTTTGTTACAATTGTGCCGCCTTTTTTAAGATAGGGAAGATAACGTGCAGCCTCAAGCTGTTCAAAGGAGAGAATAAAATCAGCTTCACCAAAATCAATTATCGGAGAATCGACATTCTCGCCATAGCGGACGTATGTTACAACAGAACCGCCTCGCTGGCTCATTCCGTGAACCTCGCTGACCTTTACGTCATATCCTTCGGAAACAAGGGCACTGCCCAGAAGCTTGGATGCAAGCAGTGTGCCCTGACCGCCGACACCAACTATAAGAATACTTTTATTTTCCATTTCAGAGCACCTCCTTATTCTATAGCACCGAACTTGCACAGCTGAGAGCAAACGCCGCAGCCGACACACTGAGTACGGTCAATTCCTATCACACCATCGTGAATGCTGATTGCAGGACATCCGATATTCATGCAAGCCTTGCACTTTTTGCATTTGTCCTGATTTACGGAAAGAGGAGCCTCGTGCTTTACATACTTGAGCAGAGCACAGGGACGACGGCTGATTATTACAGAGGGTTCATCAGCTTCCAGCTCTTCTCTGATGGTTTTTTCAACAGCAGAAAGATCATAAGGGTCAACGACCTTGATACGGCTTATACCAACAGCCTCACAAAGCTTTTCGAGTGAAACAGCAGCGGTGGGATCGCCTTTGATTGTATAGCCTGTTGTGGGGTTCTGCTGATGGCCTGTCATACCTGTAATAGAGTTATCAAGTATAATTGAAACAGAGTTTGAACGGTTGTATGCAATATCTATGAGTGATGTGATACCGGAATGAATAAAAGTAGAATCACCTATAACTGCAACACTCTTTTTTTCCGATTCTTCACCGCGAGCTTTATTAAAGCCGTGGAGAGATGATATCGAGGCGCCCATACATACACACCAGTCCATTGCAGAGAGAGGTGCGGAGGCGCCGAGCGTATAGCAGCCAATATCGCCCGATACAGTAAGCTTAAGCTTCTTTAATATGTAGAAAAGACCTCTGTGGGGGCAGCCGCAGCACATTGCGGGAGGACGAACGGGAATCTCTTCCTCGATTTTTGTTGTTTCAGTCGTTTCACCGAGAATAAGCTTTCGAACAAGTCCCTGAGAAAACTCTCCGCAGATGGGGAACAGGTCTTTTCCGATAACATCGATGCCAAGCTGTCTGCAATGATTTTCAATTATCGGTTCAAGCTCTTCTATAACGTAAAGCTTATCTACCTTTGATGCAAAGTCACGGATAATATCAACAGGAAGAGGATTTACCATGCCAAGCTTTAAATAGCTTGCATTGGTTCCGAGTGCTTCCTTAGCATAGCAATAGGAGATACCTGCGGTTATAACACCGATAGAGGTGTTGTTTATTTCTGTTTTTGCAAAAGTGCCGGCAAGCTCGGTAAGAGCATCGGTTCTTTTCTCTACAACAACATGCTTGCCTCTGGCAAATGCAGGAAGCATAACATTTTTGGAGGGATTCTTTTCGTAAGGCTTCAGCTCCTGTTCGCTTCGCTCGGAAAGCTCAACAAGTGAACGGCTGTGAGCAACACGGGTACATAAACGGATAAATACAGGAGTATCGTACTTTTCGCTGATTTCATAGGCAAGCTTTGTAAAAGCAAGACATTCAGAAGAATCCGAAGGCTCAAGCATGGGCAGCTTTGAGGCGACAGCATGATGACGGGAATCCTGCTCATTCTGGCTTGAGTGCATACCCGGGTCATCGGCAACACCGATAACAAGACCGCCGTTAACACCTATGTAAGAGGCTGTAAAAACAGGATCGGCAGCGACATTAAGACCAACATGCTTCATACCGCAGAAGGAACGTGCTCCGCCAAAGGATGCGCCTATTGCGACCTCAGCGGCAACCTTTTCATTTGGTGCCCATTCTGTGTACATTTCGTTGTACGATGCAGCGTATTCTGTGATTTCGGTGCTGGGTGTGCCGGGATAGCTCGATACGACCCTGACACCGGCCTCATACAGACCGCGTGCAACAGCCTCGTTTCCGAGGAGTAACTTCTTCATATAATAAAACCTCCGATCAGTTTGTCTTTTCGTTTCTAAGATCAAGGACACGTTTTGCTTTGCCTTGGAATCTTTCAAGGGACTTAGGCTCAACCAAAGTAACCTTCAGGTCAAGTCCGAGGACGCTCTTTAACTTTTCCTTAATGGTGTTCTGGAGTTTTGTCAGCTCACCGAAGCTGCCAAGAAGGGTTTCGTCAATAAGCTCAACCTTAACCTCAAGAGTATCCATAAAGCCATTTTCACGGCGAACAATAAGCTGATAATGAGGACCGATGTGGTTCATTCCGACTATAACGCTTTCTATCTGAGAGGGGAATACATTTACGCCCTTGATAATAAGCATATCATCGCTTCTGCCCATGATCTTTTCCATACGAACACCGGTTCTTCCGCAAGCGCAGGGTTCGTAATTGAGCTTTGTGATATCTTTTGTACGGTAACGAAGAACAGGCATGCCCTGACGTGTGAGTGTTGTAATAACAAGCTCACCGACCTCACCGCCTTCAAGCGGTTCAAAGGTTGTTCGGTCAACAATTTCGGGGAGGAAGTGATCTTCACAGAAATGCAGACCGTCTCTTCTTTCACATTCGCCGCTTGCGCCGGGACCGCCGACTTCGGTAAGACCGTAATTGTCGGTAGCGAAAAGACCGAGATTTTTTTCTATCTGATTTCTCATCTCGGGAGTACAGCCCTCTGAGCCGAAAAGACCGATACGCAGCTTATAATCATCAAGCGTGTATTCGCTTTCGGAAAGAGCTTCGCCGAGATATACTGCGTATGAAGGTGTGGCTACAAGACCTGTTACACCAAAGTCACGCATAAGCATAAGCTGGCGCTGTGTGTTTCCCGAGGAAGCGGGTATGACAGTGCAGCCGAGCTTTTCAAGTCCATAATGCAGGCCAAGAGCGCCTGTGAACAATCCGTAACCGAAGGAAACCTGAAATATATCATCACTTCTTGCTCCGGCAGCATAGCATACTCTTGCCATCATATCTGCCCAGTTATTAAGATCCTGCTGAGTATAAAGACCGACAGTGGGCTTTCCTGTTGTACCTGAGGATGCGTGAATGCGAACAATGTCCTTCATGGGAACGGCCATCATACCGGTAGGATAAGTTTCACGCATATCTTCTTTAGAGGTGAAAGGTATGTACTTTATATCCTCAAGGGTTTTGAACTTATCGCCGCCGGTGATGCCTGCATCACCGAGTTTCTTGTGATAAAATGCAGAATTGTTGTAGCAGTAATCTACCATCCAGCGAAGGCGTTCAAGCTGCATTTCCTGAATTTTTGCACGGGGCATGGTTTCAATTTCTTTGTTGTAAAACATAATTAGAGCATCTCCTTACTGATTACCCAAAATTATAGCATGACAGTACATAATGTTTCAACAACAAATTTAAGGGTAATACGAAAAAATTCGTGATTACCCTTAAATTTGTTTAGTCGATAAGACTGCCTTCATAGAAAAATTCATATTTTTTTCTGCATTTGCTGCTGTTTCCACCTGTTACAAGGCTGACAACGATGCAGAGGATGAACGAAATAAGCATAGCGGCAACAGCGAAGATAGGACCGCAATCCATTACTTTACCGAGACCAAAGGGCATTTCCCAATTGTTGGCAAAAAGCTTTGCGATAACAGGGGGGAGTGCAATAATAAATCCGCTGAGCATGCCTGCCCATCCGCCTGCTTTGTTGAGTCCGCGCCAATAGAGAGCGATCAGATAAGGCGAAAGGAAAGCACCGCTGATGATACCCCAGGAATAACTCATCATATCAAGAATGGGTGTATCTGAGTTTGCAGCAAGATAACTTACTACAATAAAAATAATGCAGAAGATTTTTGTAAGTACAGCCTGTGTTTTAGGTGTAAGATCCTTTTTGATCTGACCCTTTACTATATCCATAGTGACAGTGGAACAAGCGGTAATGGTAATTGAAGAGAGTGTGGAAACAGATGCGGAGATAAGAAGAACAAGAACGATTCCGAGAAGAATATTGGGCAGACCAGCCTGATTGAGCATGTGAGGAACTATATAGTCAACACCGCCTTCAGGGAGCTCTGAAAAGAAAACATGACCGAAGCTGCCGATAAAGTATCCGCCTCCTGAGACGAGAAGGCAGAAAACAGTAGAGACAACAGTACCTCTGACAACTTCTTTTTTATCTTTGATTCCATAATATTTATGAATCATCTGAGGTAGTCCCCAAGTGCCGAAAGAGGTCATAATAATTGTTGCCCAAAGACTGATATGATTTTTGGTTGTAAGACCGAGCTTGTCGGTTTCTGCAGCAAGTCTTTCTATACCAACAGAAACACCGCCGACCTTATCACTTCTCATAACGAAGAAGATTAAGAAGATTACGCCGATGAACATTATTATTCCCTGAACAAAATCAGCCTTAAGCTGTGCGAGATAACCGCCAAGCACTATAAGTACGGCCGATATCAGTGCAATTATAATCATACAAAGGGTTTCGTTAATCCCAAGCAGAACAGAACAAACGCTTGTAAGTCCTTTGTAAACACTTGCAGAATACGGAACAAGGAAAATAAAGATAACTATAGTACAGAATATCTTCATAGCATTGCTGCCAAAGCGTGCGGTGAAGAATTGCGGCATGGATTTTATCTTAAGACGTCTTGTAGTTTCTCTTGTGCGGTTAGCTAAAACGATCCAGGCAAGAAGAGAGCCTATAAGAGCATTTCCGATACCTGTTAAAACAGCCCAGCCACCAAAGCCCCAGCCTGTCTTGCCGGCGTAGCCGATAAACATAACTGCGCTGAAATATGCAGTTCCATAGCTGAGAGCAGATATCCATCCGCCTGCACTTCTGTTGCCGACTGTAAAGCTTGTCATGCTGTCGCCGCTCTTTTTGTTAAGTAGTCCGATGATCAACATGAATACCATGTACACACCGACTACTGTCAGGAGTGTAAGTTCCTTACTCATACTATTCTCTCCAATACTTTAGTGATTTGAAGCTTTTGTGCTTTTATGTGGTAAAGCACTGTTAGTATGATAAACCATATTCTGACAAATGTCAATAAAAAAAGAGAGGCTTTTTCCTCTCTTTTTTTATTTAGCTGTTAACAGGCTGATCAGATGCAAGAGTGCGTGATGCGTTCATTACACGAGTTAAGAATAATGCAGATACACTTGCTGTATCTGTTCCGTTGATATTGCACACAAAACGGTTGAAATCCGATTCATAGAATTTAAGAATATCATCAGACCTTTTATATGAGTCGAAATATTTAACCTTTATAACAAGTGAAGGTGTGCTGACGGATGAATCGGTATTCCAGCTTGCAGCATAAGAGCTGCTTAAAACTGAGAGAAAATTTCTGTAATAGTCAATATTTACTTCACGAGTATCGGAGTATACGTGATACTCGTAATAATCATCATCAGATAAAAGTTCACGTATTATATTGAAATCGTAACTTTCATTTCCAAACTCAACAGAAACATTTTCAACTGCATTTATCCTAAATAATCTTAATTCTCCGGAACGATAAAAAGAAAGGGAAGAGGATAAGATTGCTTCTGCCTGTACAGGGTCGATATTGAAAATAACGTCAAGCCCTCGAAGCATTGCATAACAATAGGTGGATTTATCGGTTTTTCCGATTGAAAGCACCTGCTCTTTTCCGTTTCGATCAAAGGAAATAATAAGTGATGGGTCATCAAGACCGTATTCTGCAAGTGTATCGCTGTTCGGCGCATAGCAAACGGCAGATTCTGCTGCGAGGTAAATCAGTTCATTTTTCAATGCGGTGGTGTTTACATCATTGACAGCTGTATGGAGCGGTGCAGTGATTATATGACTGTGTCCGTATGACTGGTCGCTGCGGTCGTCACTTGAATAGGGAGAAATGACTATTTTCTTAGGTATTGATTTTCCGCTTATTTTTATAACTCCTATATCAATGTCGTCGTTTTCCCTGTCAATTTGCAAAAAGAAATTTGTGTCTATAAAATAGCTTTCTCCCTCAAATGCAGCAAGGGACATTTCTGTTATAAATACCGCATCATCTATTCCTTCAAAAGAAAGGTAATAAATATTATCTGCGGTAGGAAGCAAATCTCCGAGAGAAAATTTTTTTACGGAGCCATCGGTATATGTTATAACGAAATCTGCAGAGGGGGAATCCAAGCCATAATCAGAGAGCTTTAAAGGCGCATCGGAAGTGCTTATTATTTTATAGTTATAACCAAGGCAGTATGCATAATACCATATATATTCAATAAAATCTTCGCAAAGAGGAATAGCTCTGTCAATTTCTTTTATATACAGATTTGCGGTGATATCATCACGAAGAATTGTAAATACACCTTTTTGATTTGTAAGAGTTACAGATTTTACATCACTGCTCTCAAGATCAATAAGAAGATCACCGTCGGTGTTTTCAATAAAGCTGCCGTCTGATTCGTGTTTGTGCTCGTGCTTGGCAGGTGAATCGGAGATATCCGTATCTGTTTTTGGTACTTTGAGAAGCAGCCAGACGGCACAGCACAATACAATGCACGTACATAAAAGAATAACAAGCAATTTCTTCTTTTCTCTCACAGGAATCGCCTCCTGATATATACAAATACACCCAGGCAAAGAATAAGAATAGGAACAATAAGAGAGAAAATCACGGTAATTGCTGTAAGAGAAGAATCGTCAATAGAAAAATCAACATCGGAAAGGTGCTTTGCCTGAATATCGACGGAAACATCGCCCATTTCTGTAAATTCATCACAGATACCCATCATCAGAGAAAAGTTACCGTATTGAGAGCTTGAAAAAACATCTGTATGGTAAATTGATGAAGGTGCCAGCACAACATTGCTTTGAATTTCGTTTCCGTTAAAATCAGTGCCGTATTGAGTCGATATTGCCATGACGATTTTTTTACCCGATCCGTTGCCGGAGTTTTTTATCAGATCATATTCATCTGCCGATGCACAGGCATAGCCTCCTGCAGTGGTTGTGAGAATAGGATTTGTGGTTCTTTCGTTGCTTGAATCGAAAAGAAATTCAATATTGTTTGCCATTATGACACGAGTGTTTCTGCCTTCATCGGCAAGCAGTGAGGTGAACGATGAATCTGCATATTGAGCATAAAAATAGCTGTCAAGAGTGGCACCTGCAACTATACTTGCTCGGTCGGTTTCATACACAACATCAGAGGTATATTTCATACCCCAGTTTTCAAGCAGTGCATTAAGATTAGGCATCTCGGGTGCCGAGGCAATGGTAAAGACAATAAGAGTTCTTCCGTAAGAACCGTTATTATACAGCCATTCTTCTATCCTCGCCGACAGCCATGAGGAAATATCCTCGCGCGGTGAAGGAAGAATAAGTATTTCAGAATTTTCGGGTATTTCTCCATTCATACTCATAGGAGCGAGTTCGTAACCGTTTTTCTGAAGAGAAGATAGAAAATATGCACATTCGGCATCTGATTCAATGTCGCTTATATATGCTGCTACGGGAAGTGTCTCACGCTCAAGAACAACGGTTCTTATTGCGGAGGTAAGCTCAGATTCTGCATATGAACTTGAAATTTCATAGTTGCTGATATCTACATCATAGTAATAATAAGTGTCCATAACGTATTGAAGATAGGGGAGCATATCATAAAAAGAGGTAACACGTACTCTGCCTGTGTTTTTGTTCAGAACGATAATGGAATAGTCGGAAAGCTGATTTTTATATTCACTCAGAAACTCCTCATTGAGTATCTGAGGAGTACGCGTAAGATCTACGTGTTCAATACTTATGTGATCGGAATATGCTGCATATCGCATAATAAGCTCATGTGCCTGCGGAATTTGTTTATATGGGTCAAACTCGCTGCTTGGAGAAGTACACGATTCCTCCGATGCAAGGATAATAACGGCAATATCCTCATCAAGCTCTTTGAGTATGGAGATTGTAGATTCAGAAAGGGAGTAGGTCTTGTCTGCTGTAAGGTCAAGGTTGAGAAGAGGATAATTATTGGCAAGAGCAGTGGACAATACGTTTACAATTACTATCAGAAGAAGAAAAATAGCTGTAATTAAAAGCGACATTGAGCCGTGTCTTGCTTTTGTGCTCTTCATCTCATTTTTAAGCTTGTTTATATATCTTGTTCGTACACCGTTCTCATTTTTTATAAATTCTTTTGCACGCACGCCAAAAGGCTTTGCAGAAGTCTGATCTTCGTTTTCATCCGAAGCATCAAATGAAGGTGATACGGACGAGAGCTTATCGAGCATTTCATCAATGCCCTCAATTTTAGAGGTTTTTATTGTTTGTTTTTTCTTACTCATAAATTAAAACCTCCTCAGCTCCAACGGCGTCGTTCGATTACTCTGATGGTAAGAAAAATAAACAGAGCAAAAACAGAAATAAAATAGATAAGGCTTGTAAAATCAAGCACTCCAATGGTGAAAGGATCATATCTTTCGGAAAAAGATATCCACGAAACGAGAGAAAGGATAAATTTATTGTTTGTAAACAATGGAATGATTATGTCGATAAGCATGAAAATTATATTTATTGTAAATGTAAGCATTGCGGCTACAGCCTGGCTTTCGGTCATACTTGAAACGAACATTCCAAGGGCTATGAAAGTAGCGCCGTAAAATAATGTTCCTATAATATTTCCAATGATAAGAAGCCAGGGAGGAGAGATAAAAATAGCCATAACGCAGGCATATATGATCGTGAATAAAACACAGCACGCATAAATAATGAATGCAGCAAAAAATTTGCCAAAAACGATCGATGAAATACTTACGGGAGAAGTAATAAGAATCTGATCTGTTTTATGCTTTCGTTCTTCGCTGAAAAGCCTCATTGTAAGGATCGGAATGAGAAGAAGTACAAAATATCTCATTCCGGCATAGATATCAGTAAAATACGAGGATGTGCCGTAGGACATTATTGATTGAAAATAGATGCTCGAAAACAGAAGATAAGCGGCACAGAAAACATAGCCTACGGGGGAATGGAAATATGCAGCAAATTCCTTTTTTAAAATTGCCTTCACTATTTCTCCTCCTTCGCTGTTAATGACATGAAAATATCCTCAAGACTCGGTTCGGTACTTTTAAATTCTAAAATAACAAAGTCTTTTTTTGCCATGGAATTAAATATTTCACGGCGTACATCGTAGCTTGAATCACAGGATAATTCAAATTCTGCAACAGAAGATGATTGCTGAGATTTAACCTCTGCTTTTGTAACGCAGGAGAGGTTCATAAGTGTTTCCAATGCATCCTTCCTAGAACCTTCAACTATAAGTTTTAATTTGCTGCCGCCGGTGTTTTTGCCAAGCTCGGCAGTGCTGCTGTCAGCTACCACCTTGCCATGATCGAGCATTATAATACGGCTGCATATTGCCTGAACCTCACTGAGTATATGACTTGAAAGTATAACTGTATGCTTGATTCCAAGTTTACGTATGAGAGAGCGAATTTCTATTATCTGAGCCGGATCAAGACCGATTGTAGGTTCATCGAGGATCAGTACAGGGGGATTGCATACAAGTGCCTGCGCTATACCAACTCTCTGGCGATAGCCCTTTGAAAGATTACCGATAAGGCGATGACGCACCTTTGTTATGCCGGTAAGCTCACAAACCTCGTTAAGATGTTTTTCCTTCGGAAGAAGACAGCCTTTTAAATCGTAAACGAATTCTAGAAATTCATTTACAGTCATATTAAGATAAAGCGGAGGCTGCTCGGGAAGATATCCGATTCTGGATTTTGCCTGAGAGGGATTGTCAACAATATCGCATCCATCAATAGAAACAGAACCTGATGTTGAGGAGAGATAGCCTGTTATAATGTTCATGGTTGTGGTTTTTCCTGCGCCGTTGGGACCAAGAAAACCCACGATTTCTCCTTCCTCAACAGTAAAGGTAACATCATTTAATGCCTTAACTTTGCCGTATTTCTTTGTAAGATGCTGGACCTTTATCATCAAATCAATCCTTTTTGGTTTTATTCGATCCCAAGTAGCTTTTCGGTGTTTTTATAAAGTATTTTTTCCATATCTTCATCTGAAAGCTCACAACGATAAAGCCATTCAAGTTCATTTGCGGGATCCCACATGGGAAAATCGGAGCCAAACAGCATTCTGTCAGAACCCCAGAGATTTATAAGCTCACGCATTTTAGGAAAGTCATTTATAAATCCGTAGGTTGAGGATGTGTCAACCCAGCAGCGTCGGTCAAGAAGAGCCTTTATTGCCGTATCCGGTTCAGACCATCCGCCAAAATGTGCCGCAATACAATCAAGCTTTGGGAATGTGTCTATTACATTTGCAAGACGCTGTGGCTTTGACCATTCGTAGCGATAATCGCCTGTATGAAAAAGAATCGGAAGCTTTCCCTCGGCAGCTTCATAAATAGGCATGGCACGTTCTTCGTCAATGAGGAATTGCTGAAAATCGGGATGAAGCTTAATTCCCTTAAATCCCATAGAAATAATACGCTCTATTTCATCGGGAATATTGTCAAAATCAGGATGCATGGCAGCAAACGGTATAAATTCAGGGTGCTCATTGCTTTGCTGATAGAGAAAATCATTTATAGAGCGTACCTGATGCGCGGTAGTTGCAACAGAATGTACGATATATTTTGAAACACCTGCAGCACTTCCCATTTTAAGCAATGTGTCTGAATCACCTAAAAAGCCCATATCGGTATCATAAAAAGCACCGACTGACGCTGTAGCCTTGGAAGCTATTTTTTCAGGGAAAATATGTGCGTGAATAACAATTATCTTCATTATAATTCCTCCAAAAGAAAGTGTAGCACAGCATATTGTTTTTTGTGTGACAATAATTTGAACACATAAATATAAACAGCTTATTACTGCATATTATTCTTATTATTACGTAATGTCAAGAAAACGACACGGTAAAATTGTCATATTTTTTCACACATTACAGGTTTGAGAATGTTTAGAATATATTCAGATATAATGCGGAAGGAAAATATGTATGTGTATAAAAATAAAAAAACGCAATTTTATTAAGATTTTTACTTTTATCCTAGCGACATTTGTTATCGCCTCGATTTTTGCCGTAACAGGTTGGTCGGGATATATGTCAGAAAAGCAAGTGCGTGAATATAGCTATCAGCGCTCTCTTTTAAGTCTTTCGGAAACTGTGGACAGCATTGATGTAACACTGAGAAAAACTTTATGCGCCGGTTCTGCGGAACAATTTGCCGCACTTGCAGCAAAGCTTTGCACCGATGCAGCAACTGCGAAATCTGAACTGTCACAGCTTCCGATTTCTGTCGGAGAACTCGATAATGTAAATCGATTTATTTCTCAGGTTGGAAATTACGCTGTTTCGCTTTCCGAAAAACGATATCTTGATGAAGATCTGAGCAATGATGAGCTTAAGCAGCTAAAAGAGCTTGAAAAATATACAGCAAAACTAAGATTAACTCTTGACGAAGTAATCGCAAGGAGTGCTGACAGCGGTCTCTGGCCTGGGGATAGTAAGAACTTTATAGGAGCAGAGGCAGTCAATGCTGAAAATGAGCAGGCAGGAGCTTCAATCGATGTAATGGCAGAAGACTTTACAGATTATCCAACACTGATTTATGATGGTCCTTTTTCAGATCATATTTACGATAAAAAGCCCATGCTCATAAAGAACAAAGAAAGAGTTTCAACAAGAAAAGCCTGTGATACGGCACGTGCATTTTCCGAAAATGATAATCTGAAATATACTCGCTCGGTTGAGGGGAATTTACCGTTATATATTTTCGAGGCAGAGGGTATAGAAGCAGGTGTAACAGTACAGGGCGGAGAAATGGCCTATATGATCAACAGCAGAGCAGTAAACAGCACAAGGCTTGATGAGGAGGATGCCGAAAGAATTGCAAGGCGTTATTTGAATGATCACGGATATTCGAATATGAGAGGAAATTATTATGAGATCAATTCAAATTGCTGCGTTATGAGTTTTACATCCGTTGCAGAGGATGTTGTTTTTTATCCCGATATGATAAAGATAGTTGTTGCCTTGGATAACGGTGAAGTAGTAGAGCTTGATGCAAGAGATTATATAATGAATCATCACGACAGAGGAAGTATTTCACCCGAAAGATCAATGCAGGAAGCCCGAAAGATTGTAAGCCGACAGCTTGAAATTGAAAACACTCAGCTTGCATTGATTCCGACAGGAGGCAAGGAAGAAAAGTTATGCTGGGAATTTTTATGCGAAGTCGATGATGATACAGAAGTACTGGTATATATAAATGCAGATAATCTAACAGAAGAACGTATTTTACTCATTCTCGAAGATGAAAACGGAAAATTGACTATTTAACTTAATAAAATTTAAAAACTCACTGTTTGTGCAGTGAGTTTTTAATATGTCATAAGGATAATTATGAAGCAAGCTTCATGTCTCCGCTCTTGATGAGATTAAGCTTACGCATTCCTTCGGAGAAAACAAGAGCAAGAAGTGCAGGGAAAAGAAATTCGAGAAGTGCTATGATCGCAATGGTCTCCCAAGTTCCGCGACCGTTTGCGAGCATTGTTTCAAATGTCATAATAGGCCCTACGAGACCGGAGGTACCCATTCCTGCACCGGTAGAATTACAGGTGAGCTTGAAAAGACATGTGCTTATAGGACCGAGAATCGCGCTTGACAGAATGGCAGGCAGCCAAATAAGCGGACGGCGTATAATGTTCTGTATCTGTATCATTGATGTACCGACACCCTGAGCGATAAGTCCACCAACACGATTTTCCCTGTAGCTTGCTATTCCGAAGCCGATCATCTGTGCACAGCATCCGACAACGGCAGCTCCTGCTGCAATACCGTTAAGGCCGAGAGAAACTCCAATAGCGGCAGAGCTTATCGGAAGAGTAAGAGCCATACCCATGAGAACAGAAACTACGATACCCATAAGAAGCGGCTGCTGCTCAGTGCCCCAGTTGATCAGACTTCCGATATATGTCATAAAGGAAGAAATGGGAGGGCCGAGAAGCAGACCGACAACAGAGCCTGCTGCAATACCTGTAAAAGGAGTCAGAAGAATATCGAGGGAGGTTTTTCCGGCTACAAGGTGAGCTATTTCGATAGCTGCGTATGCTGCGAGAAATGCGCCGAGAGGTTCGCCGGGACCCTTAAGGATCATTGCACCGTCAGAAATAAGAGTGCCCTTAAGAATGTTGCTTGCGTATGCTCCGATCATACCCGATACTGCAGCGGCAGCAACAACAAGCGGAGAGGTTTCCTTTAGCTTAACCGCTACGCCGACACCAATTCCGGCACCGGTTATAAATTTTGCAACTGTTGCAACAGCTATTATGAGATAACCTACCTTTGTGTTTGCACCGATAAGAGTACCTATCTGTCCGAGAATGGTACCTGCAATAAGAGTGCAGAAAAGACCGAGAGCCATGCCTGAAAGACCTTCTATGAAGAATCTGTTTAGAATTCCGAGAACGCGCTTCATGTTGACATCCTTTCCAAAAATAAACTATACAAATAATATAATTATTAGAAAGGATTTTCGCAATTGTGAAAATAACCTAACTTAATCAACACAAAGCATGAATTTATAGGAAAGAATCAGTCAAAAATCGGAGATGGATATATACCGTTTTCGATTAGCATGTTAAGTGTTTCCTTAACAAAAGGCATATCCTCAAAGAAAGTTACACCGAGCCAGTCGGAATTTACTCTGATAGCTTTAGCGCTTATCTGACCGTCCTTAACCATACGGTCGATTAAAACAGGAAGCGGTAACTCACTGTTCATATCATTATCTGAAAGAGTATTGAAAAATTCTTCAAAATAGGGCTGCGCTTTATATGGGAATGACGGGGTTACTGCCAGAACATTCATAGAGGCAGGCGTATCGGGGTGAAGAACTTGTCCGCTGCTGCAAATGATATCGCCGTTTTCATTTTTTCTTACGGAGTAAGTTTCCGTTACAGAAATAAGATCGTCATTTTCGTTTATACAGCACAAACCTCTTGTTACTGCGCCGAAAGAAGAAAGGGTTTTGCTAAGCGGGAAGCATGCAAGACCTATCTTTGAATCATCAAGTGTGTTCATAAACTGAGACATGAGTACAAAAGTCTCTTTGCCATAAAAATCATCTGCATTTATTATAAGCGTCGGATAATCCAAAAACTGTGCGGCACACATAAGAGCGTGTGATGTACCGTAAGGCTTGACTCTGTCTGAGGGCGGAGTAAAGAATCTGGGAAGAGTATCTGCTTCCTGATCACAGAAAATTATTTCGTGTTTTTCTAAAAGTTTGCTGTAGCGCATTTCAAGAGAAGGACGCATGCTTTGTCTGATAACGATTATTATTCTGTCAAAGCCGCATTCGAGAGCATCATATATGGAATAATCAAGAATACATTCCCCGTTCGGACCAAAGGGAATGAACTGTTTTTCTGCTCCGAATCTGCTGCCGAGTCCGGCCGCCATTATAAGTAAAGCTTTATTTTTCATTTTACATCCTCCTATATTAAG
>JAZSNH010000010.1:0-41318 GCA_045536305.1 Acutalibacteraceae bacterium
TTAAATATCCTCCTTGTGTTCTTTCTGTGGTTGCCACACCACTCCTATCTTATCACAAGGAGGATATTTCTCTTTCTAAAGATTTCTTTACCAACCCCCAGTTTAACTGGGGGTTTATGTTTTGCCTTTTCGGCACCCAACTAAATCGGTAATATTTTCTGTAAAATATTACCGATGAAACACATGTGACTGTTGTGCATAAGATGCAAAAAGCAAAAAGAGGCGAACACAGTTCGCCTCTACGTCTTGTATCAAAACTCTTTTTATCGGAATTCATCGCTTACCTGTCCGTATGAACTCGATCAGTGCTTCCACATCATCAAAATCATCATAGTCGCCAACAATTCCCTGACGGTGATAGGCAATGCCGCTTTTCTCGTTTTCCTCAAGGCAGTTTAGTAACGCCTCAACACCATATCTTTTCGCAAACAGGGTAAATCCATAAGGTTTGATTTTTGAAAGAAGCCCTTTTTTGCAATCTTCTTCACACATGAAGCAATTTTCGATATTCTTTTCCCCGGAGCATTTCAGATTTTCGCACCACTGCGTATCCGGGCAGTTTCCCGAATCACAGCCACCGCAATGCTCGTTTTCTGAACACAGGCAGCAGGCAAGCCCGCATCGGGCAATTCCAAGCTCTCTTTTCATATATACTATCTCCTTTGATTTTGATTTCAAAGGCTTGACACAGTGACGGAATCAGAATTGCAGCAAACCGTTCTCATCATATTTGAAATCCGGACCCCATGCTACCTCCCAGTAATAGCCGTCAAGATCTGCAAAATACGCATGGTATCCGCCCCAGAACACTTCCTGCGGTTCCTTTGCAATGGTTCCTCCTGCCCGACGCACAAGCTCAATAACTTCATCAACCTTTTCTTTGCTGTCAACATTATATGCCAATGTAATTCCGCCAAAGCCACTGCCAATCACGGGTGGATTTTCGGCATCAATATCCTTTGCAAGACCTTCAAGAGGAAATAACTCAAACTTTGTGCCCGGTGTGTCAAAAAAGCATACCTGAGGGTTGTTTTCCTTGCAGTCTGTGCAAAATCCTAATTTATCACGATAGAAAATAATTGCTCTTTCCATATTTCTTACACCAAGGCAAATACAGGTTATTTTGTTCATTTGGATACCTCCGCCGAAATATTTTCAATCCATCTCAGTTTTTTCTCATCGCTTAACTATACGGAAATGCAAAATTCGGATCTGCTGCAAATTCACGCAGAAGTGTTATCTTATTGCTGTCATTAAAATCGATGAGCGACACGCCGATAAAATTACTTTCGTTACCGTCGTATACGCAGTGAAAACGCCAAAGAACAGTGTAAGTATCGCCCGAGCAGTGGATTTCGGAGATATCCCACGAAAAGACTTTTCCATGCTCTATCCAGTCTTTCTGCCAGGAAAGCATCTGCTCTATTCCTTTGTAAGCAGTGCTGACAGATTCATAATAGAGAATATTTTCATCGAACCACGACCGCCACTTGGAGACATCTTCCGTTGTCCATGATGCAAAATAATCTCTTATTATCTGCCTGCGTACCGCATCATTACTCATAATAATCCTCGTTTTCTGCTCTTTTGCGGATAGCCCTCGATATATTACCTGCTCTATAGCCGTAACGTGAGAGCTTATTGAATACTCTCGCCTTTGCTTTTTCGTCGCTGAGGTCTTCGCCAAGCCTGCCCGAGAGGAGAATGTCGAGCTGCTCCTCTTCGTCTATCTCAAGCTCTTCTACCACCCTTTGTGCAAGAGCAGAATCTATGCCCTTCCCGTAAAGCTCCAGCAAAATGCGTTTTTCCGCGTAGTGCTTGTGCTCGTAATACTGCTGTGCAAGGTTTCTTGCGTAGCTCTCATCGTCGAGCAGTCTTAGCGAGCGCATCTTTTCAACCGCTTCTTCTGCCGCCTGCGGTGTGGTTTTCTGAGATAGCTTTCTGCGAAGCTCTTTCTCAGAATAATCCCGACAGGATATCATATAGTACGCACTTCGCTTTGCGCGCAGTGCGTCCGATCTTTCCTTAAGCTCTGAAAGCTCTTCCTCGGAATATTCTCTGCCCTCGCGCAAGCCTTCGTCATAGGCGAGCTGTGCATCAAGGCGCATATATTCCGTGCCGTCCTCCGATATCAGAGCTATCTGCTTTCCGCGGCGCTTGCGAAATTCAAAGCTCGGCATCAGTCAACGGTGATGTCGATATCAACAGTGGGCTCACTGTTTCGTGCGGAAACGGTTATTTTTTCGGAGGCGGGGCGTTCCTTTGCGGCAGCCTCGTCTGCGGCAGCCTGTGCCTTTATCGCATTGGCACGAATCTGTGCTTCGATCTCTTCAGCTACCTCGGGATTTGTCTCAAGATATTTCTTTGCATTCTCTCTGCCCTGTCCGATTTTCTCGCCCTGATATGCATACCATGCACCGCTCTTTTTGATTATATCCATTTCAGCGGCTATATCGACGACCTCGCCGATGTGGCTTATGCCCTTGCCATAGACGATCTCAAAGGAAGCAGATTTAAACGGAGGTGCTATTTTATTCTTTACGACCTTTGCCTTTGCGATTATGCCCGTTACATCCTGACCCTGCTTTAAAACATCGGTCTTTCGGATGTCTATACGCACAGAGCTGTAGAATTTGAGTGCTCTGCCGCCGGGGGTCGTTTCGGGATTTCCGAACATAACGCCCACCTTTTCACGGAGCTGATTGATAAATATGGCAAGACAGCTTGACTTGCCTATAGCGGATGTCAGCTTTCTCATAGCCTTGCTCATGAGTCGTGCCTGTGCGCCGACCTGAAGATCACCCATCTCACCGTCCACCTCGGCTCTGGGGACAAGCGCCGCAACAGAGTCGATAACGATAACATCGATAGCGCCGGAACGAATAAGAGCTTCGGCTATTTCCATGGCATCTTCGCCGTTATCGGGCTGAGAAACGAGCAGAGAATCTATATCCACTCCCAACGCCTTTGCATATACGGGATCAAGGGCATGCTCGACATCGATAAATGCGACCTCGCCGCCGTTTTTCTGTCCCTCCGCGATGCAGTGGAGAGCCAATGTGGTTTTACCTGAGGATTCAGGACCGTATATTTCAACAATTCTGCCTCTGGGCAGTCCGCCGATGCCAAGTGCAAGATCAAGACCGAGAGAGCCTGTGGAAATTGCCTCAACATTCAGTGCAGAGCTCTGTCCGAGACGCATTACTGCGTTTGCACCGAACTGTTTTTCGATATTTGCCATTGCAGTTTCAAGTGCCTTCTTTTTTCCTTCTGTTGTTGTAGGCATAGGCGCCGCTTTCTTTTTTGAATCTGCCATTTCGCTACCTCCATGATTTTATGCTTTGATTTTAGCACATCTGTTCTTTTATTACAACAATTATTTTTAAAATCAGTTTACTTTTGTACCAATAATCGCCCTATCATTTCCGCTCAAATCCTGAAAACCGCATACTTGAGCCAATCCTGCACACCGAAACATTTTTAAAACTTCTTCCATCTGGTCATAACCGATCTCGACCGCCAGAATACCGCCCTTTTTCAGCAGCGGCAGCCAATTATCAAGTATGGCGCGATAGAACATCAGACCGTCCCCTCCTCCGTCAAGCGCCATTTTCGGCTCTTTTCTGACATCGCCCTCAAGCTTGTTGATTTCCCGTGTCGCTATGTACGGAGGATTTGATAGTATTGCATCCACCGTTCCAAAGTATTCATCGGGCGGTTTCAGAACATCGTATTGTTTTGCTTCTACTCTGCAATCGCCGAAAGCTTCTATGTTTGACATAAGATACGGAAATGCCTTTTCTGACAGCTCAACGCAGGTGCATTTTCCCTGTCCGAGCATTCTGCATACTGCCAGGCCGACTGCTCCCGTACCTGCACAAAGGTCTATTATCTGCGGAGCATCAACATTTTCAAGCGCATCGACCGCGCACTGCACCAACACCATGGTATCCTCTCTCGGAACAAGCACGCCCTCGCCGCATTTAAGCTCCATTCCGCAAAATTCCCACTTTCCGAGAATGTACTGCAGCGGTCGTTTTGTTCGTTCACGGCAGAGCGAAAGAAATTTTTCCCTGTCATTTTCGCTTACTTTCTCTGCTGCACAAACAGCAAGCCTCGTTCGATCCTTTATGCCGAACACAGGCTCCAACAGGCACATTGCATCAAAGGCAGGACTTTCTAGTCCTGCCTCTTCTATTATAGCTCTGCCTTCGCGGTATACTTCGTTCAGTGTTACCACTTGTCTTCCTCCTGATTTTCGGGGATAACCTCAATAAGTGCCTCGATTGCACATTCGAGCTGAGTGTCATCAGGCTCCTTTGTGGTAAGGCGCTGCATCCACATGCCCGGGGCTGCAATGATGCGTGTAAGGAAGTTGTCATATCTGCCGCATATCTTGAGAAGCTCATAGCCAATGCCCATAATAAGCGGAATACATGCGAGCTTTGTAAGGATTCTGAGCCAATCGGCAAAGGTTTCGGGAATAAAGACACCCACTATTATGCTCAGAAGCAGCATGATAATAAGGAAGCTTGTGCCGCAGCGAGGATGGAAGCGCTTGAATTTGCGCGCATTCTCGACTGTCAGCTCTTCGCCTGCCTCATAGCAGAAAATGCTCTTGTGCTCTGCACCGTGATATTCGAACACACGGCGGATATCCTTCATTTTGGATACAAGGGCAATATATATTATAAATATGACTATTCTGAACAAGCCCTCAAACGCAGATTTGATAAGATGGCTCCATTCGCTGTGGAAAGCGACCTGTGTAAAAGCCGTGTCGGCAAGGAACCTGTCGCACAGCCAGCCGATGCCCTTGAATGAATAGACGGGAAACACCACGAACAAGCCTACAGCAATCAGTATTCCGAGCAGCGATGCAACACCCATGAGGAAGTTCATAAACTTTCCGCCCCACAGCTTTTCGAGCTTTTTGTCAAATTCGCTGGGTTCATCCTCCTCGGCAAAGCCCGAAAGGTCGGCAGAACGTGTAATGGTATTCATACCGATGCTCATAGAATCGATGAAATTGAAGATGCCGCGCACAACAGGAATCTTTTTAATGAAGCTCTTTTTATTTTTGCTTTCCACCTCTTCGTAGATAAGCTTTCCGTCCTTGCCGCGCACCACCATCATGGTGCGTGAAGGGCCGCGCATCATGACACCCTCGATAAGCGCCTGTCCTCCGATGGAGGTGATCTTCTTTTCGCCTCTTCGAATGCGTACTCGCTTATCTTCAGCCTCTTCGGCTTCTTCTGCTTCCTCAGATGTCGGCTCCGCAGCTGCTTCGCCGCCTTCATCCTCGGTCACAGCAGCTGCCGGTTCTTCGGTCTCATATTCCTCTTCATCGTCATCAAAAAATATTACAGGAGGTTTCCAATCCTCTTCCATTTCTATTTCGGGATTTTTCTCGTTTTCCATCATAGGTTTTATGTCCTTTCGTATACTTTACGTTATTATTTAGTCATATATTACTCTGCGTTTTTTCTCGCTACAGGCAATGTAACCGTTACAACCGTTCCCTCGCCCACTCTGCTCGCTATATCTATAGAACCGTTATGCTGAGCAATTATCTCTTCTGCAACACCCAGACCTATTCCGAAGCCGCGGCGCGTATTGTTTGCCTTATAAAATTTCTGAGTGACTCTCGGAAGATCCTCTGCCGCGATGCCGCAGCCATAATCGCGCACCATGACCTTGATTTCATCTCCTGTACATGCGGCAGTAACATGTATCTCGCTCCCTGCCTCGCTGTACTTCATTGCGTTGTCAATAAGATTTGTAAACACCTGACGCAGGCGGTTTCTGTCGCCCATTACGGGAGGCAGGTTTTCCGCCTCGAAGAAGGTAAGTGTTTTTTCCTCCTGTGAGGCGCGATCGGAGAAGAAGTATACCGCTTCCCCGATTTCCGCAAGGATATCAAGCTTTTCAAAATTCATCAACATCGCACCGCGCTGAAGCCTCGAAAAGTCCAGCAGATCTTCAACAAGAGAGCCGAGGCGGCTTGCCTCTCTCGTTATGGTGTCCATTCCCTTGCCGAACAACTCCTTATCCTCCGGTCCGCAGGTTCGAAGAGTCTCGCCCCAGCCCTTTATCGCTGTAAGCGGTGTTCTCAGCTCATGGGAAACAGAGGAAATAAAGTCGTTTTTAAGATTTTCGTTGGCCGCAAGAGCCGCTGCCATCGAATTTATTGCATCGACCAGATCGCCTATCTCATCTTCCTTGTCCTTTTTCAGCCTTGTTGTAAAATCTCCCTCTGCGATCTCATTGGCGCTTACGGTAATATTCTTTACCGGACGCACTATGGAGCGGAAGAAATAAAAGCTTGAAACAAGAACCAGTAAGATTATGAAAAAGCAGCAGCAAATAAGAAGAATAACAATATGAAATATCGTTCTGTCCACCAGCGAAAGCGATACGACTATACGCAGTGCGCCGATCTCCTTGCCGCTCGAAAGTGTGAGAATCTGCGACACGGCAAGTATCTTTTCGCCTCTTGAGTTTTTACCGTACCACATGCCCATTTCGCTTTCGCCTGTCTGTGCGTTTTCGTAGTCGGGCATTACCTCTTTTCCCGGCTCAAAGCCTGTTGATGTTACCTGCACATTTCCCATACGGTCAATAAACTGCAGCTCCATGGTCTCTCTGCTGTCGAACTGCTCAACGTAGGTCTGCGCCGCATTTACAAAATCGGAGGTGCCTGTGACGCCCGAGGTTGCGGTAAAGTAGCTCGAATTTATCGTTACTCTGCTTTCCACCAGCTGTCTTGTCTGGTTGTAATAATAATCCTTGATAAGAAGCGACGCCGCTGTCACTGCTATTGCCAGCATGACAACGATTATCGAAAAGGACGAAAAAAGCCAGCGGCGCATAACACTGCGTTTACGAACCATGCTCATTATTTCTTTACCGTCAGTTTTCTGAAAGGTAAATTTTACCGCCATGCATCTCTCTCCCTTCCGAAAAATTTTCAGTCACCTATGCTTCCCATTTATATCCAAGTCCCCATACGGTGACGATATGTATGGGATTTGAGGCATCTTCCTCTATCTTCATTCTCAGCCTGCGGATATTGACATCCACTATTTTATCTTCGCCGTAATAGCCCTCGCCCCATACATGGGAGAGTATCTCCATTCTGCCGAGAGCCGCGCCCGGATTGCTGAAAAAATATTCCATTATCTGAAACTCTACCTGAGTCAGGTCGATCGGCATTCCGGCTTTGGTAAGGGTGCGGTTTCTCAGGTTGAGTATAAAATCGCCCGATTTCAGTTCTTCGTTGAAATTGTTGCCCTGTCTCATTTCTGCAAGAGCGACTCTTCTGTACAGAGCATCAACGCGCGCTACCAGCTCACTGGGCGAGAACGGCTTTGTTACATAATCGTCTGCGCCCATCATAAGTCCGCCCACCTTATCCATCTCCTGAGTTTTGGCGGTGAGAAGAATTATTCCAATGTTTCCGTTATCCTTGCGTATTTCGCGGCATACTGCCACACCGTCCATGCCCGGCATCATGATATCAAGAAGCACGATATCATAGCCCTTGGTGTCTTCGTAATAAAGCTCCAGGGCTCTCTCTCCGCAGTTTGCCTCGGCTACATCGTAGCCTGCACGCTGCAGATTTATGACCACGAACTCGCGGATGGCATCTTCGTCTTCTGCAACAAGTATTTTTTTCATATTATACATCTCCCTGTTTTACATCAGATAAAAGCATGCGTTTATTGCATTGTATGTTATTCCGTTCTGCTCTCCGAAGGAATATATCTGTACTGCCCATATCTTGTCGTTCTGCTCGCGAAGCTTTCTGTAGCCGTAGTTTTCCACCAGTGCTTCGTTCTCTCTTTCAAAAACTCGCAGTCTGAACAGCTCTGTTCCAAAGCTTTTTGTTTCCTGCGCTATCACCGCACTGTCGTTTTCATCGTCCTTTTCAAGCACTGTTTCAGTTCCCGTCAGCTCGGATGCGGATACCGTTATCTGATCGTAATTTGTGTTTACAGTGCAGAAGGTAAAGGCAGAATAATTGGGGTCGTATCTTACGGTGATATCTGTCGGCCACGAGGTAGGCAGTGTGATATAGTATCCGTCGGGGATATTGAATATGGAATCGATCTCACTTTTTTCGGAAAGAGTGCCTGTCTGTGAATCGTAGGCATACCATGAGCTCTTGTAAAATTTTTCTGCCGAATCCTCGCTGTAGCAGGGCAGCAGCGTATGCCTCGGTATTTCTGTCAGGCCGTCAGTATCGAGGTCGAAGGAATCTGTCAGCGCAATTCTGTCCGTTCCTGAAACATCACCTGTTTTTGCATTGTTGAACGGTGCTGTCAGACCTGCATTGATCTTATCCCAGCAAACCGCCTCGGTTTGCATTGTTTCTGTGCCCTTATAGCTGTCGATTATGAAGCCCTGAGTCGTATCATCAAGCATTCCGACCGTCACCTTTGAATAGCGCGAAACACTTCCGTCAAGATTGACAACACCTGCCGCAAGCAGACGCTCCGCGCCTTCGCCTGAAAGATATTTGAGCATTCTGACCGTTGATGTTCCTGCAACGGTATTAAGCGTCGCTGTCATTATCTCATCGGCACTGTCACTGTCCATATCGCATACAGCAACTCCCGTATAGCCTGAAGCAGACTGTGCCTCTGAGGACGCAGAATCCTCGATTATTATATTTTCAAGACCGCCGTTTAAATAGGAATACACCGTCAGCAGGCCGCTGTTTGAGCCGACCTTCCAGCCAACGATTATCTCTCTGCTTTCTCTTTCGGGGATAAGGTCACCGAAAAGAAGCACATTTACATTGCTGCTGAGTCCTTCGGCGGTGGCTTTTACCTTCCATTCACCATGCGAATAGCCAAGCACCGCTATGCTCGCCGCGTTGCTTTCCGTTGACAGCAGATAGAAAACGATCGCTTCCGCAGTACCGTCTCCGTCAAGATCCTCCATTGTTATTGCAGAACGGTATTCTCCGCTGCGCGGATATCTGAAAAGAGGGCCGCGTCCCAGGTGCTTTTCAAGCGCCTCGCATATCTCCTGCCCGTCACCCGATGTTTTCGGCGGTCTGAGCATTCCCTCGGAATCAAAGGGAGTTGAGCTGCAGCCCGAAAAAATCAGCATAAAAACCAATGCTATTATCAGCAAGCCTGTTTTTTTCATATCATAGCCTCCCTTTCATGCAGAGTTTTTCATTTCATTCGAGAAATTAAGCGGATAATATATAAGATAATTATAACATATTATTCTTCTAAATTATATATTTTCTTTAAATTTTTACAATAGACGCAAGTTTTTTCTTTTTTCGAAGGTGAAACGTTTAACTTTTTGTGCCGAAATCATTGACATTGACTTTTTACTGTGTTAAAATTTTGGTAAGGTTAAGGGATTTTTGTTTTTGCGTCTTTTGAAAAGCACTGCAACCGCGGTCATATCGCCCTATCTGAGGGCATTGGTTCCTTAACATTAAACAGACTGCGTCTTTATATATCGTTCCCCATCCACAAACGCAAAACCGTCCTTACCGCAGAGGGCGGTTTTGTGTATTTTTACATCTTTGTGTCAGCTGTGTGAATGTTATTCTTCTTGAACATACACATATTTTATGATATATTTTAGTTGGCAAATTTATTTTTCGGAGGGATAAAGACATGAAAAACAATTCGAACCTTTCAAATGAAACCGCTCTGTCTGTGCAGACCGGCAAGACCATCGCAGTAAACCCCGACCCCATACCTGCACCTTCTGAACCTAAAAAGGCTGCGCCGCAGCCCGAAAAGAAGGCAAAGAAAAAGAAAAATCCGATCGTTGTTATCCTCATTATCATCGCTGTCCTTTTAGTTCTTGCCGCAGCAGGATTTTTCGGATACAAGTATTACATGTTCACGACATCGAAGAATATCATGACAAGCCTTACGGGCACATGGGTATATGATACCTCTTCGGCAAACGCGGGCTATATATCCTTCTACGGCAACGATGACACAGTCGTTGACGGCACTGTCTATTCGGTCAATGCAACAAAGGATACTCTGACCTTTAAAAAGGATAACAAAAAGCTCAATGTAAAGTATATCCGCAACGACGATGAGATTCTTTTCAGCCTTGCCGAAGAAAATCCGCTTTTTGAATCCTGCAAGATGTCCATACGCGATACCGATGCAGGCGTTATTCTCTACAAGGTGAGCGATTCCTACACCCTTGACGACATTGCGATCGAGGAAGCATACGTTACTCAGTTTCCTCAGTACGCTTCTGTTCTGAGTGCTCTCAACGGCATTATCGACTGGGACGCACTCATGGATGACTACCAGAACGGCAATTTCGATTTCGGAAGCATAACTGATTACCTCCCCGATGCGGAAAACGCCGAGGATATCCAGGATTATCTTGATGCCTTCTCTAGCTTCTATTCCGATAATTCCGGCTCTTCTTCCTCAAGCGATTTTGATTTCAGCGATGCGCTGGGTGATTTCTTATCCAATTACATCGGTGACTTCGGCGACGATGCAGGCAACTATATCAGCGGTGCTATCGACGGAACTGAAGTCGAAGATTTCGCAGAAAGCCTGTTTGATGCATGGCAGTTCTTTGAGTCTGCATCAGGCGATGATTCCGAGGTAAGCGATTTCTTTGACAATCTCTTCAGCTGGTAATTTGTTTATCGGCAAAGCAATAAGGTAATATTTAAAAGCAAGTTATCAGCTTTCGCTGATAACTGGCTTTGTTTTCTCGTTTATTCCCGTGATCTGTTTTTCTCCGACAATCATGCTTTTTTATCCGCTTTTTCTGCCCTTGCGCGTTTGTTGTACAATATTGAAAATATCACACAGAAGGCGATCTCGGGAATCAAAAAGGGCAAAAAGTAAACTGCGGTAAATCCGAATGCAGACCACCACGGAAAGCTTGTATATGGATCGTTGAGCAGGCTTATTATATTGAACACCGTGTACGCCGCCGCAAGCACTGTGGTGATCGCGAGCAAAACATACACAAAGGTCCTCGCTGTTTTAAAATTTTTTGATCCGCTCATAATCTACCGCCTCTTACTTAAGTTTTGTCTCCGATTCAAATTCACCGTCACCGTCGGAATCGAAAAGCAGAGTGTCCGGTTCGCCGTCACCGTCGGTATCGAGCAATACGGTATCTGCAATTCCATCACCGTCGGTATCGATATAAGCCGCATCCAGCGTACCGTCACCGTCGAGATCAACATAAACGGTATCTGTCACACCATCGCCGTCTGTATCCAATTCGACAGTATTCTGCCTGTTTTCCTTCTGCATTTTATTTTCCCCTTTATTGATATAAAGATGAAATGATTTTATCACAGCAAGTATGATTTTACAACCGTTTTTCTGTGTACATGCTGTTAAATTATCCCTCGGTGCTGTCAAAAACATAGCTGTCCTGCCTGAGAGATTCGAGCCATCGCTCAAATTCTTCTGTGGTGGGACGTTCGCGCGAATCAAAAAAGGTCACAAATTTCAGGGAATAGATATCGCATACTGTGCTCGATCGAGGCTCCGGGTCGTAAAGAATATAGTAGCTCTGACCCACCGCAGTCAGATATCCCTGCCTGAGCACAAGACGATCGACACCGATAAGAAGCTCGGTGATAATATAAGACCCGATAAGCTCGGAGAGCATTTCCTGATAATTTTCCGCGCTGACCTGTGAATTTGCATCAGTTTGCGAAGCGGCGATATTGGTCTGCACGGGAGGGTAGGACGAAACATTTCCTATGTTGGGACTGTACGTATTGGGAGTGTACGCATTTGGGCTGTACGGCATTGCTCCGTCAGCTCCGCCCAATGTGCCTGTGCAGCGTCCTGTGGCACAGCCTCTGCAGTTATTGTTGTTTACCTTCATTCCATATTCTCCTTTTATGTATTATAATACGCCGGCGTGGGCTGATAGAAGCAATGGTCGCCGACACGGGCAGAAAACGCACCCACATTGCTTGGGAAATTGTTTGGACATGAGCTTGAATAGGGATTGAAAAACCATAAAGAATCGCCGACAGCGGCAAGTCTGTTGCCTGCCAGCGCCCAGTCGGCGATTGAATAATGAATCGCCTCGGGACGCATGTTGTAAATATTCTGTGCGTTGTACCTGCCGCCAAGGCTCTCGGCAACGCAGTTAAACTGACCCGGCTGAAAAATTATGGCCCGGACATTTCCTCCGTTGCTTATCCGTGCATATTCTCCGCCTGATGCACGTACTCTTGACATAATTACACTGGCAACACCCCTCATACCGCTGTCTCCTTCTCCGCCCGCTTCACACTGAACCAGCCGTGCTATCAGCTCACGGTCTGAAAAAGCCATCTAAGCACCTCCTTTTCTACGTTATATGTGGAATTTTTCGGAGTGTTCACAAAAATGCTATTGATTTACAGACAAAATATGCTATGATAAAATGGTCAGTTTGGTGTAAACTAACTGTAAGAAAATTTAGGAGGTAAGTTAATATGCCCGAATTAAAAGGTACACGTACAGAAGCTAATCTTCTTGCAGCATTCGCAGGAGAGTCACAGGCAAGAAATAAGTACACATATTATGCATCAAAAGCAAAAAAGGACGGTTATGTTCAGATAGCCTCTATTTTCGAGGAAACCGCCAACAACGAGAAGGAACATGCAAAGATCTGGTTTAAGCTTCTTCACGGCGGCGAAGTCCCCACCACCACCGTTAACCTCGCCGATGCCGCGGCAGGCGAAAATTATGAGTGGACCGAAATGTATGCAGAGTTTGCAAAGGTCGCAAAGGAAGAGGGCTTTGACCATATAGCATATCTCTTCGATGCAGTGGGAAAGATCGAAAAAGAACACGAGGAGCGTTATCGCAAGCTTCTTGAAAATGTCGAGGGCGGACTTGTTTTCTCCCGTGACGGCGATATGATCTGGCAGTGCTCCAACTGCGGACACATCCATGTCGGCAAGCAGGCTCCGAAGGTTTGTCCCGTATGTGCTCATCCCGAAGCATATTTCGAGATCAAAAAGGAAAATTATTGATTTTATAAGCAGCGGACCCACGGATAAGCTTTGCCCGTGGGTCCTTTTTTCGGAGGCTTTCCTATGAGCAGTGAGAAAACACGTTTTTCACGCAGCAGTGCAGCACTTATTTTTATGGGGGTTCTGCTTGCCGCAGTTATTCTGTATACCGCGCTGTCAACAGGCGGCAGCGCAAAAGCCATCGATAAAGCCGCCGATAAAATATGGCAGTACATAGACAGCAGGTATGCACACTTAAACATTATGGAACACGGCAAAAAGCCCGTATATATCGGCGCAGGCACCTATACTCTGCTGGCAGAGGACGCAGATTGTGAAGATATTTATTTTTACGTAACCTGTACAAACGGAAAAATCACCGACGATTATTCTTTCAGGGTAAACGAGATGACAAACACTCTCCTTCGCCTTGAAAAAGAAATGGGCGAATATTTTGAGGGAATACTCGAAGCCTCATGCACCGACATTATCAGTGTTGAGGTAACCTTTCCTCCAAGAGTCAGAAACGATATTCCCGATTCTGTATATCCCGGCGCGAAATTTGACCCGACACTCCCTATATACAGAGGCAGTACCATGACACTTGTATGCAGCGCCACAGACGATATGCAGCATATAGCGAAGCTTATCGGAAAAGCGCATACTGCCGCGGCAGATAACGGTACTCTCATTTCAAGCTACGATGTTTACGGCGTTGAAAACGGCGGCATATACACACTTGAAATAATCGGTGTTGATGCCGATACGGCATCGAGCGAGCATTTGCCCGATATTCTCAGTGATGCCCTGGAAGGTAATCACAGCATAAGCACTTCTGATATTTCTGTATGTATTTATAATAACAAGGATTAAAAAGAGAGCTGTTTTTTCACGCAAGCTCCTATGCAGAACAAGAAAAACCCCGTTAAGGGTCATTCTGACCTTTAACGGGGTTTTTGGTGCCCCTAAACGATTTTGCGTTTACGCTCCGATTTGAAATATTACGAAGCGGCAAACAGTTCGAGGGCGTGTCAGTAATTTAACCCAAAGGCATTTATGGGTTCTATAAACTCTCCGTCGCGCATTGCCATAAGGTGAAGATGAGGCTCGTCCTCACATTCACAGGGCACAACTCCTATCGTGCCGAGCTTCTGACCCGACTGCACATTATCGCCGTCCTTGACCGCTGTATCCGCAAGTCCGCAGTAATAAAGCATCGAACCGTCTTCATGCCGCACAATGACAACCTTTCCGTAACGGTCGTCGTCGCACACGGATACTATCGTTCCCGGTGCAGAGGAAACCACAAGAGAGCCAAGCTCGCACTTTATATCTGTTCCGTTATGCACCCGCCAGTCGCCGAGCGTTTTTGAATAGACAAGCGTATTTCCCGAAAATTCCTTTGCAATATGACCTGTTACGGGCTTTGCATAAATCAAAGGCATGGCGGACACCTCCACAGCCTCCGCATCCTCTTCGGCATCGCTGTTTAATGGCTTTACATCGGTCTCTGCAGGTTCCGAGGCCGTTGGTTCCGTACTGCTCATTTCAACGACAGCAGGCGATGTCGGCTCGCTGTCTGCCGCGCTTACATAGTAAAGCTCTGCCCCCTGCTCGCCGCCGCTCATCTCGTTCAGCGCTTCGTCTGAGGGAAGATCTTCATACTCTTCCTGTGACATCTGGTCTGCAATAGGCTCATTCGGCTCTTTTTCGCTCTTTTTGCCAAGGGTATTTGACCACGCAACAAGACCTACTGCCACGAGACATAGCAGAATTGCAAGATAATACCCTCCGTTTTTCTTTGTGCGCTTACCCTGATTAAATTTCATGTAAAAAACACCTCCGATGGTATTTTTAACATCTTGTGAGAGATTTATACAGACAGTTTTATGATAAAAATAGACAAGCTCAGAATCTAACCTTTACAATTTTTTAACAGTTTATACAAAACTGATACTTGTTATATACTCTTTCGGGGTGTATACTGAAAACAGATAGGAAAGGGGGTGACAATGTGGGCAGACGTCAGACTTTTGTCGCATGCATCGATGCTCTCAAGCCCTGCGACAGACTGATAAGAGCTGCAAAAGCTATCAGTGATAATCAAAAAGCCAAATTGACGGTGGTCAGTGTTATTGACACTACCGAAAGCTATAAATACGAGGAACATATAAATTCGATCGACGCTCTGCATTCCGTATGCTCCGAGCTCTGCTTGGAGCTGACTCTCCTTTACAGCGAAAATCCGGTGCAGGCTGTTGCAAAGCATATAAAGCACACCCGTGCCACTCAGATATTTACAGGCGAACCGGGAGTGGACTCAAACAACTTTGTGAATCTGATAAATGCTGTTCTCCCAAAGGTCGAGGTTACCGTTATCCCTAAGGAGACCCATCTGATCGGGCACGCATACAGGTTAACTCCGAATATGGGTGTTTCCGGAATATAAAACGAACACATAAAAACCCGTTTCCGAAAAAATCGGAAACGGGTTTTTTATTTTCAGCTTATTATCCTTCTTACAGACTCCTTTGTACCGCTGTCGGCTATAAAGTAGTTCTGCTCTGAACGCAGTCTTACAAGGGGCGATACTGGCGCATCGGAAATTATTATTCCTGCGCGTGCATGCAGCTGCTTATGCTCTGACGAGCCGAATTTCACAACCAGCACCGATGCACCGTCGTACGGTATACTCGATTCCTCCATGTCCGACACAGCCCACGCAAAACGGCAGTCGGCGAATTTTTTGTCGGACTGCATGGACTCATACACTTCTCTCGCCGTGCCTGCATAGGAATGCGTCTGCTTGGACTCAAACAGCATAAGCATGGGGTCGATGCTGTATCCGAGATATTTTACCGTGTAAACACATTTTGAAATAAAGACCTTAAAGCCTGAGCTTTGCAGGGATCCGCTCGATGAATCGGCGGTTTGTATCGAATTTTCGACTGCGAGGTTTGCAATGCTTTTTGCACTGCTGCCAACGCATGCACCTGCGAGCTTTTCGCGTATGAGCGCCGCCTCGCTGCCGTCGCATTCGCCGCACACTGTGCTCAGAAGCTTTTCTGCGCTGTAATAGGTGATGTTCGGAAACAGAACAGACGGATCAATATTGAGACCGCAGTTACCCGAATATTCCCCGATATCGGGTGTATAGAAAAAAACAGGTTTTCCGAGCAGACTTGCCTCTGCCGCCACGCCCGAATAATCTGTGATTATTATATCTGCCGCGCGCACAGCCTCCTGAGTGGTCATTTCCCTGTCCGCAACTGCTCGCTCATCGCAGATAACTGTCTTTGTATCGCGCGGATGCAGCTTTATTACAAGAGCGTTGTTTTCATAATCAAAATTCTTAACAAACTCATCGCACGGAACACCGCTGTCTGCGCGGACTGTAGGTGCATAGACGATTATTTTCTTTCCGCAGGTCGAAGGGTGCAGCTTCCAGAGCTTAAAACGCTCGGATTCTCCGCTGCTGCCGATCATTGAATCGGTAACAGGTATCCCAAGTGGAAGTATCTTCGATTTTTCGGTCTTCATTGCTTCGGCAAAAATATCCCTTGCAAATTCACTTCCGACTATAATATGGTCGTAGCCCTCATGGTATCTTATGCCTTCCGCTGTTTCGGCGGGAATGCCTTCGGCAGTTCCGACCGTCTGCCAGCCGAATTTTTTAAACGGAGCCATCGAATGCCATATCTGAATTATGCGAAGCTCCTTTCGGTGCCTGAGAATACCGAGCTCTGCACTTTCGCTATCGGTTATGCAGACACGCGCAGCGGCAAGCAGACGTATTCTGTCAAGCATAAGAAACGGCTTTTTGAATCCAAAGCCATCCATTTTATCCTTTTTGCAGGAAAAGCGAAGCTCTGTGTTTGGGGAGCGTTTTCTTATCTCCTCGGCGATAAGCAAGAAATCCTCACTTGCGCTGTCGGACTGGCGGCTGATAAACAGCACCCTGTCACGCGGTATGGAAAACACCTTCATGACCGCATAGAACAAATTCAGCACGCCGCGCAGCACAGAAAACAGAATCTTTTTCATGAAACATGTTCCTTTTCTACTGTATCGGCATCGTTTTAGACTTGCGTTTTTGCTTTTTATCTGCCATCACGATACCGACGGCTATATATTATTTTATTCTCTGCCCTGCTTTTTGTCAACGTAATAAGCCGATAAGTATTTGATATTGAATGCTCCTGACGGATTTTATTGCAAAACAAACGGCATACTGTTATAATAACACAAAGAAAAAGGAGAGTTTTAAAATGAGTCGCAGACATGAAAAATTACCGGCTGTTCTTGAATTTGTTATACTTACCTTCGCTGCGCTGCTTGCCGCAGGCGGTATTTATTTTTTCAGATTTCCAAACAATTTCACCTTTGGCGGTGTTGCGGGTCTTGCAGTTATACTGAGCAATGTCTTCCCTTTTTCTGCCGCTTTTTTCAATACTGTCATAAATATTGCACTGCTTGTGGTCGGCTTTATTTTTCTCGGCAGGGGCTTTGGAGTGAAAACCGTATACGTTACAGTTTTGTCTTCTGCCGCCATATATATACTCGAGCTGCTCGTTCCCATGGACAAGCCTCTGACCGATCAGCTCATGCTTGAGTTTATTTATGCCATCGGACTTCCCTCCGCGGGCTCCGCTATCCTTTTTGTTCTGGGCGCCTCAAGCGGCGGCACCGATATAATCGCTATGATATTGAAAAAATATTTCAACACCAACATAGGGATCTCTCTGATGATCGCAGACCTGTTTGTGTGTCTGAGCGCGTTTGCGGTTTTCGGCATTACAACGGGACTTTATTCCATGTGCGGTCTCCTTATGAAATCTCTTGTTATAGACCGCCTGATAGAAAGCATAAACCTTAAAAAATATTTTACGGTAATAACCATGGAGCCTGAGCCTATATGCGAATATATTCACGGCACGCTCGGACGAGCCGCTACGGTTTATAATGCACAGGGCTCCTACACACATCAGGACAGGGTCGTCATTCTTACCGTAATGTCTCGAAAAGAAGGCGCTTTACTGCGTCGATTTATTGAAAAGAATCAGCCGACTGCGTTCCTTATGGTAACAAACAGCAGTGAAATAGTCGGCAAAGGATTTAAGTCGTTCTAAGGAGAATTTATATTATGTCTGTAGTATCGGTCGTTAAATGCGAAAGCTATGATGAAAAAGAAGTTAGCAGAGCTCTTGATGAGGTTCTCGATGCCATCGGCGGCCTTTCCTTCGTTAAGGAAGGCATGACCGTCGCCATAAAATGCAACCTCGTAAGCATGATGAAGCCCGAACAGGCTGCAACCACGCACCCTGTTCTTGTAAAGGAGCTGTGCAGAAGGCTTACTGCGCTGGGTGCGGTGCCTGTTATCGGCGACAGTCCCGGCGGTCTTTACAACAACGCATTTCTCAGCGGAATATACAAGGCTACGGGAATGCACGCCTGCGAGGAGGTCGGGGCAAGGCTGAACCGTAATTTCGGAGTCTCACACGCGGAATTTCCCGAGGCAGTCAAGGCAAAAACCTTTTCCTATACAGCCTGGCTCGATGAGGCTGACGCGATAATAAATTTCTGCAAGCTGAAAAGTCACGGCATGATGGGCATGAGCGCCGCCACAAAGAACATGTTCGGTGCCATTCCCGGTATAACAAAGCCCGAATATCATTACCGTTTTCCTAATGCGGCGGATTTTTCCGATATGCTCATAGACATCAATGAATATTTTAAGCCAAGCCTCTGTATTGTCGATGCGGTTGAGGGAATGGAAGGCAACGGACCGACTCAGGGCGTACCGAGAAAGATCGGCGCACTGCTCGCTTGTGCAGATTCATACGACCTTGATCTTGTATGCGGAAAGCTTATCGGGCTCGACCGCAGCAGTGTACCTCTTCTGGAAGCTGCCGCGCGCCGCGGTCTGTCTGCCGAAAACGCTGACGAAGTTGAGGTCATCGGAGATATAGCGCCTCTTATCATTACCGATTTTGACAATATGAAGGCAATGACCAACATCGAATTTGCTCCGAAAAATTTCGGCATTTTCAACGGAATTGTCGGTTGGGTCGAAAAAACCTGCCTTGTATCAAAGCCTGCGGTAAAGAAAAACGAATGCATCGGCTGCAAGCAGTGCGAGCAGATATGCCCCGCAAAGGCAATAGTGATGAAAAACAAGCTCCCCGTTATAGACCGCAAAGCATGTATACGCTGTTTCTGCTGTCAGGAGTTTTGTCCCAAGGGTGCTATGAAGGTTCACAGAACATGGATATCCAAAATAATTAACGGAAACGACAGATAAAACATACATATATTTATAAAATATATAAAAACAATCTTTTTTCTATAGACGAATCGGATTGCGTATTGTATAATATTTTGGTGTAATTTTGTAAGAAAGAGGTGAGGCCGCAATGTTTGGGCTTGGACGAATGCTGACCGAGATCAGCGCAGGCGATATCAGCATGACAGAAATTTCTCAAACAGACAATATTGTTTCCGGCTCCGATCCTCTCTACAATCTGCCCGAAAACCTTTTCGGCACGGTTTCTTCGGCTGCCGAAGCCGCTTCAGGCACCGACGGCGTCTCACGTGCCGCGGTGATCACCGTTATCATTATTGCGCTGCTGACCTTTTTTGCCGCTATGATAATAATGGAGATCATCCGCAGCAAATATGTCCTGCAGATCAACAGAAAAAATATTGTTATAGATACCCTGCCCGAGGCCTTCGACGGCATAAAGATCGTTCTTATAAGCGATCTGCATCAGATGGAATTCGGCGAATACAACACTACGCTTGCCAAAAAAATAAAGCTCGAGGAGCCCGATTATATCTTCTTTGCCGGAGATATGGGCGATTCCAACAGCTACAGCGTGGATGCATTCTACGACCTGATGGATTCGCTCGGCGATGATATTCCGCTCATCTGCGTTCCCGGCAACCACGATCTGCGGCTCGGCGGCGGCAAGGTGCATAAAAACGTAGTAGATGAAATGAATGCATCAGGTGCGGTCCTTTTAAACAACACCTGTGCACAGATGGCTCTTGACGACGAAAAAATATATGTCTACGGCTTCTGTCCTCCTCTTGAAAAGAAGGACGATGTCGATATCAAGCGCTGGGGCTTTGAAGAGCTCAAGGAAGGAGATCTCGAACGCAGACTCGGCAAGTGTCCTAAGGATGCTCCCGTTATCCTTCTGACCCATGACCCCACTCCGTTTGAGCTTTATTCAAAATGGGGCGCTTCGCTTACATTGTGCGGACACATGCACGGCGGACTGCTTCGCCTGCCGTTTTTAGGCGGCGCATTCTCCCCTTACAAGACCCTTTTCCCAAAATATACGAGCGGCGAATATGAACTGGACGGTAAAAAGCTGTTTGTTACAAGAGGACTCGGCAATGATTACTTTTTCCGCTTCGGAAACGCACCCGAGATAGCGGTTTTAACTCTTACGCGCCGTCCTGTTGAAGCTGAAAAAAGTCTTCCTCTGGTGCTTCGCGATGATAACGCCCTCGGTATTTCCGATGAGGTCGCTGCTCTTACCGCACGAAATGAGCAAGCTTCACAGTCCGATTCGGATAATCCATTAAATGATCTTATCAGTGCTGTAAAACGTGCGTGGGAATGGTGTAAAAGCGAATCTAAATCCCTGTGGGCATTGCTTCAGGAGCGCACTAACGATCTTCGTGATAAGATCGACAAAAAACGAGGTGTCGAAAAGAACATCTATGCAAAGCGCGCCGATGAGCAGAAGGCGAAAAACACCTATCTCTCCCCTCAGAACAGAGCGAAGGAAAACGCAAGAAAGCTTCGTCAAGGCGGCGAACGCAGAGTAACTGTCGCTCCCGATAAGAAACCCGATAAGAAAAACACTAAAAGATAAAAGAAAAGTAAAAGCTCGCAGCCTATTCGCTGTGAGCTTTTTTCGTTTAGTTTTATAAACCTTATTTTTTCAGAATATTTCTTTGCCTGAGCCATTGTGCAGAGCACCTCAATGCTTCGATCGTTTTTGTTTCCAAAACACACCTTGCACTGCATTCCTCTGCCATTTTTATTCGTTCTGTCAGGTCGATCTCGCCCTCGCCCAATGCCAGATGACACTTCGGGGGCGCTTCCCTGCCGTCATGAATATGAAAATGCTTCAGCTTGTCCTTATGAGAAAGAATGAAGGGCACATCTGCTTCCTTTGATTCTTTTGAGTGTCCGATATCCCATGTCATTATGAAGCTGTCACTTTCAAGCATATATTCTATTGCTCTTTTTTCATACTCACGAAATCCATCTGTATTTTCTATTGCAATCTTTATATCAGAATTTTCTGTCCATTCTTCGCACAGCCTTACAAAATGCCGAATGGCATTCATGTACGTATCAAAATCCCTTTCATACATCTGCACCTTTTTATCGGGCAAGGTAATATATATCCCGTGGTGCATGTGCATATTTATCGTCAAAGGCTGCTTTTTGTCGCCATACTTGTTTTTCAGCCTTGCAAAATGCTTTGCTGTCTCGATCGTACGCCTTACGGTTTCTGTGTATGCCTCTCTGACCAGCGGATTAAAATCTGCAGTATTTAAGTTTTCGTCCAGATGGATAGTATAATAAATGCCTGCTTTATCCGCGCTTTCATAAAAGCGGTCAATTTCTTCGAGCTTATCAATTTGATATTCCGGGAAATTCATATTAAGCTCTATAAAAGATAATCCCAGCTCACAGCAAAGAGAAATATTATCCTCGAGTGTTCTGTTTTCAATCAGCGTCGGCATTCCAAAGCAAGTCATGTTTCTTTTCTCCTTAAATCTGTTCGAAATCGGTTTTTCTATATTCTGCACACCATTATATACTCTTCCTCGTTTTCATCTGCGATTTCGAACCCTACCTTTTTATACATACGCACCGCGTAATTTTGCTTCTGCACCGCTAAAGACGCCTGTCTGCAGCCTTGTCTCTTCAGCTCCTTCAGCATTTCCTTCATTAACGCAGTTCCAATACCGCGGTTTCTGTACTCCTTCAAAAGTGAAATTGCAAACGACGGAGTTTCATCATCGATATGTCCATAATCATGCATAATGCGAACCCAAACTGCGCCAATAATCTCACCTTTTACTTCCGATACAAAACATATATCTCCTTTGCATTTTCCAAAATCCTTTACATACACCTGCAATTCCGGTTGTAAAATGATATCTCTTGCAGGAGCCTCAACGCCTTCCGGAATGAAAATCGCTTCATACAGAAATGTGTCTAAGATTTTTATTTCGTCCTGTTTTATTTTTCTGATTATATAATTCATATAAACCTCCGATTTTTATATTATAAATCGGTTGTTATTCCACACATGCCAATACCTCCGCAAAGCTTAAATCTTATGCTTTTCTTGCTATCACTATAGGCTGATAGAAGCCTGTTTCTTCCGTAAACTTCCACTCGACTCTGCTGCAGCCGTGAGCAAGCAATAATTTTGTCAATTCTTCTCTCCGCACAGCCCTGTACTCACATTCGAATTTGCTTACATTCAATTCTTTTTCATCGTCAATAATGTATTGTGTGAGTCTGTAATTATCGTTTTCCCACACCCATGTTTGAAAAGAAACCCTTTGCCCCTTCTCCGTCCTGTGAATATACGGCGGTGAATACGGCGGTTTTTCCGTCAACAAAGCATCATAATCTCTTATGCTGGCAACAAATATTCCGTTTTCAGCAATCTGATTTACAATACTCTTAACAGCCTCTTCCATATCTTTGCTTGATAACATGTGCGGCAAAGCATTGTCCATTGCAATAACAATGTCAAATTTCTCTGTAAAAGCATCGGATAATGCACGGAAATCAGCTTGTTTAAATTTTATCTCTGCATTATTTTCTTTGGCTCGTTTTTCTGCCTCAATAAGCTCTGCCTCACTTATGTCAGAGCCTGTAATATTGCAGCCACGTAAAGCAAGTCCGATTGACTGAGTCCCTATTCCACAAGCACAATCAAGAATTTTTGCTGTATTGTCAAAGCCATTGTTTATAAATATTTTTTCTAAAATTTCTGCCTGTTCCCGTGCTGAAGCCGGCCAATCAAGAAACAGCTTATCATATTGAGCCGCAAGACTGTTGTAAAACGCCTGCGTTATATCCATAACAATCACCTCTGAATTTACCTCTTACTCTGCACAGCTTGAGCGGATAGGCTGAATTTCTCCGTTATTTTCAGGTTCGATGGAAGATATCCGTAAGAGCGAAAGTTTCTTGATTATCGTCATGACAATTCCATCTCTTCATTCATTTTGACAAAACCGTATTTTTCGTATAACGGTCTCCCCATATTTGTTGACTCAAGCGAAATAGCTGTAATTCCTTTTGTTTTTGCGTCAGCAACCAATAAATCCAAAGTTTTAAATGCAATACCCTGCCTTCTGTAAGCAGGCTTAGTATACATATTCATAATATATGCTTTTCTTCCTGTCGGATTATGATATGTTGGCATTACTTGAAAATAACTAATGCCTCCGGTACCAACAAATTTTTCTTCATCAAAAATCAAGTATGCCAAATGAGTACCATCGGCTATTGCTTTTTTGTAATAAATAAATGATTGTTCTCTTATTTCGGTCATATCGATATCATCGCTTAATTGATTAGCCGCACGCAAGACTTCTATTCTGGTTTCCGTTAGTATTTCCAAATCAGCAATGGTAGCTTTTTTATACATCAAAGCCATACTCAATCACCTTATAAAACTCAAATTATCCTCTTGCCCCAAAGGCAGAGCTATGCTCTTTATTCCTTTACCCTTGACAGCAGAGCAACCGTCTCCACATGCATGGAGACACCATTATGAATGTCAGAGCTCCTACTAAACTGGTCGAAGTCCGAAGGCTCCTACAAAACAAATCAACAAATTTGATGTTATCCATGTATCGCGCCCGGCAGCCGTTCCAGTTCTTTCCGAGTGTGCCAGTGCCCATGTTTATCATCCGTTACATAGTGGTTATGCCCATGAGAATGCATAATGGTATGTGTATGAGTCGATCCGTCATGAGTGTGTTCAAATGAATGTTGATGCTGGTGTTCGTGATGCCTGATCAGCGTATCGGCCACTACAAGGATCGAGCCTGCGATCATGACGATCAAAGCCACGAGATACATCCACGATAATTGTTCACGAAGGAAAACAAATGACAGGAATGCTCCGACAAACGGTGCTACAGCATAGTAAGCACTTGTCTTTGCCGCTCCCAGAACATTTTGTGCCCGGACATACAGGAAAATACTGAGTCCATAGGCGACAAAACCAAGCAGCAGTGCCACAGCAATATATCCTGCTCCCGGCATGGCTTCCTTTTTGGTCAGTGCAATGACCAGCGCTCCCAACCCGGAGAAGATGCCTTTAAGCACTACGATCTCATAGGTGCTCTTGGATGAAATGTTTCTCGTACAGTTGTTTTCAAATCCCCAGCAGACCGTAGCCAGTAATACAAGTGCTGAGCCATAAGAGAACTGAAAACTGCCAGCGCCTTCAAAGGAAAGCAGAATGCTGGATAAAGTGATCAATGCAATTGCAGCCCACAATCTTTTGGAAACAACCTCTTTGAAAAAGAAGAGAGCAATCACCGTAGTCGCCACGATTTCAAAGTTTCCGAGCAGTGAAGCATTTGCTGATGAACCATAGCTGATGCCGAGCATTAGGAAAATCGGTGCTGCAATATCAAGCACGATCATGCCGATAACAAATGGTAGATCCTTCTTTGACAACCGTTCGGATTTCTGACGGTCTTTTTTATTGAAAACGGACAGGATTCCTATTCCTATTCCTGCGCCGAGATAAAGTAGCGCCGCCATCGTTGTCGGGCCGACCTCCCGCAGCAGGACTTTTGATATCGGTACATTGATGGCATAAAATACCGCCGCAAGAAAGGCAAACAGGATGGCTTTTGTTTTATTCATTATGTTCTACACCTCCCCAAACCTTCTGTTGATTTCATGTGTGGCTCGATCTTCTCAATAAGCTTTATATCTGCCGGAAGCCACTGAACGCTGTATAACGTATCCTTCGATAACCATTTGGCGGCATCCGCCTCCAGGAGCTTTAACTCTCCATCAACCACCTCACACCAGAAGCAATCCATCGACAGGTGAAAGGTAGGATAGTCATATTCGATCGTCCCGATAAGGTCTCCTACACAGATCCTGGCATCCAGCTCTTCGAGTATTTCTCTTGCCAGGGCTTGCTGTGGTGTTTCGCCGGCCTCGATCTTTCCGCCAGGGAACTCCCACTGACCCTTGAACTCACCATAGCCTCTGGCCGTGGCAAATATCTTTTTCTTCTCTTGCAGCGAATCACATATGACCGCTGCTACGACTTTAACTGTTTTCATGTATACGAATCGATAATACCTTTCAACTTTTCTACGTCTTCAGGCTTATCCAAAACATGCATCCGAGTATGACAATTCGGGCAAAGGGCCACCGTATTAGCAGTACTATCTTCGCCACCACGTGAGAGCCAAATAACATGATGTGTCTCAAGATAAGGATTACCTTTTTTATCTATAAAAGGCGCTGGCTGATTGCAGAACTGACATATGCCGTTTGCGCGCTTTCTGGTTTCTTTAACAACATCAGCACTCCGGATAAAAGCACTTGAAGTTACGCTTCGGCGACCACCCGTTCCAGATGTTACAGTTTGTATATATTCCTCAGTTGTCTGCTCAATCTGAACACTCTGTTTGGCACCAGGAACCCAGTTTATAAATCTATCTTCCTGAATAACCCACACAAAGGAATGAGCATCGATCAGCCTTGGTGTTCCTTGCATTGGAAGCATGTCTTCCATTACAGTGCGGATTTCTTTTATGATTCCTATAAAGCCCTGATAATTCTCCCAGCCGCACTTAAATGAAGTAGTGTAATCTATTTCCAGCGCAGCAAAACCTTTATCAAAATGGCCCGTACTGATAGGAAGGAAACGGGAGTCATCCTTTATAAAGAACAGGAAAGCAATCGTATCATACTTAGCACCGAATACTTCTACAGCATTTGCAAATGCCGTGGCCTCATCGCAGAGAGGGTTCCGATAGATTTCGTACAGGGCCCTCTCAGCTTCAGGGCGGAATTTTGCATTATTGGGATCGAGCCGATTCTTAAAATCTATCTGCTGGTTTTTGTTTACAAGATTGCCCGACTTATTAATTGCCCCGCGAGCGCAATCCGCGATTTTGCCGGTCCCGATCCAGGACTCGTTCCAGCTATTGAATTTGAGCTCTTTACGAGCTTCCTCTGCGATACGTGACTTGTAATCCTCCTCACGGCCAAGAAAACCAGTGCTATCACGGAAGCTTATAAATCCGGGCTGTCCATCCATTTGTTGTACAAATGAGGTGAATCGCGATAGCTGCTCTACCAGTTTTGCTGTGTTTGTAACAAATGTATTACTCATAGGAGCTTACCTGCCTTACCTATCTAAATCGATGACTATTTGGTGCTTACGTTTTTCCTTCGTATAAGCAGCATACGCATCAGATTCTTTCTTCCTAATCTCTTCGCGCTGGATCTTGTTTCCGACATGGCTCGGATACTTTTCAAGAGCAGCTTCAACAGTCTTTTTGATCTCGCCAACACGTACCGTTTTCTTGGATTTCCTATGTGACTCACGAATTCCGGCCGCTATGCCTGTCAGTTTAGCACTTGATTTCGTGTTATTAAGCTGAGCCAGCACACCACGCAGCTCGTCTTCTGTGTAGTTCTCGATGAGCCAAACAGGAAAATCCTGATACTGGTTAAGCGCCGCAGGATACAAGTCCGATTCCTTTGGCCCGTCATAATCAGGATAGTCCTTTGGTGTTAAATAATATGTACTCCATGAACCGTCTGAAGCGAGCAACCCATGATGGGTTACTTCTTCAACTTTATACTTCTTGGCGCATTCTTCGCATTCAATCATTACAGGGCCATCTTTATATCTGTTCCAGTCATCACCATAACTGGTTTGCGTTATCTTACCTTTCCCACACGGGCAGGTGGCCGAGCAGGTATACATTTCTTCCCAACTCATCACTGCTCCTCCTGTACCTTTTTCTTTCCGTAGCTTTTAGGAAAATACTCCTTCCCGAGCTGCCACATGTATTTGTCTATCTCTTTCAGGTTGTACTGATCAAGGCCGTAAAATGACCTGAAATCGATAAGTGTTCCTTTGAACTTTTCATAATCCTTCAGATCCGGAGTCTTGAATGATGTGAACTTGTCACGGTCCCGGAAGTGGCACAGCACCTTCTCTACATAGCTATCGTAAATAGGATAGTCCAGCGGATTGTGATGGCTGCAGTACTTTGTAGCAAATGAATAGAAATTCCTCTCCACATTGCTTATGACCACTCTTTGGATATCTGATACGAGTGTGACATCACCCGACTTAAGCCGAGCATCAATATCCAGGGAAAGGATATGCTTTGCTACCGGATATACAGAAAAGATGTTTGTACTGTAAAAATCGTTAAGCGCCGCGACCTTCAAAAGGATATCAGACATATCAGTGTTCCCCGGGCAAAGAGTGAAGAAGAGCTTGTCCAGCGCATCTTCCTGAAGATGATAGTTTTCCAGCTCATCCCAGGCACGAAGATAATGCTCAACCTGCTCAGCAGAAGGATTAGGCACATTGATTTTTACAGTCCTCATACCATCACTCCTCCTTCGGAACCGGAATATAAACCATCTTGAGAGGGATCATCTTCCTATACTTTTCACTCAAGTCCTCATAGTATTTCAAAATCAGCTCAACCAGCTCCGCGCCATTTATACCACGGATAATAGGTGTGCTTTCCAGATACTTCTGAGCATTCTTCGTGTAGTTGGACAGTGTGATAAACAACCCGTAATCACCCTCACGCATTGCGCCTTTTAAAGATTGGATAGTTGTTTCGTTTATGTCTCCATTCTGGCTTTTTACCTGCACAAGAATACGAGGCGGAAGCTCATCCTTGTATGCAGTTATATCAATACCACTGTCGCCGCCCTGCGGAGAGACCTTGGTCCGATATCCCATCGCCCGTAATAGATCAGCCACAAAGTCTTCCAGGTCATAACCTTTAAACTGTCGACTGAGCTCCTTTAATATGAAGTCTTTAGTGCTTTCAATGATATCCTCGGCGGTAGCGCCAATGCTCTCATCTTCAGAATCGGAAGAATAATTCTTCTTGAAATCCTTATCAAGGGCAGCCATAAACTCATCAGCATAGTTCTTAACAGTAAAGAAGGACATGGCCGAGCCTATCTCGTAAAGTGCTCCTTGTGAAAAGGCGGTTCGAGGCAGATGCTTCAGCCATTTCACTTTTCTTGTCTGGACGTAGTCAGGCTGAGAAGGATCATATACATAGGCTCCTTCCACAACACCAATATTTACCTCGCGGTTGATTTTAGAAGGAAACACCACATAGTCGCCAATCTGCGCCTCATAGCAAAAACGATACAGCATGCCTGCGCCGGTAGCTATGCTTCCTTTCTTGGCGTCAGGATATGTAGCTGTGTATTTTTCCTTAAAAGCGTCACGGTTGGCTTCAATCTTACTCAGGTCACCCATCTCATGCCAGCCGATTGCAATCACATTCTCCTTGAGGAACAGATTGTCATCTTTCGTGTGAATTCCCCATATTTTTTTCTCTTCATTAGTCATGATCATGTCCCTCATTTCTACTGTTCTTTTTTGACGTAAGTAAGCTGGACGTCGTATCCAAGCTGCTCCATCATTTTTATATAGGTGGCGTTCACAATCTTCTCCGGGCTTTTAATAAGACGATTCACATATGAGGGAGAAGTACCCACCTTTTCAGCTAATTCAGCCTGCGTAGTCTGTTCTTCCACGCATTTCACCTTTACATCTATCTCAATATTGTTCTTTAACATGCCTTCCTACCTCATACGAGTTAAATCCAATTTCACTATCAGTGCAATTTATTATATCACAGAACACCGCAAATTTCATCAAGAATTTGTAAACACAACGAAAAAAGCGCCCCCGAAGGAGCGCCGGCAAGTAATACCCTTATGCTTCGACCTCGATTTCCAGGCCGGATTTGAATTCGACGATCAGCATCTCGTCGCAAACGGTGATCTTCTCGATCAGCCTACGGACCAGTGTGTCCGAGTATTCTGTAACCGCTTCGACCTGCTCATCCAGGAAGGAAGCCAAATCCTCGATGCGATCCTGGACATCTTTCTTCATGGCAGCCTCGGTCAAGATGGCTTGGCGTTTTTCCCGCAGCGTCATGATCGCATCGCCGATCTCATCGATTTTGCTCTGGTCTTTTCCGGCATCGAGGAGCTCCGTCTGCTTTTCTTTCACGGCAGCATCGATCTCGGCAAGCTGTGCATCTGTATCTTCCTCGAGCACTGAGCGGATGTTATCGCGTAGCTCCGGCAGAATAGTGTCCTTCCTGGACCAGGCATCGTTTACAGCCGTAACAACCGCAGCCTGAAGAACCTCCTCATGGATCGTTCTGGCAGGGCAGTCAATCCCGCTGCTCTTTTTAAGGACTCTGCTCACGCAGCGCCAGACGGTTGATTTGCACCCGCGGTTATTCCACTTGATTCTCCTGAAAATATCTCCGCAGTGCCCGCAGAACACAATGCTCGACAAGGCGTAGCGGGCGCTGTAAATGCGTTTCTTTCCATCGGTCAGGATGTTCGCGCGTCTTGCTATCTCGGCCTGCACCCGGAGGAACACATCTTTATCGATAATCGCCTCGTGGCTGCCTTCCACATAGTACTTTGGAGCGATGCCGTTGTTGTTGACTCGTTTCTTCTCGAGGGTGTTCACCGTGTAGGTTTTCTGAAGAAGTGCATCGCCGATATACTTCTCATTGGTGAGGATCTGTTTAATATTGCTCTCGTGCCACTTCTCATGGCCGGCCCCGTTCAAAATCCCGTCAGCCTCAAGACTGCGCTTGATCTGTAAAAAGCTCGCGCCATCCATATACTCCGCGTAGATTCGTCTGACGATGGCAGCCTCCTCCGGAACAATGATGAGCTTTCCATCCTCGTCTTTTGTGTAGCCCAGGAACCAATTGTGGTTGATCTGTACCTTGCCTTGCTGATTTCTAAACTGGATACCGAGGCGCACGTTCGCCGACAGGGATTCTGATTCCTGCTGGGCCAGGGCCGCCATGATCGTCATCAGAACTTCTCCCTTGGCATCCAGGGTGTTGATGTTTTCTTTTTCGAAGAACACCGCGATGTTCATATCCTTAAGCTCGCGAGTGTATTTCAGGCAGTCCACCGTGTTTCGGGAGAAACGGCTGATGGACTTTGTAAGGATCATGTCGATCTTGCCGGCTTTGCAATCCTCGATCATGCGGTTGAACTCGTCACGCTTTTTGGTGTTGGTACCGGTGATACCGTCGTCAGCATACACCTCGACCATTTCCCACTCCGGATTACTTTTGATGTAATTGGTGTAATGCTCGACCTGTACATCGTAGCTGGATTCCTGTTCCTCGAATTCTGTGGAGACTCGGCAGTAAGCAGCGACTCTGGTCTTTTGTACTTTTGCTGCGGGCTTTTGTGTACCGATGGTACGCCTTGCCGGAATCACCGTAATGTTCTGTGCTAATGCCATTATCCGCTCACCTCACTTTGTATCAGGCTGTATGCGTATTCGGCCTGCCTGATTGGGTTTTCATATTTCACCGGGACCCTCGGCATAGAAAAGCAGGTGTGGGCAATAGGCTGCTCGACCTTCTTGTGGTTTTTCTTATCCCGTCCCAGAGCTTTCTCTCTGCGGATGCGTTCTTCCTCAATCTGTCGGGCTGTCTCTTCTGTAAAGATTGCAGGGTAGAAACTGTCACCGAGTAGTTTTGTGTTTTGGATCATCCGCTTGACTCCGCAGTGGCTCATGATAAGTCCCACATCCTCCGCCGCCGATTTAAACGACATCCCGCTTAGGTAGTTTTGGACTATCTTGTGGAGGTTGGCTGCCTTTTCTTCATTCACAACCGCCTTACCACCGATGATGTCATATCCGTATGGTGTGTGTTGCATATCAAATCCTTTCCCGGAATACCGGCCCGCACTTCATAGCAAAACCGATCTCCGTTCTTTTATAAATCACTACGTGATCCACGTGCTCTGTGAAAAGCTCATCGTCAAAATCAGTGAGCATTTTTCCTTTTGCCGTGTACCGCAGGAGCTTTGCCAGGGCCTCCTGCTGCTCGTAACTTCCGCTCATCTGTCCGGAAAGTGAATCCTTCTCAGCAGTAAGTCGCTGTTCCTCATCTGTAAGGGTATCGTTCTCCTCAGCATAGACCGCTGGGTCCAGGAGCCCTCTTGTGAAAAACTGTAGTATCTGCTGTCTGCGTTCCATGTTCTTCTCGAGAAGCGCATCGATCTCAGCCAGGCGCTCAAGTGCACCGTCGTTGCTGCCTTTCTTTAACATCTCCAAATAAGGAACCAGGAGCTTACCCCGTGCGAAGGTCAGCTTATTCATCATCGTTACGAAAGCAGCCTTGACCGGGTCTTCCTTTATCGACTTCATGCTGCAGGCGCTCATGTCTTTCACATGTGTGTTGCAAGCAAATCCGAACCGGCTACCGAGTTTTACTCGTTTCCAGGTCCCGCCGCACTCACCGCAGATGATCTTTCCCGACATGGCATAACGGTTCTTGTACTTTTCTGCATTTTTGTGGATACCCTTTTCCAGACCGTTGGCCTCGATGATGGCATTGGCTGCATCAAAGGTCTCGCGGCTTACGATCGCCTCGTGGTGACCCTGCATGTAGTACTGGTTTTTCTCGCCGCGATTAACATGCCTGTTGAAACGATCGTCTGTGTAGGTTTTCTGAAAAATAACATCTCCGACGTACTTCTCATTCTTGATCATGCCGTTAATCACATGACCTTCCCAGCGACCGCCGCGCTTCGATGGAACACCTTTTTTGTTAAGTTCCTTGGCAAGCTCCGCCGGTGACTTCCCTAAAAGGACCTCACTGAAGATCCAGCGAACGGTCTCTGCCTTCTCTGGCTCAATGACCATCTCGCCATTTTCGTTTTTGTAGCCGTAGGGAGGATATCCGATTTTGAAGGACCCGTTCATGAAGCGCCTTTGTATGCTCCAGGTCTCGTTCTCGGAAATGGACCGGGACTCGCTCTCTGCCAAACTTGAAAGAATGGAGAGCAACAGCTCGCCCTCCATCTTTCCGGTATCAATGTTCTCTTTTTCGAAGTAGATGTAAATACCGCCCTGACAGAGTTTTCTTACAATCTCGATGCTGTCGACCGTGTTCCTTGAGAAGCGGCTAATGGACTTCACGATGATGTAATCAATCAGACCTTTATCGCAATCTGCAAGGAGCCGCAAGAGGCCATCACGCTTGGCCAGCTTAGTACCGGTCACCCCTTCGTCGTAATAGAGGCCAGCATATTCCCACTCAGGTCTTGCCTTGATGTAGCGCTCGTAATGATTCTTCTGTGTTTCCAGACTGACAAGCTGTTCATCGGAATCGGTCGATACCCTGGCGTATGCTGCGACACGGATCTTCTTCTTGTTCTTTACTCCGGCTGCCTCTATCTTTGTAATTCGTTTCATTGCCTCACCGCCTTTCATAGTAGGGGTAGTGTATTAATCACTCTAAACGCCCGTAATAGCAAGCTATTTAGCGGATTATCCTCGATATAAATGGAGAGAAAGACCGGCGATTTTTGGCCATGATTTTGTCGAATTCATCCTCGGTGATGAGGCCCTTATCCAGGAGCTTTTTTGTCATCTGCTCGGCCAGGATGTAGTTATACTCATTCTGCATTTCTGCGTTGGTAGGCTTGGGAATGTCGTTATATGAAATCTCGCCGCCTGCGATCTGTGTTACCTGCATAGAAAAACACCTCCTACCAGGTAGCCCCGGCGGGAGGTGAAATCTGACGATAGTTCAGTCTTTTTGATAAAAATCGCAAACATATCCATCGGCCCGTAAGATCAGTCCTTCGGCCCAGGGAGGGACCCTTGCCATCTGCTCACATAAAACCTCAAGACTCATGCTGGGATCAGCTTCGATAATCAGCTCGTCATGGACGTGGGCGACGATGCTGCAACAGCGAAGGGTCTTCATGGCATACATCAAAATATCCCTGGATGTTGCTTGCACGATGTTCTCCACGAACTTCGGACCATAGCTTTCGATCCGTTCCCACTTTTTCGTGCCGCCCGTACCTTCGTAGGTTACGGACTCGCCGCCGAAGCGATTTTCACCCATACGCGGTTTCACGTAGGAAAGAGTCCTGCCGGAAGGGAGTGTGATAAAAAGCATCCCGCTCTGATAAAAGAATTTCACACCTTTAACGATCTGCGGTTTTTTATCGCGGATTACCTTTTTTACTGCCGTATCAACGTCCCACCAGAAGCGGACAATATTAGGATTCGACTGTCTCCAGGCATTTACGAGCGGCTGCAGTTCTTCTTCGGCAAGCCCCATATCAAGGGCACCCATCGCTTTTAACGCACCGACAGAGCCGCCGTAGCCAAGTGCCAGCTCAGCGATCTTACCTTTCTGACGAAGGTGAGCATTTTCACCATGTTTTTCAACCGGCACCTTAAACATCTGACTGGCCGATGCGCAGTAGATATCACCGCCATCAATAAAGACCTGGGTACGCCAATCCTCACCGGCAAACCAGGCAATGACCCTGGCCTCAATTGCTGAGAAGTCAGCTACGTAGAACTTCTTTCCCTCCGCCGGGATAAATGCAGTACGGATAAGCTGTGATAAGGTATCCGGGATATCGTCGTAGAGAAGGTCCAACGCTTCGATGTTACCGTCCCTGACCAGTGCTCTGGCCTCTGCAAGATCGGCCATATGATTCTGCGGGAGGTTTTGCAATTGTACGAGCCTTCCCGCAAAACGGCCGGTCCTGTTGGCTCCGTAAAACTGGAACATGCCTCGACACCTGTCGTCCGAGCAGGCAGCGTTCTCCATCGCTTGATACTTTTTAACCGATGATTTCGCGAGTTGCTGACGAAGGGATAGCGCCTCGGACACATCACCTTCGGTCTCATCGATCAGTGCAGCGACGACCTTCTTACCCAGCGTCTCTGTCTCCAGGCCGTTATCCGAAAGCCACGACTTCATTTGAGCTACACTGTTAGGATTATCGAGGTCAGTGAGCTCTTTCATTTCCGTTGTCAGCCTATCTCGGGATACCTCATCAAATGAGATTGCCTGCTTTACAAACGGCATATCTACGCGGATGCCGCGATCGTTGATCTCCTGGTCAAGATGATATTCATCCCATACAGCATCCGGGACCGGGAACTTAGCGAGCTTTTCCTGGATCTGCATTTCTGTTTCTACGTCTCGAATATTATAGGCTTTATACCTGGCCCACTTCTCCGGATCATGCTCAGGAAGGTTGCGGGTACGACCGCCGTTTGCTTTTGTCGGATTGCAGGGAACGGAAAAGTAGCGGATGAGGTCTTTGCCCTCCGTGAGCTTCTGCTTCTCAAGTCCCAATACTGCGCCGACACCTTCAAGCGAAAGAGGAAGGCCCATGTAAGCAGACCATACCATTGAGCACTTCCAAGATTCCGGATTTAGAAACCTTGCACACTCTGTCGACAGTGGATGGTGATCATGGAAAGGGTCCAAGCTCACACCCTGATCGGACAGGTACCGTGATAAGCAGACACGTTCAAACTGTGCATTGAAGGCCCACTTCGTAACATCATCGTCAGTCAAGGCATCCAGGACCTCCGCCGGTATCTTCTCGCCGCAGGCAAGATCAACCGTTGTTACGGGACCGCCATCTTCGCTGTATCCGAAGAGAAGGATCTCAAAGTCAGGACTTTCCGCGTATTTATATACTCCACATTTTTGCAGGCTGACGGAGGAATATGTCTCGATATCGATTTCTAAGTTCTTCATAATGCCTCCTATAAAAACCAAGCGGCAGAGGTAGTCCCCGCCGCCCGGCATCTGGTTATTCTGCTGACTGCTTCGCCGCTTTCGCTTCTTCGGCACGTCTGCGCTTCTTCTCCTTGCGGTCATCCACCGCGAACTTAATCAGCATGATTATGTTTCCGATAAATGAGCCCATCACAGCACCGAAGCAAACGGCGAGCATCAAAGATTCTGCATGTGTCATTGCGTACCTCCTTATGCCAGGAAGTCATCGTCTTCGAGAGTAGCAAAGTCATCTGCAGCGTTCGTTCTACCGCCGAGAGGCTCACCATCACGCACCTTCTGGATATTACCGAGGCCGCAAGCGATACCCTTGTTGCCGTTACTATTGAACGCATAGAAGTTGAGAGATACACGGGCATAGCAGCCGGAGTAAACTTCGCTTCTGTCCAGGATCGGCTTGACTGCTCTGTCAACGATCTGAGGAGCCGTATTGGAGTTTGCGTTAATGAAGTAATGTCCCTTATAGGCTTCATCGTCGCGCTCCACATCACCGTCACGGAGAGGGAGCTTGATCGCTGCCTTGTTAGGCTTCTTACCGCCGAACTTCGCGATGCCTTCCTCGATCGCAGCGTCGATAGCTGCATTTACTGCATCGATAGTCGCCTTGTCATCCTTCGGAATCAGGACCGATACGGAATACTTCTCAGCGCCGCCGTTGATGGATACAGGCTCCCAGCCGTGGAAGTAAGAAAGTCTTGTGTTGATACCTGTGATAACCTTAGTCGTATTATTTGTGTTAGCCATTTTACATTTCCTCCTTGATTTCGTTAAATTCGTTTATGGCATCAGTTACGTTCATTGCCGGACGCTTATCCGTAATAGGAACCAGTGTCGGCTTTCCCGATGGTTTGTAGATGAGGCCACCGAGCACCTCTTCAAATTTCTGCTTACCCATGAGCTTTTGCATTTCCGTAAGAGTGATCAGCGTCTTGCGATAGATGTCTGTATATCCGGCTTCTTCTGCCGCTTCAGCGACTTGTGTCTCGTCCCGGTATTTACGGACCGATCTACCTTCGACAACTTTGAATCCGCTCCACGTCTTGCCGTGATTGACGGCTGCATCGGTAGCATAGGCAGTGATTTCATTAGCCCACTTTGTGAGATCCGGTAAGACTGAAAGAATCTCCTCGATCTCCGCATCGGTAAGAAGCGGCGGCATCCTAAACTCTGTCTGAGCAAGCCTTAACTTTTCTTCGGCCCTTGCGCGGCACCTTACAGCGGCACGACAGAATGTGCACCACTCACCAGGGAGATATTCGCCTTCGCCGTTATACGCCATCTGTGCCTTTGGCTTCAGCTCGTTCTCTGCCCAATCCCGAAGCTCTGCAACTGAGATAGTCCATGTACTGACGTTTTCGCGTCTCGGCTGGAAGATGGTCATGGAGACTTCCTTGATGTCATACAAGGCATCGTAGATTTCCAAGGCCCCGAGCGCATACAACTTCATCTGCGGATTTTCTTCAGCTTCGACAAGAACACCCTGGCCGTACTTGAAGTCCACGATATGTAGCTTGTCGTCGGAGATGATGATGCAGTCTCCGGTTCCGAAACCGTCTGGCACATAGCACGAGAAATCGAGATGCTGTTCGATTAAGACAATCGGGTCCTTGCATATCTGCTTGGCCAGCTCATATTGCTCCATCACGAAGTCCACATAGGCATCAGAACATTCTTCCATCTCATCGGAATCGTAATCCGAAACCGGACGCTTGCTCCTCATGTGCAGTGCTTTCTTTAACTTGTGTTCACACAGTGCATGCGCCGCTGTTCCTTCTCTTGCCGCTTCCGACTCGTTATCGTCGAATTCCTGCTCAAGTCTGGCCGACGGTGTGCAGTTAAGCCACCGATGTGATCCGGAAGGTGGAAGGATAGAATGTTTACCCATCACAGCACCTCCGCATCCGCAAGTACAGCCGGATAATCCTTCGGATCGATATCGCTCAAACGGTCTGCGCCATATTTCTGAATGATGGCTCTAATCTCAGCCGTGTGCCCGCTGCGACTCTTATCCGCAAGAACACCACGCACCTTTTCAAGCGTGATCTCCGGAGCTTTCTCAGCCTTGCTTTTTTGTGGTTTCTGCTGCGGCTCTTCCGCTGGCACTTCCATCGGTCCGTCAGACGCCATTGCATCGCAGACCGCCTGGATACTATCTGCCAGGGATCGCATATCGCTTACCACATCAAGAAGTAATTTGATCCTGCTCATTTACGCCTCCTCCTTTCCCAGCCTCGCAGATGGCAATCTCACCAACACTGTCGCCCGGTATCAGAACTGTGACCCTTCGCTTATCTCCGAAGAGAAGACGCAGAAGTCTTTCTCTGACAGTGACGTTGCGGCAGGTGACGATACCGCCTGTCTGCGGTTCCTTTGAAACACTGATCTTCAACTTGTGCTTCATAGCCTTCGCTCCTTTCCGAGGGCTTATCTTCCTGCCCTCTATCAGGTAGCCTTGAGGAGTAATCGAATCTGACGGTTTTTGAAAATGAAATAAAAAAAAGACCTGCAGGTATCCAAAGACACCCACAGGTCACATAGAAATCAATATTAAACTCTGGAAGTATAGTCAAGCGAAATCCAGCCTGCGCCGGACTTCAAGCGTCCCCAGCCAGCAATCGCCCCTTTTCCAGGCTTCACCTCCATGATTGTGAAAATGCCGATGCCGGTATAGATTCCGACACGGTCATAATCTGTACCCGGCCCCCTGCGGATGTTCAGATCCGTGATGCTCACCTTGACAAGGAATGGTACGGCCGGTGATGCTGATATGGGCTCGTAGATTTTCACCCCATCCACATCAAACACGCTGTATCCGGGATTTGAGTCGGCACACTTCTTGGCGTTCTCCAGGATCTTGAAAGCACCCTTCTGAGATTTGGAATCTTCCCAAGTCTTACGAACGCGGTACCAGGCAATAGGAGTATCGCTTTCCTTCGCATCATACTGCGTGAGATTCCAGCGCTCGATGATAGAACAGAGATTCTCCACATAAGTAAGACTCGTAGCATACCCGCCATTCTTTATAAGCTGTACTGCTTTTTTGTAATCAGTACAGTCCTTTAAGCCATCATAGCGGAGCTTGCTTCCATTCTTCGCGCCGAGAAGATATGCGCTGTGATCGGCAATGGAATCCTCGATGCAGGGATATTTACGGAAGTCCGCTGTAATCGTCTCATAGCTGCCATCCGTATGCTGTTCCTTCGTTTGCTTGGTGTACTTGCTTTTACCATCCCAGGTTGATCCGTTCCAGGTGTTACCGGAGAGTGAGCATTTCATGCCGAACACGTTATTGGCGTTCTGTGCAAGTTCAGATTTACCGTAGCCGGATTCGAGGATGAACTGCGCCATTGATACCGATGCAAGGATACCTGTTTTCTTCTGGTTCTCTGTAAACAAAGGGCCGACCTTCTTTACAGCATCCGCCTCTGAAAGTGAAGCAAAGATCGTAGCCTGGGTTCCTTTTGCCACATCAGAACTTCCTCCGAGTGCAGCCGTAACCTTATCCGCAAGAACACCCATCCTGGCATACATCCAGTTACCGGGACACGACTTGTTGGCAAACCATCTGTGAACGGTAAGGATCATCTCACCGGCCTTCGGCTCATAGGCGAGCGTTTTATCCTTATCACCAAGCCAGATTAGCTTGTTCTTTCCATTTCTTTTACAGATATCGACGCAGAGCTCGATCAACCTCTGGTAAACAATATCCCGGAATGCATACGGTTCCGTCTTATCAGAAGCACACTCAATCGTGATAGCTCTCTGATCGTTTGCGCTGGAAGAAGAACACCAGGAACGGTTCTTTTCTTCAACGTACATCCCGACGCGACCGTCCTTATCAATACCGTAGTTACTGGAGGCTTGTGTTGATGTCTTTTCAAACCACTCTCCAAGCCCCTCTGCCGTGCACTGTCCAACAACGCAGTGAGGTGTGATGCGATCGATGGAATGTGTTCTCTGCCCGGAGTGATTCGGGCTCAGTCTTGTATAGGCCACCATAGGGCTATTCGTATATGCCATTACTCCTCACCATCCTTTTCATCAGTTTCGCGATCATGGAGCTGCTCCAGTACCGCTTTTAGCTTCTCCGGGATAGGAAGTCCCAGATGTGCTGCGTTTTCTGTCAAAGACACGCCTTCATTTGAGATGTAGAAAAAGATCACTGCAGTACGAAGAACGCTGCCGGTTCCGATCACCTGAACATCGAGAATGTTTGCAATCCCGACGAGCAGAAATATCAGCACCTTGCGGCAGATTCCCTTAAAGCCCACCTCACTTGAAAGCTTCTTATCTGCGACCGCACACATGACGCCGGTGATGTAATCCACAGTCACAAAAACTACAAGTGCGATAAGCAGACCGTCACAGCCGCCAAGGAAATATCCAAGCCACCCTCCGATCCCTGCGATTACGACCTGAATTGTGTTCCAGAATTCTTTCATATGCTTTGTCCTCCTTTGCATTTGCGTATGAAAAAAGCGACTGCCCGAGAGCAATCGCTAATTTCCAAAATAGTGTTATGTTTGTTTCGGCAGCCATTCCCATAGCCGCAGGTCTTCCTGGCCAAGGGACCACATGCACATTCCTCGGAGCTTCCACCGATAGGCTGCTTCATTTGCCCAGTAAATGAGCGAGTCGACATCCTGGTAATAAAGAATTGAAAAGCCATCCGCATCACCGAGGAATAGCCTCGAAATCCAGATATTTATATCCACCGGAATGACCGTAGCCTGATAATCATTCCCACAGGAAAGAGATAACATGTCCCCTGAATGGAAGAAGTCATAGTCCATCGAGATATCCTCGCTCCTGGTCGACGTTTCCTCCACATCGGCAGTCAGTGTAAATACCTGAAACTCATTGTCCCAGGCCGCGTTACTTCTGCTAATCCTGCCATAGGATTTCGTTGTCCCATCAGGCATGATCACATCAAAACGCTCATACGGCTCATAGGTCCAGGCATCACCCAGGCGCATCAGTTCACATACCGTCCTGTTATCGGAGCGATATCCGGCATAGCCTCCGGAAAACCCACTGATCGTAGCTGTGAATCGTAGTGTATAGGATGAGCCGGAATATACTCGGACCCTGTTACCGCGAATACGCATCTCCACAGTATACATGGAAGGGTTATCACGAAGATCTGCATTTGCTGTTCTTTTGATTTCCTGACTGTAGCTGCCAAGCAGCGTGGCCCCGTTATAAAGCTCCACTGCCTGACTGTCATAGTTCAAGCAACAGTATAGGTTCCCGCAGAACACACCGGCTCTACCGCTGCCGTTAGCAGGGAACGCCAGCCTTGCTCGAAGATGAATATCTGAAAAACCGTCATAGCGCCAAGCGAGCTGGCCCTTACCATCAAGCTGTGAGTAAACACGCTCCATCGAGTATTCTTCTGAGCGCCATACTTCAAAGGCCCCGGAAAGGATCGTCCAGTAATTTGTCTCCAGAACACCGTAGTCTCTGAAATCCTCATACCATACAAGCGCTGAGTCCGGTTTTCTCCTGAGCATTTCAAGCGTCAGTCGGAAGCCTCTATCCGGCCCGACCATATTGCCATCCACGTCCTTAAACTGCCGTGGTGAGAATGTATATGCTGCTTTTCCGGCAGACGGCGCTTCGGAAAAAGACGAGCACACCCTGAAACCATAGAACTGAACACCCTTCACATCGACAGAAATCTTTATGGTATGTGTTCCTGCCGAGAGCGATACTCTACTTGCGAGTGTCGTCCAGAATGTCGACCTCCAATACGGCCACCACAGACGACTCTCAGTGTAATGCCGCGTTGATCCATCCAGTGCTACGTATATTCCATTCTTATCCCAGAATGGAAAGCAAAGCCGCACTGCCACATCATAGGTCCCTGCTGAACTGACAGTGAAGTTATATGTGATTGTCCCCTCATCTCCAAGAGTCGCGACGTCATTTTCAACCGATATAATGCCAGAGGCGCTTGAGTAGTTACCGCCATCATGATCGACGATGATGTTTTCAAACTCGGTTTTCTGCTGCTTACTATAGGCTGTTAGGTAATGCCTGCCGTTATAGGTTCCGGTCATTTGCGGGTATTCGAAGCTATCGGCATCCCGGCCCTCCATGTAGTCATAAACATGTGGAAGCGCCCAGGGCACCTTATTGTTATCATCCCAATACCCGACGAACGGAATAAAAGGCTGAGGCGGCTGATCGTCAGTGAAGTTATACACTCCTTTGAGCCAGTTCTGCGCAGCATAGTAGGTCTGCGACGTGCCGCGATATGTTACTCCCATCTCTTCGAGGGATGCATGAATACGCCAGTTCCAGCCATAAGCCGGCATACCAAGGAACACCTTCTCTGTATCCATCACCTGGGAAGCATAATCGTAGATCCCCTCAAGCCAGGAACGCGGAGATACCG
>JAZSNH010000090.1:0-4737 GCA_045536305.1 Acutalibacteraceae bacterium
AAGTTCAACTTCTGTAGCAGTAACGTTATCTTCATCTTCCTCAAGTTTTTCTTCAAATTTTTCATTTAGCTTAGTAAACCATACAGTTACTGGCCATAAGATATACGTTGAAACTAAAAGAGGAAAAGATACAAATGATGCAAATTTTTGAGGATATAATTTAGCTAAATTCTTAGGGATAATTTCACCAACAATAATAATTACAACTGAAAAAACCAGAAGCAGTGCGCTTGTGATGATAGCCCAAACACCCATCTTCTACACCTCCATTTGCTGTGAATTACACAATTACTTTTAGAGTTTAGCACATAACATTACGATTTTCAAGAGTGTTTTTTATAAATGGATAAAAATATTTATGCGCGGTTTTTCTGCATCTTCGCAATCGCATCGATATCAACGTTTTTTCTAATCAAAATCATTTGCTTTCGGATATTTCGTGTTAAGAATAATGCATGAATATGTTAAATTATTGCATTGCTTCCTCGGAGGTTGTATAATATCATATATCAAACTTTATTGGAGACGATGTAATGGAGCCTTTATTTATCATTCTTATCATCATTGCCGTCATTGCTGTGCTTGTACTGCTTACTGCGCTTATATGTTATTTTATGGCATTCTACGCAGCCGACAGAAAACCTGTAGGCGAAGATGAATATCCTACCCCCGACGGTGAGATATACGAGCCTTATCACGAGCAGATGGTCGAATGGATAAAAAAGATGCGCGCTCACGGCTGTGAAAAAATTGAAATAAAATCCTTTGACAACCTTACATTAAGAGGCAGTTACTATCACGGCAGCGACGACAGCATTATAGAATTGATGTTCCACGGCTACCGCGGCAGCAGCGAACGGGATATGTGCGGCGGCATACAGCGAGCTTTCGCGCTTAAGCACAATGTTATTTTAGCGGATCAGCGCGCCAGCGGCAGAAGTGACGGCCACACCATAACCTTCGGCATAAAGGAGCGTTATGATGTTCTTTCCTGGATAGACTTCGCTGTCAAAAAATTCGGCCCCGACTGCAGAATAATGCTTACGGGCATTTCCATGGGCGCTGCCACCGTCATGATGGCAAGCGGACTTGACCTTCCTAAAAATGTTATCGGCATCCTTGAGGACTGCGGTTATACCTCACCAAAAGAAATTATAATCAAGGTCATAAAGGATATGAATTTGCCCGCCGCTCTGCTTTATCCTTTTGTAAGGCTTGGAGCAAGACTGTTCGGCGGCTTCGATCCCGAGGCAGCCAGTGCCATAGAGTCTGTAAAAAAATCTCCTGTTCCCATCATTTTCGTTCACGGCGAAGAGGATGCGTTTGTTCCCTGTGAAATGAGCGTTAAATGCTACGAAGCATGTACCGCACCAAAAATGCTTCACACTGTTCCCGGCGCAGGTCACGGTCTGGCTTACATCGTGGAAAACGAGGATTATATAAAAGCTCTCGAAAAATTTGAAAAGGAGCATCTCAATGGTTGAGGTCGTTGCCGCTCTTGTATGGCATGATGATAAATTTATGATATGTCAGCGTCCTGCACATAAGGCTCGCGGGCTGCTCTGGGAGTTTGTCGGAGGCAAGGTGGAAAACGGCGAGAGCAAGGCAGAGGCTCTTGTAAGGGAATGCCGCGAAGAGCTTGGTGTTACTGTATCCGCAGGTGATATTTTTACAGAGCTTACCCATGTATATCCCGACCTGACAGTGCATCTGACCCTTTTCAATGCTTCGATCGACGAGGGTGAACCAAAACTTCTTGAACACAACGATATAAGATGGATAAGTGTTTCCGAAACTGACGATTACGATTTCTGCCCTGCAGACGAAGAAATTATTGGTCTGCTCAAAGCACGGTGATAAAATGATAAGAGATATAATGCGCGACCCTATTTTTTTAGCTATGAAATCCGAAGAGGCATCGAAAGAGGATATTTCGATCGCCAACGATCTGCTGGACACCTTAAAAGCTCATAAAAATGAGTGTGTAGGCATGGCAGCAAATATGATAGGTGTACTGAAACAAATCATTGTATTTGACTGTGACGGAATCTACATGGAAATGTTCAATCCCGAGATAATCAAATACTCTGACCCTTATCAAGCGGAAGAGGGCTGTCTGTCCCTTACGGGTAAACGGACTGCAAAACGATATAAAACCATTAAGGTGAGATATCAGAACAGGGATTTTTCTGTAAGGCTCAAGACCTTTACAGGGTGGACGGCACAGATAATCCAGCATGAGATAGACCACTGCAATGGAATAATAATATAAGGAGCCTAAATCATGTTGGATTTAGGCGGAATGTTAAGTATTAAGTGCAAGGCTGAGGATAAGGAATCCATCTCTGCCCTGCTTATTGACAGAATGGCTTTTCTTTATGCAAACTCCTGCTGTTTAGGCTATGGCGAAGATGAGAGCGAGGAACACAATCAAAAGGTCAGAGATTATGTTTCCGATGAAATATGCGTTATTGAGGAGACCGAGGACGGCATATTTGCAGAGATAATAGATATCCAGTCGGGCTGTGAGTGCCTTGTCTGGGAACTGAACGAAGAGAACAGCTACATGGATGAATTCGAGTATAATGAGACACTTACATACAAATATGCCTTCGACAAGGTCTTCGAGGCCTTTCCCTACATTGATATGGAGGCTGGTTTAACCATCTCTTACCATTATTCAGGCAGTCGTTTTGAGATATATCACACCGAAAACGGAAATCTCATCCGTGAATTTGCGCTTCAGTGTGCCGGCTGCGGCGATCTTTTTGTTCCCGATAAGGGTTTCTGGTATTCAGAGGATTGGGCAGGAGCTTTGGAGCAGGAAGGCACTGTGGGGCTTTGCAGCAGAGAGTGTGCAGAAAAGCTTCTCGATGAACCCGATTCCGACGATTATGGTATAATCGACGAATATGAAGATGAGATAAGGGCAAAGCTTGAGGATTAGTTTATTTCAATTTATAAAACAGCTCCCGAGCGGGAGCTGTTTTTATAAATTGCGTAATATTTTTATTGTTTTTGCGACTTTATTATTGAAGGGCCTTTCAAAGTCCGTAAACGGGAGGAGGATAAACTTGGAAGATTCATCGATAATCAAGCTTTATTTTGAGAGAAACGAACAGGCAATCGCCGAAACAGATCTTAAACACGGTGTCTTCTGCAGATGTATTGCTATGAATATATTAGGTATACATGAAGATGCGGAAGAATGCGTAAATGATACCTATTTAGCTTTATGGAATAATATTCCGCCTTGCAGACCCGATTCTCTTCGTGCCTTCCTCGGACGAATTACGAGAAACCTGTCATTGAGCCGTTACAGAGCAAACCGTTCGAAAAAACGTTACCGCGGTCTCGAAGCACTGCTAGATGAGCTTTCCGAATGTATCCCCTCTGCAGAATACACGGAACAGTCCATAGACTGTATTCAGCTTTCTGCGCTGCTTAACAGTTGGCTTGCTTCATTAAGCGGCGATGACCGCGCACTGTTTATTCGAAGATATTGGTTCGGTCAATCGATCAATTCACTGTCAAAAGATTGCTGCCGCAGTGAAAATTCAACCGCTCAGCGACTGTTCCGCTTACGAAAAAAACTTAAATATCTGCTTGAATCGGAGGGAATTTCAATATGAAAACGGAAAAACTGTTTGACAGCATTACCGATATAAACGACGAGCTTATTGCCGATGCAGAAAAGCATGAGTTTTCAAAAAGCTCATCGAAAAAGTGGTGGCTTTCTGCTGTTGCTGCTGTTTTGGTTTTCTCGATTGCTCTGAGCATTATACTGCTGCCGGGGAAAAACAAAAACGCCTATCAGGACAGCCTATCACCCGTTAAACCTGTTGAGGAGACGAATAAACCCATGGCAAATACTCATTCATCCTACGCAATAGCCGAGAGCGTATATCCCGTTATGAGCGATTTTCCCATATTTGAGGAATACGCCGATAACTCCTCGGGCGTTATTGATATCTACGGATATGACAATGCATATAACAACTGGTGGAACGATTATAATTCGCAGATCTCTCAGATAGAAGGCTTTGAAAACTCTCTTGACAGCTTCTTCAAAAAGAGTCTTTCAACCTTTTTAGAATGCTCTGAAAACGAAAACAAGGTCTACTCTCCTCTTAACGTATACATGGCGCTTTCCATGCTTACCGAGGTAACCGACGGAAACAGCCGCGCTCAGCTGCTCTCTCTGCTGGACGCTGAGGATATCGATGCTCTTCGAACCCGTTTTTCTGCAATGTGGAATGCCAATTACCGCAATGACAGCACCGCAAAAAGTATCCTTGCAAGCTCGCTGTGGCTTTCTGACAGCCTCGAATACAACGAGGAAACAATGCATACACTTTCGGAAAAATATTATGCCTCCGCCTTCAGAGGAAATATGGCAGACCCTGAATACAGCAAAGCACTGCAAAGCTGGCTCAACGAGCAGACGGAAGGACTTCTAAAGGATCAGGCCTCTGAAATAGAATTTGACATTGAAACTGTTCTTGCCCTTGCCTCTACCATATATTTCAAGGCAAGCTGGCACGATAAATTCAATGAGGCACAAACAGAGGAGGGTATATTCCATTGCTCCGACGGAAATGATATATCCTTTGATTTTATGAATCAGTCCGCTGACAGAGACTATTTCTTCGGTGATAACTTCGGGGCTGTAGCTTTGGGGTTAGGTAATAATTCAAAAATGTGGCTGATACTGCCCGAAAGTCGGAGGCCAAGCGG
>JAZSNH010000025.1:0-4228 GCA_045536305.1 Acutalibacteraceae bacterium
AGTTGTGAACACTCGGGTTTTTATTTCGTCCATCTGTTCACTCCTTTCTTGGTTGGGGTATTAGGGCTCGCCCTAAAGCCTTGCGGTGTTTTGTTGCCGCCGTGAGTCGGAACCTGCCGTACAAGTTCCCTGCTTGCTAAAGTATAATACTATTATTTAATAGAAATATTTAGTTGCAAACGGACTGATTTGCGCATAACTTCGTTTGCCTCCTTGGCGGGCGTCAGCCCGCCTGCGTCGTGCATAAAATACAAATTACCAAGAGCACAAAAATCGGAGCGGAAATCCCGATTTCAGATGACGCAAACGATTTTTGTTCGCTCGGGTTATTTGTGTTTTGTGTTACCTCGTTCTGCATCAAATCATTCTCGTTTTCACGTTTAAAGCTTTAATAGTATAGGACACGCGTTTTCACGTCCGTTCTGTCGAAAAATTGAAAAGGATGGCAAGTTCGTTACAAACCTGTAATCCCTTTGGTTATTGAATTATGTATATGTGAGTGATATAATAATCAATACAAGAGTAAAAATATTGAAGTTTAGCCTATATTAGGCTCTTATTAGGCTCTGCAAAGAAAGGGTGTTATGGAAGTGAAAAAACAACTCAACAGACAGGCATTTTCCTTTTCATTGATCTTGTTTCTCTCATGGTTCAGCTTTGCTTCTTTTGTGATCATCCCCGAAATAATTGATATGATTGCAGGGGAAACAAACACATTCAAATACGCTGTTCCGGAGCAGATGATGGCTCTTGTGCCGGCCGCGATTATGATTGCGATCACGGTGGCTTTGAATTATATATTAAAGCCCGATCTCAGCAAATATTTCAAGACACATATCACCTTCGGACTTGTTACTATTTTGGTTTGCACTATACTTTTGATCAGCTTCATTGCCTTACCGACTTGGGCTGATGGCAGTTTGTATTCGAACCTTGCATTGCTGCATATCAATCTTTATTGGATCGTGCCGGCGGTTTCGCTGCTGATTGAAGTGATTTATTACATCAGTCAGCGCGTGTATCGGAAACCAAAGGATTTGATTGTTTTATTGGTATCGAGCGCAAGCATTTGTTTGCCGATGACTTATATTGTTGAACTTTGTATTATCTTTTCATATATTTGAGAAATCCGTTATGAACACTCGCACCAGAAACGCCGCATTGCGGCAGATAAGAGATAATAGAGAATATTCAAGAGATAACAGATATATGCTTTATATACCTTTATGAGCATTTTTCTTGTTCTCTATTCTCTTTTATCTCTTATTTTTATTTGATAAAATACTATTAACGCATTTTGTATGTTGGTAAACCTTTGATTGTTTTAAGTCTTATTTCTCCCATGAAATCAAGGAAACATATTATATCTCATTGAAAATACGTGCTTTTGCTGATTGAGGTAATTATATATGAACACATTTAAAATAGCTGTGATCGGCGGCGGTGCTTCAGGCTTGACTGCTGCAATATTCGCTGCTCGTGAAGTGGGCGGCAGCAATGTGCTGCTATGTGAATCTCAGCCGAGGTTCGGAAAAAAGCTGTTGGCTACAGGCAATGGTCGCTGCAATATAACAAATACAACCGCTGATGTTTCTGATTATTATACCGATTGCACCTCTGTTCTCAGCAGTGTGTTAAACAGCTTCAACACCGCAAAAACTCTTGAATTTTTTCGTTCCGTCGGCATAGAAACATTTGAGGAAAGCGAAGGAAGAGTTTATCCATTAAGCGAACAGGCATCTTCTGTTCTTGATATGCTCAGATTCGAAACGGAACATCTCGGAGTTGTCTGCAAAACCGATGAAAAAATTATCGAAATAAAAAAAACACGAGACTTTTTTACTCTTTACGGCAAAGAAAAGCTTTGCGCAGAACGAGTGATCATTGCCTGCGGCGGCCCTGCATCACCGTCCTTAGGCGGAAATGACAGCGGTATAAAGCTTCTGTCATCTCTCGGCCACAAATATGAAAAACCGCAGCCTGTTTTGACACAGCTTAAAACAAATTCGCCATACAGCGGTGCCCTTAAAGGCAGTCGTGTTCAGTGCGTTGTATCTCTGAAGCGAGCAGGCAGAATCGCTGCCTCAGAAAAAGGAGAGGTGCTTTTTGCAGACAACGCTCTTTCAGGAATTGCCGTTTTTAATATTTCCCGTTTTGCGCGTTCGGGCGATACCGTATCTCTCCGTATTCTTCCCTATATGAACAGCAATGATATCCTTGCTATTCTGCAAAGACGAAAAAATGATCTTCACACCCTTACTCTTGAAAATTACTTAAACGGCATGCTCAACAAACGGATCGCAAATTGTGTTCTCAAAGCATCCGGTCTATCGCCTCTTTCCCGTTCGGTCAGCTCACTGACTGAACAGGAGCTTAACAAACTATGCTTTACCATCTGCAATTTTGAATTTCCGGTCACCGCGGTCGGCGACTGGAAAAATGCTCAGGCAACACGCGGAGGGGTCAAACTTTCTCAATTCGGTACAGATTTGCAGTCGCTTATCTGCAGTGGAGTTTATGCCTGCGGCGAAACCCTTAACGTCGACGGCAAGTGCGGCGGATATAATCTTCAGTGGGCATGGAGCAGCGGTGCAGCGGCAGGCATAAACGCCGCAAAAAGGAGTTAACTATGCTTAAAATAAGCAGTATTTCACTTCCTGTGAAAAAAGACGGGACAGAATCACTTATCGGCGCAGTGTGCGCTGTACTGCGTATACCAAAAAGCAAGCTCGGTTCGTTAAAGATACTTAAACGTTCTGTTGACGCAAGGAAAAAAGATAACATAAGAGTTTTATACACAGTCGCTGTCGAAACGGAAAATGAAAAAAAGTTTATAAACGGCAAGGACATAACATTATACAACGAGGCAAAATATATTTTACCAGAAGGTGTTCCTCTTCCCTGCCGTCCTCTCATCATCGGCAGCGGACCTGCAGGACTTATGGCGGCTCTCGTGCTTGCACAGTGCGGAGCTAAGCCCATAGTCATCGAAAGAGGTGACTGTGTGGAAAAAAGGCAGGCCGCTATAGATGCTTTCTTTTCAGGCGGCAAGCTCTCGCCCGAGTGCAATGTACAGTTCGGTGAGGGCGGCGCAGGAACCTTTTCCGACGGCAAACTAACTACGGGCATAAAGGATATACGCATAGAAAAGGTTATAAGCGAATTTATTCTTGCAGGCGCACCCGAATGTATTGAATACGACAGCAAACCGCATATCGGAACCGACAAGCTTATTGTTATGGTCAAAAATATCCGAGAAAAAATTATTTCTCTCGGCGGAGAATTCAGATTCGGCACTAAGCTTACGGATATATTGACAGATAGCGGAAAAATATCTGCCGCCATAGTTGAAAACAACGGCGAAGCAATCACTTTACCGTGCAATGATATGATTTTAGCGACAGGTCATTCTGCAAGAGACACCTTCCTTATGTTGTTTGAAAAGGGAATTGATATGACTCAAAAGCCTTTTTCCGTCGGTGCAAGGATCGAACATCCGCAAAAGCTCATCAATAAGGCTCAGTATGGAGAAGCCGCTTTCGACAAAGCTCTCGGAGCTGCTGATTACAAGCTCAGCACTCATCTTCCAAACGGACGTGCGGTCTACACCTTCTGTATGTGTCCCGGCGGTCGTGTTGTAGCCGCCTCAAGCGAAGTGTGCGGAGTTGTCACAAACGGTATGAGCTTGTTTGCGCGCGATGACGAAAACGCAAACAGTGCTGTTCTTGTTAATGTAGAGCCTTCCGATTTTGGCAGTGAACACCCATTGGCAGGAATAGAGTTTCAGCGAAAGATCGAGCGTGCCGCTTACGAAACTTCGGGAAATTACCGTGCTGTGGCTCAGCTTGTGGGTGATTTTCTTGAAAACAGGCCGTCGGACTCCTTTGGCTCTGTAAAGCCAAGTTACTTGCCTGGGGTAAGGCTTGGGAAATTGGAGGATTGTCTCCCCGATTTTGTAACAAGCTCCATGAGGGCAGGCATAAAAGAATTTGCCAAAAAGCTCAAGGGCTTTGATATGCCCGATGCGATTCTTTCTGCGCCTGAAACACGCAGCAGCTCTCCTGTGAGAATAACCAGGGACGAAAACCTGCAGTCGAATATCAAGGGACTTTATCCCTGCGGCGAAGGTGCAGGCTACGCAGGAGGCATTGTCTCTGCGGCTGTTGACGGTATTAAATGTGCCGAGGCTGTTTTAAACAGATACAGATAGCAAAAATCCCCGACCTTG
>JAZSNH010000040.1:0-11560 GCA_045536305.1 Acutalibacteraceae bacterium
ATCCACAATGGAACAATAAATAAACCACTTTCTTGAAATTAAATTACTGGGGAGCCGGATGATGCGAAAGTATCAAGTCCGGTTCCGTGGGGGGATAACGGAAAAGGAGCATAGCTACCTCGCCGGTATCCTACCCGACACCACTGACGGCAGAAAAGCAGCCCTTGACATGCGTCTGATTGATCCGAAATTACCTTTTACACCTCAGTCAAAGGCAGCCCGTTGTGCGGAAAACATATTTGATATCTATCATAAAACATATTTTGAAAAAGGCACTCAGCTTGTGTTCTGTGATACATCAACCCCGAAAGCAGGATTTAATTTATATGATGAGATAAAAGGTCTTCTTCTGAAAATGGGTGTACCAGAAGATACGGTTGCGTTTATCCATAACGCCGACACCGAACGGAAAAGAACTGCTCTGTTCAGGAAGGTCCGAGAGGGAGAAATCAGAATCCTTTTCGGCTCAACTTTCAAGCTCGGCACAGGCGTGAATGTGCAGAATAAGCTCGCTGCCATGCATCATCTGGATGTGCCGTGGAGACCTGCGGATATGACCCAGCGAGAGGGCAGAATCCTGCGGCAGGGCAACGAAAACAAAAAGGTGCATATTTTCCGGTATATAACCGAGGGCAGCTTTGACGCCTATTCATGGCAGCTGCTTGAGACCAAGCAGCGTTTTATTACTGATATCCTTTCAGGCTCCATGAATGAGCGCTGCGGCCAGGACATTGACGACACTGTTCTTGACTATGCTCAGGTAAAGGCGCTGGCGGTGGGAAATCCGCTTATAAAGGAAAGAGTGGAAACAGCCAACGAGCTATCCCGTTATCTTATTCTGCAAAGGAAGACGATAGACGCAAGACTGGAAGCAGAAAAAGAGCTAATGGAGCTGCCGGGAGAAATAAGCTACTGGCAGGAGTCGATCAGAAATTGTACAGAAGACTGCGAATTTTATGCCCTTTACAGGCACGAAATAGAAAAAGACGTGCGAAAGATGATAAGAGAACAGCTGCATGAAGCAGTGAGCAAAAACATACTGGCGGTAAGCGAAAGAGAATTTACAAAATATCAGGGCTTTACCGTTATTCTCCCTGCAAACATGGATAAAAAGAAGCCCTTTGTCTATCTGCGGCGAATGGGCAAATACAGCGTAGAGCTGGGAGAAACCGAAATGGGCATGCTGGTAAGACTTGACAATTTCCTCGATAAGCTTCCAAAGCATCTTGAATATCAGAAAAAGAAACTGGAAGAACTGCAGAATAAACAGCAGGCACTGCGATCTCAGCTTGCTCATAAAGAGAGCTTTGCAGATGAAATAGAAAGGCTTAAAAGAAAGCTTGAGGAAATAGATAACGAACTGGGGGTCAATAAGAAATGAATGATATAAAACTTACCCATATACCTGCGATGAATGTCGGTAAGCTGACGGAGGTGCTTGCAGAAACCTACTGTTCGGTTATAAACAAAAACATGCCAATTAAGCTGCTGCCGTCGGTTATGCTGTGGGGACCTCCGGGTGTCGGTAAATCTCAGGCGATACGTCAGGTAGCAAAGGAGATAGAGCGAAGCACAGGCAAAAAAACAGTGGTCACAGATGTGCGCCTTCTGCTGTTCAATCCCATCGACCTGCGGGGAATCCCGACAGCAAACGCCGATAAAACTCTTGCGATATGGCTCAGACCTCAGATTTTCCAGATGGACAGCAGCGAGGATATAGTAAATATTCTGTTTCTTGATGAGATTTCCGCAGCGCCCCAGTCTGTGCAGGCAGCAGCCTATCAGATAACCCTTGACAGAGTGGTTGGCGAACACCGACTGCCCGAAAACTGCATAGTTATCGCCGCAGGCAACCGCACTACAGACAAATCCGTTGCATTCAAAATGCCCAAGGCACTTGCAAACCGACTGCTGCACATAGATGTTGAGGGCAATTTTGATTCATGGAAGCAGTGGGCGATAAGCCACGGGGTAAACGAAAAGGTGATCGGCTTTCTTTCATTCCGTCGGGATTGTCTCATGGGCTTTGACCCCTCAAATGATGACCTTGCCTTTGCAACTCCCCGTTCATGGGAAATGGTCAGCAATCTTCTGAATTTAGTCAACAGCAGCACAGATGAGATGTACCCACTTATCGCAGGCCTGATAGGCACAGGCAACGCCTCGGAATTTCGTACATGGACAAGAGTTTATAAAGATCTGCCAGATATAGAGGATATATTCAGTGGAAGAAACCCTGCAATGCCGTCAAATACCGATGCACTCTATGCGTTATCGTCCTCGATGGTAGTGTATGCTGCGGAGCATAAAGATGATATGACCGCAATAGCCAACTCAATTTCATACGCAAACAGAATGCCTCCCGATTTTTCCGCCATGCTGCTGAGAGATTATATGTACATAGATAAAGACTATAAGCAAAAGCTCATGTCTGTGCCTGAGTTTGCCGCATGGCTCAGCTCAAAGGGGAGGCTGCTCAATGGCTCTGTCTGATGAAAAAATAAGGGAGTATTCAAAACGAATACTCCTTGCCCGAATGCGGCTTTTGTGCAATCACGGCTTTTTCGGACTTCTGATGATGCACCTGAAATTTTCCATTGACGAAAAACACCCTACCGCATACACCGACGGAGAAAGGATAGTATTCGGAACTGAATTTCTGGAAACACTCAGCGACAGTCAGCTTGATTTTGTCATGCAGCACGAGCTGCTTCACGTTGTACTTCAGCACTGCTTTCGAGGAAGAGATATGGAAACCGACAAATTTTCTCGAGCCTGCGATATTGTGGTAAACTCAAATATTCTCCTTGAAAACGGAGGGAAAACAGAAAAAATAACCCTGCCCGGGAGAGGCGTGCAGATGCATCAGACGCCCGACGGAAAGGAAGGGCATCTGTTTACGATGGAGCAGGTTTACGGAATGCTGATGGAGGTCGAGAAGAAAAAGGGGGAATTAAAGGGCAATCAGGACGGTGAAAGCACGATTGACGGAGAAAGTGACGAAAAAGATTCAGCAGAAGCAGACGGCAAAGGAGAAGGGAATGGAAATACGAAGAAAAAAAGCAAAGGGTCAGGCGGAGAGATAAAAGAAGATACAGATAGCGGTAAAGATGATGAAGACCGAGGACAGAGCTCAGGATTTGAAAAAAGGCGCTCCCAAAAGAAAAGCACAAAGCCATCTCAGAACGGCAGCTGGGACGATCATTCCAAATGGGGAACGATCAGGGAAGAGGACAGCGCCCTGAGTGATGTATGGGTAAAAAGATTTGAGAATGCCTGCGAAGCGGTCTCCATAAGAGACCCGTCAAACTCCCGCGGCCTTTTGCCTGCCTTTGCCCAGGCTCTGCTCAAGGAGCTCAGAAAACCCCAGACCGACTGGCGAACCATTCTCAATGAATTTGTCCAGGAAGAGATATGCGACTATTCATTTTCTCCCCCTGACCGCAGGTTTGACGACAGCCCGTTTTTCCTTCCCGATTTCAACGAAAAGGACGACAGCGCCGAAGATATTCTCTTTATGATAGACACCTCAGGCTCAATGTCCGACGATATGATAACCGCCGCTTTTTCCGAGGTCAAAGGCGCTATAGATCAGTTCAACGGCAAGCTCAAAGGCTGGCTTGGCTTTTTTGATGCGGCAATAATAGAGCCGATTCCCTTTGAAAGTGTCGAGGAACTGCTGCAAATCAAGGCGGCAGGCAGAGGCGGCACGGATTTTCAGATTGTTTTTGAATATGTTGCAGAGTTTATGCAGGATAAACTCCCCGTCAGCATAATAATTCTGACAGACGGATTTGCGCCTTTTCCCGATGAAAAGCTTTCGATGGGAATCCCCGTGCTCTGGCTGCTCAATAACGAGGAAGTCCAGCCGCCCTGGGGCAGGGTGGCGAGAATAACGGTGTAGGAGGATAATGATGAAGCATTGTATTCGATGCGGAAAACAATCAATTGATGATTATATGTATTGTGATAACTGCGGAGAATTTCTCGCAACATACGAACAGTATTATTATATTGTACAGTACTATCAGCAGAAGCAGGCTGTACAGAACGGTCAACCGATTGCTCAACATATTCGGCCGAACGTCATCCCTCAGCGTCAGATTGCACAGCATTATACATATCCGCAGACAGCACAGCGAAACCAATCGGAATCAAGACGAAAACGCTTCTGGAAACGGATAGGCTACATAATGATAGTTGCCGTGGTTGTAACTATTATACTCACAATATTAGAGACGGTGGGATGTATTGATGGGAACTGGGGCATTACAAATGAGACAGAGAGCGACAGTGACTACATTAAAACTCAGGAAACAGCACCCGAACAAGTACAGGATGTTGTAACGGAACAGCCACAGGAGACGGAAGAAATACCCGTAAATGAAATACTCAATATCCTTGACACAACAAAGGTAAATCCAACATTTTCACCCACAATCGGTCAGATGGTGGTAGAGGTGTTTCACAGCTTTGAGATAAACTATGAAAAGATACCGGGTACAGAATCACAATATCACGTTACCATAAGCGGCGAATTTTACCCCAACCCGGATATTCCCTACCTTATCATGGAAGGAGAAATAATGTACCGTGTGACTGTTTCAACAGGCCGATGCGTTCTCATAGCGGACCCCAACGATGTAGAGGCAGCTTTTCTGACGCATATGTTTAATTGAATAGTGTAGTGTCTGCAAATAAAGCAGGTCTGCAGTTTGTGAAAACCGCAGACCTGCTTTATTATTTGAGTACATTTCCAAGAGCTTCGATATACCTTTTGTTTGAGATTACAAAATAGCTCGGATGGTAGACTTCGATTGTCTTAGCTGATTCCGGAAGGTCCGGAATCAGTTTATTATCTTCAAGAAGTGCTTTTAAGTTTTTACCGCAGCAGACTATCAGTTTAGGGGCAATGATCGCTATCTCGTTTCTGATAAAACAGGCGTATTTTTCTGTATAGTGTTCCAGTGTATTCCAGCTGCATCTACTGTATCCACCTCGTTTGTTGAGATTCATAAATGCACATTTATTGAGGATTTTGATATCATTATTGGGATTTGTATATTCATCATTGTGATAAGCATTTGCAAGAATCGCAAGGCGACGGGCAAAATAAGTGGTGCCATAAACTCCATTCGCAACACCTTGAAGCCAGAAGTCACAGTTTATATTAACATTTGTGCTGTTTGAACCCCTGCCTTCATTTCCCTCTTTTGCAATAAACAGAATCTTTTTATCGGCAGATGAGTAGGCTGATTCGTTAATTATACCATCCCTGCAAAAGGACTCTTTATCGACATTGCCGTTTTTATATAGGTTGTACTCAGCATCAGGCTCATTCTTGTGTTTCTTATGCCAATCATTGAAAAGGTCAGCCAAATTTGTATGTTTATTCATTCCTAATCCTCCCTATCCTCGTAATTCTCCATCGACTGCCGTAAATCTTCCTTTATCTGCTCGGCCAGTGTCTGCGGACTCAGTACACGGACGTGCCTTGCGTACTGCAGTGCCCAGCAGCGCATGGCCTCATAATTCATACGCACCTTTGCGATGAATTCATCTTCTGTTTCGGCGATGATCTCAATATCCCTTCCCAGCCAGTCGATGACTTCATTAAGTATGAATTTTTTAGCGCGGAATGTAACGAGCACGCTTTCACCCGTAAACATATAAATATGCTCTGCCATGTGGCGCGGCAGGTCAAGTCCGTTTTCAAAGCCCTTGACGTTTCTCACAGGTTTTGCAGGTGTGTCCAGCAATTTTATGTCCTTTATCTTATCCACTCTGTAATTTGCCACATTGTCGTATTTATCGTAGTTACAGATAAGATAATACCTGCCGTTCGTTGCAACCATCTGATAAGGATTTATTATGTATTCACGTACATCTCCCTCGCAGTCAGTGCGTGGATGCAGCTTTTTGTCAACACCGTAGCTACAGTATTTGAATTTTACCTGCTTACCTTTACTTATAGCCTCGTCGAGAATTTCGATGGTGTAGAACAACTCCTTGTTTTCCGGCAGATTCTCGGGCAGATTGCGGATATGTCTGACCTTGGAGCGGAAATAGCAGTTTGAAAGCCCTTCGATTTTTTCGATGAGCTGCTTACACTGGTTGTATGGAATGTGCTTTGAAAATAGGATACTGTCGATTAGAAGTCTCAGTTCACTGTCGGTAAAATCATTTTCAAAATAAAAATCCGACAGCATATAACTTTCTTCCAGCTGCGGCTTCCCTGTCTCAGGGTCAATAACTGTCTTTCCCGTGTCTTTGTCTTTTACGGGGATCATGCGAACGGTTTCGCTGTATTGGATGTTGTAGCCAAACTCTATAAGATTTCCGATGTTGCGGGCAACAGACTTTCTGTCCGCCTTGAGCTGATACTCCTTTTCGAGAATCTCCATTATATCACGCTGGCTGAGGCGGTGATTCTCGTCGGTGTATTTGCGTAAAATATCGAGGATGCTGATTATCAGCATTTTCTTCGGAGGCGTAGTGTTCATAATGTCTGCACCTTTCTGAAATAATTGATTTGAGAAGGTGTACAATGGTTTCATTTTAAGATTACCATATACATTTCCTCTTTGCAATATAATAATATTTCAGATGATGGGATATTTGTGGTGCATAAAAACGACCTGACTGTGAAAACAATCAAGCCGCTTTGTGTTCTGCTTGGATTTATACGGGAACCTCCGTGATTTCTACTGACTCTCTGATGGCTTTGATGTCAGAATAAAGAAGAGATTTCTTTTCTGTCAGAGCATCGGTCACCTTGTGGAGAAACTCCGTGTTTTTCAACAGAATATCTCTCGCCTTGAACATATACCTTTCGAGCTCGGCGTGGGTTACAGCCTCGGTGGGGGCATTAAGTGTATCTGAAGTATACCGGTGTGACGAAACATCTGTCAGGCTCAATCCACATGCACCGCTCTCGGAAACAGCGGCACGAATATCCATGATGGCATTGCGAATATCCGTTTGACATCCGCTAGCGCAGGTTTCCGAATGGTGAAGCTCAACTGCGGCTTTTCCTCCGAGGGATACAAGGATATAATATGGCCTTCTTTTCAGATCCTTGCATCGGCGGATAAATCCGCCGACAGAATCACTGTTGACAGTCCGAAGGGAAGCCAGACCGACACTGCCTCGGCATAAAACCTCGCATATTACAATATGCCCCGCTTCATGGAGTGCCGTTTTTCGAATATCCTCATAAGAGACATTCTGACAGTCTCCCATATCCGCATATTCAGTTCTTAAAATAGTGTTTATGAGATCGGACATAGAAACACTATCCTTTCTTTCGAATGCAGCATTGATTGCGGCTTCATTGAGGATGGATTCAAGCTCGGCGCATGAACTGTAATTGAGCATCATTGCAACGTCTTCATAGTTGATATCCGAAGACAGTTTCTTATCTTTCAGATAGTGCTTGATAATATCGAGAGAGTCCTCGTCGGATGGACGGCCGACTTCAATCTTTTTGTCAAAACGTCCTGCTCGTGTAAGAGACGAAGGCAGTCTGTATATGTCGTTTGCCGTAGCGATGACAAAAACACCTTTGCCCTTGACTTCGTCAATTCCTGCCTGAACGGCGACGTATTCTTCTGCGTCACAATGGGACTGATCTTCATTTGCAAACTTGTCCAGATCATCAAGAAATATTATTGCGGGAGCATTTTCTTCAGCCTTTCGGAATGTATCCGTGATTTCGCTGACGAATTCGTCAGTGCTTCTGTTTTTTCTTATGGTGTATGTATTGATATTACATTCTTCGATAAAACACTTTGCGAGCAATGTTTTGCCCAGACCGGGTTCGCCGTACAGCAATACTCCGTTAGGAAGCACGGCGCCTAAATTTGCATAAATTTCCTTGTTGCAGATCATGTCGCATATCTGTATAAGCTCTTTTTTTATTGCATTATAACCTATTACCTTTTCAAATGCCTTCATGATTATCCTCCTTGTCGATAAAAATTATATGTGTAATTTGCAAATTTATCGTAATATAAAGCGTGGGATAATTTTGGTGCATTAAGGCTTTGACAGCAGGTGTGACTTTCTGTATCTGAACCTTATCCTTAATTGCAGAATAAATCCGCTTAAATCAGGGAGTGAATTGGCGGTAAAAAGCAAGAAACCTTCTGCAATTTTGACCCTTATGCTAACCCTTTACAGATTTAAAAAGGGCATAATCTATTATAACGCAATGAAAAGAAAATGGCTTAATTATGCGATTATTATCACGCATAATAAGCCATTGGACGGCAATGAATCAATTCGAGTCTTTCTGCCCCCGCCATAAAAAAGCCTTGAAATCATACGATTTCAAGGCTTTTTTGCTGTCTGAAAATATACGACACGCGGTCACAAAATATGCAAAATCAGAGCTGCAAACGGGCATCGTTTGTTGTTCGGGCGCGTACGTTCTGCGTATTTCCGTTTGTTACATCATCAATAAAGCATCAATTTGATGGGAGGACTGGGAGAATGTGATATTTGATGTGTACAAGAAATTACGTTGTTCTTTGTCTTAAATGCAGTAGAAGAAAATGTTATTCTTTGTTTATAGCAGCACAAATTTTGACCGCCTAGTGTAATTACCGGGCGGTTTTATTATTTTACATACTGCTTGGGTGGAGAATATCAGTGATTTGTAGACTTCGATTTATCAATAATCATAAATGTATAGTTAATAAAATGTCACATTATGCAATGTTGGGGGGTATATTACATAAAAGCTATAAAAGGAAGGATATCATGAAAAAATGTTTTATTATTTCTCCAATAGGAGAAGAAGGGTCGGAAGTTAGAAAGAGTGCAGATGAAGCGTTGCAATTTATAATAGAACCTGCATGCAATGCGAAAGGCTATGAGGTTATTCGGGCAGATAAGATTTCTGATGCAGGTATGATTACACAATCAATTGTCGAGCATATATTGCAAGATGACATTGCAATAATTGATATTACAGGGCGAAATGCGAATGTTTTCTATGAACTTGCAATTAGGCATTCGTATGGACTTCCAGCTATACAAATTACGCGTGATGATACAAGTGAAATTCCTTTTGATATACATAATGTTCGCACAATACAGTATGATCTTTCTGCAAGTGGAGCAAATAAAGCACGTCAAGCAATCGAAAATGCAATTGATAGAATAGAAGAAGGTAGCAAAACCCTTAACCCTGTAACTCAAGTGTCAAACATATTAAACTTGACACCCGAGCACTCAGAGGGAGAAGAGTCAGTACTGTCAGAATTATTATTAAAGGTTAATAACATACCAGATAAGTTGACTCAGCTTGAGAACAATATTGGTATTCGTTTTTCTCAAATGCTGGCGGCATTTAGTGAGTCATTGAAAGTGGGAACGAATTTACCTCAATCCAATTCACTTCAAGATGCTATGGTTCAAAAATTTATGGAAATACTAATGACAAATCCCACAGAAGGTATAGCACAAATGCAAAACTTAATGATAGCGCAAAAATTCATGCAAGAGAGTGGTTTGATAAAGGCAAATGAAGGGCAATAAGGGGTCTTAACAAATAATCTGTAATTAATAGTAAGGTTATAGAAGATTATAATAGGATAGCTTGTTACTGAAAATATCTATGAATTAAAGACCAATTTAAGAAGAGTGTTATGTAATAAACGTAAAAGGAACGTAAAGACTAGTACATTTACTTAGTAAGTGTTCAATATTTATATGAAACACTAAGAATGATATATTAATATATCATTTCAAATCGAAAAATAGAGGTGATTAGGTGAATCCTATTCCTAACATTATTGTTCTTGATTTTTGTAATTGGCTTAGACGAAAAATAGAAGAAGATCATGTGAATTCTATTACAGCTGTTGATATTTTAATGGGGTGGAAAAGTGAAACAAACTATTTGGATTCATACACACGCCAGTACTTAATGGAAAGACAACGGGATTGCTATATGAAATTAGCAATACTTCAGTTTTTAGAGAGTAAAGAATGGAAGAGACTTATTGCACGTTGCAAAAGAAATTCTTGCTGTTCTAATAATTATAAGAATTGTTATACATGTATGCAGCAGTTATTTAGTAATGATATAGAGTATGAATTTTATAATTTTATGGAAAATAGTTATGATGATTATGTTAGCTGTGGAGCATTTAATATTTCTCATTATGATTTATCTGCGTACATGCGTAATTTAGTGTACAGCAATAGCAAAGTAAAATCATCTCAACCATATACGCAATTAATGATCTCATCCAAAGTTCAAGTAGCAGAAGAGTTGAATTTTTTTCAATGGTTACAACATAAATATGCTAATCCAACAGACGTTAGAAAAATGCCATCAGATATCTTTGAGGAGCAGGTTAACGAATATACAAAACAATTGGGAAAAGGAGATAATGAGAAAAAACAATTGCTAAGGTCATACAAACAGACTGGTTGGGAGGTTTTGCTTGAAAAATTTAAAATATTGTTTGCTCCAAATAAAACGCATCGTACAAAAGATTTTAATGAGGTTGCTGAACGTTATTGTTCGAAGAATCCAGAACATAAGTGCGTTATTTTACCGTTGTCTGATAATGAAAGTCAGCTTAATTATCGTTCTCTTATTACTGATAGTTGGTCTGATTTAAACGAGTTATCAGGTGATTTCCTTGATATATATTACAGCGAAATGGATACAGGCAAATCAGGGTTCGATATAGCAAAACGAATCAATTCCTTGCCCGATAAATTAAAAACAAAGGCACCTTGCTTGGTTTTATGGAAACGTTACATAGAAAATGCAAAATATGTTCCTCTAGATGAACTGGATAGCAAACAAGTGATTAGTGTTGTTCGGTGTGTTGTCGATTGTATAAAAGAGGGTAAACAATTGTTGGAAATAATTGAGGAGGCTACGTCAAAAGTGAAGGAGCAGCAAGAAAAAAACCGTGGGATAAGTAATTACTATGCTCCAGTAGTACATGGTAATGATAATGTAATTGGTAATGAAAACATTGTTAAGTCTAATGTTATAGTTGGGGAAAACAACACGATGACATTTGGCGTGGAAAACATAAAGCAGTTAACAAAAGAGCTAGATGAGACAATCAAGGCGATAAATGAATCAGTAGAACTAGATGCTATTCAAAAGGAACAAATGCTTCAAATAATGAAAGATGCAAAGAATGGGATAATTAATAATTCGAAGGTCCATCAAGAAAAAGCCAAAAATACATTTTGTCACATAAAAAGTTTTTTAACTAAAGTTGCGCCAACGTTGATTTCGATCATGGCTAATATGGCAGAGATTGCGAGTTTTTTTGGATTGCAATCTAAAATTAAAATGTGATATCATAAAAATTTAGATGATGTGTTTTATATGCGAATACTATTTACTGCATTTAAGAAGGGATTTGCGTGTTTGAAAGTGACTGCAAGAGACACTTTATGATTATTCCTAGATTTATAATGGCACACACGCCCGCCGGATATTGTATCAGGCGGGCGTTGTCTCAGATATTGAACTCGTCTGTAATCCCATTAAGTCTTGACGTATCTTTTTTAACATAGT
>JAZSNH010000049.1:0-42990 GCA_045536305.1 Acutalibacteraceae bacterium
TAAATATCCTCCTTGTGTTCTTTCTGTGGTTGCCACACCACTCCTATCTTATCACAAGGAGGATATTTCTCTTTCTAAAGATTTCTTTACCAACCCCCAGTTTAACTGGGGGTTTATGTTTTGCCTTTTCGGCACCCAATAACAAAAGCCTCCGATAATGCTCGGAGGCTTTTGTGAAAACAGAATTATCAGTCGATATAATCCCAATTGGTTGCGGTATAGTAATAGTCATAGTCATATATGCTGTCATATCCCATTTCCTCAATGCATGCAACACCTACTGAAAGAGTAAGGATCGCACTGAGCACAGTTCCGATGATGCCGCAGATAAGACCTGCCTTGTTCATGCCATTGCCGGCTTTTTTACGAGCGATAGCTGCAGTTATTATTGCAGCTATACCGCAGCCAAGGCCGATAAACGGAATATAGCAGAAAACGATAGCACAGATTCCGCAAACAAGCGAAATGATGGAAAGTGCGGGGTTAGGCCTTGCGACCTTTCCTGTAGGCTGGGTGTAAACAGGCTGCTGAGCGTAAACAGGCTGCTGAATATACTGGGGCTGCGGCTGATATACCACAGGCTCTGTGTTGGCGGAAGGAACAGCAACGGTAGTTTCTGTCGATTGGTTTGGATATTGGTTATTGTTCATAATAGATTTTCCTTTCATTATTGTATAAATCTGATGAAATATGCCGAAATTTCTTGCTTCTTACATATATGATATCACATATTACCTTTAAATGCAAGAAATTGTGATGAAACAGTGAAAAACCTTTGAGCACAAGCTGTGAAGCCTCCTCTGTCATCTGATGTTCTCATCTTAATGAAAAGTTAATCACAGAAAATCAAGAGATAATTTTTTCATATTTAAACGACCGTGAGTATTTAAAGGTAAATACCCACGTTCGTTTTTGTTCTATTTATTACTGATCGTTATTTCTTCTGGGAGGTCTGCGATCATTGCGGTTATTGTTATCGCGGCGCTCGGTACGGGGACGGTCGGAAACGGTGTTTTCGGGAACCTTGCCCTCGATCTCGATAAGAGCATCGCGGCGGGAAAGGTTTAGTCTGCCCTTGTCGTCGATCTCAAGAACCTTGACAATGACCTCATCACCGACATTGACCGCATCGGTGACCTTCTCGGTGCGCTTTACATCGAGACGGCTGATGTGGACAAGGCCTTCCTTGCCGGGAGCTATCTCAACAAATGCGCCGAAGTCCATAATTCTTGTTACAACACCCTTATAGAAGGAACCGGGCTCGGGATCGTGAGCGATGGTCTCGACTATCTGGAGTGCGCGGCGGCAGTTTTCGATATCTACACCGCAGATAAATACCTTGCCGTCGTCCTCGATGTCAACCTTGACATCACACTCGGCAGCGATCTTCTGAATGACCTTTCCGCCTGAGCCGATGACTTCTCTGATCTTGTCAACGGGAACGGTGGTGGAGAGCATCTTGGGAGCATACTTGGAAAGCTCTGCTCTGGGTTCGGGGATAGCCTTGAGCATGATTTCATCGAGGATATAGTTACGTGCAACATGAGTCTTTTCGATAGCTTCCTTGACGATCTCGGGGGTAAGTCCATCGATCTTGAGGTCCATCTGGATAGCAGTGATGCCGTCGTGTGTACCTGCTACCTTAAAGTCCATATCGCCAAAGAAGTCCTCAAGACCCTGAATGTCTACCATAGTCATCCAGCGGTCACCCTCTGTGATAAGACCACAGGAGATACCTGCAACGGGAGCTTTGATAGGAACACCTGCGTCCATAAGAGCAAGGGTGGAGCCGCAGACGGATCCCTGAGAGGTAGAGCCGTTGGAGGAAACGACCTCGGAAACGAGGCGCAGTGCATAGGGGAACTCGGTCTCAGAGGGGATAACAGGGAGAAGTGCTCTCTCTGCGAGTGCACCGTGACCGATCTCACGGCGTCCGGGGCCTCTGGAAGGCTTGGTCTCACCTACGGAGTAGGAGGGGAAGTTATAATGATGCATATATCTCTTAAATTCCTCATCATCGATGCCGTCAAGGAGCTGACGGTCGCTGACAGGTCCGAGAGTACAGATGGTAAGAACCTGAGTCTGGCCTCTGGTAAAAAGTCCTGAACCGTGAACTCTGGGAAGGATACCAACCTCAGAAGCAAGAGGACGAATGTCGTTCATGCCTCTGCCGTCGACACGCTTCTGCTCATCGAGCAGCCAGCGACGTACAACAAACTTCTGGGTCTTATAGAGGCACTCCTCGATCTTAGCCTCGGATTCGGGATATATCTCGTCAAACTTTGCGTGTACAGCCTCATAGATAGGCTTGAGGTTTGCATCTCTTACTGTCTTGTCATCAGTGTCGAGTGCGACTTTGATGTCCTCGATAGCAAACTCCTTGATGGCCTCGAACATATCATGATCGGGCTCATTGGAAGGATAGGAGAACTTCTCCTTACCGATCTCTGCCTGAATGCCTTTGATAAACTCTATAACAGCCTGATTAGCCTCATGACCTGCCATGATACCGTTGTACATAACATCATCGGGGATGCAGTCTGCGCCTGCCTCGATCATAGCGATCTTCTTATCGGTAGATGCAACGGTGACGCTCATACGGTTGTTTTTCTTCTGCTCCGCATTGGGATTTATAACGATCTCACCGTCAACATAACCCACAGAAACAGCAGAGATAGGACCGTTCCAGGGGATATCGGAAATGGAGATCGCAATGGAGGTTCCGATCATTGCGGTTATCTCGGGAGAGCAGTCGGGATCAACTGCCATAACGGTTGCAACGATCGCAACGTCATTTCTCATGTCCTTCGGGAAAAGAGGACGAACAGGACGGTCGATAACACGGGAGGCAAGTATTGCCTTATCGGAGGGTCTGCCCTCTCTCTTGAGGAAGGAGCCGGGAATCTTGCCTACGGCGTAGAGCTTCTCCTCAAAATCAACGGAAAGAGGGAAGAAATCGATGCCGTCACGGGGCTTTGCAGATGCGGTGACTGCAACGTGTACGCAGGTCTCGCCGTAGCGTACGAGGCAGGAGCCGTTTGCAAGCTGAGCCATTTTGCCGGTCTCAACTACAAGAGGTCTGCCTGCGAGGGTCGTTTCAAATACCTTGAAATTCTCAAACATTTTTTGCTGTCCTTTCTGAATTTAAATTCTTTGGCAGCCGGCATAGCAATAAAACCGTATTTCCACGCGATGTTCGCATGCGTGAAACCACCGTTTTACCGCTAAGCCTCTGCCCTTTTCTGCCTGATTCGCAATGCACGCAATGCGTGCTGCTGACCGCTTAAATAACGGCAAACGGGCAAGCATGCATACAGCACGCTTGCCCTGATTACGCCGTTATTACTTACGGATGCCGAGCTGTGCGATGATTGCACGGTAACGCTCGATGTCGATCTTGGTAAGATAGTTGAGAAGATTTCTTCTCTGACCGATCATCTTAAACAGACCGCGGCGGCTGTGATGGTCGTTCTTGTGCTCCTTGAGGTGCTCAGTCAGGTCGCTGATTCTCTTGGTGAGAACTGCGATTTGAACCTCGGGTGAACCTGTGTCGCCCTCATGGCGTGCGTACTGCTGCATTATAGCGGTCTTTTCTTCTCTGGTCATGGTTATTACCACCTCTTTTAATACTCCCGTAAAAATCGCAGATAAGGGTATCGGTGTTCCTTAATAAAAGGCATACGCCCATATCCGCGACATTCGGTGCTTTGGCATTGTAACACAAGTAGCATAAAACGTCAAGCATTATTATGTTGCGCAGTAAAGTTTTTTATATACATATCTGCTCCTGCGATGCACTCTTAAATCTTTCTTATTTGTTTACAATTAAACAATTGTAAACTCACACCAAAAATGTTATGATATTGTGTACATCTTTAAAGGAAGTGTTTCACTTGAACGCAGTCGAAAGATTTTTAAAATATGCAGCCTATAACACCGTCTCCAATCCGAAAAGCGATACCAGACCCAGCACAGGACTTCAGTTCATTCTGCTGCGTGAGCTGTGCAGTGAGCTTATCGCCATCGGCGCCGAGAATGTGCGTATGGGCAAAGAGAGCAATGTATATGCCGAGATACCTTCCTCGGCAGGCTGTGAAAATGAGCCTGTTATCGGTCTTATTGCCCATGTTGACACTTCTCCCGCCATATCCGGCGAAAATGTCAGGCCTTGCATTATCAAAAATTACGACGGCAAAAGGATAGCTCTCGGACAGAGCGGTTATGTCATGGATCCAAAGGAGTTCCCCTCCCTCTCGGATTATGTGGGGCAGGATCTTATCGTGACCGACGGAACCACTCTTTTAGGTGCCGACGACAAGGCAGGCATTGCAGAGATAATGGCCGCTGCCGAAATACTGCTCAGCGATGATACTATCCCTCACGGAAAAATTGTTATCGCTTTTACGCCCGACGAAGAAATCGGTTCGGGTGCCGATGGCTTTGATATTGAAGGCTTTGGTGCCGATTTTGCCTATACCATCGACGGCGGCAAGCTCGGAGAGCTTGAAACGGAATGCTTCAATGCAGCCGCGGCCGATATCAACATCAAAGGCTTTTCCATTCATCCGGGTGAGGCAAAAAACAAGATGATTAACGCCGCACGCATAGCGGCGGAGTTCGTTTCTCTTATCCCTCTTTCCGACACCCCCGAACACACAGAGGGCTATGAAGGCTTCTTCCACCTCTGCGAAATAAGCGGCAGCGAGGAATCGGCGCATCTTGAATATATAATACGCGACTTCGATGCCGATAATCTTTCTCAGCGCAAGGAGCTTATGCTCAGCACGGCAGGAATGCTGAATGTACGTTACGGCGAGGGAACTGTTGATATCAAAATCACCGACAGCTACCGCAACATGTACGAAAAGGTAAGTTTGCACCCCGAAATTATTGACCGCGCAAAGGCGGCATTTACGGAAAACGGCGTTGAGGTAATCATGACCCCCATTCGCGGCGGCACAGACGGCGCGAGGCTTTCCTGGGAAGGTCTTCCCTGCCCGAACCTTTCTGCCGGAGGTCATAATTTCCACGGACGATTCGAATATATTCCCGTGCAGTCACTTGAAAAAATGACGGATGTCATAATTTCTCTTGTACGTGTCGGCTAATCGGCCGGTAATGCATACCGCATAAAATTTGTTTTGCAGAAACGAGAGGTAAAAATGAAAAATAAAATTTTAAGCTTTATTTACATTGCAGCGATCATGCTTATCACCCTTTCTTTGTCGGGCTGCAGCAGCTCCTGCGTCGAAGATATCGAAAATGAAATTTTTTCCGATGTTTCTGTTTCGGATACCATTATCGGATCAACTACAACATCTGATACAACAACCTCGGCTTCTTCCGAAACCTCCGAGTCTACAAAGAAAACAACTAAAAAAACTACAAAGAAGACAACCAAGAAAACCACGAAGAAAACTACTACCACAAAGAAAACCACCGCCTCTACCACTACTGCTGCCACTTCATCAACGACCGCGTCAAAAGGCAAAAACGCGCCCGGTGTATATAAGCCGAATTATGAGCAGAAATATTACATAGTCGTTCATACCGGCAGTCAGTCTGTCTGTGTTTACGGCAAGGATTCCGACGGTTATTACAACAAGCTTATAAAAAGCTTTACCTGCTCAACCGGAATAAACGGAAGCACTCCAACAAACAAGCAGTTTGAGATATGGCGAAAGTTCCGCTGGCGCGCACTTGTCGGCAATGTTTACGGACAATACAACAGCAGTCTTTCCACAAAATATCTTTTCCACTCTGTACCATATCTCAAAAAGAGCGTCAACGCGCTTGACGATAAGGAATACGACAAGCTCGGTTCTCCCGCATCCCACGGCTGCATACGTTTATGCGTTCGCGATGCAAAATGGATATATGATAATTGTGCAATAGGCACTCAGGTTTATATAACCGCCACCTCCGGTCCTGCGGGAGCAAGCGTTCCGCGCAGAAGCACCGATCCTCTTTACAAAGGATGGGATCCTTCCGACAAATGGGCCAAAAACAATCCGTATTTTATTTCACCGCCAACCACAACTACCACCACTACTACAACTACCACCACTACTACAACTACCGAAGCAACCACTACTGCAGCCACGACAGCTGCCGAGACAACAACCACTACAGCAGCGACAGAAAAAACTGCCGAAGCGACTTCGGCAGCCAGTACAGAGTCTTCCGATACAGCCGAATCTTAAAGCTGCTGCAACATCTGACCTTAAGGAGGGCAATTTGTGGGTAACTACGCAAAGGAATATAACAAAAAAATACAATCTCAGGCCCGAGCTGCCAGAGTTACTCTGCTCACAATTGCAACTATTCTGTTTTTCGGATTATCCACATGGCTGAGCATATCTCTTAACAACGGCACACTTTTAAAGGAGTTCGAGCCTTCACACGAGACCTTTACTCCAAGCTCTTCCAATGAGCAGATTATCACTCCGCCGACCTCTGCAATTTTTGAGGATTACGCCACCGAAAGTGATATTCCCCTTGATATGATGGATGAAGAGCCTCCTGTCGTCACTCTGACCGATGCCGAAAAAGAAAATCTTCCCTCTGTGCTTCCTTCCCTCGTCGATGTGATAATCGAGCCGAATTACGAATCGAAATACTATATAGTCGTCTATGTGGGAAGCCAATGCGTCGTTGTATACGGAAAAAATGATGAGGGACAATACGCTGTTGAGGAAAAGCTGTTTGTATGCTCGACCGGCACAGAGAAAAATCCGACCGATCCGGGATTATATTCTATTTTCAAAAAGCAATACTGGGGCATGCTGATGGGTTCTCCCGAGGACGGCATAGAAAATTATTGGGGGCAATATTGCTCCTCCATCGGAAACGGATATCTTTTCCACTCTGTTCCGTATCGTGCAAAAAGCGGCGATATGATGACCATGAGCATGTACCGCAATCTCGGCAATCGTGCCTCTCACGGCTGTATAAGAATGACCACTGCCGACTGCAAATGGATATTTGATAATTGTCCGTACGGAACACAGGTATATGTCACCGAGAAAGAAGGCCCCACCGCACCGAATCCTCCGCCTTTAAATTACACGGGAAAATACTGGGGATACGATCCTACCGATAAATGGACTGCTGATAATCCGTATTACGGCGGTATAGGCAACACTACCACAGACCCCAACGCAACCACAACTACCGCTTCTACCGAAAGCACGACCGAAAGCACATCAGCCACTACCGCCTCTGCAACTACTGCCACGACCACTACGACTGCATCGGTTTCTACCACGATGACCACTGCAGCCACTACCACGACCACTACCACAGCCGCTTCGAGCGAATCCGAAAGCTCCGGCGGCGAGTAAACCGAGGGATAATAATTGAAACGTATAGGAAAGTTTTTTTCTTCTTTTCTTTCATGGTTTGTCAGAATAACCATGATGCCTCTTATGCTTATAGGCTTTCGTCCCAAATTTCATTATGAGGATAAAAAAACACAGGGCAGAAAGCTTAAGACTGCCGCTGTGATAATCTCGAACCATACAAGCATATTTGACCCCCCGATGATATATACCACCTTTCCTTCCGCGGGTGTACGCATGATCGCAGGCGAATTGCTTTATGACCGCGCCATACTCCGTTGGCTTTTAAAACAATGCCGCGCCATAAAGATAGACCGCAGCAGAATAGACACAGCCTGTATGCGCGAAGTACAGGAGACTCTCGCAAAGGGTACTCCCGTGGGACTTTTTCCCGAAGGTACAACCATCGGCAAGGAGAAGAACGATTTACTGCCCTTCCACGCAGGCACAACTCTTTTTGCCCTGCGCGCAGGCGTGCCTGTGATACCGGTCTTTACAAGCGGCGATTACCGCATTCTTTTCGGAAAAAGACTGCATATTATTATCGGCAGACCAATAACATTCAGCGACACCTCCCTTACCCCCGATAATCTCCAGAGACAAACTGACATGCTGTATGTTAAAATGCAGGAGCTTCAGTCAAAACTATACAATGAAATGAACAAGAAGTAAGGAGCCATATTTATGACAACACTCGAAAGACTTAAGAAGATCATGAAACAGACAATGCCCGATACCGATGTATCGAGTGCGACCGAAGATACTCCTCTTGCAGATATCGGTGTCAATTCCATATCTATGCTGCTTTTTGTCCTCTCTATAGAGGATGAGTTCGGCATTGTTACCGACAATATCGCGCCCGATGAATTTGTCACTGTCGGTGATTTTATAAACTATATCGAAAAACAGACAAATGCATAAGCAAACGGCGTGCAGTTTTTGCACGCCGTTTTTTTGTTGACAGTGCTTTAACATGATGATATAATCTTTACGGAGTATTATTTTTTACCAGTATTCTGAAAGAGTATATCAACATCGGTTGTCACGCAACCATCAGGAGGGAATATGGATAATAATCTTAACACACAGGAACAGCAGCCTGTGATCTACAGTCAGCAGCCGACAGTTTTTCCGACTGCAGAACCTATCCCCAACCGCGGCAAAGGGCTTGGTCTCAGCATTGTTGGAATGGTCCTCGGCATAAGCAGTGTCGTTTTGATTCTCTTCAGCCTGTTACTTATTATGATAGAGCCTGATGCGCTCGAAGATCTGATCTTCGACCTTTCTTACGGCAGATTTGATTTCTTCAGCTATGTATATTATTATGAAAACATGCTTACTGTAGCTCTGTATTTCATTTTTGCAAGTATACTTGCTGTGGTTTCTCTCATTCTTTCCGCCAAGGGAAGAAGCATTCTGAACTCAAAAACGTCCATTGCAGGCATTGTACTCAGTTCGATCTCTCTCTCTGTAATCGCACTTATCGTTTTCTTTGTAACAACAGCCGTTATGGCTTAATTTGTTAATTTTTTAAATTGGAGGATAAAAAGATGGAAAACAACAATCTCACCCAGCAGAATGAGCAGGTAACCGAGCCTATCGTTACCGAACCCGTACTCACTGAGCCTGTAGTTTCAGAGGCTGTCGTTGCAGAAGCAGCAGTCGAAGAAGCTGTAGCCGAAGAAGCTGTAGTCGAAGAAGCTGTAGTCGAAGAAGCAGCAGCTGAAGAGGCAGCAGTCGAAGAGGCTGTAGCCGAAGAAGCTGTAGCCGAAGAAGCTGTAGTCGAAGAGGCAGCAGCCGAAGAGGCTGTAGTCGAAGAGGCTGTAGCTGAAGAAGCTGTAGTCGAAGAGCCCGTTGTTAAAGAGGCCGCCGCAGAAGAGCCTGCTGTAGAAGCTCCCGTTGTTGCTGCCGCAGCAGCACCCATTGTTTATGCACAGCAGCCCGCCGCACAGCCTCAGGCTCAGGTCGTTAAGCCCAGCAGAGGCAAGGGAATCGCATTTGGCGTCATTTCTCTTATCCTTGGCATTTTCTCATTCATTTTTGCAATTATCACCTTCTTTATGACCGCAACTATATTCTCGCTTTCTGACTTCGCCTACGATGTAGAAAGCGTTGCAGCCACACTTGCAGTTGTTATCGTATACGGTATTATCGTAATCGCCTGCTCTATCCCCTCCCTTATCCTTGGCATCAAGTCCAAGCGTCTTATCGGCGCCAAGATGGGCACTGTAGGTGTTGTATTCAGCATCATCAACTTCGTACTTATCGTGCTTTGTGTTTTGATGTGCATCTTCATGATGGGCTCTATAGCATAATACGAGCATAATCAGATGTTATCAAAGGCGCGGACGTTAAAAGCGTCCGCGCCTTTTCTTTTTGGAGGTTCTTATGTACGGCTGGCTCATTGTAAACGGTTATTTTAAATCTGATAAGTTTGAAGAGCTTTTCTCTTTCCTGTTAAGCTCTGCTAAAAAGCGCGGTGTCAAGCTTGAGAAAATAGAAAACAGCTCTGTTCTCGCAGATGTCGTTACAGGCGATCTGATCGAGCCGAAAACTCCTCGTCCCGATTTTGTGCTTTTCTGGGACAAGGATATTCGTCTTGCTCAAGCTCTCGAGGCTTGCGGCCTTAGGCTTTTCAACCGTGCCGAGGCAATAAGGCTCTGCGACGACAAATCGCTGACTTATCTTGCATTGGCAAAGGCAGGAATACGACAGCCGCGCACCTTTATTGCACCCTTTGCTTTTTCCCGTTCCCCAAGAAATAACGCCGAGTTCTTTTTTAAGTGCGCAGAAGAACTCGGTTATCCTATGATAATCAAAGAGTGCCGCGGCTCTTTCGGCACAGGTGTGCATCTTGTAAGCAATGATGAAGAAACTGCAGCCCTTGTAAGTCAGCTCGGCTCCTTGCCCTGCATAGTTCAGGAGTATATAAAGGAAAGCTTCGGCAGGGATATAAGGGTCAGTGTTGTTGGCTCTAAGGCGGTCGCTTCCATGCTCAGGCAGGGACGCGAAGGAGATTTTCGTTCAAACCTGACTCTCGGCGGTCATTTTGCTCAGATAGAGCCGACAAAAGAACAGCTTTCCCTTGCTGTTGATGCAGTAAAAGCTCTCAGACTTGATTTTGCAGGTGTGGACGTTCTTTTCGGAAAGGACGACGAACCAATTATCTGCGAGGTCAATTCCAACGCTCATTTCAAAACCACCTTCGACTGCACAGGTGTTAATATGGCAGAGCTTATCATTGAGCATATACTGTCGGAGGTGAAGTTATGAAGGCAGCGATCCTTTACGACGAAGAGCGCTTGGCACGAAACGTAAAATTTGCCGAAATGCTGACCGATGCCTGCAGAAAGCATGGTTTGACAGCAAGCACTCTGCTCAAGGAAGAGCTTGATTTTGACGATCTGCCCGACCTTGTAATACGACGCTGTGTTGATGATGAGCTGACCGAAAGACTCGAACGGCACGGTGTTTATGTCGCAAACAGCAGTGCTGTTTCACGCATTGCAAACGATAAAGGGGAAACCTATCGTTTTTTCTCTGCCAACGGTATAAAAATGTGCGAAACACTCAGCTTTGATGAGCTTCCCGAAAATTGCCCCATGCCTTTTCCGTGCGTTTTAAAGGCCGCTGACGGTCACGGCGGCACTCAGGTTTTCAAGGCCGAAAACGGCACCGAGTACGAAAATGCACGCACGGCACTAAAGAGTATCCGCTCGATAGTTCAGCCCTTTCTTCCCTGTGCCTCAAGCGATGTTCGCGCTTATATGCTTGGCGGCAGGCTTCTCTGCGCCGTAAAACGCACTGCCGAAGAAGGGTTTAAAAGTAATTTTTCTCTCGGCGGCAAGGTTCGGCCCTATATTCTCTCTGCCACTGAAAATGCTCTTGTTGAGCAGGTTTCGTCTCTTTTGGCGGCGGACTTTGTGGGCATTGATTTCTTTCCGAACGGCGATGCACCGATACTAAACGAGGTTGAAGATGTAGTCGGCACCCGAATGCTCTATTCCCTCGGACTGTGCGATGCAGCAGAGGTTCTGGTCAGTTATCTTGTGTATAATTCATAAAGCGCGATCTTTGCTATTGACAAATACACCAAATTGTAGTATAATCACCGATTGTAAAGACAATTTACTTTACACGAAGGATGTGAAACGAATGGCGGTCAATCCCGATATAACCATACTGATGGACTTTTACGGCGAAATGCTCACCGAAAAGGAGCGCGATTCTCTCGATTATTACTATAACGATGACCTTTCGCTGGGTGAAATCGCCGAGAATATCGCTCAGACAAGAAGAATGAACCGTGTATACGGCGAGACAGGCACTGAGCGTGACACCATAACCCGTCAGGGTGTGCGAGATACTATCAAGCGTGCGGAAAACAAGCTTCTGAATATGGAAGAAAAATTAGGTCTTGCAGCAAGGTTCAAGGCTCTTGAACAGGCTCTTGACGAGATATCGTCTGCGGCTTCTGCCATTGCCGATATTAACAGACGCTCATTTATGTCCCGTGAGATATCCGCACATACCGATACAATAATAAGCACCGCAAACAAGCTTAAGGAAGATTCTTGAGGTGAAATAAATGGCATTTGAAGGATTGAGCGAAAAGCTCAGCAATGCATTTAAAAAGCTTCGGGCAAAGGGTAAGCTTACCGAGGGTGACGTAAAGGAAGCTATGAGAGAGGTTCGTATGGCACTTCTCGAAGCTGACGTCAACTACAAGGTAGCTAAGGAATTTACCGCCACCATCAGCGAAAAGTGTGTCGGTGAGCAGATCCTTGAATCTCTTACTCCTGCTCAGCATGTTATCAAAATAGTCAACGAAGAGCTCACAGCTCTTATGGGCGGTTCGACCGCTCGCTTGAATCAGCCCAACAGACCGCCTATGATCATCATGATGTGCGGCCTTCAGGGTGCCGGTAAAACCACCCATTCGGGCAAGCTGGGACTTATGCTCAAGGGGCAGGGTCACAGACCTCTTCTGGTTGCCTGCGACGTTTATCGTCCTGCTGCTATCGATCAGCTTAAGGTAGTCGGAAGCAAGGCTAATGTCCCCGTTTTTGAGATGGGTCAGGGCAACCCCGTAAAAATTGCCGAGGCGGCCGTGGCTCATGCAAAAACCTACGGCAACGATGTTGTTATCCTCGATACGGCGGGACGTCTGCATATAGACGAAACCCTTATGGATGAGCTTAAAAACATCAAATCGAAGGTTCTTCCTCACGAGATTATGCTCGTTGTCGATTCCATGACAGGTCAGGATGCCGTCAATGTCGCTCAAAGCTTTAATGAAGCTCTCGGTATAGACAGCGTTATGCTCACAAAGCTTGACGGCGATACCCGAGGCGGTGCGGCGCTCTCTGTCCGCCATGTTACCGGCAAGCCGATAAAGTTTGTAGGTACGGGCGAAAAGCTCGGCGATATCGAGCCCTTCCATCCCGACCGTATGGCAAGCAGAATCCTTGGAATGGGTGATGTTCTTAGCCTTATTGAAAGAGCCGAGCAGCAGTTTGACGAAAAAGCTGCCGCAGAGCTTGAGGAGAAGATGCGTAAGAACACCTTCAATTTCAACGATCTTCTTTCTCAGTTTGAGCAGGTTCGCAAAATGGGTCCCATGAAACAGATACTCGGCATGCTCCCGGGAATGGAGAAAAAGCTTGCCGATGTTGATATTGACGAACGTCAGCTTGACAGGACCATGGCTCTTATAAAGTCCATGACCCCTCGCGAGCGTGAGAAGCCCGAGCTTCTCAACGCAAGCAGAAAGCGCCGTATCGCAGCAGGCGCCGGTCAGGATGTTTCCGAGCTCAACAAGCTTATAAAGCAGCTTGAAATGATGCAGAAGATGATGCGTCAGTTCGGCGGCGGAAAGAACAACAAGCGCGGTATGCGAAATGCCGCAAGAATGATGCGCGATATGGGCATCAATGACCCCAGTCTGCTTTCCCAGTTTGAGGATTAAATTTGTTTTCAACGGAGTTTACAAGCGTTTTAAACTACCCGAAGAAATATACAAGTATTCTATTAGCGGAGGTGAAATGTACTATGGCAGTAAAGATCAGACTGCGCCGCATGGGCGCTAAGAAGGCTCCTTTCTACCGTGTTGTTGTTGCGGATTCCAGATATCCCAGAGACGGTCGCTTTATCGAGGAGATCGGTACCTACAATCCCCTTAAGCAGCCCTCTGAGATCAAGATCGATGCAGAGAAGGCTAAGACTTGGATCGCTAACGGTGCTCAGCCCACTGATACCGTTAAGGCTCTGCTCAAGAAGGAAGGCATCCTTTAATCGGTTGCGGAAAGGATTCTCATTATCATGAAAGAATTGCTAATTGCTATCGCACAGGGACTGGTTTCCAAGCCCGATGCCGTTGTCGTCGAAGAGGCTGAGCCTACCGAGGACGGAACTGTAGTTTTTACTCTTTCTGTTGACTCCGACGATAAGGGTCGTGTTATCGGCAAACAGGGTCGAATTGCCAAAGCAATTCGCACAGTTATGCGTTCCGCTGCGACCAAGCAGAACAAAAAGGTCAATGTTGAAATACTTTGACCGTTAAGAAGGAAGCCGCTTTTATTATGGGCGGCTTCCCTTTTTATAGCTGTAAATTTATGAATTTTTGTTCTATTTTATGAAATCGGAGGTGCTTTGCTTATATGATCAAAACACTCAAAGGCTGGAAGGGTATTGCCGCAGGTGCGGTCTTTATTGTTCTTTCAATTGCTTATAACAGCGCATTCAAGGCTCAGATATCAGAAAGCGTCCTATTGCAGATACCCGGCTATTTTCTTATAGGACTCGGCTGTGCGCTTGTTCTATACGCCGCACTCGCCTCCTCTGACACCGAAAATAAAAAGGTGAAGCCTTCGCAGGACACTGCCTCTGATGCTGACGATGCACCTTCCGAGGAGGAAAGTAAATGAAAAAATATCTGGAGGTCGGCGAAATTGTCGGCACTCATGGAATAAAAGGCGAGCTGCGTGTCAATCCTTGGGCTGACAGCCCGCAATTTTTGACCGGATTCAAAACGGTATACTTTGACGGCGGAAAAAAAGCTGTCAAGGTAAAAGCCTCGCGCGTTCATAAGAATATTACCCTTATGACACTTGAGGGAGTTGACTCCATCGAAGCTGCCGAGCTTATGCGAGGCAAGGTTCTCTGGATAGACCGCTCGGATGCAAAGCTTCCAGAGGGGACATACTTTATTCAGGATCTTATAGGACTGAAGGTCATCGATAACGAAAGCGGAGAAGAATATGGCGAAATTTGCGAGGTAACAAACGCTCCTGCAAACGATGTGTGGCACATTGCCCACAAGGACGGCAATGAATATCTTATCCCTGTTATCGACCCTGTTGTTCGGAAAACTTCCCTTGATGAGGGTGCGGTCTATATTACCGTTATGAAGGGACTGTTCGGCGATGCGGATTGATATTCTCACTCTCTTCCCCGAAATGTGTGAAAGTGTTCTCGACATGAGCATTATCGGCAGAGCCAGAAAAAACGGCATTATTGATGTGCGTGCTCATAATATACGCGATTACTGCGAAAACAAGCACCGCAGAGTCGATGATTACCCTTACGGCGGAGGGCTCGGAATGCTTATGAGCCCCGAGCCTATTGCCGTCTGCTTTGAGGCGATCTGCCGCCAGACCTCTTCCCGTCCGCTATTTGTTTACCTAAGCCCCAAGGGCAAGGTTTTCAATCAGGGCATGGCTCTTGAGATGAGCAGATATGAAAGCATCTGCCTGCTCTGCGGCCATTATGAGGGCGTTGACGAGCGTCTTCTGGAGGAGCTTGTCGATATGGAGATATCGGCAGGGGATTATGTTCTGACCGGCGGAGAGCTGCCTGCCCTTATCGTAACGGATGCTGTTGCAAGGCTTTTGCCCGGTGTCCTCAGCGAAAAAGGCTGCTATGAGGACGAAAGCCACATGAACGGACTTTTGGAATATCCGCAGTATACCCGTCCGCCCGTCTGGCGCGAACGTAAGGTTCCTCATGTTCTGCTGTCGGGGCATGATGCAAATATCGCAAAATGGCGAAGGGAGCAGTCTGTACTGCAGACTGCATTGAAAAGACCCGATATGCTCGCAGGCGCGGCTCTTACAAAAAAGGATTTGGCTGTGCTTTCCGAGAACGGCATCGAAATCGAAAACAAAAAATGATTTTCAGGGTTTGTTTTTTATTGCTGACGATCAAAAAACGCTTTGTGCGTTTCTTGTCATGATTGACAACCCACCGTAAAAACTCATGTGAAATGTGTTCAAAAAATCCATTTTTTGCCCCCATTTTACCCTTAAAAATCACCTTTGTCGGGTGTGTAATAAAAGTCTGTTTGCTTTTTCGTTACAATTTGCACAATGGTATAATGTCATAACGTTTAATGCTTTGTATATGGAAACGAATTTTGACATTTTGCGTTGACGAACAAACCCTTCGCGATTATAATAGTAACAGTTCAAAACACTGTGTTTGGTGTTATATTGATAATTAAAAACCGTTTACAACGCTTGCGGCGAATAACACGGTTAAATTTCAGGAGGTTTCATCAATGTACGTTCTTGAGGTAACTGTTCAGAATCAGGTAGGTCTTCACGCCCGTCCTGCTACTTTCTTCATTCAGAAGGCTAATGAGTTTAAGAGCACTATCTGGGTAGAGAAAGAGGAGCGCCGTGTTAACGCTAAGTCTCTTCTCGGTGTTCTTTCCCTTGGCATCGTGGGCGGTGCTGATATCAGAATCATTGCTGACGGTTCCGATGAGACTGAGGCTGTCGAGGCTCTTGTCAATCTCGTCAAGTCCGGTTTCGCTGATTAAGTATTAGAATTTAAGGCCTGCAAACTTTATGGTTTGCAGGCCTTTTTGTTTATTGTGATATCAAAGCTCTTCGATCTCAAGCCTTGAATCCATATTGAAAATCAGCTTCCATTCGCCGTCCTTTTTCTGCCATGTGGAGGTAACACAAAACAGGCCTGATACGTCTGCATCTTCTTCGCTTTCAGCTTCTGTGCGGACATTGTAGCACACCTGTGCGATTTCTTCGTTTTTGAATATCTCTTCAAAATTGGTTATCTCATAGGAGGATATGGAAAATTCGCTTATAAAGCCCGAATATTCCTTTCCCGAACAGCGATAGCCTCCGCAGACCATAACTGCATCGGCTGAAACCACCTTGAGAAATTCTTCTGCATTGCCGCAGACGGTCGCCTGCCACATTTTCTCTTCGTATCTTTTCATTTTCTTATTCCTTTCAGAAAAGCTCAGTCATTTCCTTGCCCTTTATCCGTAAAGGATTTTTCTGAGAAATTATCTTTTTCTGCCCTTAAATCAGGCTTTTGCTTTCATAAAACACCTTCGATGCCTTTGCAAGATACTCCGCGTCCTTTGCTCCTGCCGTTTCGTAGGGAGAATGCATCGCAAGCTGGGCAAGCCCTATATCAACCGTGACAACGGGCACCTGAGCCGAAGATATGTTGCCGAGAGTCGAGCCACCCGGGATATTTGAGTTATTTACAAAGCTCTGATAAGGCACCTTTGCCCTTTCACATATACTCTTGAACACCGCACTGCTCAGCGCGTCGGTGGTATAGCGCTGATTTGCATTATATTTTACAACTATGCCTTCATTCATTTTCGGCCTGTTTATCGGGTCTGCGGTATCAACTCTGCTCGGGTGTACGGCGTGAGCATTGTCGGCAGAGATCATAAAGCTGTTTGCTATTGCCTTATGATAGTCCTCGCGAGTACGTCCCAGCGAATCGTTTATCCGCTCGAGGGTGTCTCTTAGAAATGTGGATGCCGCACCCTGCCTTGTTCCGCTTCCAACCTCTTCGTTGTCAAATACGCAGTGTACTGCAATGTTTTCCTTGGGCTCTGACTGCATAAAGCCCTCAAAGGAGGCGTATACGCACATCTGGTCGTCAAGACGAGCAGATGAGATGTACTCTTTATTTATTCCCCAGCGAGAATATTTGACACGATTGTAAAGATACAGATCAGAGGCGAGTATATCCTCTTTTTTTACGTCGGCCTGCGCCGCAACAAGCTCATCGAGCTTTCCTTTTGCGTAAATATCTCCGATTATCGGCAGCATTTCGCTTTGGACATTTATCTCGTGTCCGCTGTTTGCGTTTCTGTCCATGTGTATGGCAAGGGACGGCAGCATACACAGATCCTTATCTATGGCAATAAGCCTTGACTCTATGCCTTTTTCCGTACGCACCATGACTCTGCCTGCTATGGAAAGCGGTATATCGAACCACGGGTTCATAAGCATGCCGCCGTATTTTTCCACGTTAAGCCTTACATAAGCGCCGCAGCTTTCCATTTCGGGGTTTTCCTTGAGCTTGAAGGTCGGTGAATCACTGTGCCCTGCAATCATGTAAAATCCATCAAAATCGGCTTTGGGTATCTTAAATGACATAATAGCCGAGCCATTGCGTGTGACAAAGTATTTTTTACCTGACTCAAGCGACCACCTTTCTTTTTCGGAAAGCTCCTCAAAGCCTGCTTTGAGGAGCTCCTCAGACAGATTTTTCACCAGATGAAATGCTGTAGGGCTTTTTTCTATTTGCTTTAGAATATTACTCGTTGTATTATTCGCCATTGATATTCTCTCCTGTTATGGGTTTTGCCCTTTATAAGGCTCACCCGTGCTGTACAACTTAAATTTCTGATTGAATATTACTCCTTCGGCTCTTCAAATCCATCTGTAAATATATTATCTCTCCAGATAACACCCTTGTTGTCGCCCTTATAAAGTGTTGCGTTGGGGCAGGTCTTTCTGAACATACAGTTGGAAATCACCAGCTCTCCGCTGCGATGATCTATCGCTGTTATGTCGTCAAGTCCGTAGCCGTAGTTATTGAAATAGCTGCATCCGATAAGTCTTGCAGGCTCGGTTATAAGATAGCCTGTTTTTCCTGTATCGGCATAGCAGTCGGTGAGGATTATGTCATAGGAGCTAAGAAGGAAATTTATTGAATCGACAAGCATTTCAGGCAGCTCGCCCTCGCTCTTCGGCGGTATCGGGCCTCCCCATACATGACAGCGTGTAAGTCTGTTGGAGCCACCGCCTATCATTTCAAAGCCTATCGTATAATCAACTACAACACAATCGATAAAATGACTGTCGCCGCCTGTTGAGCTTATGCCTGCATTGCCCGAGAGACCGGGCATTGTGCATTTAAAATACAGGTTCTGAGCGACAAGCTCAAAGGTCCATTTGCTGTCGGTATCCTGTATTCTCAGACCGTATTTTTTGCCGTTTCTAAAGGACATATCGCGCATTGTAAAATGCTTGAAGCTGTTGAGACACATACAGCTCGCAAGTCCTGAGCCGTCAATATAGCCGCCTGTTACAAACAGATTCCAATCCTCGTCGTCATATCCGTAATGAGGTGTCAGACACCAATTGGTTTCATCAAGTCCCGGGTAAGACATCGCGGCATCATATTTGAGGACATAGTCCATTTCCTTTACTGCCTTGAGAACAGCCGACTTATGCATAAGTATGGAGCAGCAGTTTTTAACCTCTATCATTTCCGCTATCTCATAAACACCTGCAGGAATATACAGCACGCCTTTTTCACAGTCACCGATCGCTCTCATGATTCGTTTTTCGTCGGTACGCTCTCCCGGCAGGCGTTCGTAGGAAGCTAAGTTTACATCATAAATACAGTTGTTCATAATTACGTTCCTTTCATAATAAAGAATATGGCATTATTTTCTTTTAAATATAATACTACATTTTTTCCTGTTTGTTAATCGTTTTTTCTGATTTTTTCCTGCTTTGGCAAAAAAACGGTGCGTTCTGCTTCACGCACCGTTTTTTGCCATTTATTCTGCAGCCGTATCGTTTATAAGCTGCTCAGATACATTTTCGTCGGTTTTTTCTGCGGCTGATTTTTCCTTGCGCTCCGCATTTAAGGTCATGCAAAGAAGCACAAAGGAAATCACACAGATTACAAGCAGGCATATACCCATTGTAATATAGCTTGGTACAAGCGTACCTGAGGTAAGACGGAATTCCTTATAGAACGCAAGAGCGAATGCTCCTGCCACCACTGCCCAAAGAATGGGTATCCAGAACTTAAATCCGAATTTTTTAACTGTTTTAATATTTACATATATAAAGCAGCCTAAAAGTATCAGTGCACTGACTATCTGATTGAAGCGCACAAATCCCAGAGAAAGCAGATAGACAGAATCGTTTCTCATGCTTTCAAGCAATGCCTGTGAGGATGAAAACACCAGTAAGAATGTTACAAGCGCACTGCCTCTCGGTATTGAATCATTTTTTCTTATGTATGTAAGCACGAGCATTACTGCCGAAGCTGCAAACGCTATTGCGGCGGCAAGAGCCTCGAAGCTGAACACCGCAAGATGCCAATAGCCTTCTGCTTCGTTATATACCGCAAAGGGGAAGAACTGCCATTTCGGAGATGTGATTATCACACCGATATCTTCACCGCTGAAAAATGACGCCAATCTGCCGATGCATATACCAAGCGCACCTGCAGGAGCCATTGCATCAAGCAGTTCTGAAACATATACATCCTCCATGATAAGACGTGTAAGGAACGCGGCGGCAGCGGCACCCGCAAACACACCAAAGAGCATAAATCCGCCCGACGAGAAATCCCAGAATACCGATGAATCGTTCTCAAGGATCTCGGGCATGAAAAAGCAATACAGGCCTCTTGCCGCAAAAGCACCGAGGAGCATTGTCAGCGGAGCTGCAAGCCACATTGCAAACTTATGCTTCCTTCTCCAGTAAAACTGGCCTGCACGCATTACCCAGGAAATCAATATTGCCGCCACGATCGCCAAGGCGAAAAATACGGCATGCCAATATATTTCGGTCTTACCAAAATATGCCAAAGGATCTATCATCAAGGCTAATCCCTTCCTTCACAATCACAAAATCATTCTCCGACAGCGGATGCAAAGTAAACAATATCGCTTACTGCTCTCATTCCGCCCCAGAGCGGACGATTTACAGATTCTCCGTTAAATACCATTGTAGTGGACTGTCCGCCGTCAAGCAGATAGGCCTGTACACAGCCGTTATCCTTCATGATCTCTGCCACCTTTTCGGCACTTACGCCCTTGCTGTCATCCATGCGGCCTTCAATACAGCACATAAGATATGTAAGCTCACCGATCTGACCGATCGCGGTTCTCGGTGATACCTTATCGTTCCATGTAGGTCCGCAGCCGCTGTCATTGTCCAATATTTTAATTTCTCCGTCGATCACAAGTGACGGTCCGAAGTGAAGCGTATTTACTATTTTTCCGCTCTTTACAAGCTCCTGTACTGCTTTATCCTTATCCTTGTGAATATGGAAATTGCCCTCATCGTCAATGAGCAGAATATCCCAGTTCATAGCCTTGTTTCTGTAAAGAACGTTCTGGCGTATTATGATGCCGCCCTTGCGATAATTATAGTAATCCGCATTTGTTGCGATTACCGCATTTACATTTCTTGCTATCGTTCTTGGATTGTATCTTGTCTCGCTTCCGTACTTTCCGCCCGCAAAGGCTGTGCGAAGCTGTGTAGGATGCGCGATCTGTACCTTCGCAAGATGTACTACCGAATTGAATCTTTTCTCCGTCCAGTATTCAACCTTTATTGTCTCGTCCTCGTATGAGACCGGGTACGGACTGCCCTCGCTGTAGGTATATCCATCAGGGTTCGGGATCGGAGCAGGTGCCTCTGACCACGGAAGAATATACACCTTCGGAATGCTGTATATTTCGTTTACAATGTCACTTTTTCTGTTGTGTATATCGGCCTTTACGTCCTCTGCAAAAGTTCTGACCTCGGTCACTTCTTCGCTTTTTGACATTGCTGCGCCCGAATTGAATATATACACGCTGTTTGCCGCCGCAACAATGCTGATAACCGCAACCGCCATCGATAATATTTTCTTGATTATCTTTTCTGTCAGCTTTCCTTTTGGCTTTTTATTTTCTGCGGCAGGAGAATATACTTTTATGTTTTCATCTGTATTGTTCATTCTGTATAACCTCCGAGAAGAATGTCATAGAACTCATCAGTCAGTTCCATTTTCCACATATTGTCCGAGTAGATCATGTCTACAGATATCTCGTATGTTTTGTAATACTGCTCCACAGGCTCTTCCTTTACAATTTCAAGAGCCTCTGCCACAAGCTCGTCAACCTTTTCTTCGCTGTCATACACATAGCCGTGAAACATCTTTTCATGGCCTATCTCTGTGGCGATCTCTTTCATTCTTGCCGTAAGACCGTCGGTCTGAAACGTTGTCAAAAGGAACCTGACCTCTGCGGTTCTTCCCGTGACGGAATAATCCGTTTCGCTTACGGAATCGGTGATGCTGACAACATTGTCATTATCGAGAAACTCTACCTTGTAGCTTTCGATCAGGCATTCATAGAAAAATTGTGCAACAGCATCGGACTTGAATGCGCTTACGTTTTCAAAGCCCAGGTCGGCATAGTTGCTGACCATTGCTTCACTTTCCTCAAAGCTGCCGTTTTTTATGCTTTCAATGAATCGGGTCACGGTGAGCTTTGGGTTTTCTATAGGCTTTGTCGGTTTTGGCGTAAAGTTCATATTGCAGGAACATAAAAGCACTGCAAACAGCGCAGATAAAAATACACAAAGCAGATTTTTGCGTGACCTTATTTTCTTGTTTTCTATTTTCACAGCAGGCTGCCTCCTTTATTGTTTCACACCTTTATATTTTACCAATAATCCTTAAATGGGTCAAGCCGTTTTGCAGAATATATTACAATAATTGACCCTTGCTTTTTTCTGTGATATAATTTTTGCGTGCAATCGATTAAGGAGATAAAAAGATGAATAATAAAACAAAAACGCCGAGTTCGAAGCTGCGCCTCTCTCTTGTGCTTCTGCCTGTGATATGCGCTGTTTCCGCCTCTTTAATTATAGCTTTGATTATAAGCTCCCATCGCAGTAAAAATGTGATGATAGGCAATGAACGCTACAGTATACAGCTTACCGATATCGATCTTAAGGATCGGGGTATTTCCGACACCGATATACTTAAGCGCTTTTCCGATGCAAAATTTATTGATCTGAGGGATAATCCTCTTTCTTTTTCGGATATAGACAGTCTTTCCATCGCTCTTCCGAAATGCGAAATTCTCTGGAGCGTACCTTTTTGCGGCTCTTATGTCAGCAGCGATATTTCCAATATTACATTGAACGCGTTTCAATTATCCGAATATAACGCTCTTCGATATTTTACAAAGCTCAGCCTCATTGATGCGCGCGGACTCGATTACGAAACCGTATCTCGTCTGAACGCGGATTTTCCGAAATGCACTATCCTCTGGGATATAGCTATCGGAGATAACCGATATTCTCCTTCCGAAAAAAGCATTACAACAGGCAATGCATCAAAGGAGGATATTTTGAATCTTCTTCTGTTCGATTCACTCGAAAGCGTAAATGCCGTCGGCTGTACGGCATACGACGAGCTTATGTACGTAAGCGCTCAGATGCCTTCCTGCGATTTTCTGTGGAATGCAGATATCGGAGGTATTACCGTATCCAGCAAGGACACTCATTTGAATTTCAAACGCACTGTGATAAGCGACATTCAGGCTCTTGACAAGGATTTCGAAAAGCTTGAATATCTTCCCTCCCTTACATCGATCGATATGTGCGGCTGCGGTGTTTCGAATGAACAAATGGCTGTGTGGAGAGACAGATATCCGCAGTGTAAATTTATCTGGGAGATAACAGTTGGCACAAGCAGAAGAAACTGGACCGTCCGCACCGATATACAGGTGTTTTCCACTCTTCTGTACGACAAAATTAAGCTTGGCGACGAGAACACTTACAAGGATCTGTTTTTGTATTGCACCGATCTGACCGCGCTCGATCTTGGGCACAATTATATCGAGGATATTTCCATGATATCCAACTTAAAAAAGCTTCAGGGACTTATACTGACCGATAATCCTGTTTCCGATATCACTCCCCTGTCTCAGCTGCCCGAGCTTGTTTACCTTGAGCTTATGAAGACCGATGTAAAGGACCTTACGCCCCTGCAAAACTGCAAAAAGCTTACAACCCTTAATGTTTCCAACTCAAAGGTCAAGGATCTGACTCCTATACTCGGCTGTTCGAGCCTGAAAAACGTTCAGGTGGTTTATAATGCTATCGGTTCCGTTCAGGCCGCCACCTTTAAAAAAGCTCTTCCCGAGGCTGTGCTTTATTACAGAAAAAAAGAGCTTCCTGCAGAAAATGATGCTGTGACCGCGGCCTTTAAAGAAGCCTTTTTAAATTATAAAAAAATAGAAAGCTTTGAAAGCTGGGAATCATTCCGCTATAAACAATAGCGGAATGATTTTCTTTTTAAGGCGGTAGTTTATCTTTTTCTCCCGAACAGCTCGTAAAGGCCTATGAACAATACATATCCTCCGAATATTTTCGAAAGCCATTCTCCGCCGATAAAGCCTGCCAGCAGACACCCGATGACCGCACCGACAAAGCCTGTCAGCGACATGGGCAGAGCAAACCGCCAATTGACAAGCTTCGCCCTTGTGTGGAAAAACAAGGCGACTGCGGCACAAGGCAGAAAAAACAGAAGATTCATCCCCTGCGCCTGTGTCTGAGGCACCGAGGCAAACAAAGTCAGGTAGATTATCAGCACACCGCCTCCGCCAAGCCCCAGCGCCCCTATTGCGCCCGACAGAAATCCTGCTATGCTGCATATTATAAGCTCTGTCATCTCAGCATCAACCTAAGCCCTGCCCACACCGCAAACGCGCCGAAAAGCTTTCTTAAAAAACCATCGGGCAGCTTTCGAAGCAGCAGTGCGCCTGTCAGCGCGCCCGCTGCGCCTGCAGGCAGATAGGGCAATGCGTCCGCTATGCTCACATCACCGCGAAAAAGATAGATTGCCGCACTTAGTACGCACATGGGAGAAATAACGGCGATCGATGTGGCGTGCGCCTTCTGCGGCTCAAGCCCCTGTGAACGAAGAGCAGGAACCGCTATCATACCTCCTCCCGAGCCGAGCAGACCGTTTACAAAGCCTGATGCCGCTCCGTAAAGAAGGGGTTTTATTTTCCGTCTCATAAGAACACCTCCGATATGATAAGTGTTCCCGAAAAATGACAAAATACGCCGTGATAACCTCCACGGCGTATTTTTGATTATAACTTACATTTTACTTTTCACTGACCGTTTTTATATATGCGCGCCCATGTTTCATTTTCCATTTGCATTATTTCTCCCTGAGGAACAAGCTGTGTTATGAGCTTTCCGAGCTCTTCGAACCTGCCGTCCGGATCACCGTTTACGATATTTACGTTGGCCGGAATACCGTTTTCGTCATACAAAACGATCATCTGTTCAAAATAGCCGATACATGCATCGGTCGGCGGCACACATAGCCTCCAGTCTGTTTTTGTGAAGACCTCTCGGGCAACGGCCTGCACCGTTTTTTCATCTATGGTGTATGTTTTCGAAAGGAAGGTTTTCTCGTCGTTTACATCATTGGACTGTCCTGTGCTGACCTCGACAGTGCCGTCTGCATAGATCTTATATTTTGTTGCAAACTCTCTCAGCTCATATTCGCTGTTGTAAGGAGTGTAAACATATTGACAGATCACCTTGTTATACGATACCCCATGATGTAATTCATTCATTTCTTCCATCAGGGTTTCTTCCTCGATGCGCTTTATCTTATCCTCACCTATTATGCTGATGATAAGCTCAACGAGTTTGTAGTAGTTTTTGTTATAATAATCAACCTCGGATATCAGATAGTTATATTTCATATTTCCCTGCTTGTCAAAAAAGCTGAGTATCAGTCTTTTATCCGCCATCTCATTGTATGCTGATGCTTCGTTGATCGTTACAGGCTCTAAAGAATAGTAATATTCCGCTGCCTTTGCAGCAATTTCTTCTGCTGCCTCCTCGCTGATTTTACCTGTTTCGGCTATCCAGTCGCCGTTGACAAGCGCTAAATCAAGGTCTGTCGTGGCAATTTCATATTCTCCGTTGGCGTCTATCCTTATCTTTACCGCAAAGTGATTGTATGTATAGCCGCTGAGAGGAGCGAAGCACACTTCGCATATTACGGCTTTCTGTGATACTCCGTAGGGAACTATCTTTTCCTTATCGAGAATTATATCCCTTGTTTCTTCCTTGATAAGCTTTATTTCTTTGGAGCCTACAAGACTTCTTATCATATATTCCACAGTGTCGAAGCCTTCACTGCGAGGGTTAAGACCTCCGCAGCGGGATATAACATTTCCCTGCTCGTCAAAGAGGCTTATATATTTCCACACGCCTTCGGCCGAGACATCGCTGCTCATATCACCAAGTGAATCTATTCTGTAATCTATTATGGCTTCTTCTATTTCTTTTCTCTGTTCGTTCGTTACCGAATATTCCCATGACACAACCTCCTCAAGGCTTACTTTTTTGCTGTTATAAGGGCCTGTGAAGATTTTAAGCGTATTGTCCGCATACAGCTCATAGATTATCGGCACTCGGTCGTAATCGGCACCGAAGGATGAGGTCATTTCAAGTCGGCAGACGATTTTATCAAACGACCATGCGAACTGTTGAGGGGTGGGTTTTTCCGAAGTTTCGTACTTGCAGGCCGATAAAGAAACCAGCATGCAGAGAGCACAAATAATTATTAAGATTCGTTCAAAACGTCTTTTCATGCTGTCTCATCCCCTTTTATTCTGCCTCTGCATTTCCTCTTATCTTCGCTGCGATCTCCATGATGGCATTCATATCCTCTTCCGTAACAAGGGCCTTTATAGGCTCTATTATCTTGTCGTGTCCGCCCAGATATAAGCCTTCCGTTATGGGATATACATATATTTCTTCTCCGTTTTTGTCAAAGAAGTTCAATACATAGGGACATACTGTGATGCTGCTGTAATCATTAGCAAAATTATAGATTATTATTTTTTCCATAATGGCACTTTCGATCTTTGATACCTGTTTTCTGTCCACCTCAAAGGTCTGTGAATATATTTCCTCGAATTTCTGCTCCTCTTCATTCCACTCTATTGCCGCAGCCTTCAAAGTGTTGTCGGCGTATAATGTATATTCGCAGGCGCACTCCGCTCTCCACACATCCTTGCAGCTTACGATGACCTTATCTGTGGAAATATTTTTTTCATGCGATAATCTGTATATAAATGCTTCCTTTTCAAATTCGGGAAGCACTCCTGTCGGCACTATCATGCGTATATATTCGACAAGCTCTGTGCAATACATATTGTACTGCTTATGAGATATTGCACGGGTGTATATAACTTCTCCCTTTTTGTCAAACATATTTACATACATTACCGCTTCATCAATGCCCTTTATATTGTTCGGGTCAAACTGCTTTGTCTCATAAGGAGCCGGATATATGTATTCTGCAAGCATGTTTATAATTGTTGCCTTCTGGATTTCTTCCATTATGTATTTTTTTGATGTATAGCCGCTGATATATGCGGGATCGTCCAGATATCCCTCGCTCATTTCATATACGCCGTTGCCGTAAATGGTGAATACCGTTGCATAGTTTTTCTGCGGATTGATTTCGTCGGGCACCGCTATCTGGCATATATATCTGTTATAGGATATCCTGTTTTCAGCCTCTACTATCTTATCGGTCGCCTCGCCCTTGAGGATCTCTGCCGTATCCTTCGGGACAAATCCCCATACCATGTCAAAAACGGTATTGAATCTTTTGTTTGTCGGACTTAATCCTCCGCACTCATGCATAACATATCCGAGCTCATCAAAGAGGTATATGTACTTTGAGACCCCATCATTTGTTTTTTTGTTGCTCAGATCTTCGCAATTTATTATCTTATTTTCTCTTATGAGTTCGATAAGCTTATTTTTCTGCTCTTTTGTTATAGTAAAGCTCCTTGAGCTTATTTCCTCAAAGGAAACAAAATCACCGTCATACGGTCCTGTCCACATCTTTACCGTATTATCTGCATAAACGGTTACGTTGGTGTTAAACGATTCATACTGCGAGCTGCTGCTTGATGTGGCGGATATCTGACACACGACCTTGTCGTAGGAGACTCCTTTTACCTCTTCCTTTTTCTTTGTACCGCACGCAGAAACAAGCACAAGAATTGCCAGGACACACAACAAGGCCAAAACTCTTTTTATTGTTTTTTTCATTTCTTTCTCCTCCATTAACTTTACTCTTTTTATCAATTGTTAATATCTCGTTCATAATTTTAACATAGTTTGTTAAAATCGTCAACTGTATTGCATTGCTTGTAAAGAAAAACTCGATTATTTGTATGCTAGCACAATGATGCAGCGAATCGTTTGTGTAATCTGACAAAAGGTGTGCTATGCAAAAACGACGCTCGAAAGAGCGGCGTATTGTTTATGAAATTATTCGTCTTCGCCTCTTGCCTTAGCATCCTCTATGACCTTCTGTGCGACCATGGGAGGTGCGTCCTCATAGCGCTCAAACTCAAGGGTAAAGTAGCCTCTGCCCTGTGCAGTCTGACGGATAAAGGTGGAGAAATCGCCCATTTCAGCCATGGGAACCTCAGCAGCAAGCTCCTGAAGGTTGTTTTCGGCAGGATTCATACCGAGAACACGACCGCGGCGCTTTGTGACCTCACCCATAACGTCACCCATGTTATCGTTGGGAACGTAAGCCTTGAGAGTGCCGATAGGCTCGAGAAGTGTGGGGCTTGCCTGCGGGATACCGTTCTTGAATGCGATATTTGCGGCAGTTTTGAATGCCATTTCGGATGAGTCAACGGGATGATAGGAGCCATCATAGAGAACCGCACGGACGCCTACAACGGGATAGCCTGCGAGAACGCCCTTCTGCATGGACTCATTCAGACCCTTTTCAACAGCCGGGAAGAAGTTCTTCGGAACAGATCCGCCGACAACTTCCTCTGCAAATTCGAGACCCGGTGCATCGCACGGCTCGAAGCGTACCCAAATGTCACCGAACTGACCGTGGCCACCCGACTGCTTCTTATGTCTGCCCTGTACGGAGACTGTCTTACGGATAGTCTCGCGATATGCAACTCTGGGAGTTTCAATGTTGGTCTCAACATTGAACTTAGCCTTGAGCTTGGAAACGATAACGTCAATGTGCTGGTCGCCCTGACCGCTGATTACCATCTGCTTGGTTTCGGTATTGGTTCCGAAATTGAATGAAGGATCCTCTTCGTTGAGCTTCTGGAGACCCTGAGCAACCTTTTCCTCTTCGCCCTTTGCTTTGGGCATGATAGCCATTGAAAGGGAGGTTCCGGGATATTTGACGCCTGCAAGGGTGACCTTGCGGCTGGGAGAAGCAAGGGTATCACCTGTAAGGGTGTTTGCAAGCTTCGGAACTGCACCGATGTCGCCTGCGCCTATGTAAGGTGTGTCTTCCTGCTTTTTGCCGCGGATGGTAAGAGTTTTACCGATCTTCTCGGCAGCGCCTGTTCTCATATTGACAACAGGTGTGTCGGAGGATATCTTGCCTGCGAGAACCTTGAAATAGCTGAGCTTGCCGACGAATGCGTCAGCTACGGTCTTGAATACGATAGCCGCAGTGGGAGCGGACTCGTCAACATTGATCTCAACCTTGTTGCCGTCCTCATCCTTGGCGGTCTGGGGTCTTGCCTCAAGAGCATTGGGAGCGAGCCATGTGATACCGTCGAGAAGAAGCTCTGCACCTGCAGCATCACTTGCAATACCGCAGAACACAGGAATAACGCTGCCTTCAAACGCACCCTTCTTAAGACCTGCAACAAGCTCGTCATGGGTGAACTCTTCGCCGTCGAAATACTTCATCATGAGCTCTTCGTCAGCCTCTGCGACTGCCTCGGAGATCTCTGTCATATAATCATCATATTCATCAAAGGACGGAACGGGGCATTCTGCCATCTTTGTACCGTTCATCTTATATGCCTTGTTTTCGATCATGTTAACATAGACACCGTCAACATATACAACAACGGGGCAGACACCCTGACCGAATACCTCGCGGAGGGATTCGAGGGTCTTCTGGAAGTTTACGCCCTCTTTATCAAGCTTGTTGATAAAGATCATCTTGGACATATTGCGCTCGGTAGCCATCTTTATAGCTTTCTCGGCACCGACGGAAACGCCGGAACGCGCAGATACAACCGCAATAGCACACTCGGCTGCTCTGTATGCCTCCATAGCGCCGCCTGCATAGTCAAACTGACCCGGTGCGTCGATTACATTTATTTTATTTCCTTTCCACTCAAGCGGAGCAACCGCTGCGGAAACGGAACAGGTACGCTTTACTTCCTCGGGATCAAAGTCGCATACGGTGTTTCCGTCTACGATTTTACCGATTCTGTCGGTAGCTCCTGCAAGATAGAGCATTGCCTCTGCAAGAGATGTCTTGCCGCTGCCGCTGTGACCGGCGAGAACGACGTTAATAATGTTTTTTGCGGGATACTGTTTCAAGGTAGAAAACCCCTTTCAAATGGATTCCACATTCTGGAATTTATTTCAGCATGCCTCGGTATGGGCAACTATCGCAAATATACTCATCCGACAACTAAGCTATTTCTCATTATAACTTAACCCAATCAGGATTTCAATAAAAATAACCCTTTCGATACAAAAACTGTCCCAATATCAGAAATTTTACTGTGCATTTTGGTTAAATTGAACAACCTTTATGAATAAATTATGGCTATACTCTTCTTCTGATAAATGATTTGTAAATTATTTGCGGCATATTTTGTGGAAACAATACTGATTTTCGTCTGTTATCGTTAATATTGCGGCAAGGAACCTTTTTTTATTTTTACATACCTTTCATTGACCTTGAGGAAAAAAGTATTTATAATGAAATTACAAGCTTTTTTGAAAGGGGCTGTGGCTATGCGCCGCAGATTATTATGTATATTTATCTCGATCCTCATTGCCGCCGCTTGCCTGTTTACAGTCGGGTGCGGTGATTCCGGGGGAGTATCCGAAAAGGACAACTGGCCCGTACATATAGGCGATGTCACCCTTGAGAGCGCACCGATGCGAGTCGTGTGTCTTTCAAACAATGTCATTGAAATAGCCTGCGCTATAGGATATTCCTCACAGCTTGTAGGACGTGCCTACGACTGTGACTATTATCAGGTTGCCTCTCTCACCGCCTGCGGTACCTCCGCAAGTCCTTCGGTGAGTGCAATAAATGCGCTTGAACCGGATCTTATAATAACTGATTCCTCTACCCCTGCAGAGATCCTTTATGAGCTTTCAAATACCGATATTATCACTCTCGAAAAAGCATCCAGCCGTGTATCGCTTATAGAGCTTTATGAGGATATCGGTTCGATATTCGGCGGTGCGGGCACAGGCAAGTCAAAGGGCCTCTACACCGTAAACGAGATATTGATGAAGCTCGATGATATCGCCCGTCTGGTGCGCCATGAAGAAGAGGTTTATGTCTGCATCGTGCTTAACGATGCCGTTACTCAATGCGCCACGGGAGACACCCTTACCGAGATGCTCATTGAGATGTCAGGCGGCATGAATGCCGCGACCGACGGTTCAAACAACAATTTTGATCTCGATGACCTCAGGGACGCCGATCCCGATGTTCTTATATGTCCATATTCCGCACATTCCTCCATGTACGCAAAGCGCGAGCTGCTTGAGACCACCGCGATGCAGACACAGCAGCTCTACAGCTTCGATGTCGATCTGCTTTCGGTGCAGTGCTACGACATGATAGAGGTTGTATGGCGTCTGTCTCATATTCTTCACCCCGACATCGTCACCCCCGACATCATGCCTGCGGATTATGTCGATGAGGAAGACGAAATATACGACCATTTCATGTCGGGCGAAGAATACGACGAGTATAAGCGGCAGCAGGCAGAGGCAGCCGCTGCGGAAAAAGAAAAGGAAGACCAACAATAATTCGGACGGAGGCCTCAACATGAGAAGAGCTTTTGTTCTCATATTCTCCCTGCTTCTTCTTTTTGCCGCCTCAGGCTGTGAGCAGGAGATAAGTTCACTGCTATTTGTCAGCCAATCAGACACTCCCGGCTATATTCAGCCGCCTGCCGAGCAGGATGCTGCCTCCTATATACTTATAACTGACGAGAGTTCCGAGCATTTCGGACTTTTATCCCCCTATCTTGGCAGATATGACTCGGCAGAAGGGGATTATTACGCATGCTTTGACGGATATTTTCCTGTCTTATCCGCTCTAAGAGTCAGCCGCGACACATCATCCTCGGACCTTGTGCTGACGGATGAGCTCTGGCTTCGCGCAAACGACAGCTCAAAGCTCCGCCTCTCCCCCTCATACGACAGCGCATCGTCCTCTCTTCTCTCCTCCGATAAGGTCTATCGCGTATCTGCCGTGTCCTTTACCGATACTCTCTATTACCGCGCAGACGGACAGGACGGATATATCAGCTCCGACACCTCGGAAACAAGCACTCAGCGCGCAGAGCTCGAATTTTATGCCGCCGCGGATTTATTCTCGCCCGCAGGCGCTCAGCTTACGCTTATAGACAACGGCTCCGTCATCGCCTCCTACGCCTACGGCTATGCCAATATCGAAAGCGGTACAGACATGACGACCGACACAAAAATTCGCGCTGCGTCACTTTCAAAGGTGCTGTTTTGCATGGCCGCCATGAAGCTTTCTGACGAAGGTGTCATCGATATAGACCAAAACATCGGTCATTACTTTGACGGCGAAAGGGTCGTAAACCCTTCATATCCCGAAAGTGAGGTCACTCTGCGAAGCATTATGACCCACACCTCTTCCATAAAAGAGCAGTCCTCCTATCCGAACCGCGATAAGCTTTTTGAGCTTATTTACAGCAGACGGTTTTTTTCAGGCTCGGAAGAACCCGGCAGTGCCGATGCATTCAGGTATAATAATTATGCCGTCGGTGTCGGCGGTTCTGCCCTTGAGCTTGCATCGGACCGCACTATGCAGAGCTATGCCGCCGAAGAAATTTTTTCTCCGCTCGGCATAAAAGCCGCCTACGGTGTAAATTCTCTTCCCTCCGACTGTACAAGCGCAGTGCTTTATAATGCCGACGGCAAGCCTGCACGAACCGACGAGGAAGAACGGCTTGTTTTCAGCTCTCTGCCCGGAGACAACAGCAATTTCTTCGCCGGCGGACTATACATAAGCGCAAAGGATTATGCAAAGCTTATTCTTACACTTATAAACGACGGCTCATATAACGGCCGGCATATCCTTTCATCCTCTGCCGTTGCGGAAATGGAGCGCGAGCACTTTACTGCCTCGGATTCGGGCTGTGAATTTTCCCAATGCCTTATACTCAGAAAGCGCAGTCTTTACAACAGAACCGTTTTTTATCATACCGGCAACGCCTACAGCACCATAGCCATGGCGAGCTACGATCCCGAATCGCGCGACGGAGTCGTTATCATTACGACAGGTGCCTCTTCCTCAAGGACATCAAACGGTATTTACGATATATGCAATTATATATCGGAGCTTATGTACTCCGAAATTTTGTAGAAAGACGGTGAGCGAATGAAAAAGCTTCTGCCGTATTTACTCCTCGTCCTGATTCTTCTTTGTGCCTGTTCCCATAATGTGGGCAGGCAAAGCATCGTTTCACAGACAGATGTGTATGCCGCATCCTCTTCCGACAGCGGCGAAGCCGCGCCGCTGCGCGACAAAAACGGTGTTCTGCTTGCTTACTCCTCTCTTCTCGCGCAGTATCCGTATATGGTGGGCTGGATAACCGTTCCCGGCACAATAATAGATTACCCCGTTGTCCAGTGCGGCGACAACAATTACTTTCTGACCCACGACTACAAATGTGAGGAAAGCAAGAACGGCGCGATATATCTCGATTTTCTCGTTGACTTTGAGCGCGACAATGTGTCACGCAATGTTGTGATACACGGGCATCACATGAAGAGCGGTGTAATGTTTGCAAACCTCGTAAAGTACGATGATCCCGATTTTCTGAAGGCTAACCCCATTGTGCGTTTCAATTCTCTTTACGAAGAAAACGACTGGGTCATCTTCGCGCTGATGAAAATTGATGCTTACGGCGGCAAGGACGGAATGCCCACCTTCAATTTTATGAAGAGCAGCTTTAAGGATGATGAGGATTTCATCGACTATGTTTCCGATATCCGCGCCCATTCGGTGTATGATACCTTCGATATCGTCGATGTAAACGCAGATGATACCATAATCACCATGTCAACCTGTTCTTACGAGTACGACAATTTCCGCACTGTGCTGGCGGCGCGAAAGGTTCGTCCCGGTGAGACCTTCGATTTCTCCTCTCTCGATTTTTCCGATGAATGTATAATGCCCCCTGTCTGGGGCGAATGGAAGGGCTCACTCGAGCCGTGATGCCGTATTCATTTTAATATATTGATTTTCACACAAAGCAGTGGTAATATAATTATATCAGGTTTACAATCAATTAACGGAGGATGATAACTATGTCTGACGAAAAGCGCAGCGAAGAATATAAGAATTTTAATGATTATGATACAGTTGAGGAAAAGGCTCAGTCTGCCGCAGCGGCAGAAGAGCCCGTTGTTCAGCCCGCTCCCGACCCCAATCCTCCTACAGGCTGGGCTCCCGGTTATGAGCAGTCCGCTCCTGCCGTAAGCACAAGAAGCCCCAAGGGAATCGTTTCCATTATCCTTTCCTTTGCAGGCTACTGCACCTATGGCATCGCTTCTCTTGTAGGTGTATTTCTTGCCGCGAGCGCTCTTAAACGCAACAAATCCGACATAAGCGCAAAGGTAGGCCTTACCGCATGCATACTTATGGTGATATTCTGGGCAGCTTATATCGCATTTCTCTTCGTTACTCCCGAGGGTCGTGAGCTTCTCAATCAGATCGTCTCGGAGGCTCAGAACGCCATGGAGGAAATGGCAAGCGCATCCGATACGTTTTATTCTATTTTTAAATAATTGATCGCAGCATAAGCCGGAGCAGAGACTCTTTTGAGACTCTGCTCCCTTTTTATGTCATCTTGTACATCTTACAGTCGGATTTTTTGTTTCTTTTGTTATTGAATTTGCGAAAGAAATATTTTACAATGTAATATGTATAGGCACCCCTTTTTATACTTGTGCCGGTGAGGATGGTTATTATGAGAAATATCCAAAGCTTTACAAATAATAAAAAAGTTTACTTTCGCGGTGTCGCTGCACTTGCGCTTGCACTTCTGCTTGCGTTGAACACCCTTTTTGCCGCGCTTCCCGGCGGCCGCTTTGAAAAGGTCGGTGCAGCCGAGGCGACCTACGTTGATGTGGCTAAATTTGAGGTCACCGGTGCGACCACTCTGAATATTCAGCTTGCAGTTCCCGAAAGCCCCATTATGCCGACTGCCGCCGAATCGCTCAGCACCCTGCCGACCTTCCGCGTCTTTGTTGACGGCGATGAGATCTATATAGATAACCCCACATATTCTCCTGCCGCTTCATACAGCAGCGGTATCTTCAGCTATAAGCTCAGCTGCGGCGGCGCCAGCACTGTGACGTTATATGCAAACACCGATACACAGATCACCTCCTTCCGACTCTTTAACGAAAACTCCGGAAGTAATGTAAATCTTTATTCTCTTAGCCTTAAAAACATTCCTGATCTTGCAGCGATCGACGTTTCCGAAACAGTTGATCTTAAGGAATTAACTCTTTACGAATTATCCGCTCTTACCTCTCTCGATGTTTCCGGCTGCTCTCTTTCTTCCCTTCAGATCACAAGCAGCACACCGAAGCCTCTTACATCACTTGACTGCACAGGAAACAACCTCACCTTCCGTCATATTCCGTCCGATGTATCAGGAAACTCCTTGTATACTCCGCAGGGCAAGGTGAATATCCCTGCCTTCACAAACGCAGGAGGCACCATTGATCTTTCCTCCTGTCACGTCGAAATACTCCAGCCCGATAAATCCTATTTTGTCACTGAATATAAATGGTTTGACTCTGAGGGAAATGAGCTGAGCGAAGGCATTCGCATGACAAACAACGGTATTTTTTCAGTCGATGTCTCCCTTACCGATAAAGAGATACTCTGCCGCATGACTCATGATTCCTTTGAAGGACTTACTCTTGAAACCACCCCGACAAAGGTCATTGAGGATCTTGCTTTCTATTATTCCGCAGAAAGCTCCCCCGCCGAGGTCACATTTACTGCTTTCGATGAAAATGCCCGTATTTATGCGGATAATATCGATATTACCTCTACCGCCTCCATCGAGCCTGTCGGCAGCGACCCCACCCTGTATTGCTACACCTTAAATGTCAGCGACAGTGATATGCTTTGCGTTTTCTCTCAGGTTTCTGTTACAGATCTCGCCATCGCATGCGATACTCTTACAGAGCTGAACACAGCAAACTGCAAGGCGCTCGAAACTCTTACGGCAGAGCCTCTTACCTCTGATTCTGACATTCGTCTTCCCCTTGAGGAGCTGACACTTAAACAAAACACCGAGCTTGCTTCGCTGACCGTACGCAGCGCAAGCCTCAGGGATATCAACCTCTGGAGCTGCAATAAGCTTGAAACTGCTGAAATTTCCGACAATCTGCTCAGCGGCATTACCTTGCCTTTACAGAACAAGCTCACTTCACTTAACCTTGAAAACAATACTTTCAGCGCTGTCAATCTTTCTGCCTGCACCGAGCTGACACAGCTCGACTTAAGCGGCAACAAGCTCAAGACGCTGGATCTTACAAAAAACACCAAGCTTACTTCGCTCGACCTTTCTTCCTGCAAGCTTGAATCTGTGGATCTTTACAATATGGGACTCTTTACACAGGTTGACCTCAGCGACAACTCGCTCAACCACAGCACTCTGCCTTCCGAGCCCATTACCCAGACTCCTGCCTGCAGTGATTATGACTATAAAGAGCAGGATCCTATTGCTATCGACCCGATCTACCGTGCCGGAAACACGATAAATCTCACAAAGTATTCCTCTGGCATTCCCGGCGATACCATGACCTATACCATTCACATTTTAAACAGCGACGGCACCGAAACCACCGCCTCCAATACAACAGGCGTATTTACCATTACTCAGGATATGTCGGGGCATCCCTTCTTCTTCAGTATCAGTTCCGAAAAGTTCGCCTCTGAGGATATACTCACGACTACAGCTCATGTGGATGTTGTCGAAACAGACGAAGATACCGATAGATTTGTATTTTCAATGGATAAGGCAGGCCCCGTAAGCTTCTCTGTTGTTTCCGACCGTCCTGTCCATCTGCTTCTCAGCGACGGAACACTTAAGAAATTCGAACGCGAGGACGGAGATTACAGCAAGCCTATAGAGATAACCGGCAACACCGTGGAGGTTAAGTACGAAAACAGCGACAAAACCGCAAACGTCATTCAGATATCCTCTCCCGGCAGCATTACAGAAATTGATTTGAGCCGCAAGGCAGACAGCACTCAGGGCTTTGTAACGGGAATAACGGTATCATATTGTCCGAAGCTTGAGGTTCTTGATATCTCCACCGCTCAAAAGACCACGGGCAGCGAGAGGGTTTCTTATCTGGACGTTTCCGAAAACACAAACCTCACCGAGCTTTACGCCGCAAACAACAGCCTTTATTCTCTCGATCTTAGCAAAAACAAAAAGCTCAAGACTCTTGACATTTCAAACAACGCTGTCAGCAAGACCGACCTGACTGCAAACACCGCTCTCGAAGAGCTCAACTGTAGCGGAAACGGCATGATCGATATCAAGCTTACTGTTCCCGGTGCTTTAAAAACCGTAAACTGCGGAAACAATGCTCTTACCTTCACTGCTCTTCCCGGGATCGACGGAGGAATTTTCACCTACGGTTCTCAGGCAGACGTAAAAATACCGTCATCCGTTAAATCGGGCATCGGTATTGATCTCTCTCATGTCGGTGCGGAAAATTACACATGGAAAAATGCGGCGACAGGCGCAGTTATCACACCCAAAACCGCAAGCAACGGAATATTTACCTTCGGAGACGAGCATAACGGCATTTCCGCTTACTGCGAAATGACAAGCTCCGAATATCCCGGACTCGTTATCAAAACCACCCAAACCAATCTTATCGCAAAGCTTGTCGAGTTCACCGATCCCGTTGCTGTTCTCTATACATCCATGACACCCGGTCAGAATGTGTCTCTCACCCTTTCCTGTAATGAGACTGTCTATATCGACTGGGGCGACGGAGATATCGCCTCCGACAAAACAGGCGAAACGGTATACTATAAAGCCGAGGATTCTCTCAGCGGCACAGCGATAAAGCTCTATACCGCAGGAAAGCTTACTCTTCTTTCCGCTACAGACATGAAGATCACCAAAGCTTCTCTTTCAAGCGCAACCGATCTTGAGACTCTCGATCTTTCGGGCAATCTGCTTGAAACTATCGATCTGAGCAAGAACACAAAGCTCAAGAATGTTGATATTTCCAACAACTGCTTTATCGTACGCAATCTTCCCTATTTCTCCGACAGCACCGTTAACTACAGCTATTCGCCTCAGGCACGCTACCAGCTGCCTTCCATAAAGGCGGTAACGGGCATTGTCGATCTGGGCGATCTGTACTATAACCCCGCAACAGGCAAAAATTCCACCCTTGTATGGTATAAGAAGGGCACTACCGAGGACACTATCCTCTCGCCCAGCAGAGATTACGAAAATCTCGGCAGCGGCAAGGTCAAGTTCAATGACTCGATGATAAACGAGACCGTCTACTGCGTCGCGGTGCATGAAAAGCTCGATGATTTCACCGCCTCATCGCGCGGTATGATGACCACCGAGATGAAGATCACCTCCGGCGGCGAGTTCACCATGACCGACAATACCTACATGATTTATGACATAGCTATTGAGGAAGGCTCCACCTGCATCTCCTCTGACGGTGTCATTATTGCTGCCGGTGATCTTATAAAAGTGAAGAACCCTTCCAACAACACCATGCTCACCTTCAATTCGAAGAGGTTCGGCGACAGCACCAGCATCACCACAACGGCACTTCTTGCAAAGGTCAAAACAAAGCTTCCGTCCTTTGACCCCTCCAAGAACAACCATTACATCTATGATTTCTCCTTCCTTGACAACAAGGGAAAACCTATCAGAAGCTTCACAGGCAAAGCCACAATCACGCTGAAATACCCAACCACCGCCATTGCCGATAAATATACCGATTACACCTTCTATCTGTTCCATTACAACGAATCGGGAATCAAGGCAGGCACAATGGATGAGATCGCTGTTTCGGCTTCAGCCGGCGGTCTGACCTTCGATGCAAACTCCTTCTCTCCGTACATTCTCGTTTATCAGAGCAAATCCGGGAATGGCGGCAACGGAAGCGGAAGTGGTGATGGAAGCGGCAGCGGCAGCGGAAACGGCGGCGGCAGCAACGGCAGTCCGAACACCGGCGAAGATGACGGCAAGGGCGAATCACCTGAAACAGGGGACGATACCACAGGAAAGACTGTTGCTACGATCATACTCTGGGTAAGCATTGCTTCCATTGCGCTCATCGCAGTATTATCCCTGATTGCTTTCATCAAGAAGAAAAATGGCCGCAAGTGATTTTTCCTGAAAAAGACAACCGAGGCAAGCGAAATTGCTTGTCTCGGTTGTTTTTTTAAGAATATCCCGTTGTGCCTTTTGGCACAACGGGATAAAAATTATTCTGCAACGACCACGCCGTCTTCCTTTACTGTGATCTTCATTCCTGTTTTTACATAATCAAGAAACTCGTCGCCGAGACAGTCTATTACAGGCATGCTTACATCGTCCACCCATACATCTGCAAGGATCGCGCCTGCCGCTGCAAGGGAATCGATATGATTTGCAAAAAGCATGCACGCAGGCTGACGGTGCATTGCATTTGCACAGTAAAGAACCAATCCGCCTGTTGTCGAGCCGATGGTCTGAGGCAAGCAAAGTGCTTTGCCTGCAAGGGGCAGACCGTTGATGTCAGGATTGTTCTGGTCGCCACATTTTGCCTCTTTATCGCCAAACTGAAGCGCCATCTGAAGGGATGCAAGGGTGTTGAAGCCCTGCTTTGTGACTACTGCCTCTGCAGTGACTGTTCCGGGAGTAACTACTCTTCCTTTAAATTCTCTCATCTTACTTTCCCCCCTTTGTTATTGCGAGAAGTATCTCGTCATCGGTGTAATAACGGGCAGTTGTATAGGTGCGGAGCTTATTGGATGAGGTTATTACCGGCATTGTTTTGCAGAGAGGATTGTTCATATACATAAGAGGACAGATATATGAAGTGATAACACCGGTCTTTTTAAGTCTTTCTGCGTATTCTGTCTTATTAAATTCCTCAAGCACTCCGGGTGCGGCAGTGAATACTGTAGGTATAACTACCTTCTTTTTCTTGGCCGCTTTCAGTCCTGCTTCTACTTTTTCCGTCCAGTCCTTAAGCTGTCTGAGAGACATGTGAGGACAACCCATAAAGCAAAGCTTTGGCTTTGCGTCTGCTTTTTTCCATATTACAGGATATTCAGACTTTACTCTTTCGAGCTCTGCGTCGTCGATGATATATTCCTTTGCGCCCTCGGCGATAAGCTCTCTTCCCTGCTCGACTGCTTCGGGAGTGAGGTTTTCGATGTGGTAAAGGCCAACTGCACCGTTTGATGCGGTTGCTGCACCGAAATCCTTGAGATATGTGCAGGCTTCGTCATCAAGCTCGGTGCCTATCCATTTATCAAGTCCTATGATATAAGGCACATCCTCCATTACCTTCATGCCTATGGCTGAGCCTAAAAGCTGAGCCTCGGGCTTTTTGGAGGTCTCTATTTTTACTGTCCATGTCGCACGTCTGCCCTCATCGGTGAGAAGACCGAAATAAGGCACATAGCCAACGATAGAGCCCATTATGTCGATTATACCCGAATTACGGTTGCAGCGAGCACCCAATACGGAGTTTGCGTAAACAACAGCAGAGGATTCCGCCCAGCTTAAAACATCGCCCTTTTTAGGCTTGTTTCCCACTTCGTCCATATAACACGCACAGGTAAAGGCATCTTTATCCATCAGGCCCAGCTTGTTGAGCTGCCCCTCATAGAAACCCTGTTTTTTGTACATAAAGTTCTTGAAAACAAAGTTCTGCAAAAAGCTTGCAGGCACATTTTTGTCAAGAGGTCTGGGGTCTACGGAGAATTTCTGCTCCGATACGACACCTGCGTCAAGCAGCTGCTGCATAAGGTCATAAACAGGTGACATGACCTTAAGTCCGAAGGAAGTTACCAGATGATTGTATTCGGAGGTTATGGGCACCAGTTTTTCTGCCTCCCAGGCATCGCCGTACATAACCAGAGTCTTCATGACCTTTGCAAGGGTTTCGCCCTTTGCGCCGTCAAGTATCTGCTGTTGCTCGGGAGTTAGTATCATTTGTTATTCCTCCTTTTAGATCTTCATTGCGGCATCCCATGCCTGCCAGATAACTGTTCTTAAGCTGCCGACTGCGGCGGCGTCGCCTATAACATGAATCTTTCCGCTCTTCTTTGCAAGAGGTGCAGGCTTATAGCCGACAGAAAGGATAACACTGTCTGCGGGGATATCAATAAGCTTGCCGTCCTTGTCCTTTGCAGTGACACTGCCGTCCTTGATTTCCGCTACGCCTGTCTCAAGGTATACCGGCACCTTGTTTGCGGCAAAGAAATCTCTGAGGAACGAGGTGTTTGCAAGACAGATCTTATCAGACACGATAAGGTCATTTTTCATTTCGATGATAGTCGGCTTCTTGCCCTGCAGATAAAGGTCATAGGCTATTTCACAGCCTGTGAGTCCTCCGCCGACGATAACAACATTCTCGCCTGCCTCTTTATTGCCGAGCAGGTAATCGATAGCCTCTATAGCTTTGTCTGCTCCCTTTACGGGAATACGGTTCGGAACTGCGCCTGTTGCGATAATGACCTCATCGGCATCAAGCGACTTTATCTTTTTTACCTCGGTATTCAGGTGGATATCGATACCATATCTGAGTATCTCGCGGTTATACCATGCGATAAGCTCCTTATCCTTTTCCTTGAAGGAGGGTGCTGCCGCTGCGATAAACACACCGCCCAGCTTATCGGTCTTTTCGTAAAGGCTTACCTTATGTCCGCGCTTTGCACAGACTATAGCTGCCTCCATGCCGCCTATACCGCCGCCGATAACAGCGACCTTCTTCTGCTTCTTTGCCTTTTCGATCTTGTATTTATCCGACTGCATTACTCTCGGGTCGAGCGCACAGCGGGCTATGTGGCTTGCATCGTAGATCGACTGCGCGTTTGCAACGCCCTTGTAATGTGCCATATTAAAGCATGCATTATGACAGCAGATACACGGACGGATATCCTCAAGTCTGTCTTCAAGAAGCTTTGTTACCCATTCCTCGTCAGCTAAGAACTGGCGAGCTACGCCCATTGCATCTATTTTGCCCTCTGCGATTGCCTGAGCGCCTGCGTCAGGCTCCATACGGCCTGCACACACAACAGGAATATCGACAAATTTCTTGATGTGCGATACGTCCTCAAGGTTGCAGTTCTGAGGCATATACATAGGCGGATGTGCCCAATACCATGAATCATAGGTTCCGTTATCCGCGTTGAGCATATCATAGCCTGCATCCTGAAGATATTTTGCAGCCTTTTCGCTCTCCTCCATGTCTCTGCCTATTTCGGTAAATTCTTCACCGGGCACAGCACCTACGCAGAAATCCTTTACATAGGATCTTACGGAATAACGCAGCGATACGGGATAATCCTCTCCGCAGGAAGCCTTTATGGCTTTTACGATATCGGTCGCAAAGCGGTAGCGGTTCTCAAAGGAGCCGCCGTAATTGTCGGTACGCTTATTTGTGTACTCCAAGGTGAACTGATCGAGAAGGTAGCCCTCGTGAACTGCGTGTACCTCTACGCCGTCTACGCCTGCCTCCTTGCACATTGCCGCGGTCTTTGCAAAGGCTTCGACTATCTTCTTTATTTCTCTTACTGTCATCGCACGGCACTTTACCTTATCCGACCAGCGTGAGGGCAGCTCGGAAGGGCTCATTGACTGAGCACGTACATTTATTATGGGCTTTAATATGTCGCGCAGAATCGGCGCATTGTGGATCATTACAAGAGGTGTGGGGATCGCCCATGAACGTCCCATACCTGCTGTTATCTGAACAAAAAGCTTCGCGCCTGTTTTATGTATCTCTTCCATAAACTCTTTCAGCTCTTTGAACATCTTCTTGTTCTGATAGAGCCACTGGTTCATGAAGGTGCTTCGGATAGGTGCGATGCCGGGGATGATAAGACCTACATTGTTCTTTGCTTTTTCAATGAAGAACTTTGCAGCCTCTTTGTCAAAGTGGTTGCCTGTATGCTCCATCCAGCCGAACAGTGACGTTCCGCCCATAGGACAGAGGACAATGTGGTTCTTTATCTCCACATTGCCTATTTTCCACGGCGTAAAGAGGGCATCGTACTTTTTGTCCATAACTGTTTTCCCTTCTCACACGGTTGTGAAAAAATAATAATCCAATATCTACATGATATACCCGAAGCCCCGTAAAAGCAACAAATTCTGTGCAGTTTGACGACAATTGCCGCGCTTTTGCCACGCAAAAAGGCAGCGCCCTGCGGCACTGCCTTATTTGCGGTTTTTTACTCCTGCTTGGGCGCCCTGTGCTTTGGCAGCGGCAGG
>JAZSNH010000063.1:0-19730 GCA_045536305.1 Acutalibacteraceae bacterium
GAACGACATGGCTACGATCCGACTTCGTAAGCTTCCTCGAGCAAATCATTGCGAATCGAGACATGATTCTGCTCTCTGTCCCACGGACATCCATTTTCGGAGCGGAGTAATTCCATTATTACTCTTAAATCATCAACCGAGTATTTTTCCTTAAATGAAAAATCCATAAAACGCCTCAATTCAATCTGTAAAATGACTCATTTGGAAACCCAAAGCATTAACCTCTATAATTTTAACCTATCCAGTTGCGTTTTTCAAGTATTTTCGCGATTTTTTCGCCTTTTGGAAGCATTAAAGCATCCTCTTTTGTTAAAACTCGGAGCAAAATGATGCTAATTGCGTAAATTACTACCGCAACACCTATTGCAAGAACCGTTGCAATCCTTCCTCCGATAAGACGGTCAAACAGCATATATGACCCTCTTGCACCTATCGCACAGATAATTCCCGCAATCAAAGGTTTCACAAATGTACCAACTATATTTATTTTCATTGTTGTTCTCTTACACAGAATGTAAAGACTTGCAGCAACAATAAATGCATAGCAGCAAAGCGATCCTATAGGTGCTCCTTTTATATTGATATCCTGAACACCTACAAGAGTATAATTGAGGACAATTTTTATAGTACAGCCTATAAGCATCAGCTTTACGGGAACCGATTGCTTTCCGACAGCCTGCAGCATGCTGTTCATAGGTGTGACCAAGGTTCCGAACAGAACCATTATTCCGAGCGTCATAAGCATCGGTTCTGCAATAACAGCCGCAGCTTTTCCGGGATAAAGCAGTTCAAGGATAGGACCTGCAAGAGCAAAAATGCCAAGACCCGACGGAACACCTATCAGTATTACTATTCTGATTACCGAATTGATCCCGTTTTTTACACTTGCAAGATTCTGTGTTGCCCATGCTCCGGCGATAGCCGGAAGTGCACTTATGCCAAGTGCCTGAGTTATATACGGAACAAGGTTATACAGAGCAAGAGCATAACCGTAGCTGCCCCATAGCGCATTCGGTATTTCCGAAAGCATTCCCGAATAATCAAACAGATTTTTTGTTTCGCCCGTCACAGAATCTGTTACAGTCCCGCATATCGCTTTGTAGTAATCGTTGAGCTTTCCGAGATCCAACGATGCGAGTCTGTTATTGATTGTAAGGGAATCTATAAGCTGAGTGATATTAAGCACAAGTGTTCCCATTGCGATAGGAAGACCTATTTTAACAAACGCCTTCAATATTTCATTAGACTTTTCAGCCTTCGGCGATAATCTGATCTCCTTGTCGGTAATCACATCTGCCTTGACTTTATGTCTTATCGCAAAGTATATACATGCCACCATAGAGCCTATTGTAATTCCAAGGATAGCACCGGCTGCGGCATACATATAGCATATCAGCTTTGCCTCTCCCTCATTTGCGACCGTCTGTCCCAGTACGGTAAATGAAACAGCATCAGTATCGGAGCCGCTGAGGACTACAGCTCCAAATGCTTCTTTTGCTGCATTGATCTGTGAATTTCCTATCGCCATAATGGCCAAAGCAAATCCAAGACCTAAGAAAAGCTTTCCGAGAGCTTCGATGACCTGGGAAATCGCTGTCGGGTACATGTTTCTTGTACCCTCATAATAGCCTCTGTAGGACGCCTGAATACAGCAGAACAAAACAGACGGACACATGGCTATGATCGCGTAAATGGATCGAGGATTGACAAATTTAACAAAAATAAATGCTCCAAGGAACATTATCAGGGTGCCGACGATTCCCGTAATGAGGAACATCCTTCTTGCCACCTGATGAATCTTTTTTACATTACGGTATCTGCGAAGCGCTATGTTTTCTGCAATCTGTCTTGAAAGTGCCGAAGCAAAACCTGATGCTGCAAGCGTATAGATCGGTACATAGAGGGAGTATGCGTTATTGAAATAACCCATTCCGTCTTCTCCGATTATATTTGCGAGAGGAATTTTAAATACTCCGCCTATTATTTTAACGATAATCGTTGCCATGGTAAGGATTATCGCGCCCTTAACAAGCGACTGACCTCTGTTATCCTCACCGGACGCGCGGCGCTGCTGAGCGATTGCTGATGCGACCGCACGACGCTGCATGTTTTTCTTGTTTTTGTTTGACACCTTGATATGCACTCCCTGCTATCATCTTGATAAACAATATATACCGATAAATAAAGAGATTTATTCCGGCACGAAATCAAAGGGACTTATTCAAAGTCCCTTTGCTGTTATTTGATTCTCTTTTTGTTATCCATGCGTTTGCCGCATCTGTTGCAATATAACGCATCCTTAGAATTAACCGCACTGCAGCTGCTGCAGCGGCGACGTTTCATCGTTGTTGCTATTTTTTCGTTTACCTCGTCAAGGCGTCTGTATGCCGCATTGATATTTTCAACGCACTCACTTATCATATCACTCACATCGATTGAATCGATATGTGCATCATATACAAGACGTCCGAGTGCCTCATATTTTTTTGCGATCTCACTGTTAAGCTCTGCGGCATTTAATCTGAGTCTCGAAATTTCAATCAGATTTTTTGAAGTTCTTGAAACTGCGTTTGCAGCGTTAAGAGTACTGTTAACAACATTATCAATTATATCCAATACAAACACTCCTTTTATACCTGCTTATTATAGCATTATAAAATGCATAAAATCAACATATATTATATATCTGCACTTATTTTCGGCAATATTTCGCAAATATCAATAGATGCTGCCCCCGATAAACTCTCTTAAAAGTGAATCTTCAGGCACCAGCGACACATCAACAGCCTTAAACTTTTTAAGCTTTTTTATAAGCTTTCCGGCAAGCTCTCTGTTTTCACTTTTTTCCGGTATCTGTTCAAGCAGTCCGATTGCAAAAGGAGCCATTATGCACGGCTCATAAACATGTACGGTATTTATAGTTACATCAGCGCTTCGCTTATGGGGTCTGAGATATTTTTCCTCACCGCTGCGGACCGACGGCCACATATTCATAGTCTCATCCGCAGTCGTGTTTCTGAATTGACTGTCACGTACCATTCTTCTGATAAGACGAATTTCATAAGGTCCAATGGCATTTCGGTTTTTGCACAATTTAATTCCCTGCTTAACACTACAGTATACCTTTAGAAGCTTATTGTCGGGAAGATCATTGCAAATAACGGGATTTAATGCATGTATACCTTCGACGACAATAATATTATCGCCCTTTAAATTAAGCTCTGTGCCTACTTCTTCTCTCTTTTTTGTGTGAAAATTGAACCTCGGCAATATAACAGGCTTATTTGCCACGATATCTATCAGGCATTTTCGCATAAGCGGAACGTCAAGAGCTTCGACACATTCATAGTCGGGTTCTCCGTTGATATCGACAGGCGCCTGTCCTTCGCCAAGGTAGAAATCATCAAGAGAAACTCTGACTGCATTTACACCGTGAGCTATAATATTTTTGCAAAGCATTGCCGCCGTTGTGGTTTTTCCCGAGCCCGAAGGACCTGCAAGCATAAGAAGTTTATTGCCTTTTTCTCCGTTTATAATAAATTCCGAAATAAAATTTATTGTCTGAGAATAAAGTCTTTCCATCTGCGCTATCATTTCCTGCGGTTCGTCTGATGCGGCTTTATTTATATCTGCTAAAGTTTCTGTAAAATAAAGATAATAATCAACGTAATTTTTCATAGAAGTCAACGATCCCTTTCTTTCTGTCCATCAGCATATCAAATTTCGATATGTACTCATAGGGAAATTTGTAGTTGAAAATCCTTTCAATGTACGTTGAATTGGGTTTGCACAGCTTTGTTACAGCTCCTGCTCCGACTCCGAAAATTGTGTGAGTTTCATCCATAATGTATATGTTATAGAGTCCTTCATTGCCTGTTTTCGACCATCCTACGTTTTCAAGATTGCCAAGCATACGAGTTTGTCTGTAAAGGTAATATGGTTTATATCCTGCTTTAGTAAGCATAAGATCAGCATTTTTCAGCATTTGTGCACAGCTGTTATTATTTGCACTGTAATTTGCCTGACCGTCAATAACTATATTAGATGCTCTTTTCATAGATAGTGTATGCACGGTTATTCCTTCCGGATCGAGCAAAATAACATCATCAACAGTTCTTGAAAAGCCTTCAACTGTATCGCCGTACAGCCCCGCTATAAGATCCATGTTTATGTCATCAAAGCCTTCTTCTCTTGCATTTTTGAATGCCTCGACAGTCTGTGCGACCGTATGCTTTCTTCCTATATTATGCAGGATCTCGTCATTCATTGTCTGTGGATTTATGCTGATTCGACCGACTCCTGCCTGCTTGATCGCACGAAGCTTTTCTGTTGTTATCGTGTCAGGTCTTCCTGCCTCTACGGTAAATTCTCTAACACCGCTTAAATCAAACCCTTCCCCAACAGCATTCAGGACATACGAAAGCTGTTGTGCGGAAAGTGTTGTGGGCGTACCGCCTCCCATATATATGGTATCCAGCTTAAGCCCCAATTCACGGGCGATTTTTGCTGTAATGTCAATTTCCTTTACAAGCATTTCCACGTAATTGGGCAGCAAATGCTTCGCCTGTGCAATAGTCTGGGACACAAATGAACAGTACGCACATCTTGTCGGGCAAAACGGAATCGAAATATACAGACTGAACGAATCCTCTCTGCAAAAATCAAGCAGCGGTGTTTCCACCGCGTATGTACGACGTGCGAGTTTAAGCTTTTCTTCACTTACAAAATATTCTTTTCTCAGTTTTTCTGCTGCTTCATCTTCTCCCATTTTCTCGCAAAAGGATCTGAGAAGCTTTATGGGTCTCACACCTGTAAGCATTCCCCAAGGCGGTGTGAAACCTGTTTTTTTTGTAAGTAAACCGTAAAGAACCTGTGCATATCTAAGCTCTGCATTATCGCACATACCATCAAATGGTTCTTCCGCGCATAAAAGTTCTCCGTCTGCATAAAGCATTGCTTTTATCATGCCGTCTCTGAGGCACAAGTTTACATATTCGCCGTTTTCATCAGTTTTTTCCTGTGAGGATATTATATTTTTCTCGGGATAAAACAATCTGCACAGCTGCTCAATTTCGTAGCTGCTGCGAAGACCTTCTGTGTAAATAATCATATTACCTCATTCTCATCAGAGAGTTATGCATTCTTTCGTATCCGATGGTTGTCTCTATATCATGTCCCGGATAAACCTTGCATTCATCAGGCAAAGCTGCAAGCTTGCGGAAGGACATCATAAGCTCATGATCGTCACCGCCGTACAGATCTGTTCTTCCGCTGCCGCAGCAAAACATCGTATCGCCGGAGATAAGCATATCCTCACATAAATAGCAAACACTGCCCTTTGTATGTCCCGGAGTGGCAATTACCTTTATTACCGATGAACCTAATTTGATTTCATCACCGTCATTTACGAGAATATCCGGCTTTGATTTGCATGTTATTTCCGCACCGATAAGTATTGAGCCGTTCTGTTTTGAATTTTTAAGCATTTGTGCATCATTTTCTGAGATCACTATTTTTGCACAGCTTTTTCTTTTCGCCTCATCAAGACCGTATATATGATCAAAATGACCATGAGTCAAAAGGATATATTCTATGTTATCGTAACCCTTTTCTATACATGCATTTTCAAGCGCCTCGTTCCATTCGCCCGGATCAACAAGTGCCGAAATACCTGTATCTGTGTCAGTTATTATATAAGTATTTGTATAGAAAAGATTGGTTGTAATCATTTTAATTTCCATGACTAATCCTCCGACTTTTATAATTCGTCTGTATCAAGAATTATCGTAACCGGGCCGTTGTTGCACAGTGTTATTTTCATATCTCCTCCGAAAACACCTGTTTCAACCTGAACACCGTACTTTTCTCTCAGCAGTGAAACGGTATACTCATAAAGCGGTTCCGCTTTTTCGGGTCTTGCCGCCGCGACAAAATATGGCCTGTTACCCTTTTTGCAGTCAGCAAAAAGGGTAAACTGAGATATACAGAGAATTTTTCCGTTTGTGTCTGCAAGAGAAAGATTCATTTTATCGTTTTCATCTCTGAAAACACGCATGTTTGCTATCTTTTTGGCTATAAGCTCTGCCTGCGGCTTTTCATCGTCCTCACGAACACCCAGCAAAACCATGAAGCCATTTTCAATTTTTCCCGTTATCACACCATCGCATTCACACGATGCCATATCCACTCTCTGAATTACCGCTCTCATTTTTCCTCCGATTCTAACGACTTATCGATATTATACCCTTAATATTTGCAAGTTTTTTACATATCTGTTCAAGGTGTTCCTTACCTGTTACAACTATGGTAACTGAAATTATTGCTTCGCCATTCTTCGTCTGTCTCGAATTGAGCATATTGATCGGAACATGCATATTTGAGAGCAGAACCGTAACATCTGCGAGCAGACCCTTTCTGTCATGGCACTCGATGTGAAGGGTAGATTTAAACTCCTTGACAGTTATCTGATCGGACCACATCGCCTTTACCCAACGCTCCGGCTCGTCACAGCTTTCAATATCCGCAGGAACATTGGAACAGCTTCTTTTGTGAATAGATACGCCGTAGCCTCTTGTAATAAAACCGATTATCTCATCTCCAGGCATAGGTCCGCAGCATTTTGACATCTTTATCAGACAGTTGTCGATACCTTCGATATAAACACCGTCAGCAGCACCGCGCTTGACGCTCTGCTTTGTGACCATTTCTTCCGGTGCAACTGTTTCTATGCTCTTCATGAGCTTCTGATAATCGTCGCGAATACGCTGCATGATTTTTGAAAGAACTATACCGCCATAGCCTATCGCTGCGTAAAAATCATCGACTGTTTCAAGTCTTGCACGCACTGCAAGATCGGTCATGAATGGCTGTATTTTATCTTCGGGCAAGCGTATACCGTTGCGTTTGAACTCTCGTTCAACAATCTCTCTGCCCTCTTCGATATTTTCCTCTCTGCGTTCGTTTTTAAACCATGTACGTATCTTGGTTCTGGCCTCACCTGTTCGTACAATGTTAAGCCAGTCACGGTTCGGTCCGTGATTCGGATCCTTGGCAGTAATTACTTCTACCATATCACCATCGTGGATAACTGAATTGATCGGAACGATCCTGCCGTTTATTTTTGCGCCTATCATTCTGTGACCGACGGCACTGTGTATTGCATAGGCAAAATCTATACATGTAGCGCCTCTCGGAAGCGCCTTTGTATCGCCCTTTGGGGTCAGAACATAAACTTCATCGGTCTGTGGTATTACGATCGGTTCACTGCTGTCCTCAAGCTGATTTTCTATCTGACGACGTATCCAGCCAACATACTCATCAAGTGAATCTGCGCCTTTGAGTCCCTGCTTGTATTTCCAGTGTGCGGCAATACCAAATTCAGCTTTATAGTGCATTTGCTGTGTTCTTATCTGAACCTCAAACGGTATGGTTCTTCCGTTTTCCGTAAACTGTTTTCCGAGAACGGTTGTATGAAGTGACTGATATCCATTGGGCTTTGGCATTGTAATATAATCCTTAAAGCGATTTCTTACCATAATGAAAACATTATGGATTATACCAAGCGCAATGTAACATTCCTCTACTGTATCAACTATTACTCTTACAGCATAAATATCAAATATTTCTGAAAAATCCTTTCCCTGAATATACATTTTACGGTATATTCCGTTAACGGATTTTATCCTTCCGTATACAACAACATTCGGTATGGACTGCTTTATCTTGTCCTCGAGCATGTGCTCAAGGTTTGCAAGGAACTGGTCTCTGTCGGTAAGCTGTCTTGAAAGCAGTTCAGAGATAGCCTGATAGCCTACACTATCAAGATATCTGAGGGATGTATCCTCAAGCTCCTCCTTCACCTTACGCATACCCATTCTGTGAGCAAGAGGTGCAAATACCTCCATTGTCTCTCTCGCTATATCACGCTGCTTTTGCGGCGGAAGTGCACCAAGAGTTCTGATGTTGTTAAGTCTGTCTGCAAGCTTAATGATAATTACACGAATATCCTCGTTCATCGCAAACAGCATTTTACGCAGATTTTCCGCCTGAGTCTCTTCTCTCGACAGACCTTCTCTCGAACTGTGTGTGATCTTCTCGAGCTTTGTCACGCCGTCGATAAGTACAGAAATTCTCTTTCCGAATTTTCCAATAACCTCATCGAGCATAACAGGTGTATCCTCGATTACATCATGCAGAAGTGCCGCAACGATACATTCCGTATCCATACCCAATTCGACAAGAATGTATGCAACGGATATCGGATGGACAATATATGGCTGTCCCGATTTTCGCACCTGTCCTGCATGCGCTTCGTTTGCAAAAAGATATGCCTGCTCAATGAGCTTAATATCGTATTCCTTTCCACTTTTTGCAATCAGATTAACAAGGTCGTCATAAGAATGGTACATTGAATTATGCTCTCCAGTCATTGGCAGACACTCCTTTCAATTATTATATATTATGTAAATATCTCATTGTTTCACAATTTTCAAGGTCAACCTTTCCCGAAACATCCGATAAGGTTATCCTTGATTTTGTTCCGCTGCCTGCTATACCGATAAGCCCGGTTTCATTCAAAACATCCACCGCGCATAGCATTCGCGCATAATTTTCTATGCCTCGCTTTGAAAGTGCGGCAAACATTACCTCAAAGTCTCCTCCAAAACCATTTTGCTCTCTAAGATATCTGTAAAGTATCTCGATATCATTTCTTTGCGGAAGAAGTCTTTCTGCCTGCTCTTTTGTAAGTGGGCGTTTTCTTTTAAGCAGTTCATGCAGTCTTTCATCAATTATCGTCTGCATTCTGTCTACACCCGAGGGTTTTATTGCCGCCGCTACAGCACTGAGGCTCTGACGATTTCTGTATTCATTCACAGAAAGTCTTACCGCTATATCTACCACATCTCCCACTTTATATGGGAAAAATGCATCCTGCACCGAGAAAAGAAGAACTTCTGCACAACCTGCTCTGTTACCGACAACAAGCTTCTGGTGCATTCCGTTTTTCAGATGTGAAATATCCTTTATCTCGCATCCCATAATCCCCACTATCGGAATGGGGTTTCCTTCACCGAAGGGCTCAAGCAGAAGTGCTGCGTCAACAAGTCCCATATTAAGATGTTTTGCCTGAAGTTCACAATCAATGCTGAGCCTCGGTATAGGCATAGCATCAAATCTATCTGCAAATTCGTTTATTGCTTTTTTAAAAGCAGGTATATTTTCGGTTTTTATGGTAAAACCTGCCGCCTGCTCATGACCTCCGTATAATTCGAGAAGATCAGAACAGCTCGTAAGTGCCTCGTATAAGGAGAATCCTGACAGGCTTCGTCCCGATGCATGTGCAATATCTCCATCCTTGCTGATTATTATGCAAGGCTTACCGTATCCTTCACACATTCGTGAGGCGTATATTCCTATAATACCCACATTCCAGCCTTCACCGTCTATTACTATAACCTTATCGGCAAGAAGATTGGGGTTTTCGTCAAGCATTCTTGCAGTTTCCGAAGCCATTTGTATCTCACAGTTCTGACGTCGGTTATTGTCATCACACAGGGCTTTTGCATAATCGTCTGCTTCTTCATCATCCTCACTGAGCAGCAAATGCAAGGCTCTGTCTGCAAGTCCCATGCGTCCTGCAGCATTTATACGAGGAGCCAAGGTATACGCAATATCCGAGGCCTTGAGTTCTTTATCCCCCATTCCTGCTGCTTTTATAAGTGAATCTATTCCTATTCTATCTCTTGAATTGATCGCATCAAGACCAATCTTTACAATAAGTCTGTTTTCATCTATAAGAGGCATAACGTCAGCAATTGTTCCGAGCGCGGCAAGATCAGCGTAATTTTCGGCAACTATCGTCCAATCGCCGCAAATTGCACTGAGCAGCTTAAACACCACACCTGCTCCGCAATAATGCTTAAATTCACTTGTGTCGTCATGTCTGTGAGGATCTACCACTGCCACTGCATTGGGAAGACTTTCTCCCGGCTGATGATGATCGGTTATAACCATATCTATCCCGAGAGATGCCGCATACTCTGCTTCCTCAATTGCATTAACACCATTATCGACTGTTATAATAAGTGTTGCACCTTGCTCTGAAATATAATCAATAGCACTCTTTCGTATTCCATAACCATCCTTTACCCTGTCGGGTATCATAGCAAAAGCATTGCCACCGCTCATTTCTATATATGAAAAGAGCATTGCGGTGGAGGTTATGCCATCGACATCGTAATCGCCGAATATCGCAATCCTTTCAAAGGATTCAAGTGCCGCTTCAATACGTGCAACAGCCTTATCCATATCTTTTATTTCAAAGGGATCTCTGAAATACGGTTCATTCATTCCAAGCATCATTTCAATCTGCTCTTCTGTCAGAAAACCTCTTGTCGAAAGCAAATGTGCAGTATATCCGGGCACTCCGTATTTTTCGGCTATTTCCCGTGATTTTTCTTTATTTGATGCCTTACTTTCCCAAATCGCATGAGCCATACACTTCTCCCCCTTTCTTATTCTTTACATTATATCATAATTCCTTTTTTATTCAAGACATAATAACTTTTTCATGTTTTTTATATCATTAAAGAAAAAGCCGTCAAAAATGACGGCTTTTTCTTTATAAAGGGAATGTAAAGGAAAACCTAACACGTAATCAAAATTCATCGGCAATCGCCTTTTGTCAAATCTCGCCCTTTGCTTTTTCAAGGGCATTGATGACACGATCACACCATGCATCAAATTCTGCATCCTCTGTTTGGCATTCTTTATGCTGTAAAATATATTTAACTGTATTTTTTATACCTGTGTCGCATCTGACAGTGGCAACAAAGTCAGGAACTGCCCTTTTAAGCTTTGAATTGTCAAAAACGACAGAATTCGCTTTATCTCCTATAAGACTTCCTTCGAAGTCATAGGAACTTGTCTCAACCAAGAATTGTGACGGCACATAATACGGCTTGAGTTCAACGCCAAGCGAATCAGCAATGATATTATATATCTGATTCCATGTGACACTCTCGTCCGATGTAATATGGAAGCATTCACCGATAGCGTGAATATTGCCCATCAGTCCGACAAAGCCCTTTGCAAAATCACTGTTATGGGTCATAGTCCACAGAGAAGTTCCGTCTCCGTGAATGATGACAGGCTTGCCTTCAAGCATTCTTTTTACAACCTGCCAGCTGCCTTTATTACCATGAACTCCCAGAGGCACTGAGCGTTCATCGTATGTATGACTGGGACGTATAATTGTAACAGGGAAGCCTTTTTCTCTGTACATTCTCATGAGAAATTCTTCACACGTGATCTTATTTCTTGAATATTCCCAATGAGGATTTGAAAGAGGTGTTCCCTCTGTTACCTTGTAATCGGAAAGAGGCTTCTGATATGCAGATGCAGAGCTTATATACATATACTGCTTTGTCTTTCCTGCAAACAGTCTGTAATCGCGCTCTACCTGCTCGGGAACAAACCCGATAAATTCACAAACAACATCAAAGGTCATATCCTTGAGCTTTTCGGCTGTTTCGGATTCGTTGCTGATATCGGCCTCGATAACATTGACTCCGCAGGGAAGCTCAGAAGTTCTGTTTCCTCTGTTAAGAAGATAGATTTCCCACTTTTTTTCTGCCATCAGACGTGTTATCGCCATGCTGATCGTGCCGGTTCCGCCTATCATCAGAACTTTCATTTTATTTCCTCCTTACAGCTTTGCATTAGCTGCAATAGTATATATCTGTGCAACATCCTTGGAGGAAAGCTCTACAAATCCACCTGTTTTACCATCGCCAAGGCCAAACTTTTCAACAAGAACGGGAATGTCCTCTTCCTTTGCACCAAGCTCCTCGAAGTTGATCGGCATGCCGATATTGTGCAGGAATTTTCTGAACGAAGCAATACCTTCCAATGCTGTTGCTTCGGGATTTTCAAAATTCATCTGGCAGCCCCAGATACGCACTGCCATCTGTGCAAAGCGCATTACGTCATGCTTATATACAAATTCCATCCATGCAGGCATAATTACAGCAAGACCTGCGCCGTGTGCACAGTCATACAGACCGGACAGCTCATGCTCAATACCGTGGCTGTTCCAATCCTGACTTCTTCCGACACCGACTATATCGTTATGGGCAACTGTACCCGCCCACATGATATTTGCACGAGCTTCGTAATTATTCGGATCCTTTATTACTCTCGGTGTCTCTTTGATCATTGTAAGAAGAATCGCTTCACAGAGTCTGTCTGTAACCTCTACTTCTCTTGTATTTGTAAAATATCTCTCAAAAACATGAGCCATAATATCGGTAGCACCGCACGCTGTCTGATATGCGGGCAGAGTCTGTGTAAGCTCAGGATTGAGAACAGAAAAACGAGGTCTGAGAAGATCAGAGCCTGTATCACGCTTTAACATGCCCTCTTCCTTGGTGACAACAGAAGCACCGGAGCCTTCACTGCCTGCTGCAGCTATTGTAAGAACGGTTCCTATAGGAAGTGCAGTTTCAACCGGCTTTCCTGTGCCGTAAAAATCCCAGAAATCTCCGTCATAGGGTACGCCAAGAGCTATAGCCTTTGATGAATCTATACAGGAGCCACCGCCAACAGAAAGAATAAAGTCTACATTTTCTTTTCTGCAAAGCTCAATGCCCTTATATATAAGTGTATCGCGGGGATTGGGCTGTACTCCGCCAAGCTCTGCGTAGGATATGCCATTTGCCTCGAGAGACTTCTTTACTCTGTCGACAAGTCCGGACTTTATTGCAGAACCGGAACCATAGTGAATAAGCACCTTTGTTCCACCGTATTTTTTAACATATTTGCCGCAGTCATTTTCTGCGCCTTTGCCAAATACAAATTCAGTCGGACTGTAAAAATTAAAATTGTTCATAAAATCAAAATCCTTTCTTTAATTTGCGGCTGTCTGCAGCCCGAGCGTAAATTCCTTTTCAATTTTCACATGTTTGTTGAGATAAATACGGAATGCAGCAAAATTAAGTGCAAGAGCACCCGACCACGCAACTATTTCGGCACAGGCTGTTGCTCTGAACCCAAGCTCGGGAATAAGCAATACAATAACCAAAATACGCATGATCATTTCCACTATTCCCGAAATCATCGGGATAAGAGGATAACCCATTCCCTGACATCCGCTTCTGAAAACAAACAGAAAATCAACAGCTATGAGCATGATTGCGCATATAGGAAGAAATTCGCACACAAGTGCAATTTGCTCTTCTCCGTTAAGCATTAGTCCTGCAAGCTGCTCAGGGAACAAGAACATGACCGAACCGAGAAGCACATAGGAAACGAAAGCGATTCCCATGCAAACATAAAGGCCTTCCCTTATTCTTAAATATTTCTGTGCGCCAAAGTTCTGGCTTGCAAACGAAGACATTGCAAATCCCGCTGTGCAGGCAGGCTGCATCATGAGATTAAGATATTTACTGCAGGTTGAATATGCGGATGTATAAGCAACTCCGAGGCCGTTTACAAAGTACTGGACCACCATACAGCCAACAGCTGTAACGGAATTCATAAGCGCCATCGGCAGTCCGTTGCCAAGAAGTACCCTGTACATCTTAAAATCCGTTTTGAAGTCCTGCGCTGAAAGCTTTAATATATCGATTTTTTTAAGGCGTTCGAAGCAAATCATCGTAGATACGACCTGCGCTATTATAGTGGCTACCGCAGCACCGCCGACACCGGTTTTGAGAATGAAGATAAAAACATAATTTAATATAATGTTTGTTACTGTAGAAATAATAATAGCTATAAACGGTGTTTTACTGTCCCCCAGTGCTCTTAAAACGCCTGCACAAAGGTTATAGGCTATTGTGGTAATAAGTCCGCCGAAAATTATATATCCGTATATAAGGCTGTCCTTCATTATCCCACTGTCGGTCTGCAGCAATTCCAATATCGGCTTCATAAAAACAATGCTCAGTGCAGTTGCCGCAACAGAAACCATAAGCGACAACTTTATTGCCGATGCAACGGATTTTCTAAGTTCGTCATATTTTTTTGCACCGTAATTTTGTGCAACGGAAACGCAGAAGCCGCTTGCCAGTCCAACCGAAAACCCAATTACAAGAAATGTAAGTGTGGACATGTTTCCAACCGCTGCCAGCGCATTATCGCCAATTCCTTTTCCGACTATTGCCGTATCAGCAATTGCATAAACCTGCTGGAGCATATTTGTTAAAAACATAGGGAAAAAGAAATTTAATATAACAGGCAAAACCTTACCGGTTGTAAGGTCATAAGTTTTCGCCATTCAAGTGTCTCCTTAACAAACTACAGGTATTTTATATATTATATTAAAATATTGAATCTTTTATATCAAAAATATTGCATTTATATCAAAAAACATGCTATAATATCTGCAAGGAGGTGATCGGTATGAATACAAATCGAGATCTCAACTACAGACTTTATATTCAGCACGCCGGCGGTTTCATGAGAACCCCGTTTCAGAATGAATTTGAACAGTACATATCAATTCAGTTAGGCGACGTTGATGCTGTCAGAAAGCATTATGAAAAAGTTAAACCTGTCTTTTTGGACGGAAAAGGCAGCCTTTCCGAGGATCCTGTCAGAAATGTCATTTACCATTTTGTCGTTTCCGTCGCAATAATCTCTCGCCTCTGCGTTGAGGCCGGCTTAAAGCACGATACCGCTTATACATTAAGCGATATATATATTCAAAGAGCGGATAAATGTACCGATCCCACCCAGGTAATCGACTTGCTCGGAGAAATGCAGCTTGACTTTGCCGAACGAATGAGAGCACTGAAAAAGGAAAATGTTATTTCTATTCATGTAAGAAAATGTATAGATTATATTTACGACCATTTACACGAAAACCTTACAGTCAATATTCTTGCTGACTATGTCGGTCTTAATCCTTCATATCTCTCAAAGCTCTTTTCAAAGGAAACCAATCTTAGCATAAAGGATTTTATAACCGACGCCAAGGTATCTACCGCGGAAAATATGCTTAAAAATTCCGACTTTTCATATCTTGATATTTCTCTTTCACTGGGTTTTTCCTCACAAAGTGCATTTATCAGCGTATTTAAAAAACATACGGGAATGACACCAAAAGAGTATAAGGCAAAGCATTATTTAAACAATATGACAAGTTAGGTTTTTAATTATAGCCGTCACTTGTTCTATTATGACGCAGAATTTATTAAAAGCCATCTTAAAAGCCCGACACAGGAAAATTTTCCTATGTCGGGCTTTTTTTGCATCAGAAATTCTATCCTCTTAAAACTGACATTACACCCTTATCCATCTCACACACGGTATCGCATAAGAGTTCAATATCCTCCGTGTTGTGCGAGGCAATGAGAATGGTTTTTCCTTTTTTCTTCAGCTCAAGAAGATAGCGGCGCATATCAGCAACGCCATCCTTGTCGAGGCCGTTCATCGGCTCATCAAGGATAAGAAGCGATGGATCTTCCATAATTGCCTGAGCAAGTCCAAGCCGCTGGCGCATACCGAGGGAATACTTACGCACCTGAAGGCGAAGATTGGGATTTAACCCCACCTGCTGCATAGTCTCTTTTATTTTATCGGTGTCAATTTTTCTGTTGAGACCTGCAAGAAGCTTGAGGTTTCGCAATCCCGAATAATATGGAATAAAACCGGGTGTCTCTATGATGATTCCCATACTTTCGGGAAAGTCGCAATCCTTGCCGACAAGCTTTCCGTTTACAGTTACCGTGCCCTCGGAGGGCTTTACAAAGCCGCATATACATTTCATCAGCATAGATTTTCCCGAGCCGTTTCTGCCGATAAGTCCGTGAATTTTGCCTTCTTCAAAACTGTGAGTGATATTTTTGAGTATCTGATGCTCTTTGATCGTTAATGACAGACCGTCTATACATATCATATCAGCCATAATTTATACCTCCGTTTCTTCAATGGCATTTACGTCAAGGCTGCGTGAGGCTATGATATTTGCTGTGAATAAAGCAATTATCAGCACCGAGAAATAAACATAAGAAACGTAAGTTGGCAGATTTGCCTCTCTGAGTATTTCGTCATAGTGCAGCCAAACTATTGCGTTTGCCATGGGGGTTATCCACATGGCATCGCCTTTCAGCGCAGTCAGAACAACACCAAAGCCTATAATACCTGCCGCAGTGATAAAGCCTGCGGCTTTTTTCTTTTTCTGCTGAAACAGAAGGAGTACAAGCAGAAGCGTCAGCAGATAGAAGGACATAAGTGCAAGCGTGTGACCGAGAGCAGCAAAGGGAGTCATCTGATTATGCAGATTACCCGGTACAAGCTCAGATGCAAAGCCGCCTGCCATATCGGGATAAAGTGCATCAAAGCGTTTTATCACCATACTCCAGCCATTGGCAACGAAGGTCCTGTTCATGATGAAAGCTGTACAAATCACATAAACCGAGCCGAGAAATGAAAGTACGCTCATGAATCCGAAAAGGAGTTGACCTAACATCCAGTTTGTTCTGCCTGTGCGTGACAGCATAAATATGGCTGAGCCGTCAAGCTTTGGAAAATCGCTCATAAGAGTGAGAAAAACCAGCGGAAGAATAAGCGTCAGCATACCCGAATTACCTACCGCAATAAGGGGCTCTACAAGATTAAGCGGCTGTCCCATAATCTGCGAGCGTTCCATAAGGGGGTCGATTGCAAAGGTATAGGTGAACACCGCAAGCACAGGGATAAGTATCATGCGTGACGAGCATACCCATTTTATCCACTCTGTGCGTGCAACCGACCATACCATACGCAGGGATAGTTTATGTGCCATTGTCCACCCTCCTTTTCTGAGCGATATAGAACACCGCAAATGCAGCGGCCATAATAACAGCATGAATCAGGACGATGTAAAGTGCTGTATTTCCTTTTACTGTTGCAATATATCCTGCACTGTTATGAGAAAAAATCGTCAGAAACATACTTGTTTCATTGTCAAATTTACCTGAGGCTATCACATCAGAAACAATCTTGTTTTCTGCGGTTCTCTGCATATACTGCACGAGGAACGGAATACAAACTGAAAAATAGAGATTCCGTGTAAAAGCAGCGATAATGAACGGCAGTGTCACAAAGCTTGCACCAACAAGAATAATTCTAAGGAGATTGTTTGCATACGACGCACTCATCAGCGCAAACAATTCCTGTTCGCTTTTTGAGAAAGTATCAATTGATGGAAACACAGCCATGCATACTGCCGAGAACAGAAGATAACCAAGCAGACAAATAAGAGCAGCAGATATGACCGCAGACAGCAGTTTTGAAGCTGAATATCTCAAAATACCCGTACGGCTTATGTAGTATCTTTTCTGTCCGTAAAGCTTTTCATCGCACATTATCTTTACAAAGGGAAAGGAAACGAGAATAACAAGAAACTGTGCAGTCCATGCGCCAAAGCCATTTCCAATAACTGTTTCCCGTGCAAAGTCGGCACTTTGAGCAGACTTTGACGAAAGCATGAACATCATTTCAAAAATTGAATACTGCTTATTGGTCGAGTAATCCATATAGCCTGACGAGGTGAAGCACAGTACCGCCAAAAGTATTACGCAGGCGAGAAAATATGGGCTGAGAATGGTGCGCTTTAATTCTGAAAATAACGTGTTTATTGTTTTCATCGCCATTCTCCTCAGGGATTATAGTCAAGCCAGTAGTTCATGTCTCCCGTGCGAGCGTCTATCCAGACATGAAGAACCTGTCCTGTCTTTTCAAGAGTTATCCTGTAAATCGGAATGTTTTTGAAATCCTCTGTTTTTCGCTCCCAGCTGTATTCGCATTCTGTATTTGAAATAAATTCATTTCCGAGAGTAAATTCAGTTATTTTATAGTCTGTTCTGTTTGAAAATGTATCCTTGAGAATTTCCAGCACCTGTTCTGCAGAGATAATCTCTGTTATGCTGTTTCCTGTTGGGGTAAGCTTATAGTAGGTCAGCGAAGTGAGAATATAATCAAACTGACCTGCTCTATACATTCCAAAATCGCAGAATTCGTACAGTGCAGTATATTTTGCCTTAATCTCGCTTCTGTCGAGCACATAGAACTCGTCCGGTGTCCAAAGTTCGACAAAGGGCACTCCGTCGCAGTATGCACGAAGTATAACATTGATAATATATGTGCCATTGCCCTGAGGCGATATAACCACATGGTCGCCCTTATAGATTATCTTGTCATCAATAACGTGCTTGGAAGCATTCATTGCTTCTTCCGCAAGCTTAACCGCATCAGCGAGCTTTACTTCACTGCCATCGGTGAGTGTTATCACCTGATTCATCCCTTCTGTATCGGCGCAGTTTACGGTTGTCCTTGCTCTTAGAAGCTCATAGCTGTTCTCTTTTTCACTGAACAGATGGCTCTGCTCTTCGTAATAGGGCGAATACACTCTGATACTGCCGTTTATTATCTCCATTGAGCCTAAGCGTTCATCGCCCACAGTGAACGCACCTATGGAGCTTATCTCTTCGGTGGAATTGATAAACTGTTCGTAAGTCAATTCTCTGCGCTCACCGCCGTAAATTACCGCTTCACTCTGGTCAGCAGGAAGATAGAGCATTTCTTCTTCCGTAAAATAATCTTTACCGAAATATTCTTCTTCAAGAGCATCAAAGAGTGCCTGTTTTTGCTCAGGGGTTTCTATGCCAACATCGTAAGTGTAGGTGTATTCAATAAACTCCTTCGCATCGGGCAAAGATATCTGACAGTTATCAAACTTGAATATGCCGTCTTTTGTATTCCACTCTTCTATTGTTGCCGGCGCATTTGCGATGACTTCAGAGACAGGGTGCAGCTCGTAATCTGTGCTGAATGTACCTGCTTCATTTTCGTTGTTTACGCTGTTTTCGACTCTTTCCATCTCGTCGAGTACATCCTGCGGTGTTTCCACGGTGCAGGAGCAAAGAATGCTCGAGAGAATCGAAAGACAGAGTATTACCGAGACAATAAGCATACCGCCTGAGCGTTTGTTTTTCTTCTCAAAAATTGAATTTATCCTCATTTTTAACATCTCCTTTGTGTTGAGGTTTGAAGCCAAGGGGATGAATCGACTGACTTTGCCCGTTTTAAGCAGCATCATACAGTAATCCTGTTTGTACTGTGTGTCAGTATTTTTAAGCACACCTTCGTCACAGATGCACTCAAGGCTATTGCTTGATTCACGCATAAGCAGATATGCAAAGGGGTTAAACCAGCAAACAGACACGACAAGCATAAAGAACAGCTTTTTTATGGAGTCCTTGTTTCGGTAGTGCAGCAGCTCATGGCGGAATATCATGCGGTATTCATCGTGGGTGTAAGGGGCAGAAGGCAGCACGATAACAGGGCTGAGCATTCCAACAAGCATGGGACTGCCAACCTCTTTCGATATTAACAGCGGAATGTCACTGTCAATATACAGCTTTCGCTTTTCTTCCTTTAGCAGAGAAAGAATATCTTTGTCACTGCATACCTTTCCATAACGCACAATTCTTCTGCGTGAGTAAAAATAGTTTGCAGTGTGATAGAGAATCGAAAGCACCGCACCTATTCCCCACACAACAAACACCCACCGAGGAATAACTATATTCAGCCTTGGTACATTGGGTATCTGCACGCTGTAAGGGATTATCAGCCGCAGGGCAAGAATAAAACTGAGTATGTACAACACTCTAAAGCCGTATCGCCTGACTATCTGTCTTCTTGCCGCAAAGACCATTACCGTCACGAGTGACACGGATATTATGATT
>JAZSNH010000083.1:0-14392 GCA_045536305.1 Acutalibacteraceae bacterium
TATAAGGATAATGTTTCGGTTAAAATTATTTTTCAAACAGATGCTCATGCTTTTTGAAAAAATCAAAATAGATTCGGGCGTTTTCAAGCTGCCACCATTCTTTTATCTCCACAGGACTTGAATCGAGGTCATAGATCCTTGCGCCCTCCAATGCAAGCAAAAACGGAGAATGTGTGGCAATGATAAATTGACAGCCGCAGAGACGCGCCATATCCTCAAGTATTTTTACAAATTCCAGCTGCATTTTAGGCGACATGCTGTTTTCTGGCTCGTCCAGACAATACAGCGTATCATTTTTTAGCTTTTGCTCAAAATACTGTAAGGCTGTTTCGCCGTTGCTGTTTAATTTGACCTCTTCGCCGGCTGTTTTACGAATGAACTGTCTGCGTGAAAGAGATTTTTTGCGCGCCAGTACTTGCAGCCTTAATGCATCATAATCGTCCATGCCGCTGAATTTAACTGTTTCTCCGAATTTTAAGCCTGCCCAGCTTTCACGCGCATTCTCCTTGTTCTCGCTGATTTCGTTGTTGTTTGTTCGAACGGTAAGCATATAATCAAAAATATCATCGCTTGTAATGATCCTGCTGCCGTTTGGAATACGGTGTTCAAAGCCTTCATCATCATAGCCGAGCGAGTAATCGCAGTTATCTGCATAGACTGCAAACATTTCGCCGGAGTTATAAGGTGCAATGCGGTTTAATCGCAGCTTTTCGGCTATAAGGTTAAGAAGAGTGCTTTTTCCCGAACCGTTACCGCCGTAAAAAATCGTAATTTTTTTAAAGCCGATTTCAAACAGATTCTTGTCAGCAAACAAGCCGCAGGGATAGGGATTGTCAACATATCCGTATGGACCGCCGTTTTCTGCGGCTTTCGCGTCAAGTAATTTGTTTTCAATGTCTGTCGGTAAAGTAAATCTTTTAAGATACACAGTTCGTTATCACCTTCCTTTGAAAAACAGCACAAGCAATCAATTGAGATAACTTATTAAAAACCCCGGGATATCGCTAAGATATCCCGGGGTGCTGCAGCTTATCAGTCGAGGGGTTTCATCGTCGGGAACAGCAGGACATCTCTGATGGAATAGCTGTCGGTAAGGAGCATAACAAGACGGTCGATACCGATACCGATGCCGCCTGTGGGGGGCATACCATACTCAAGAGCGGTGAGGAAGTCCTCGTCGATGAGATTTGCCTCTTCGTCTCCGGAAGCACGAAGTTCCATCTGTCGCATGAAGCGCTCACGCTGATCGATGGGATCGTTAAGCTCGGAATATGCGTTTGCAAATTCGCAGCCGCCGATGAAAAGCTCAAAGCGCTCGGTAAGCTCGGGACGATCGGGCTTTTTCTTTGTGAGAGGAGAAATCTCGATGGGGTGATCTGTAATAAAGGTGGGCTGTACAAGATTCTTTTCTACATACTCATCAAAGAATGCAGCGAGAATATCGCCCCATGTTGCACCCTTTTTAATTTCGACATTAGCTTTCTTTGCTTCGGCAACAGCTTTTTCGGTATCACAGCGGAAGGAATCAAAGTCCACACCGGAGTACTTCTTAACCGCTTCAACCATAGTCATTCTTGCAAAGGGCTTCTTAAGGCTTATGTCATTGCCGTTCCATTTGATCTCAGTTGAGTCGTTAACAGCGAGACAGCAGGCCTCAAAAATATCCTCACAGCGATCCATCATGCCGTGATAATCTGTATAAGCCTCATAAAACTCAATGGTGGTAAATTCGGGATTATGTTTTACATCCATACCCTCGTTACGGAAGAGTCTGCCTATCTCATAGACTCTCTCCATACCGCCGACGATAAGTCTCTTTAAGTAAAGTTCGGTGGCGATACGCAGATACATATCAAGATCGAGGGTGTTGTGATGAGTGATGAAGGGGCGAGCGGCTGCACCGCCAGCGATAAGGTCGAGAACGGGAGTCTCTACTTCGATGAATCCGATATTATCAAGATAAGAGCGGATTGTGGTTATGATCTTAGCTCTCTTTATAAAGGTATCCTTGACCTCGGGATTTACAATGAGATCCATATATCTCTGACGATATCTTGTGTCAGTGTCCTTTAAGCCGTGGAATTTATCGGGCATGGGGCGAAGGCTCTTTGCAAGGAGACGTACTTCCTTTGCGTGAACACTTATTTCGCCGCGTCGTGTGCGGAATACGAAGCCCTTGACTTCGCAGAGGTCACCGACGTCCCAGTTGGACTTGAGGTTGTTGAAAACTTCCTCGCCAAGATCGTTTATACGAAGATATACCTGCATCTTTCCGCTTCTGTCACGGACATCGATGAAGTTAGCCTTGCCCATATCACGCCAGGTCATAATACGACCGGCGATGCAGACATCGGTGTTTTCAAGCTCTTCAAAGCGCTCTATGATTTCGGCGGCTGATATATTCTTGTCGCATGTGGTGATCTCAAAAGGATCAGCACCAACACTCTGAAGATATGCAAGCTTATCGCGTCTTATCTGGAGAAGCTCGTTGAGCTCCTGTTCAGACTGCTCGGGAGTCAGTTCTTCCTGTTCGTTCAGAATTTCTTCTGCCATTTATATCAATCCTTTCGAATATTTCGAGAAAGAGGGCAGAGATTTGATCTCTGCCCTCAGCGGTAAATCACTTGGAAATCTCCAGAATTTCGTATTTCTGGATTCCGCCGGGAGTTTCTATATCTACGACCTCTCCGACAGCGTGACCGAGAAGGCCTTTACCGACAGGCGATTCATCGGAAATATAACCCTTCATAGGGTCGGATTCCGTAGAACCGACTATGTGATATACATCCTCCTCGTTATATTCAAGATCAAGAACCTTGACCTTGGTACCGACCTGTACGGTGTCAGTAGAGATATCGTTATGATCGATAACACGAACTCTTTTAAGAGTAGCTTCGATCTCGCTGATGCGGGCCTCAAGCTGAGCCTGATCGTTCATCGCCTCATCGTATTCACTGTTTTCGCTGAGGTCGCCGTGAGAACGGGCTTCCTTTATCTGCTCTGCGATGTCCGCACGCTTCTGGGATTTAAGAATTGAAAGTTCCTCCTCCAGCTCGCGGAGGCCTTCGGCGGTCACAAGAATTTCCTTGTTTGCCATAACTAACTTCCTTTCAGATACGGATTTCAATTTGCTCGATACATTATATACATTAAAACCGCTTATGTCAAGAAAATCCCCAAAACTTAGGGGTTATTAAGTGTGAAGCTGCCCGGAGAGAAGAATTTATCCGGACAGCTTTGCTGTATCAAGCTTTTTTTGCAGATGCCTTTTCTTCCTTGGCCTTTATGCGGCTCAAACGCCTTTGCAGACGGCCGAGCCTGTGCTTTTCGCGGCGTTTTGCCGTAGACAGATTGAGTGCAACTCCTCTGCGTAAGGGGTATAAAGTTGAATTCAGAAGATTCATTTCTTCCTTGCTGAGGTTGTTTTTGGAGGCTGTCCTTTCCGCAACATGATTTTCAAGGCGGATTATTTCGCTTTCAAGCACGGCGATTTTTTTCTTCACAGGCTCAGACAGCTCCGAACTGCAGTTCTCGCACCGCTCCTTCAGTACGCTGTTGACAGAACCGCATTCCCTGCATACCTTCACAGGCATATTTTTCGTGTCTTTCATAATTTGCTCTCCTTTTACTCTTTTCAAAATAAATATTATTGCATATATCGGCGTTGTTTGCGCTTGAGGCGTTTAAGCCGCATACGCAGTTTCCAAAGCTTAAGTTTTGGGAAGTGCGTACCTTCCGGAGGATTAGGTACGTACATTGCGTAGTAAGCCTTACCGTACAGTGCCGGAATCATATCCAATTCCTTGTCCAGCTTTGCAACATCTACCCCTCGTTCAAAGCAGATCTGGCCGGCGGCTTTTCTTGCAAAGACAGTTTCAATATAGATTATTTCGCTTTCAAGTGTGGCAAGCTTTTTCTTCATAGGCTCTGAAAGCGCCGAATTGCAATTCTCACAGCAGTCCTTCAATACGCTGTTGATAGCGCCGCATTTCCTGCACAACTTCACAGGCATGTTTTTCGTGTTTTTCATAATTTGCTCTCCTTTTTACTCTTTTCAAAAATTTATCCGCAGAAATTTTTCCGCTGCGCCCAATATCTGTGTTAAAATTTTATCATATTCTGATAATTAAGTCAATAATAGAACAGAGCACATGATTGTGCGGTGTTTTTCGGCTGCAGTGTACCCTGAATGCCTATGTCCTACATTTCTGCCATTGAGCATATAATCCCACAGGCGGAGGTGAGGGAATGGAACAGACAATAATGATAATGCTAAAAACAGCGGCGATATCAGTCGTTTGGCTTTTGGGGCGTTTTTTTAATGTGAATAATGATACGATAAAAGGATTTTTCGCAGGCTTTTGTATGGCAGAAGCCTTGACTGTGCTTTGCGGCAGATGCAGTTGGATATATTCGGTGGTTTTCGGAGAACTTCCGGGTTTTCTGATGCTCGCTGTGACAATTGCAGGTTCATTGCTGCTGTTCAGCTTCTTTTCAGGGGAAAAGAGCGGTGTGGTGCTGACAGGATTGTACATATTTTTTTCTTCGATAGAAAACGAATACAATGCAGTGCAAACGCCAATAATCAATACAACAGCACACGCTCTTCGCCTTGGTGCGGCAGGGATAAACGAAGCGAAGGGAAAAAGGATATCAATACTTATTGTGTTAAATGTGGCAGGAGGTCTGTTAAGCCTTTCGAATCAACAGATGCCTGCTGCGTTTGCAGCAATATCCTGCTGTGCGCTGCTTTACAATGCCGCAAAAAATATATCCTCCGAGCCTTGCTGTCTTACAGGTGCAGCTGTTGCCTGTCTTCTTGCCTATTTTTAAAATGAGAAATAAAACTGTGATAAAAGCCGTGGTACTGTCTGCGGCGATAAAAAAGAGTGTGTTATCGGTAAAATGGCTGTTTGGACTTCCGAAGCATTATTGCAGAGCCTCGCGGACAAACCGCCGCTATTGACTTTATTGCCTGATTTTAGTAAAATGATTACAGTGGATAAATAGCGTATAATGAGAAAACGGTGTGTAAAAGTACTGTTTCTGTTCATAAAAATGAATCTTGATCCGCTGTCGGCGATAAACACAGCGGATATGAACATAAAACAATTAAACATAAATAATTCTGGAGGTTATCTGGTGGCTCAGACACAAAAAAACAATAAAGAAAAGAACAATGCCAATACAGCAGAAAAAAATAACCGTTCCGCAAAAAACACAGCGGCACAGAAAAAACAGAGCGGAACAAAGCCGAAGGCAAAAGCAGCTGCCGCAAAAAGCAATTCATCGGGCAGCAAGAAAAGCGATGTAAAAAATGCCCCGACAAAGCAGACTGCCGCCAAAACAAAGGCAAATCCGAGCAGAAGCAAAGCCGTGCAGGCGAAATCCGCACAGAATATAAAAGCAAATCAGAACAAGACAAAAACGCAAACAGCAGGGAAGACTGCTAAATCGAGCAAAAGCAAGGCGGCATCTCAAAAGCCCGTTAAGATTACATTTATCGGCGGACTGAACGAAATAGGGAAAAACATCACAATGTATGAGTACGGCAATGATGCTGTGCTGGTCGATTGCGGAATGGCGTTTCCCGATGACCAGATGCTCGGTATTGATATAGTGATACCCGATTTTTCCTACGTTCTGCAGAATGCATCAAAAATTCGCGGTGTAGTGCTTACTCATGCACATGAAGATCATATCGGAGCATTGCCGTATCTTTTAAAGGAATTGAATCTTCCGATTTACGGCACAAAGCTTACCATAGGACTTGTAGACTGTAAGCTCAAGGAGCATGGTATATTCGGGCAAACGAAAAGGAATATAGTAAAACCGGGAGAAACTGTCTCCCTTGGCGGAATCGATGTAGAATTTATAAATGTCAATCATTCCATTCCCGATGCCGTGGCTGTTGCACTGCATACGGAAAGCGGTGCGATAATCCATACGGGAGATTTCAAAATGGATTCCACTCCCGTTTACGGCGAGATGATAGATCTTGGACGTTTTGCAGAGCTTGGCAAGGAAGGTGTTCTTTGCCTGCTTTCCGATTCTACCAACGCAGAACGTGCAGGCTTTACCATGAGTGAAAAGAATGTCGGCAACTCCTTTGAGACTCTGTTCAGCTCGGATGCGGCATCTTCACGAAGGATCATAATAGCCACCTTTGCATCGAATCTGCAGAGAATACAGCAGATAATCGACTGTGCCGCAAAGCACGGCAGAAAGGTAGCGATCAGCGGCAGAAGCATGATAAATGCAGTTGCCATCGCACAGGAGCTTGGATATCTGACTGTACCGGAAGCAACAATGATCGACCTTTCGATGATAAACAGATATCGAAAGGATCAGATCGTGCTGATAACCACAGGAAGTCAGGGAGAGCCCATGAGTGCCATGACGAGAATGGCATTCGGGGAACACAGACAGATCGCGGTCGGACAGGACGATTTTATAATCATTTCCGCAACCCCCATTCCGGGAAATGAGAAAATGGTGGGCAATGTTGTCAACGAGCTTCTCAGACACGGCTGCGAGGTCGTTTATGAAAAAATGTATGAGGTCCATGTTTCGGGACACGCCTGTCAGGAAGAGCTCAAGATGCTTTTAAGCCTTGTAAAGCCGCAGTATTTCATTCCTGTACACGGTGAGCAGAAGCATCTTAAAAAGCATGCCATGCTGGCTCATGCGGTGGGCATTCCCGATGAAAATGTGCTTATCTGTGAGCTTGGTGACGGAGTCGAGGTCTCGCCGAAGGGAATAAAGAAAACAGGCAAGGTTCAGGCAGGCCGAGTGCTTGTTGACGGATACGGCGTGGGCGATGTTGGCAGCGTTGTGCTTCGTGACAGAAAGCATTTGGGCGAGGATGGGCTTATCATCGTTGCCGCAACGGTTGACACCTCCGAGGGAGAGGTGCTCAGCGGGCCGGATGTGGTATCGAGGGGCTTTGTCTACGTTCGCGATGCAGAACCGCTTATCGACGAAATACGCGAGCTTGCGGGAGATGTTCTTGATGAGTGCATGAGCAAGCATGTACGTGACTGGAACACCATAAAGAACAGACTTCGCGATGAATTGTCAAAATATCTATATGAAAGAACAAAGCGCAGTCCCATGATTCTTCCCATAATCATGGATATCTGAGAATGAATGCCAGGCGCTTTGCAGGGGATTATTGTTATGAACAATAAAGGGAATCTTGTAAAACCGCTGTTCTGCACATTAGCGGCAGTCAGTGTGGTGATATGTATATTGGTACTGCTCTCGTCGGCAGGCGCCGCCGTAAAGATCATATCTGCGGTGCTGGCGGCAGCGGCAGTGGTTGCTGTGCTGTTGTTTTTAAAGGCGCTGAGCGATGATGTGGACGGATATCTTTCGCACATGGCGGTAAAGCTCGGAAGCACAAAGTCTGAAAACCAGAATGTCATGCCGGTGCCTGTTGTGACAGTTACGGTTGAGGGAAATATAATGTGGTACAACAAGGAGTTCCTCGAAGAGCTCCTTGACGGCTGCGAGTCACACAATGTTGAAATATCGAGGATATTCAAGAATATCACTGCAGAAAAATTAAAGCACGGCGAAATTTTCACCATAAAGCATGAAAAAAGATATTACGAAATATCCGTAGTTTCCGATGTCAGTGCGGCCGTATCTCAGTTTGTGCTGTTTTTCAGCAATGTAACGGAAAAGGCAAAGCTCGAAATAGAGTACGAAAACAGCAGACCTGCTGTAATACTTATAGTTTTTGATAACGAAGACGAACTGCTGAAGGTCAGAGAAAGCGAGCGGACAGCGGTGCTTGCGGCTGTCGATTCACTGATACGCGAATGGGTCGAAAACACCACCGCGCTTTGCAGAAGTGATGCAAGGGGAACAAGTCTTATCGTACTTGACGAGCAGCAGCTGTGTGAGTTTGTACAGGACAGATTCAACATACTTAACGAGGCAAGAAAAATACCCGTAAGCGGCGACCATCAGGTTACCCTTTCGATAGGAGTGGGAAGGGGAGGAAATAACCTCAGCGAATGTGAAAACTGGGCTCAGGAGGCACTTGATATGGCACTGGGACGCGGCGGCGACCAGGCGGTAATCAAGAATGGCTCCGATTATACCTTCTTCGGCGGTGTATCAAAATCCTCCGAGAAGCAGAGCAAGGTCAAAACCAGAATGATAGCAAAGGACATAGAGAATATAATCCGCACCTCAGATAAATGTATAGTTATGGGACACCGATTCACAGATCTTGATGCAGTGGGTGCCTCAATAGGTGTAATGAGTATTGCAAAATCTCTGGGGATCGAAAGCTATGTGCTCAATCATCCCGAAGAAACGCTTGCACAGTCCCTTGTAGATCATTACATAGAGCATACGGAGGGAGCCGAAGCCATATTTGTCGATACGGAGCAGGCACTTTCATATATGACCGAAAACAGTGTGATCGTGGTCGTCGATACCCATTCGAAAAACTTTCTTGACAGTCTGCAGGTATATGAAAATGCAAAAAAGGTCATAGTAATCGATCATCACCGCATGATGCTCAGCAGAATAGAAAATGCAGAGGTGTTTTTCCATGAACCCTTTGCCTCATCTGCAAGTGAAATGGTTGCAGAGCTTGCTCAGTACATCGATGAAAAATCCATCTCAAAAACAGAGGCAGAAGCTCTTCTTGCAGGAATAATGCTTGATACAAAGAGCTTTGTAATAAAAACAGGCGTGCGAACCTTTGAGGCTGCGACCTTCCTTCGCAGAAGGGGCGCCGATACGGTTGACGTTAAGATGCTGTTTGCGGGATCTCTTGATGATTATGCCGAAAAATCAAAGATCGTCGCATCGGCTGCGGTTTATCGTGAGTGCGCCATTGCATGCACCGATGAACAGAGCGAAAATGTGCGGGTTGTTTGTGCTCAGGCGGCTGATGAAATGCTTACGCTGCAGGGCATAAACGCATCATTTGTTCTGTTTGAATCGGAGGGAATAATCAATATTTCCGCACGCTCCCTCGGAAAGCTCAATGTTCAGCTTGTGATGGAAAAGCTGGGCGGCGGAGGCCATCTGACAATGGCAGGCGCACAGCTTAGCGGCTCATCTCTCGACCATGCGCTGTCGGCATTGTATGAAGCAATTGATTCGGTGTTTGACGACACGGAAGATGATGAGGATAAATAAAGATAAATACCTGAAAGGAATGATATAAAATGAAGGTAATTCTTCAGCAGGATGTTAAGGGAACAGGCAAAAAAGGCGAGATCGTCAATGTGTCCGACGGCTATGCACGCAACTTCCTTTTCCCGAAAAAGATCGCCATCGAGGCAAGCACACAGGCGCTTAACGATGTTGCGACCAGAGAAAGAGCGGAAAAGCACCGCATCGAAATGGAAAAGAAGGCTGCACAGGAGCTTGCGGATAAGCTTAGCGGAAGCACTGTAAAAATGACAGCCAAAGCAGGACAGAACGGAAAACTTTTCGGTTCTGTGACCTCCAAGGAAGTAGCAGAGGTTATAAATAAAAAGTTCGGAATAAATATAGACAAGCGCAAGGTGACCGTAGCCGACATAAAGCAGTTCGGTACCTACGAATGCGAAGTCAAGCTTTATACCGGAATTTCCGCAAAGCTTTTTGTAAATGTAGGAGAGCAGGTGTAATTTATGGCATCGTCGGCAAGCACCGTACTGCCGTTCAGCGCAGAAGCGGAACAGGCGGTGCTGGGAGCGATATTGATGGACAGCAGGAATTTAAACACCCTGCTCGAACAGCTTCGCCCGGAATATTTTTATAATGAGCAGCACAAGCAGATATTTGAGGCAGTGCTTCGCCTTTTCAGAACAGGACAGAATGTTGATGTCATAACGGTTCTCAACGAACTGGTCGGACTCGAGGTCTTCTCGGAGGAAGCAGGAAAAAGCTATCTGTTTACAATAGCGCAGAATACTCCGTCTGTAAGCAATTGCGAAGCGTATGCAAAAATAATCCGCGAAAAATACGAAATGCGTGCGCTTATCTTAGCGGCGCAGGAGATAATAAGCGATGCACGGGACGAAACAAACGATCCGAGAGTCGTTATCGATCGTGCAGAGCAGAGAATATACGAAATATCCGATAACAGAGCCACTCAGGGTCTTGTGCCGATAGGAAGCGTCCTTATGGGAGCCTTTGACAGGCTTATGGCGCTTAGCGAAGGCACGGGAGATGAATTCGTGGGAGTGCCGACGGGAATCGAGACTCTCGACGAGGTCCTGACAGGACTTAATAAGGGCAACCTTATACTTCTTGCGGCACGACCCGGTGTCGGTAAAACAAGCTTTGCAATGAACATTGCAAGAAATGTTGCCGTTAATGCGGACAAGCCGGTTGCATTCTTCTCTCTTGAGATGTCAAGGGAAGAGCTTGCGATGAGACTTCTTTCGAGCGAATCGGGCGTTGCAAGCACAAAGCTGAAGGAAGGAAGACTTTCGGCAGAGGAATGGGCAAGCCTTACAAACGGTGCCGGAAAGCTGTATAACGCAAAGCTTTACCTTGATGAATCGGCAAATATTACCGTAACGGAAATGAAGGCAAAGGTGCGCCGCATAAATAATATAGGACTTGTTGTCATAGATTATCTGCAGCTTATCGAAGGCGGCGGCAGCGGAAATATAAGCCGTACCCAGATAGTTACCGAAATAACGCGTTCGCTGAAGATCATGGCAAAGGAGCTTAATGTTCCCGTGCTGTGCCTGTCTCAGCTCAACCGAGGCCCCGAAACAAGAGCGGGTCATAAGCCCATGCTTTCCGACCTGCGCGAATCGGGTTCCATAGAGCAGGACGCTGACGTTGTAATGTTCCTCTACAGAGAGGCTTACTACGATGATAACGGCAAGGAGATAGAAGGCGGAGTGGATCAGACAAAGGCAAAGTGTATGGTCGCAAAAAACAGACACGGCGAGACCAAGGAAATAGATCTGCACTGGTCAGGCGCCACAACATCCTTTACTGCCGCAAAAACGAGGTAAACAAATGCTCAATAAAGTGCTCGAAGCAATTGAAAAATACAAAATGCTTGACAAAACGGAATGCGTCACTGTTGCTCTATCGGGCGGTGCGGATTCCGTCGCACTGCTTTATGCGCTTAAATCACTGGGCTGCAATATACGCGCTTTGCATGTAAATCACATGCTTCGCGGAGAAGAATCAGACCGCGATGAAGCCTTTGTAAGAGAACTGTGCGAGAAGGAGAAAATTCCTCTCGAGGTTCACAGGGTCAATGTATCGCAGAGAGCAAAGGAACGCTCTGTCGGACTTGAGGAATGCGGAAGAGAAGTGCGCTACGGACTGCTTGCAGAGGCGGCAGAAAAATACGGCGGAAAAATAGCAACAGCTCATACGCTTTCGGACAGCACGGAAACAGTGCTTCTGAATATTGCCAGAGGCTGTGCCCTGTCGGGATTAACGGGAATACCGCCTGTCAGAGACAATATAATTCGTCCGCTTATCCTCGTAACACGAGAGCAGATAGAAGCTTACTGCGCGGAAAATAGCATTGGGTATGTAACAGACTCAAGCAATCTTTCCGATGATTATGCACGAAACAGAGTGCGTCATATAACAGTGCCGTCGCTTAAAACAGTAAACAGCGCGCTCGAACAGGCTGTGGGCAGAATGACGGAAGCAGCCGCGGAGGACGAAGATTTTATAAATCGTGAGGTCGCTGCGGCAATAGAAAGCTGCTGCGGAGAGAACGGCTGCGAGCTGTCAAAGCTGAAAACGCTTCATAAATCTATCTTGTCAAGGCTGCTCATGAATGAATACCGCAAGGCAACGGGAAATACATGTTCAAACCTTCATGTGCGGCGAATGCTCGACCTTGTTGAACGCGGACAGGGCAGGGAGGAGCTGCCGGGCGGAGTGTATGCCGTCCTGCGAAAAGGATTATTAAGCATTGAAAAGGCAAAGAATGCCTGCGGTGATTTTTCCTTTGCTGCTGCAGTGCCGTGTGCCATCGAGGTGTGCGGAAAAATAATTTCCTTTGAAAAAATATCAATAAACATGTATGAGGAAATAAAGAAAAATAACAGATGCCTATTTAAAAATGCATTTGACTATGATATAATAGCTTCTAATATTGTTGTAAGAAACCGCAGACCCGGCGACAGACTGAAGCAAATTGGAAGAGGTGTGACAAAGGAATTGCGGCGTCTTATGAACGAAAAAGGCATTCCGCCCGAAAAAAGAGACGAGATATTGGTTGCAGCCGAAGGTAATTCAGTTATCTGGGCGCAGGAATTTGGCGTGAACGAAAGGTACGCAGTAAGCGAAAAAACAGAAAATGTTGTGGTGATAAAAGTTGAAAATAGAAATTGACGTAAACAAAAAGCCGCAAAACAGAACTTCCATGGACGGTGACATCGAATGTGTCCTGCTCGATGAAAATGAGATCGAAGCGATGATATCGAGGTTAGGCGCGCAAATAAGCCGTGACTACGATGGTAAAAATCTTCTGCTCGTATGTATTCTGAAGGGCTCAGTGCTGACGATGGCAGATCTGATGAGAAAAATAACTATCCCGTGTAGCATAGAATTTATGGTAGTATCAAGCTACGGCAGCGAAACAAAATCATCGGGAATAGTAAAGATCGTAAAAGATCTCGATTGCCCTCTTGAAAAATACGATGTGCTTCTTGTCGAAGATATTCTCGATTCGGGAAGAACCCTTTCTTACCTTAAGGATTTCCTCGGAACAAGAAATCCAAAAAGCCTCAAAATTTGTACGCTTCTCGATAAACCCGCACACCGTGCAAAGAATATAGATCTTACCGCAGATTACTTCGGCTGTGAAATACCTGACGGCTTTGTGGTCGGCTACGGTCTTGATTATGATGAGAAATATCGGAATCTGCCTTACATAGGCATTCTGAAAGAATCTGTCTACACTAAGTAATAAAAAATTGGGGATAATAAAAATGTCTGCCCAAAGTTAAGGAGTGGTAATATTGGATAATAAAAAGGGTATTCGCAATCTGATACTCGCACTTATCGTACCGATCGCAATAATTGTTGTTGTTCTTGCACTGACAAACAATGTAAAGACGGACGATACAAAGTATTCGGAAATACTCAAGTATTTCGACTACAGACAGCCTGAATCGTCAACTGTCGAAAGCTGGAATTTCTCTCTTGAGACAGGTGAACTGACTATCAACCTCATACCTGCAGAGGGCGAGGAAAAGGGAAAGAAAATCAACTACGAGGTTCCAAACGTAAGCCTCTTTGAGTCTGATTATGATGAATTGTTCAAGGAATGCAGAGCAAGCGCATCAGATCATCCCATATTGAAGGCGCCTTATGATATCGAACCGCAAAAAGAGCCGAGCTGGATAGTAAGCTGGCTTCCCACCATCCTTCTCATAGGCATAATGATCCTGTTCTGGGTCGTGTTTATGCGCCGCATGAATAATGCGATGGGTGATAACGGCAAGACCATGAGCTTCGGCAAGGCAAAATACAAGAAGGTCGATGACGAAAAGAAAAAGACAACGTTCAACGATGTTGCAGGCGCTGACGAAGAAAAGGAAGAGCTTTCGGAAATCGTTGAGTTCCTTAAGAACCCGAAAAAATATAACGAGCTTGGCGCACACATTCCCAAGGGCGTACTGCTTGTAGGCCCTCCGGGCACAGGTAAAACCCTTCTTGCAAAGGCTGTGGCCGGCGAAGCCGGAGTGCCGTTCTTCTCGATCTCCGGTTCCGACTTCGTTGAAATGTTTGTCGGTGTCGGCGCATCCAGAGTGCGAGACCTGTTCGATCAGGCAAAGAAAAATTCTCCTGCTATCGTTTTTATAGATGAGATCGATGCAGTCGGCAGACACAGAGGCGCAGGTCTCGGCGGCGGCCATGACGAGCGTGAGCAGACCCTCAATCAGCTGCTTGTTGAGATGGACGGCTTCGGTGTAAATGAGGGTGTTATCATTATTGCCGCGACCAACCGCCCCGATATTCTTGACCCGGCACTTACAAGACCCGGTCGTTTTGACCGTCAGGTAATGGTCGGCTATCCCGATATCAAGGGAAGAGAAGATATCCTCAAGGTCCATGCAAAGGGCAAGCCTTTAGCTCCCGATGTAAGCCTTGGCGATGTGGCAAAGGGTACTGCAGGCTTTACAGGCGCAGACCTTGAAAATCTTTTAAACGAAGCAGCGATTGTGGCAGCGAAAGATTCCAGAGGTTTTATCAAGCAGGAAGATATTAAGAAATCCTTTATCAAAGTCGGTATCGGCGCAGAAAAGAAGAGCCGTATTATCTCCGACAAAGAAAAGAAGATTACCGCATACCACGAAGCAGGTCATGCGATTTTATTCCACTTACTGCCGGATGTGGGACCGGTGTACACCGTATCTATTATCCCAACCGGCCCTGGGGCAGC
>JAZSNH010000026.1:0-6881 GCA_045536305.1 Acutalibacteraceae bacterium
CCGTTCTGTCATACATTCTTGCTGAGGGCTGGGCTGACGCAAAACACACTGACGCACCTAACACCGTTGATGGTATAGTTATTGACGATAACGACAAATCCGAATAAATAGCAACACCGCCTATTCCCTATCTCAGGGTTAGGCGGTGTTTTTGTTTATGCAGATATTTACAATATGGAAATGTTATGATAAACTATGTTCGATAGGGGTTCAAACACTTTGCTGAATTTTCGATACCGAAAGATCAGTGAGGCGTTTTTGTTTTGACCTGTATTTTGACCTGTACAAAGCCGTATTTTAGGGTATTGGAATGTATTCGACAAGAAAAACACAAAAAACAAAAAGCTTGAAAATCCGCATTGTAAAGCGAAAATTCAAGCTTTTTTGTTGGCGCGCCCAAAGGGATTCGAACCCCTGACCTTTTGGTTCGTAGCCAAACACTCTATCCAGCTGAGCTATGGGCGCATGGGCAATTCGTGATTGCTAAAATATAATAGCATTAGTATGTAATAATGTCAAGTAAAAAATTGAATTTATATGAAATAAATTTTCTCATTTTAAAATGAAAAAAGCATCCGCTTGTTCCTTATCACAAGCGGACGCTTTTATTACTGATTAAAACTTCTTTGCTTTTTTTGCAGCCTTTTTCTCCTGCCACATTACCCAAAGAATATTGGAAATAAACAGTGAGCTGTAGCAGCCGGAAATAATACCGAAAAGCATCGGAACAGCAAAGCTGAGAATCGAGCTGATTCCAAATATTACAGCAACGATTACAACAGAGAGAACAGCCATGAGGAATGTAAGGTTAGTATAAATAGTACGTGCAAGAGTCTCATTTATACTTCTGTTTACAAGCTGAGCAACAGGAATCTTCGGTCCGAGCTTTTTCTTGTTTTCTCTTACACGGTCATATATAACGATTGTGGAGTTAAGTGTATAACCGATGATGGTTAGAATAACAGCAACAAAGTTATCATCTATCGGGAAGCCGAATACCACGAATGCAGTAAACGCAACAAAACAGTCGTTTACAACAGCTACGATAGCGGTAAGACCTGCAGATACGCCGCCGATCTTTCTGAATCTGAATGCAACATACAGAACCATGAAAAGAGAAGCAACAAGCATAGCAACCAGGCACTTGCCGAAAAACTCCTTACCCATAACAGGGTCAACTGAGCTTACAGAGCTGATTTCAAAATCCACATTGGGATATTTGATTTCAAGTGCCTCTTCAACAAGCTCACCTGCATTTTTCGCAACCGCACGCCTATCTGCGAGCTTAATTGTAACGGAGGTTTCCTTTCCTCCATCCGTAAGGATTCTGGAACTCATATCAACGGAAACATCGCCCTTGAGCATCTGAGATGCAACCGCTCTTACTTCATCCTTGTTTATCTCTGTAGCATCGGAAGGAACAATATTGATCTCCTTGGGATCGGGCATTGCAAACTTGTCCTCTTCTTCCTCTGCTGTAACCTCCGCAGCAGGGATATCTGCAGCAGAAGCTATCACACCGGTCACCAAATAATCGGTATTGCTTGAAACTGTGAACATATCGGATACGCCGAGAACGTCACTGGCAGATGCATCGGTAGCAGATGCATCGGTAGCTGAAGCATCCGTCTTGGAAACATCAGCCTGCTTTTCCGAATAGCTGTACTTGATAATAGTACCGCCTGTGAATTTAATATCGAGGCTGAGGCCCTTAAAAACCAGGAAAAGCATGCAAAGAGCAAGAATAATAACTGTAATTATAAGTACAGGCTTTTTCTTTCCGACAAAATCATAATTCTTGTTATTAAACATTATTCAACACCTCCGTAGAGTGATTTCTTTCTGAAGATGCTGAATCCGGATGCCGATTTGAGCATAACTTTTGTAACGAACAATCCGAAAATTATATTCAGAACAGCACCGGCGAGCATTGTGCAGCCAAATGAATAGATAGTACCTGTTGTTGCAGGACCAAATGCAAAGAGGAACGGAGTAAGGATCTTGCTCCAGACAGTGTTTGTAGGACCGAAAACACCCATAAGAATGATAGCAACGATCATATTGGTGATATTACCGTCAACGATCGCAGATACGCTTTCGCTTGTACCACTGTCTATTGCACCGTCAAGTGACTTTCCTCGAGCAAGCTCTTCCTTGATTCTCTCTGCGGTAATTATGTTAGCATCAACCTGCATACCAACAGAAAGAATGATACCTGCGATACCGGGTATTGTAAGTGTAAAGCTGTTTACACTGGGGAAGAAACCGGAAACGATAGCAAGAGTACATGCAACCTGTCCGAGAAGTGCAAAGCAGGCTATAACGCCGGGCAAACGATACTTGCATACCATAAACAGAGCGATAAGTACAAATGCGATGATTCCTGCAATAAGCATAGCCTTAAGAGAATCCTTACCAAGTGCTGCATCGATTATGTCATAATCCACAACCTCAAGCTTGAAAGGAAGTGCACCGTCATTGATGGAGTTTGCAAGAGAGGCTGCTGAATCAGCAGTAAAATTGCCGCTGATAATAGCAACACCGTCATAAATAACATTGTTTACAACAGGCGCAGAAAGCATAACAAAGCCTTCATTTGTATTAAGCCAGATAGAAATCTGCTTATTGAGCTGACGGTCTGTTGCCTGCTGGAAAATTGTAGCACCTTCTGAAGTAAGGTTTAACTGAACACAGAACTCATTAGTTTGTTGGTCAACCATTACTGCAGCAGACTCAACATGTTCACCCTTAACAGAAAGGACGAGCGGGTTGTTGTTTGCATCGAGATAAACGGTCTGACCGTTTACTTCAGATGATTTTATCTCAGTTGGCGCACCGTCGAAGAACATTACCTCGGTGCTTGCCGAAAGTTCATTTATCATAGCCTGAGGATCCTGAACTTCTCCGTCCTTCCACGGGAAAGAAAGAATTATTCTGTCATCATCCTCATCAAGATACATCTCATAGTCTGTGATATTCTTGTTGACAAGTCTTGTTCCAAGGATATCTTTGAGTGTATTCATCTGTTCACCGGAAGCATCGATATCCTGCGGGCCAAAGGTAACACTTATACCACCCTGGATATCAGTACCCCATCTGATGTCTTTTGCACCGCGGATGTATGCCTTCTGCTCATCGCCCCATGATCCGTATACGCCAAAAAACGACAGATACGAAAATGCAAGGATGACGATGGCAAGAACCACTACCCACGGCTTGCCGATTCGCTTCATGCTTTTTCCTCCTCAAATTTGCTTGGTATGTTTCTGCACACAAAATGTACAAGCATAACAAAGGTCATTATAAAATTTATTGAGAACTTTGTCAATGCAATTGCTAAAATTTATAATTACCTGCACCCTACTATTGTGCAATAAGCTTATCAAGGTAAGCAATTTTTGTGCAAACAGCAAGAATTTTAACTGCAGATTTCAGTTCCTCAGGGGACGGAGCCGTAGGTGCAATTCTGATATTGCTGTCTTTCGGGTCCTTTCCGTAAGGGAATGTTGCACCTGCCTTGGTAAGTGACACTCCGGCCTTTGTGCACAGTTCAACTATTTTCTTTGCACACCCTTCAGGTGCATCAAAGCTGATAAAATATCCTCCGTCGGGATTTGACCATTCCGCAATTCCAAGACCACCGAGTTCTTCATTAAGGGTATTGGTTACAGCCTTGAATCTCGGTCTGAGTATTTCGGAATGCTTCTCCATCTGTGCCTCAAGTCCGCCAACCTTTTTAATGAACGTACAGTGACGATACTGATTTATCTTATCAGGGCCGATCGACTGAACTGTCATACGTTCCTTAATTGCTTTTACATTAGTGACAGATGTCGCCATACCTGCAAGACCTGCACCAGGGAAGGTAATCTTGGATGTTGAGAAATACATGTATGCCATGTTGGGATTACCGGCTTTTTTGCACTCATCGAGAAGATTAAGAAGCTTTCTGTCTTCTCCGAACAGGTTATGTGCAAAATATGCATTATCCCAGAAAATTCTGAAATCAGGTGCAGCAGGCTTAAGATTTGCAAAACGCTTTACAACCTCATCAGAATATGTGATTCCCGTAGGATTCGAATACTTCGGAACGCACCATATACCCTTGATCATAGGATCGTAGCTTACAAGAGTTTCTATGGTATCCATATCAGGGCCGTCTTCGCGATATTTTATAGGAATCATTTTGATTCCGCAGTATTCGGTTATAGCAAAATGCCTGTCATATCCGGGACAAGGACAAAGGAATTTCACATCTCCCTGCTGTGCCCAGGGTACACCGCCAAGCAAGCCATGACCCATTGCAGATGAGATTGTATCGTACATCATGGTAAGACTTGAGTTGCCTCCTACAATGATCTCATCTGTTGTAACACCGAAAATATCCGCAAAAAACTGCTTTGCTTCCGCAATACCATCCAGAACACCATAATTTCTCAGATCTGTACCATCCTCTGAAAACAAAACACTTTCACTTGAAAGAATATCAAACATAGGCATGGAAAGCGCAAGCTGTTCCTTACTTGGAATACCGCGGGTCATATTCAGCTTTAAGTTCATGGCGCAATATTTGTTATATTCTTCCTTTAATTCCTCGCGAAGCTTAATAGCTTCCTGTTGTGTTAAATTCTTATAATTCATTATACCAACTCCTGATTAGAACTCTGCAACACCTGTTGTTCTGGGGAAGGGAATGACATCGCGAATATTACTGATGCCTGTAAGATACATTATCATACGCTCAAAGCCAAGACCGAATCCGCAGTGCTTGTTTCCGCCGTACTTACGAAGTTCGAGATACCACCAGTAATCCTCTTCGTTAAGACCGAGCTCTGCCATTCTTTCAAGAAGAATATCCATTCGCTCTTCTCTCTGGCTGCCGCCGACGATCTCGCCAATTCCGGGAACAAGAAGATCCATTGCCGCTACAGTCTTTCCGTCATCATTGAGTCTCATATAGAAGCTTTTTATCTCCTTCGGATAGTCAGTTACAAATACAGGGCACTTAAATATCTGCTCTGTAAGATATCTTTCATGCTCTGTCTGAAGGTCTGTACCCCACTCTACCTTGTATTCGAAGTTATCATTGTTCTTACTGAGGATCTCAACCGCCTCAGTGTAGGTAACATGAGCAAACTCAGAATTTACGATATGATTGAGACGCTCTTTCAGTCCCTTATCAACAAAGCTGTTAAAGAAATCGATGTCCTGAGGACATGTTTCAAGTACATGAGATATGATCGCCTTTATCATATCGCGTGCAAGCTCCATGTCATCATTCAGATCGGCAAATGCGATCTCAGGCTCGATCATCCAGAATTCTGCCGCATGACGCTGAGTATAAGACTTCTCTGCACGGAAAGTGGGACCGAAGGTATAAATCTTTCCAAATGCCATAGCCATGCATTCACCCTCAAGCTGACCTGAAACGGTAAGTGAGGTGTGCTTCTGGAAAAAGTCCTGAGTATAGTCGATGCTTCCATCCTCGTTTAAAGGAGGATTTTTCATATCGAGGGTAGTAACCTGGAACATCTCTCCCGCACCCTCACAGTCACTTCCTGTTATGAGAGGAGTGTGTGCATAAACAAAGCCTCTCTCCTGGAAAAACTTATGAATAGCATAAGCTGCCGCGGAACGAACTCTGAAAGCTGCACTGAATGTATTTGTTCTCGGTCTTAAATGTGCTATCGTTCTCAGAAACTCCATGGAATGACGCTTCTTCTGGAGAGGATATTCGGGAGCGGATGCACCTTCCACCTCGATGCTCTGAGCGTGGATCTCAAAGGGCTGCTTTGCCTCAGGAGTAAGTAGCAGCTCTCCTGTAACGATAAGCGCCGCACCGACATTCTGCTTTGCGATCTCTTTGAAATTGTCTATCTTATCATCCTCAAAAACTATCTGAACACCCTTAAAGCAGCTTCCGTCATTCAAATCGATAAAGCCCAGAGTTTTTGAATCTCTTACGGTTCGAACCCAGCCTGCTACAGTAACAACCGTACCGCCAAGCTGCTGTGAGGATTTATAAAGCTCACTTATTTCTGTTCTTTTCATTTTATCTCCTCCGTATTTTTGCAAATGCCGTTTTCGATATCTGCAATCATATCTATTCTGGTTTTATGCTTTCCGCCCTCAAAAGGTGAATTAAGGAATATATCAACAAGCGCTATCGCTTTTTCTGTCTCAAGAACTCTTGCGCCGATGCACATTACATTTGCATTATTATGACGTCTTGTAAATTCTGTGCTGAATTCATCGGAACAAACCGCCGCACGTATTCCTTTTACCTTGTTTGCAGCCATCGACATGCCGATACCTGTTCCGCAGATAAGTATTCCATACTCTGCTTCGCCGTTTTTTACCAATTCACATACCTTTTCTGCATACAGCGGGTAATGAACGGATTCTGATGAATCTGTTCCGACATCAGCAAATTCAATTCCTTTTTCAGTAAGATACTTTTCGACTTCGCACTTAAGTTCGTAGCCTGCATGGTCACATCCTATAGCGATCATCTGATTTCACTCCTATATTTTATTATTGACGTTTTTTTAATTCTCTCTCAGCCTGCGGAACCCGTAAGTATGTCGGCAAAAGCTCATTTGCATCAACAAACCTGTCCGTTTCGCTGTTCTCTGCCGCAGCAGCTACACCATATCCGCTTTGCATTATGACATTTTCAGGTGCAAGCACAAGCTTGCTGTATGTCATCGTATTGTAACAGATAACCGCACCGTCACCTGCAAGCGTTACAGCTTCATCATATTTCGCAAGTTCTGCATCAAGCTCGAAAACAGAAAGGGCTCTATCTTCACAAAGCCTGCTTATTTTCCCTTCGGTAAAGCGAAAAATTGCATTATAGACCTGCTGACATCGAGCGTCCA
>JAZSNH010000029.1:0-121990 GCA_045536305.1 Acutalibacteraceae bacterium
TCCTCAGGCTCCTCTTCGTACTCCTCGGGTTCTTCTTCGTACTCTTCGGGTTCTTCTTCGTACTCCTCGGGTTCCTCTTCGTACTCCTCAGGTTCTTCTTCGTACTCCTCAGGTTCTTCTTCGTACTCTTCGGGTTCTTCTTCGTATTCTTCCGAGTTATCTTCATCGGAAATAAATTCTGTAAGATCCCGCTTTTCTTCACTTACCGCTTCATTTATTTCTTCTGTCTCTTCCTTTATTTCCTCTTCGGAATAAACCGCGCCGTTGTTGAGCTTTCGTGACATAGCACTTACCACATTGGTAAGCTCTTCGATGGTATCCTTCTGTTTTTCCTCAAGCTTGCTTATCTTAACAAAAAGCTTTGCAAAAACTTCAAGGTTTTCTGCCTCGATGTCCTTATCCTTATTATAGGTAGTGATAAGCTCGTTGAGCTGCTGAACCTGATATTCCGCATCGAGAGCACTGCGTTCGCTGTTTTGCGCGGCGGCTGCATTGTTCTTGAAATTTATAATTATTCCCTGTGTAAGAGGAATCAGTATAAGCGCTGTTCCCGCTCCCGAAAACAGACCGAGCAATAAGCTTCCGTTTTCTATTACGTTTGCCATAAGGAAAAACATTACAACAGCTATCATTATGGAAGCGGCTGTCATCAGAAAACCTATGGTGGACAGCGATTTGATGTAATAATTACCCTGTGGCTGATGCGGAGCGCCTACTCTCTCCCTGTAAGAGGGCTGGATATCCTCCTTGGAAAGGCCTGCGTCATATCTTCTCTGCTCGGTTCTTACATCAGCGCCGCAATAAGCACACCTGAGATCTGCAAACTCCAGCTTTTCTCCGCATTCAGGACATATCTTTTCTGCGGTGTGTTTGTTGCTCCATTCATAATTTTTCACGATAATTCCCTCCGTTGCAGGTTGTGTTTGGGGTAATTTTCATAATTTTTGTAATATTTTCCTGTGACACAAAACCAGAAATTTCGCATATTTTCCTAATTAAATAAAGGGGAAAATTCCCCTTTATTTAATTAGGCTTTCTTTTATTCTTCGACTTCTTCGGTCTCTTCTGTCTCCTCGGCTTCATCGAGCTGTGCGCTCTCTTCTGCTTCGTCAATCTCTTCCTCGGTAATATCGTCTTCCTCGCCGTCGTCCTCTATTTCGCCCTTTTCGGCTTCTTCATCATGAGGAACGCGCGCAACGGCAACGATCTTCTGATCCTCAGGCATTCTCATAATACGAACACCCTTGCTCGGTCTTGCACATATACGTATCTCGCTTACCTCTATTCTGATGATAACGCCTGCATCGTTGATGATGATGATATCCTCATCGGCATCGACTACACGCACCTTTGCAACAGCGCCGATCTCAGGCTTATAGTTTCTGATACCCATACCGCCTCTTGACTGCAGGCGATAATTTTCTGCATGCGAAAGTCTTCCGAAGCCGTTTTCGGAAACGGTAAGCACCAGTCCGCCTTCACGCAGCACAGCCATTCCGACAACATAGTCGCCCTGGCGAAGTCTGATGCTTCGAACGCCTGCGGCGGTTCTTCCCATTACACGCACATCGTTTTCGTTGAATCTGATGGAATATCCGCCGTGGGTCGCCACAAGCAGATCCTTAGAGCCGTTGGTTATCTTTGTTGCGACCAATTCATCGCCCTCGCGCATTGTAAGAGCGATAAGACCCTTCTTTCTCACATTGTCGAAGGAGGAAAGTGAAGTCCTCTTAATAACACCGCTCTTTGTTATCATGCACACATAATTTTCGCCGTCATAATCTCTCGGCAGGTGAAGCATTGCAACTACCTTTTCATCGGGCAAAAGCGGCAGGATATTTACAACATTTGTGCCCTTTGCCGTTCTTGAGCCCTCGGGTATTTCATAGCCCTTTAAGCGATAGACTCGTCCGAGGTTTGTAAAGAACATGACGTAATCATGGGTACAGCCGATAAACATTTCGGTGGGAACGTCCTCTTCCCTTGTTGCCATACCCGCGATACCTCTTCCGCCTCTGTGCTGTGTCTGATAGGTATCTATCTTCTGGCGCTTGAGATAACCGAAGTTGGTCATTGTTATAACACAATTTTCCTCTGCGATAAGATCCTCGGTATCCATTTCGCCTTCTATGGAGGCTATCTCTGTTCTTCTTGCATCACCGAACTTTCTTGCAATTTCGGTGAGATCGTCGGAGATTATCTCCTTCTGCTTGTCTTCGGATGCAAGGATCTCGAGGTAATTTGCGATTTTTTCGCGCAGTGCGGCAAGCTCATCCTCAAGCTTGCTCTTTTCGAGACCTGTAAGCTGTCCGAGTCGCATATTGACTATCGCCTGAGCCTGAACATCGTCAAAGCCGAAGCGTTCCATCAGCCTTTCCTTGCCTTCGCCTATGCTCTTGCTTGAGCGGAGAATTGCAATTACCTCATCGATAAAGTCGATTGCAATAATGAGCGCATCAAGGATATGCTCTCTGTCCTTAGCCTTATTAAGCAGGTAATTTGTGCGGCGGACGATGACATCGATCTGGAATTTGAGATATTCGTCGATTATCTGCTTTAGAGTCAGAGTTTTCGGCTCGCCGTTTACAATTGCGACCTGATTTACTCCGAAGGTATCCTGGAGCTTTGTATATTTGAAAAGATTGTTGAGCACAACATTAGGCTGTGCATCGCGCTTTATGTCAATAGTTATGCACATACCGCCGTCACGGTCGGAGGAATGGTCGGCAATATCGGAAATGCCCTCTATCTTCTTCTCGTGCACCAATTCGGCGATGTGCTTGATAAGCTCGGCCTTGTTGACCTTATAGGGCAGCTCGGTCACCTGTATCGCAAAGCGTCCGTTGCTCTTTTCGATTATCTCGGCACGGGCACGCACGATTATTTTGCCTCGGCCTGTCGCATAGGCTGTGCGTATTCCCGAACGGCCCATTATGATACCGCCGCCGGGGAAATCGGGACCCTTTAAATGCTCCATGATCTCGTCAAGGGTCGCCTCGGGATTATAAAGCACGCACTTGCATGCCTCAACGGTCTCGGTAAGATTGTGGGTAGGCATATTTGATGCCATACCGACAGCTATACCCATTGTACCGTTGACAAGAAGATTGGGGAATCGGCTGGGCAGAACAGTAGGCTCTTTTCTTTCGTTATCGAAGGAGGGTATAAAATCGACCGTGTCCTTTTCGATATCGGTGAGCATTTCCATGCTCATTCTGCTCATTCGCGCTTCTGTGTAACGATATGCGGCAGGGGGGTCGCCGTCTATCGAACCGAAGTTTCCCTGTCCCTCAACAAGGGTGTATCTCATAGAGAAATCCTGCGCCAGACGAACAAGTGCATCATAAACGGATGCGTCACCATGGGGGTGATATTTTGCAAGCACGTTACCGACGGCAGAGGCGCACTTTTTTGTGGGACTGTCGGCAGTAATGCCTTCTTCGTACATTGTGTAAAGTATTCTGCGGTGAACAGGCTTGAAGCCGTCGCGAACATCGGGAAGCGCGCGCGATACGATAACAGACATGGAATAATCTATAAAAGCCTTTTTAAGCTCGCTGATTATGTCTATATTCGTTATTCGCGATTCCTCACTGCTGACTTCGGGAACAATTTCCTGTCCGTCGTTGTTTCTGGGCTCGTCGCTCATTTATTTTCGTTCCTTTCGGTCGGGATTTCGGATAATTTTTCGCCTGAATGTATTTCCATCATTGAATCGGAAAAAAATCTTCTGCCCGTTTTCTTTTTTAGTCTTTCGGTTATAAAGCATGCCGATTCATCGTCGATGAATCGTGAAGGGATACAGTAAATATGTGTGACCCTTTGTTTGTTTTGGTATATCATTATGATACCTTTTTCACATTCAATTGCTCTTGCTATATTCTTATATCTGTGAAAAAAGGTTTCCTCCTGATTATCATAGGCATTGGTGGAAAAGCCGTTTTCACCGAAGCTGTACCACGATTCTTTCTCAATGTCCCCCTCAAATGAGAAGGTAGTATCTGCAACAGCTTCTATCACATCTGCCTTTTTTATATTGATGTAACGAGATTTTAAGCTCATCAGAAATATGACAATAGCGTAGCCGGTCACCACCGAATAAGCTATCCTTACCCATTCCGAAATGCCCAGACGGTTCATTGCAAAGCTCGTCATTATCGCTGCACAATACAAAATACAGCCTATGCAGACACGGAGGATTATTATTATGGGTGATCTGAGCTTGTTGTGTCTGTTTTCAAGAATATGAGCTGTAAAATCTATTGAATCCTGCGTAACCGTGCGGATAATTACTTCTTCATGGCAAAGGATATTTTTATTACGTTTAGTTTTATTCATATATTAAATTACTTTTTGTATGTAATTATACATCCAGATTGGTTACATATTTTGCATTCTGCTCGATAAAGAGTCGTCTTGGTTCTACCTTTTCACCCATGAGTATAGAGAACATTTCGCTGGCTGCTGCGGCATCCTCAACATTGACTCTCTGCATAAGTCTGACAGAGGGATCCATTGTTGTCTCCCAGAGCTGATCGGGGTTCATTTCACCGAGACCCTTATATCTCTGGACCTTTTCCGCTCCGCCAAGCTCGGCAAGCATGCTGTCTCTCTGTTCATCGGAATATGCGTAGTATTTTGAAACCTTTTTAGTTATCTTATAATGCTTCTTTGAGGGATCCTCAGGATCCTTTATACGCTTTACGGTAGCCTGTCCTTTAAGCTCCTCGAGTATCTTGTCTCTCTCTTCGTCGGAGTATGCATCATATTCCATCTTCTTGCCCTTTTTCGGAGTTATCTCATAAAGAGGAGGCTGAGCAAGATAGATATGACCTGCTTCGATAAGCGGCTTCATAAAACGAAAGAAGAAGGTAAGCAGAAGTATTCTTATGTGAGATCCGTCAACATCGGCATCCGCCATAATAACTACCTTGTGATAGCGAAGTCTTGAGATATCGAAATCTTCTCCGATTCCGCAGCCGAGAGCCAACACAACAGGTGTCAGCTTGTCATTGCCGTATACCTTGTCGAGGCGCGCTTTTTCGACATTGAGCATCTTACCCCAGAGAGGAAGTATAGCCTGAGTCTGTCTGTCACGTCCGCCCTTTGCGGAGCCTCCTGCAGAATCGCCCTCTACGATGTAAATTTCACATTCCTCGGGCTTGTTGCTTATGCAGTCGGCAAGCTTGCCGGGGAGCCTTGCGCTGTCGAGAGCGCTCTTGCGTCTTACACTTTCCTTTGCCTTTCTTGCCGCTTCTCTTGCACGTGCCGCCTCAAGCGATTTATTGACAATAGCCTTGCCGACAGCAGGGTTTTCCTCAAGATAGGTGGAAAGATTTTTTGTAACGCATGCGGCAGTAAGAGAACGAACCTCGGTATTGCCGAGCTTGCCCTTTGTCTGACCCTCAAACTGCGCTTCCATAACCTTTGCAGAGATTATGCAGGTAAGACCTTCTCTGACTTCTTCACCTGTTAAATTGCGGTCAGCGTCCTTCAACAGACCGAACTTTCTTCCGTAATCATTGATGCAGCGGGTAAGGGCACTTTTAAAGCCGTCCTCATGAGTACCACCGTCAATAGTACGGACATTGTTTGCAAAGGAATATGTATTATCATTATAGTCGGTGTTATACTGCATGGCGATCTCTATCTCACACTGTGCCTCTTCATCTGTCTTTTTAAGATAGATAACGTCATTGTGCAGAAGCTCTGCACCGGTTTTATTGTGGATAAAGGTGACAAACTCACGTATACCGCCCTCATAGTGGAAAATCTCATGTCTTCCATCCTCTGTGCGGTTGTCTGCAAGCTCAATATGAACGCCTGCATTAAGAAATGCCTGCTCGCGCAGTCTTGTTTCGAGAACAGAGAAATCGTAAACTGTAGTTTCCTTGAATATCTCGGGATCTGCCTTGAAAGAAACTTCGGTTCCTGTTTTATCGGTTTCACCTATAACGGTAAGATCGCGCACCTTCTTGCCTCTTTCAAAGCGCATGAAGTGTATTTTACCGTCCTGATGCACGCGCACCTCGAGCCATTCGGAAAGGGCGTTTACAACAGACGCACCTACTCCGTGAAGGCCGCTCGATACTTTATACACGCTGTTGTTGAATTTTCCGCCTGCGTGAAGGATGGTAAAAACGACCTCAACAGCCGGAAGTCCTGTTTTGCTCTGGATAGCAACAGGTATGCCTCGTCCGTCATCTGTTACCTTGATAATATTGCCGTCCTCTATAGACACAAGTATCTTGTCGCAAAAGCCTGCAAGTGCTTCGTCTATAGAGTTATCAACAATTTCATATACAAGGTGATGAAGACCTCTGGGACCTGTGGAGCCGATATACATACCGGGACGCTTGCGAACAGCCTCAAGTCCTTCGAGTACCTGTATCTGATCGCCGCCGTATTCGACATTTTCAGGGTCGTTACGGTCAAATTCGTGTTTATCATTCATTTCTGTCATTTGAATCGAACCTCAAATTCATTTTGATTTTATCTATTAGTTATAAAACAATAGTTACTCTTTTATTTCTGTCAGAACTTTATTTTTGAAGCGGAACGTTTTTTAAGCGTCGCAGGTGAAAGCTGTGACAGATAGACATTTTCATTTTTTCCATCGCAGCATATAACAAAGCTTTTTGGCAGCTCATAGGATACTGCGGTAACCTTGCCGTCTTTTTCGGCTTTACTCAGATATTCTCTTGTCTTTTTTGAGACTGTAGTATTATCAAGGTCAAATATTCCTATTATATCTCTTTCTCTGATTATAGTTTCCTGTCCAAGATGCAGATACATTGGTATAAGCTCCTTACTGCTTTTTTTCTTCCTCATCTTTTCTGTACAGACTTCCGAAAGCTATGTATATAAGGCTTTCAAGTATGCAGCTTAATGCAAAAAGCACCACCGCAGCCAGACCGAATATAAGAAACAGCTTTACTATCAATGTAAAATCACGGTTATTCCAACCGTAGAGAATACTTATAGGAATGCACACAAACAGCATGAATGCTCCGCAGTAATAGCACAGTTTTTTTATTGCACTGCAAAAACGGCGTGATTTTTCCTTATCGCTTATCACATATTCGACCTCTTTTTTCGGGCCTTCATATTCAGTAAGCTTTTCTCCGCATTTTTCGCAAACTGCTTTTTCATCGGGATAACAATATCCGCATTTTTCGCAATTTTTCATTTTTTTCAATGTCCCCTTTATTTGCTGCTGAAAACACCGTTTTCAACCTCAAATATTTTACCCTTTGTCACCCTTTTGAGCGAATCCTTGTCGCAGCAGGTTATCATTACCTGCCATCCGTCAAGCTTTGATAAGAGGAATTTCTGTCTTGACGTATCAAGCTCGCTCAATACATCGTCAAGAATAGCTATAGGCATTTCACCCGTCATTGAGCTCATCAGCTCTGCCTCACCGAGCTTTAAGGCAAGTACACAGCTTCTTTTCTGACCCTGAGAGCCAAACTGACGCACAGGCATGGAATCAAGACGTATATCTATATCATCGCGATGAGGGCCGTAATAGGTAAAGCCAAGAGTCAGATCGCTGCCTCTGCCCTCCTGCAGCTTTTTTAAAAGAGCGTACTGATAATCCTCTTCGCAGTCGGCAGCATGACGGAAGAAGGAGCAGGCATATTTTGCACTGAAAGCTTCCTTGCCGTCGGATATGCCGTTATATATAGCGGCAGAGCTTTCCGAAAGCTTCTGAAGATAATTATATCGTGTTACGGCAATATGCGCTCCGAGCTGAGATAAATGGTCGTCCCATATACTAAGAAGTGAGCCTTCCGCATAGTTTTCCTTTATCTGCTTTAAAAGAGCGTTTCGCTGACGAAGTACCTTATTATACCTTACAACGGTGTTTGTAAAGCTGGGCTTCATCTGACATATAGAGCAGTCAATAAAGGAACGTCTGCCTTCTGCACCGCCTGTTACAAGCTTTACATGCTCGGGAGCAAACACTATGGCGCACAGAGAGCCTATCAGATTGCCGGGCACAAGATCGGGCACATCATTAAGAGTTACAAGCCTTGTATCTTGTCTGACTGTGATTTCTGCTCTCTGATCTCTATTATGAGAATTAAAATCCAATATAAGCTCTGCTCTTTTTTCACCGAAGCGTATCATTTCGGCGTTTTTGGCGCCGCGAAAGCTCTTCGCTCCTGTAAACATCCACAGAGCTTCGAGCAGATTTGTTTTGCCCTGTCCGTTGTTTCCGCAAAAAATATTGACAGATGGGGAAAATTCTATATCTGCATATTCTATATTGCGGAAATTCTCGGCATAAAGCCTTTGCGCCTTCATGATCTGACTCTGAGCTTTTCGCCCATGCACTCTATTTCATCATCAGGATAAAGCTTTTTTCCTCTTGCGGTGCAAACCTCGCCGTTGACCTTTACTCCGCCGCTTTGTATAAGCAGCTTTGCTTCACCGCCGCTTTGAATGCCTGCTAATTTCAGAAAACTGTCAAGCTTTATAAATTCTGTGTTTATTTCGATTTCTCTCATAGAAATCTCCCTTTAATTTTTTCTTTTTTATCTTTTCGGCTGCTTTACGGGCATGAGGTAAAATTCAAAATGCTCACCCTCGCAGGGGGTTATCCTCATGGGCTCCTCGCTCGAACCGAGCTCTATTCTTGCAACATCGGAATCTACCGCTCTGAAAGCATCGAGAATATATTTGTTTCTGAACCATATTTCCTTTGTATCAAAATCGATATCCTCTATCCAGCTGTCGTTAGCCTCGCCGAGATCGGAACGGCATTCAAGGCGGATAGCTCCCTCTCCGAAATAACAGCGAACAGGCATATCTCCGTTTGAAAGAAGCATAAGAGCCATACGCTCTGAGCCCTCTATCATTCTGCCTACATTTATTTTTGCTTCCACATCAGGATTAAGACGAAGCTTTGAAACAGAACGGTAATCTATAAAGCTGCCCTCAAGCACACGGGATAACAGAGTATAATTGCCCATGCTGAACATTACGAACCTTCGCGCTATCATGACCTGTGCTTCTGCCTCTTCATCGTTGAGCATCTTTTCGACCTCGCTGAGAGTTTTGCCGGGTACGACAAATCCGCTCTCATTTTCGCTCTTTATAGGCTCTGTGCGGATTGCAACTCTGAAGCCGTCAAGAGATACAAGTCTGAAGCATTCTAAGCCTATTTCAAACTTTACGCCTGTATAAATAGGCTGCATAAGATTATCGGATACGCAGAATATTGTCTGGTTTATCATTGAACGCAGAGTCTTCTGCGGCAGTGTTATGGCATTTTCGCAGTGAAAATCGGGCAGATCGGGAAAATCGCCTGCATTCATTCCTGATACTGTGAAGGATGCGCTGCCTGAGGTTACATATATTTCGTAGTTTTCTTTAACCTCTATAGTTACCTGATCGCCTGGAAGCTTGCGGATTATATCCGCAAATATCTTTGCAGGGTGTATTACTATATCACCCTCTTCTTTTATAACTGCTTCTATAGTACAGGTTATTCCCATATCGAGATTATAGCCGCACAGGTAAAGCCCGTCTGCACGGCTTGCCTTCATGAGGATACCCTCAATTGCTCTTATGGTGGATTTGGGAGATACTGCACGGTATACCTTTGATACTGCATCCTGCAATGCATTTCTTTCGCATATCAGTTTCATAGAATTATTCTTCCCTTTTTATTATTGGTACGATTTAAGATAATCATATCATTATCTTTATCTATTAGCTTAGTAGAAGTAGTAGTAATGTGGATTATGGGGAAAAGGACAATAAAACGGCTTGTCCCTAAGGTGGATTTGAGGTGAGGAAGGGTTTAAAAGTTGTGCGGAAAAATGTCAGTTAAAAAAGAAAAATATTCTTTTCAACATCTTCCCCATTTTCCTCACCTTAGTTTAAGGTGAAAAATGTGGAAAAAAGGATTACAAAAGCTATTATTTTAAAAATAAATGTTCCACGTGAAACATTAAGAATTTGTCCTTATGTTTCTTATAATATCATCGATCCTCGTTTTGAAATCAGGCTGAGCCTTCATTCTTGCCTCAATCTGGTTTACCGAATAGATAACTGTTGTATGATCGCGGCTTGTGAACTTATCGCCTATATCCTTGTATGTAAGATCGGTGACCTGTCTGATGATATACATTGCGGACTGACGAGCAAGAGGAATATTGCCGCTTCTTTTGTTTGAGCGGATATCATCGGGCGCTACATCGAAGGTGCGCGATACCTCAAGCATAACTCTGTCTATAGTGACAGGAACAGGCTCAACATCGGTAAGGACATCCTTTATTGCGTTCTGTGCGGTGATTATGCTGGGCTTGTCCTTTTCTATCATCGAAAGTACGCTTATTTTCTTTACAACGCCCTCTATCTGTCTGATGTTGTTTTTAAGCTTTTCTGCAATAAAAACACAGATATCATCGCCAAGATCGAGACCCATGTCCTGACCTTTTCTCTTTATAATAGCCATTCTGGTTTCAAAGTCAGGCGGCTGGATGTCTGCAAGGAGTCCGTTTTCAAATCGCGTCCTCAGTCGGTCATCAAGTGATGCAATTTCCTTGGGAGGACGGTCGGAGGTGAGTACTATCTGATTTCTTTCCTGATAAAGAGAATTGAAGGTGTGAAAAAATTCCTCCTGTGTGCTGTCCTTGCCGCCGATAAACTGAACGTCGTCAACAAGCAGCACATCGACCCATCTGTATTTGGCGCGAAATTCAGACATATTTTTGTTTTTAAGGGAATCGATAAGCTCTATTGTAAACTGATCTCCCTTGATATATACAATGTTTGCGGTCGGATTCTTTTTGAGTATCTCGTTTTTTATTGCAAAGAGAAGGTGAGTTTTGCCGAGTCCCGAATTGCCGTAGATGAAAAGAGGATTGTATGCATTGCCCGGGTGCTGAGCTACGGCGGAGGCTGCGGCAAAGGCAAACTGGTTTGATGAGCCGACTATGAAGTTTGAAAAGGTATATTCATCTGCATCGCTCTTTTTTTCGTTTGCGTTCGAAAGTTCGGAGGGGATATGCAGCTTTGCGATAAGAGGCAGGCCGGTTACGCTTTTTACAGCGTCCTCTATCTGGGGAGTGAACATGTCTAACACAGTGGTTCTGATAAAGTTATTCGGCGCCAAGATAACAAATTCGCCCGATCTTATCTCAACGGCGGAAAGAGGCTTTATCCATATCTCATAGGTTACTTCTGCGATATTCTGGCGAAGTATATCGTTTATTTTGACCCACAGGTCGTGAATAGATTCCATAGTAAGAAAAAACAGTCCCTTCAAGTAATGGTTGCTTATGAAATTCCGCATATAAAAAAGTGCGGAAACAGTATTTCCATAACTATAATATAATAACATATAATTGTAAATTTTTCAAACAAACTGACCTCAAAATAGAAGAAAAAATTTATATGTTTTCTATATATATTGACGAAATTGATTAAAACACAAAAAGCCAATATATTGTACAATATTACAAGATGTATTCTAAGTCTTGGGGAAGTAAGATAAAAATAAGCAAAAATATCGCAGAGTGCGGATAATCGTGCCATTTTTTTAACAAAATAATTACTTGACATAACGGTTACCTTTCGTTTATAATGCACCTTAGCAATGTGTGCGCACAGTTGGCGGCTGTTGTTTTGCCGCCGCACGTTCGGAAAGGAGGACTGCAATAATGTGGAGAACATATCAGCCTAAGAAGCTTCAGAGACAGAAGGAGCACGGTTTCCGTAAAAGAATGTCATCGAGGAACGGCCGCAAGGTGCTCGCTCGCCGTCGTGCGAAGGGCCGCAAGACTCTCAGCTACTAAGCTATTATTAAAGGCCGCGTGTGAGCGGCCTTTTTATCTTGTAATCGGTTAAGAACAAATTTATTGCTTTTTCGATTGAATCGGGAGATTATATCAATGGACGCTCTTGTTACTATGAAAGAAAATTATGAATTCAGGCGCGTTTATGAGAAGGGACACAGCGCTGTTGATAGTCTCCTTGTTACCTATGCCTTCAAGAGAAAACGCGGCAGCGGAATAAGATTCGGTTTTACCTCGGGAAAGAAGATAGGACATGCCGTAGAACGCAATAAGGCACGCAGGCTGATGCGTGCCGCGGCACGTGAGCTGTTTTCTTTCATGCATGGTGACTGGGATATTATTTTTGTTGCGCGTACCTCTACTGCAAGGGTAAAAAGCACAGATGTAGAAAAAGTAATGAAGAAACATCTTAAAAAGCTCGGTATATTATTATGAAACGTGTTTTAATCGCACTCATTCGTTTCTATCAGAAGAATATTTCTTCTAAAACACCCCCCTGCTGCAGGTTTATTCCCACCTGTTCACAGTATGCTGTAACTGCAATAGAGCGTTTCGGAGCGATACGCGGGACAGGCATGGCTATATGGCGTATTCTGCGCTGCGGCCCATGGAGTCCCGGAGGTTATGATCCTGTGCCCGAAAGAAAAAGCAAAAAGAAAAAATGTTGCAGTATAAAACACGAAGATGAATTAGTTATAAATAATAAAGACACCGATATCTCAGAATCTTCTTTTTCAGGTGTTGACAATGTGAAGGATAACTCGGCAACAGAAAAGGAATAAAACTACAGTATTTTTGTAATAATTATTACTTATATTACTTACTGTATTACAAAAAGTGACTTTGCACGCAGTTTTTTTATGATGAACTGTTAAGTGCTGCGAATATATATAACTGCTCAAACACATCACAACTTCTTTGCAGAATATTCGCTTTTATAATTTAATAAGCAAATAAAAACAGAAATAATGTTTCACATTATATTTTGATGTTATTTATTGGTTGCTTTATTTAAAAGTATCTTATAAAAACATTGATGCTGCTTATATTAAGAAAGGAGATAAAAGTACACCTTATATACCATATTATATAAAAAACGGTGTGCTTGCGTATTTTAAACATGTGCAGTGGTGATTCCGGTATCCTAAGCTGGCTTGGCAGTATGTTCGGTTATCTGCTGTTCGGCTGCTACAAGGTAATGTTCAGCAACTTCGGTCTTGCAATCATTTTGTTTACCGTTCTTACAAGAATCCTGATGTTCCCTATGACCATCAAGCAGCAGAAGTCTACCGCTAAAATGCAGAGACTTCAGCCAAGAATCAAGGAAATTCAGGACCGTTACAGAAACGATAAGGAAAAGATGAACAATGAGCTGATGGCTCTTTATCAGAAGGAAAATTACAATCCTTCAAGCGGCTGCTTGCCCATGCTCATTCAGTTTCCTATCTTTATGGGTCTTTACTATGCCCTTCGCTCTCCCCTGACCCATACCTTCCATTATAATAAGGATAAGATAAACTTCCTTATTGAAAAGCTCGTTCCCGAAAGAGTCGGCGATTATTATAATCAGATTTATCTTATCGATAAAATCAAGAGCCTCGGTCTTTCAGGAAAGCTTAACGAAATAACCACAAGGCTTTATGTTGAGCTTGACAGCGCCGCTGTGAGTTTTTCGAATCTTGTTTCAGGCTCGGATCTTCTCTCCGCGTCCGATGCGGCTGTTTCCTCAAGCGATTTTGCGGCCAGCTCTATTGCTGGCGTTGCTGCAAATATGAGCTATGCAGATCCCAAGCTTTTCAATAATGCTGCGGATCTTGCCGAGACTGTCAGCGGAATAAACAAGATTTCCTCAAGCTTCAATTTCCTCGGTCTCGACCTTCTTGCAACACCCACTCAGGATAAGCTTAACATTATAATTGTTATTCTTGTATTCGTTGCTTCTGTGGGAAGCATGATCCTTACAAATAAGATCAATAAAACTACCAACGTATCAGGCCCCGGCTGCAGCAATCCTATGACTATGGGCGTTGGTATGGGTCTTTTCTCGGCATTTATCTCTTATTCCGTGCCTGCTGCTCTCGGTTTCTATTGGGTAATAGGCAGCCTTATCAGCCCTGCTCAGTCCTGGATTGTTCAGAAGTTCTTTAATGCAAATATTCTCAATTCCAAAGCAGAGGCTCAGCGTGTGGCAAGACTCAGATTAGACGAAGCGGCTATTATCGAGGATATTCAGAAACGCAAGGGTAAGAAGGTATTCCTTCCTGTTGAACCCTCGGAAATTGAAAAAGAAGATGCAGCGAAAGATTATTTTACTTCCAAAAATAATAATAAGAAGAAAAAGAAAAACGGAGGCGGCAGCAGCTCCGATTACCAGGGAAAAAAGAAAAACTGATAACAGAAGGTGTAAATTTTGATTAGAGAAGCTATTATAGAAGCCGAGACTACGGATAAAGCCATACAGCTCGGCGCAGACAGACTTGGTCTTAGTAAGGACGAAGTCAGCGTTGAGGTACTTGAATACCCCACTCCGAAAAAGTTTGGTCTTTTCGGCGGTTCTCTTGCTAAGGTGAGAGTTTATGTTGAAACAGATGAGCCGGAAATCCTGATCGAGGAAGAAGAAGAGGAAGCTCCTGCTCCCGTTGTTGAGACTGCTCCTATCGTTGAGACTGCTCCCGCTGCCGATGAGGCAGAAGAGGAAGCTGAGGATGAAAAGGATGCTCAAGAAGAGGATAAAAAGGATATTTCCTCCTGCTCTGAAACCGCTCAGATCGCTTATAAATACCTTGATACCATACTCAAGGGAATGGGACTTAACAATGCATCTATCAACGTAACCGAAAATGAAGACGGTGCTGTTTTTGAGCTTGTCGGCGAGGGTCTTGGCACTGCTATCGGACGCAGAGGCGAAAATCTCACCGCTATGCAGTATCTTGTAAGCCTTGCGGCAAACAACAACCGTGAGTCCTATTACAGAATTTCGATAAACATTGGAAACTACCGCGAAAAGAGAGAGCAGGCGCTCGATAAGCTTGCAAACAAGGTTGCAGCTCGCGCTCTCAAGATCAACAAGAATCTTGCTCTTGAACCTATGAACCCTTACGAGAGAAGAATAGTTCACACTATCGTTCATGATATCGAGGGTGTCAACAGCTGGTCTGTAGGTGAAGATGCAAAGCGTCACGTTGTTATCGGTCCTGTAGGACTTGATGAAGGCTCTGACGGCTTGCTGTTCAATGCTAACGGCGGCAGAGGCGGCAATCGTGATGGCGGCTATAACCGCAGCGGCAGAGGCGGCAATCGTGGCGGCTACAGAGGAAATTCCAGAGGTGGCTATAATCGCGGCGGTAATCGCGGCGGCTATAACCGCGGCAGCTACAATAAGTCAAGCTACGTATCAAATACCAACTCTGCACCGAAGAGCGACTACAGCGGTTCTCTTTACGGCAGAATTGAGGTTCCAAAGAAGGACGAAGAATAATTTATGCAATACCCCTGAAAAAGGATGCATCCTTTTTCGGGGGTAATTATTTACACTTTCTTAATTGTAAATCCTGTAAGATAATTATATAATTAAATAAATTATTTTGAAAAGAGGGTTATTTATGAGAAAAAAATCAAGAAGAATCATCGGTTTGCTGTGCTGTGGAGCTTTGCTTCTGACAATGCTGCTTTTTACGGCATGCGCTCACAGTTCGCCGGAAGGTGCCCTGAAGGCTTACATTAAGGCTCAGGACGATGCAAGCACAAAAGGTATTGTAGAGCTTGTTCCTCCCGATTTTTATGATTATCAGTACAATCTTAAAATTGCAAACGGCCATACAGAGGCTGAAAGCAAGAAAATGGTCGAGGACAGCTACAAGCCTTTTGCACTCATCAATGACGTGTCAAAGCTTGATAAGGACTTTGACCCTGCAAAGGATATAAGCTATGATTACACCATCAAGGAGAAATACACCGGTTCCAAGAGCGAGGTAAAAGAGTTTAACGAGTATGTAAAGAGAAATATGAATTTCGACATTGATGCAGATTCGATCGTGCTTATCAAATACACCTTCTCAAGAGAATCGAAGAATGAAAGGTTGAGTGTTAAAAATATTTCTGATTCCGGTGTTGCTCTTAAAATCAGCGGCAAATGGTATTATTTGAATAACGGCATGCAGAATCAGAAATTGTGGGCAGATGCAAAAGGATTAAAATTCAACGACGGCGCAGAATGGATATTCAATTGGCTTAATTCCAGATAAGTTAAAAGCTGTATAATCTCCCCCATGTTTTATGGGGGAGATTTTTATGGCATGAGCATATAAATGTTTCACGTGAAACATTTTGATTTTAAGGAGAAGCGATAATTACTGATAGGTTGTAAAAAGGGCAAATGCATGATATAATTATATTTTGTAATAAGGCAAATTTGTCGGGAGTGAGAGCAGTATGGCGGAATACTACAGCACCATAGCAGCAATAGCAACCGCACAGGGTTTGGGCGGAATCGGTATTATAAGAATATCAGGCGATAAGGCTTATGATGTTTGTTCAAAGGTTTTTAAACCTGCCGATAGTTCAGATATCCAAACAGCAAAGGGCTATACAGCGAAGTTCGGACATGTGTATTACGATGGTAATGAGGCAGACGAAGCTGTTGCTCTTTTCTTTCGTGCACCAAGAAGCTATACGGGCGAGGATGTCGTTGAGCTGCAATGCCACGGAGGAAGCTATGTCCTTTCTCTTGTCCTTCGTGCTGTAATTGAGGCAGGCGCAAGCCATGCAAAGCCCGGTGAATTTACAAGACGAGCTTTCGAAAACAACCGCATATCCTTGACAAAAGCGGAAGCTGTTATGGATATAATCAATGCATCAAATAGCGCTTCTCTTCGTCAGGCAGTGGCTGCTTCGGAGGGAAGAACAGCAGCTAAAATAAAAGAGATTCTTTCGGAAATGACTTCGATAACTGCTCAGCTTGCGGTTTGGGCAGACTTTCCCGAGGACGATGTACCGGCTGTTGATGCGGAAAATTTAAAAGAACAATTATATCAATTAGAAACTAAGCTTACTGAGATCATCAATCAATCGGAGCTTGGCATCGTTTCGCGCGAGGGTGTTTCTACTGTTATTGCAGGCAGGCCGAATGTCGGTAAATCTTCTCTTATGAATATGCTGGCAGGCTGTGAAAGGTGTATTGTAACGGATATTCCGGGTACGACAAGAGACGTTGTTGAGGAAAAAATCAACCTTGGTGGAACCGTACTGAAGCTGTCTGATACAGCCGGTTTGCGTGAAACAGGTGATGTTGTTGAGGCGATCGGCGTTAAAGAGGCTAAAAAACGGATAGAAAACGCACAGCTTATTCTTGCTGTCTTTGATGGGTCGGAAAAATTGACGGCAGAGGACAAAGAGCTTGTTGATATGCTGAAAAACCGCATGGCTATCGCAATTATTAATAAAAGTGATAAAAAACAGGAAATAGACGAAGAGTATATTAGAAATAATAAATTACAAATAGTATACATATCTGCGAAAAATAATGAGGGTTTAAAGGAATTAGAAGGTGCAGTAAAGCAGATTATCGGAACTGCTGCGATAGATGTTACCTCCACCGCCCTTGCAAATGAGAGACAGCTCGATGCGGCACGCACTGCACTTGAAAATCTTAAAACAGCGCGGCAGGATTTTGAATTAGGAATGACCCTTGACGCGGTGACAGTAGGAATGGAAAATGCTATTGACGCTTTGCTTGAGCTTACAGGAGAGAGCGTAAGCGAGAAAATACTTGACGAGGTATTTTCAAAGTTCTGTGTCGGAAAGTAAAAGAATAGATATAAATAGTATCAATATACAACACACGAAAGGAATCGTGCAATGGAATATCAGGCAGGAAAAATTGACGTTGCGGTAATAGGAGCAGGGCATGCGGGAATCGAAGCCGCCCTTGCAGCTTCGCGTCTTGGCTGCAACACGGTGATATTTACTATCAATATGGACTCGGTGGGAAATCTCCCCTGCAATCCATCTATAGGAGGAACCGCGAAGGGACATCTTGTGCGCGAGATAGATGCGCTGGGCGGAGAGATGGGAAAGGCAGCAGACAAATGCACCCTGCAAAGCAGGATGCTCAATCGAGGAAAAGGCCCTGCTGTTCACTCTCTGCGTGCTCAGGTTGACCGCCGAAAATACTCTGCTGTTATAAAGCAGGTGCTTGAAATTCAGGAAAATCTTCTGTTAAGACAGGCAGAGGTAACGCAGGTAAGGCGTGACAATGAGCAATGGGAAGTGGTCACCAAGCTTGGAGCTGTTTGGAAAACCAAAGCAGTTATTATTGCAACAGGTACTTATCTCGGCGGCAGGATATTCGTTGGCGAGGAAAATTACGCAGGCGGACCTGACGGAATGTTTGCCGCCTCTGAGCTGACGGCTTCCTTGCTTGAGCTTGACATTCCTCTTCGTCGGTTCAAGACAGGAACTCCTGCAAGAGTGCTGAAAAGCAGTATTGATTTTACTAATCTGGAGGTTCAGGAGGGCGATGAAAAGGTAGTTCCTTTTTCTTACTCTACTTTCGAGCCGCCTGAAAACACAGTTACCTGCTCTGTAGCATGGACAAATGACAAAACAAAAGAGGTCATTCTTTCAAATCTGAGCCGCTCTCCCCTATACGGCGGCGAGATCAAGGGCGTAGGACCGCGATATTGTCCGAGTATTGAGGATAAGATCGTAAGATTTTCCGAAAAGGAGCGGCATCAGTGCTTTATTGAGCCATGCGGTGCGGAAACGGAAGAAATGTATCTGCAGGGACTTTCAACATCTCTTCCCGAGGATGTGCAGATAGCGCTTTACCGCACGATGAAAGGACTTGAAAATGTACAGATAATGCGAAGCGCTTACGCGATAGAGTACGATTGTGTTGACCCCACCGCGCTTAAACCCACCCTTGAATTTAAAAATCTGCCCGGTCTTTACGGCGCAGGTCAGTTTAACGGTTCTTCCGGCTATGAAGAGGCGGCGGCACAGGGTCTTGTTGCCGGAATTTCTGCGGCACGAAAAATTCAGGGCAAAAGCGAGATAATTTTTGAGCGCAGTGAGAGCTATATCGGTACGCTTATTGACGACCTTGTCACAAAGGGTGTTACCGACCCTTACAGAATGATGACATCGCGCTCGGAATATCGCCTGATTTTAAGGCAGGATAACGCGGACAGACGATTGACTCCGCTTGGCAGAGAGATCGGACTTATTGACGATGAGCGTTGGGAGAGCTTTAATAAAAAGCTTTCGTTGATTGAGGAGGAATTAAAACGTGCCAACAGCACTGTTTTTTCTCCTTCCGCCATAAATGAGCTTCTTGTCGAATGCGGCTCAGCGCCTGCAAATTCCGGAGTAAGGCTTGCAGAGCTGATTAAAAGACCACAGCTTTCCTATGAGCTGCTTAAAAATATCGATAAGGATCGTCCGAGTCTTTCGGAGGATATTTTTGAGCAGGTTGAGATCGAGCTGAAGTATGAGGGTTATATTAAAAAACAGCTCGAAGCTGTTGAAAAAATGAAAAAGCTTGAAAACAGAAGGCTCAGTTCAGAAATCGATTATCAGCAGATAGACGGACTTCGGCTGGAGGCAAGAGACAAGCTGAATCGAATAAAGCCTGCTTCGTTGGGTCAGGCGGCGAGAATATCGGGCATCTCCCCTGCTGATATACAGGTTTTGCTGATATGGCTCAAGAAAAATGAGGTGACAAGCGATGATAAATAAGCTTCTGCTTAAAAGTGAGGCGGAAAAGACAGGCATTATTTTAGATGAGGTGATGCTTGAAAGGTTTGATGTCTACGCCGATTTTCTGGTTGCTGTAAATAAGGTCCAGAATCTTACAAGGATCACAGAGCCTGATGAGATAGTTATCAAGCATTTTGTTGATTCTCTTACACTTTTAAGCGTTTATGATATTCCGGAAGGTGCACTTGTCGCTGATATCGGCACAGGCGCGGGTTTTCCCGGTGTCGCACTTAAAATCGCCCGACCTGATATAAAGCTTACCCTTATAGATTCTTTGGGAAAAAGGATAAATTTCTTAAATGATTTATGCGAAAAGCTTGGATTTACTGCTGACACATACCATTTAAGAGCCGAAGAAGCAGGACTTAAGCAGGAACTTCGAGAAAAATTTGACGTTACAACAGCCCGTGCGGTGGCAAAGCTCAATATTTTGTGCGAATATTGTCTTCCGCTGACCAAAATCGACGGTGCGTTTATATCGATGAAAGGCCCCACAGGCTCGCAGGAGGCTCAGGAGAGTGTTAAGGCTGCTGAAGTTCTGGGCGGTAAGATAAGAGAGGTTAAAAAGCTCAGCCTTTCCGACGGCAGTGAGCGTGAGATTATTGTTGTCGATAAGCTTTCTGCCACATCAAATAAATATCCCCGTCACGGCGGTAAGATATCGAAAAATCCATTGTAATAAATTATCGGACGTTCTTTTGCAGGTTCGTCCGATTTTTTGAAAAGGTGAAATATTATGAATGTAAGAAAAATGGTTATTTCAGACTACGAAAGTGTTTATGAGCTTTGGCTTTCCTGCAAGGGCATGGGAATAAACAATATTGATGATACAAGGGAAGGAATCGAAAGATTTTTAGAGCGAAACCCTGACACCTGCTTTGTTGCTGAATGGGAAGAAGCTATTGTCGGCGTTATTCTTGCGGGCTTTGATGGCAGAAGAGGCTATATCTATCACACAGCTGTTCTTCCGGAGTACAGAAAGAAAGGAATCGGGACAAGACTGCTTGACAATGCAATGAATGCACTTGATAAATTGGGTGCTGCCAAGGTGGGTTTGCTCGTTTTTAACGATAATACTGAGGGAAATGCATTCTGGGAAAAGCACGGTTTTTTTGTTAGAAATGATGTAGTATACAGAAACAAGGAAATTAAGGAGTTAGTAAAGCTCAGCAAATAAATTTTTCTCTCTTTCAGGTTGCGACAAATTATTATTTCGGAATGCTGTATAATAAGAGCGTGAGGTTGACTTGCTCAATTCCTTTACATCGATTTCCCCATAATTCCCACTCCACTATTGCAAAAGGAAGACCGCCCAAAAAGGGCGGTCTTCCTTTTGCAGAATAATTAAGGAGGAAAAGAAAATGTTTCACGTGAAACATTTTCTTTTATCCTCATAAAAAGCAGAAAAATTAAAAACAATTAGTACAAATTCAGTAGTTTTTCTTTTAATATCTCTTCCATTTTAAAAACCGATGTGCTACAATATAAGGGTACAAAAAAAGAATTTCACCCACAGAAAGGATGAAAGTATCTTGGGTAAAATAATAGTTGTAGCCAACCAGAAGGGCGGAGTAGGAAAAACCACAACAGCGGTCAATCTTGCGGCGGCGCTTGGCTTGAGAAAAAAAAAGGTACTTCTTGTGGACATTGATTCACAGGGCAATGCGACAACAGGACTGGGTGTCAAGAAGAGAGACACAACAAAAAAGACCGCTTATGAGGTCATGATAGGTAAAATTCCTGCAAAAGAGGCTATAATAAAGACCGATTGGGACAATCTTTGGGTCATTCCTGCGAGCATAGATTTAAGCGGTGCAGAGATCGAGCTTATTGATCTTGAGAATCGTGAAATGTTTCTCAGAAACGCTCTTGCGCCCATTCGCAGTGAGTTTGACTATGTTATAGTAGACTGTCCGCCGTCCATGGGATTGGTTGACATAAATGCTCTGTGCGCGGCTGATTCGATACTCATTCCCCTCCAGCCTGAGTTTTATTCCCTTGAGGGTCTTGCACAGCTTACAAATATTATATCTAAGGTTAAAAGAGGTTTCAATACGAATCTCGAAATCGAGGGTATTCTGCTTACAATGTTTGACGGAAGACTGAATCTGACAAACGATGTTGTGGAAGAGGTTAAAAAATATTTCCCCAAGCAGGTGTTCAAAACGGTCGTTCCGAGGTCGGTAAGACTGGCCGAGGCACCGAGCTACGGAAAGCCTATCGGCTATTTTGACAAGCGCAGCAGAGGCGCCCAGGCTTATGACGATCTTGCAAAGGAAATTATCAAAAAAAATAACAGAAAATAACATATAATAATTAGGAAGGAAGATGAAAATGGCAAGAGAACGCGGATTGGGCGATGGCATAGGAGCGCTTATACACGACAACACCTCCGACAGCAATATTACAACGCTGCCGCTTTCACAGCTTGAAAGAAACAAGCTGCAGCCAAGACGTGATTTCGATCAGGCCTCTCTTTCTGAGCTTGCCGATTCCATAACTCAGTTAGGCGTTATTCAGCCGATATTGGTTCGCCCCATTCCGAGCGGCGGATATCAGATAGTAGCAGGCGAACGCCGTTTCCGCGCGGCTCAGATGGCAGGACTTAAGGAAGTTCCGGTCATTATCCGCGAGATGGACGACCGCGAAACCGACGAGGTCGCGCTGGTGGAAAATCTTCAGAGAGAGGACCTCTCGCCTATCGAAGAAGCGCTTGGCTACGCTCGACTGATGAATGAATACAGCATGACTCAGGAGGATGTTTCGCGCAGAGTTGGCAAGGCTCGCTCCACAATAGCAAACTCGGTAAGACTTCTCGACCTGCCCGATGCTGTGCAGCAGATGCTCAATGAGGGCGACATCACAACAGGTCATGCAAGGCCACTTCTGGGTCTTGCTGATGAAGAGGAGATCAACAGGATAGCTTCTCTGATAACTGCTCGCGGCCTTAATGTGCGCGATGTTGAAAGGCTTGTAAGAAAAGAAAAGGAGCGCAGGTCAGAGTCTGAGCAGGATAGTAAAAAGGAAACAAAACCCAGACAGATGACAAGCCGTCCGAAGTATATAGAAGAGCTTGAGATCGCAATGAGAACCGAGCTTTGCAGAGGCATTACCATCACTGAGACAGGCAAGGAAAAAGGAACTCTGACCATTGAATACAACTCCTATGAGGAGCTTGCAGACATGGCAATGAGGCTTGCGGGAAACAAATAGTAATACTTAAGATGAATATTACTAAACTAAAAGTGTATGGACATTACAGAATGCAATACAAGAAGAATATATTACTTTTTGTAGTTGACAAAAAAGAGCAACCGTAAGAAACAATGAAGATAAAATTTATTTTATCACAGGCTGTTACATAAAATTAAAACGAAACATAATAAATTGAATAAAAGGGAGCAATAATAATGTTAGACATCAATCTTATCCGCAGCGATGCACAAAAAGTCAAGGAAGCACTGAACAGAAGAAACGGCGATTACACCGAAGCGATTGACACTATCCTTGAAATCGACAAACAGCGCCGCGCGCTCATGACCGAGGTCGAGGGAATGAAGGCTCAGCAGAATGCTGTGTCCAAAAAGATTCCTCAGATGAAGAAGGCAGGAGAGGATACTGCCGAGATCATGAAGGAGATGAAGGAGCTTTCCGACAAGATAAAGGAAGGCAACGAAAAGATCGGCGAGCTTGACAACGAGCAGCGTGAGCTTCTTCTTTCCGTTCCCAATCTGCCCGACGAAAGTGTTCCCACAGGCGCAGACGATGCAGACAATGTTGAGGTTCGCCGCTGGGGTGAGCCGAAGAAATTTGACTTCGAGCCGAAGGCTCACTGGGATATAGGCGCCGCTCTTGATATACTCGATCCCGAGGCAGCGGCAAAGGTGTCGGGCGCGAGATTTACCTTCTACAAAGGTCTCGGTGCGAGACTCGAACGTTCCATTATAAACTACTATCTGAACACCCACACCGAGAACGGCTACACCGAAATGTTCCCTCCGTTTATGGTAAACCAAAAAGCTATGGAAGGAACAGGTCAGTACCCCAAGTTTGTACAGAATGAGGGTGCCTTCCATGTGAACAACAACGACTTTTATCTTATACCTACTGCCGAGGTTCCTGTGACCAATTATCACAGAGAAGAGATCTTTGCTGCAGAGGAGCTGCCCAAAAAATACTGTGCTTACTCTGCCTGCTTCCGCGCAGAGGCAGGTTCGGCAGGCCGTGATACAAGAGGTCTTATCCGTCAGCATCAGTTCAATAAGGTCGAGCTTGTAAAGTTCTGCCGCCCCGAGGACAGCTGGGATGAGCTTGAGAGCCTGACAAGAGATGCCGAGCGCGTGCTTCAGGGACTGGGTCTTCCCTACCGTGTCGTTTGCCTGAGCTCGGGCGACCTCGGCTTCTGCTCTGCAAAGACCTATGATATCGAGGTCTGGATGCCCTCCTACGGCAGATATGTTGAAATAAGCTCCTGCTCCAATTTTGTCGATTATCAGGCACGCCGCGCTCAGATCCGCTTCAAGGCTGACCAGAAGAGCAAGGCACAGCTTATCCACACCCTCAACGGCTCGGGCGTTGCGATCGGCAGAACCACCGCTGCGATCCTTGAAAACTATCAGAATGCCGACGGCAGCGTTACCGTTCCCGAAGCTCTCAAGGCAATGATGGGCTGCGATGTCATAAAATAAGTTTTTTCGAGCATAATAGCTTTACGGTGTTAAGTTACCGCAAATTGCCCGATACGACCTAAAGAAAACGTACAGCCCCCTTTCGAGGGGGCTGTACGTTTAAATCAAAAATAAGGTGATACAATGGATACGAGGCTTAAGGCATTCGAAAATATAACCTCCGACGGCATAAGCTGTACCTGGCAGTTTACCGTTGATACACGCATGATGGATTTAAACCGCGTTTTGCGTCCCGATTTTCTGCTTGGATTGAACCAGCAGTCGGGAGAATACCTTTTTATTGCCAACGGCTTAGATAACCGCGGTCTTCAGGAAATGGGCATTGCCTGTGTTTATACGCGCATTGCCATAAATTACGAGCGTCCTGTCATGCTGGGTGAGTCGCTTAACCTTCGCACCGCTCTCTCCTGCCGCCGCGCCTATGTTATGAAGCGTGACCTGCATGTTTATGACAGCACAGGCGAGCGCGCGGCAAGTGTTTTTACCGAGGCTGTAGCGATGGATACTGCTTCGCGTTCGGCGTTAAAGGGCGAGAGATGCTCGGTTTTCGACTGTATTGAGTGCGTGGAATGCTCGGCGTCGCCCAAAATAAGCAGAGTAAAGCTTATTGACGCTCTTGAAAAGGTCGGGGACTACCCTGTTTTGTACGGCGATATCGATTATAACCTCCACATGAACAATACAAAATATATAAATCTTCTGCTCGCCTTTATACCCGACGGTATGGGCGGTAAATGGCTGAAAAGTGCGGAGATGGAATATCATTCCGAATGCTGCGCGGGAGATATTCTTCGGGTGTTCAGAGGCACAGATACTCAGGGTGCTTATATTTTCTCCGTTCACGGCACAGCGCGTGACGGCTCCGATGAGGAAAAGTTCCGCGCAAAAGTGGTGCTCGGAGATATAACGGAATAAAAAGCACTCTTTGAGAACGGCGAGAAAAAAGGCTCCCTCTGATGAGGGAGCTGGACAGATTATCATACGAAGTGCAACAGGCAAAAAATAGAGACAACATAGCACCTTTAGTGTAAAATGTACCTAAAGGTTTTGATTTTCGGACTATTACTCAAGACGATGTAGACTTTGTTGTCGACCTTATTAACAACAGACCCAGAAAGTGCCTTGGATGGAAAACTCCTCATGAAGTGTTTTTTGGTTCTTTTGGTGTTGCACTTACTTGACAATCCGCCCTGTCACGCAGTGACTGAGGGAGAGAAAACAACATTGACGAGGTAATCTTTATTGATAACCTGCAACAAAGCAGATATCCCTCTTGCAAAAGCTCTCTGTTTCCTTCACTCTCTCAGGTCTCTCCCTCCACTCCCATCGTCAGAGGAAAGCAAGAAGGACTCATCGAAAATGAGAGGCATAAGGGAGATTCTTTGGCAGAAAAAAGCCGCCCGATGGGCGGCTTTTTCTATTCTTCTCTTACAAATTCAAACAGGTCGCCCGGCTGGCAGTCGAGCACATCGCATATCGCATTCATCGTCTCAAACCGAATGCCCTTCATTTTCCCTGTTTTCAGATTGGAAAGGTTTACATTTGTCATGTCTATCTTTTCCGCAAGCTCGTTAAGAGATATCTTGCGATCTGCCATCATGCGGTCAAGTCTTAAAATAATAGCCATCAGAATGCCTCCTTATGCTATAGAGTCCATGTTTTCCTGAAGCTCATAGCCGTATTTGAAAACCTCGGAGAAAAGACCTGTTACAACTCCGAAAACCATAATAGCAAGGTTGATGCTTTCGAAGCCGAAGGAGAACGAAAGAGCGTTGGGATCAAGGAAACCGCAGACCATGGAAGAGACGGTATTCGGCAGTATACTTGCAAAAATAAGGACAAAAGCCATAATACGCAGGTTCTTGATTATCTTCTTTGAAAAAGGTCTGCCTGTTTTGTGAATCTCACCGAGAATGAGACTGAACAGAAACAGTGCAGCTGCAATAAAGAGATAAAGAATGGAATCGGACAGCAGAATTTCGGGTGCGGTGCCGTTGAAATTTTCGCCTGCTATTTTTATTGAATCCACATTTACAAGGAAATTAAGAAACCGTGCGACTGAAATTATTGCAAGACCTGCGGTGATGATGTAGGTAAAAAGGGTGTCGAAATAAAGCTTCTTCTGTAATGCATTCTGTGCATTTTTCATTTTGTAATCTTCCAATTAAAGTGTTGCTTTAAAAATTTAAATCTTAACCGGTTGACTGTACTATAACACCATTCATAACCTTTGTCAATAGTTTTTTAAAGTAAGACTTTAAATTTTTAAGAAAACAATTGTAATAATTAAAAAATCCGCACGATCAAAACAGGTCGTGCGGATAAGTTTATCTTAACATCAGCTTCTGTTTTCTCAGGGCGATAACAACAGCGGGGATAATAACTATCTGCACCGCTATTCCGAGCAGAGCCTTTGCAAAGCCCTCTGTAAAGAAGTAAGCGAGGGTAAAATCGTAGGGCACGGTAAACAGCCGAGTCAGGACAAGCGACCATGAAAGTCCCCATGCTATCCTGCCAAGGAGCATTGAGATAATTAGTGTGACATATATGTAAGGAATCTTTTTGGGAAGAAGCTTATAAAAAAGACCGCAGGTCAGACCGTATACCGCCAACTCAACTGCCATACCGTAGCAGGTGGGAGCATAAGGCATGCCGAAGATCAGATGACGAAGCAGCGGAGCGATAAAGCCCACCGCGGCACCCCATGGACCGCCGCAGATAAAGCCGCAGAGCATTACGGGTATATGCATGGGCAAAAGCATGTTTCCTATCTCGGGTATCTGGCCTGTTACAAAGGGAAGCACAAGCGCCATGGCAAGAAAAAAAGCGGCGAGAACAAGCCTTGTGACCTTCATTCCTGTGTTTGCTTTTGTGTTTGCAATGTTTTCACTCATAGTAGATTTCCTTTCCGTAATTAAGGATACAAAAAGGCATTATGGTCTCCTTCGGGAGATCATAATGCCTTCATAGCATCCTTTTGATAAAGTCAACATATTTGCCTTTATATCTGCCTTTGCGGCGGCTTCTTACCGCCTGCAAAAGGGATTTTAACACAATCAGGAAAGGGTGTCAATATGTTCCGAAAGCTTATCAAGTGCATCTGCGATGAGGTCCGACATCGACATATCCCATGTACCTGCAACAACGGTTGAGCATTTTGCAACGGGAATAAGTATCCTGAGAGCATCTGAGCTGCCTACGGCAGATGCCATTTTTTCCGATACCTCGCCCATGAGCGAATCTGCGATAACGATCCCGACAGGTCCGATTATCACATCGGCACGTTTTGCATTTACGATCACGGCATTCTCGCCTGTAGCAACGTTTTTTGCGCCGCCCTTGCTCATGGACATGGTCGCCATGCTGTTGGTGCCGACAGCATAAAGCTCTGCCCGGGGGAAGCGTTCGCATATCCCTTCGCACAGCTCGCGGCCTATCCTGCCTCCCTGTCCGTCGATTACAAGAACCTTCATAAAGCTTACTCCTTTTTACGCGGAAATATCCTTTTTACACCAGACAGCATGAGCGGAAACGGCACACACCAGCAGAATCGCTGCGCCTATACCCATTTTTACAAGGTCGATACCGCCGTCGTTAAAGATTGCGGCGGCATCGGAATAGCTGAAGGGAGTTACATAGGAGAGGAACTTAAGCTCTTCGAGAGCTGAGGAGATAAGGCTTAAAAAATACATTATCATTGCGATGCCGAGTCCTATCGGGCCTGCAGAGCGGCGCATCATGGCAGAGAGAAGCAGTGAAATACAGCCTATCTCAAGATGCATTACATACTGTGCCGCATAGAACAAGGCAAAGGTTTTGACATTGAGCGGTTCGCCTATAACGGGGAAGGAAAGTCCCGTAAGAACACCGCACACGACGTTTATAACAAGAAGAAGGGTCACCATTGCAAAGAATTTTCCGAAGAAAACGCGGCTTCTTGCAATGGGGTGTGTAAGGAGCCATTCGCCTGTGTGCTCGCTCTCTTCTCTGGCGAGAGCTGCACCGCCGAGGAAGGCGGCGAGTATGGAGCCGCAGAGAGACAGCATCAAGCCGCCCTCTGTTGCAAAATAATCCTGAGCCGAGCCATAGTCAAGCTCGTCCATGCTGAACATTTCGGAAAAATCACCGAGGGAGGCCATCATATTAGTCATCTCGCCGAGCATTTCCTTAAAAAGAGGATAAACTGCCATTACGAAAAGAAGCAGGCCTGTACATATTGCGGTAAAGATTATGGTAGTTGTTCTGCCGCGACGCAGTTCAAATCGGTAAATATGCTTCATCTGGTCTCACCTTCCCTTTCATAGTAGTGCATGAATATTTCCTCAAGCTCGGGCTCGGAAACAGTAAAATCGGAAATGGGCATTTTGCCGATCTCTGCAGCGAGCAGAGCAGCCTCACCGTTGTAAAGGAAGCTGACGCCTTCGTCTGTTGTGTGAACATCCTTTACCCCGGCTATTTCGGGAGGAGCGGAAACGGAACGCAGAAATACCCTCTTGGTGCTGCCTCCGGACAGCTCGGACACTTTGCCTTGCATGACGAGCTCGCCCTCTCGCACGATAGCCGCGTTGACGCAGTGAGCCTGTATTTCGTGAAGGATATGTGTGGAAAGAAAAACCGTAGCTCCCTCTGCCCTGCGTGCTGTGACTTCATCGAAAAACCGCTTCTGCATAAGGGGGTCAAGTCCGCTGGTGGGTTCGTCGAATATATACAGCTCGGGTCTGTGCTGCAGGGCGCATACAATGCTGACCTTTTTCTTGTTGCCGAGGGAGAGTGCGCGGATGGGCTTGTTGAGGTCCACCTCAAACAGCTCGCACAGGCGCGCTGCCTCTTCGCTGCAGTTGATATTTCGCAGGTCTGCGCTCATTTTTATTACATCCTTGGCGCGCAGGTTGTAAAAGGATGCTTCGCCGGGCATATAGCCGATCTTTTTAAGTATCTCGGTCTTGTTCTTTATACAGTCGAGCCCGAACACCTTTGCACTGCCGGAGGTGGGACTGATAAGACCCAGCAGCAGTCTGATGGTGGTGGATTTGCCTGCGCCGTTAGGGCCGATAAATCCGAAAAAATCGCCCTGCTCTATGCTGAGGGATATATCCTTTACCCCTCGTGATTTGCCGTAGAATTTTGTCAGGGCATTTGTCTCAATGACATTCATGCTTACTACTCCTTTCAAAACCAACATTTAACACATTGGTTAAATGAATCATAGCACATTGTGATTAAAATGTCAATACCGAACGGAAAAATTGTAAAAAGTGAGGCGTAACGGGCAATGGACGAGAAAACGATTAACTTAATAAATTTTAATATTCGCTTAATCTTTTTTAGTAATTTTGCTTTTTTATGTTCGATTTTTGAACGTGATATTCGTATATTATATGAATTGACATAATTTTACATATTAGATAAGATTAGCTTGTGTCAAACCCTGCATACACTTAAATTTATTTTTAAGAAAGGTGAATGTCATGGATCTTTTTAAAAAATGCGATGATTTTACACTGGTTGACGATATTAAAAAAATGGATATTTACCCCTATTTTCATGCTCTGGAGTCAAAGCAGGACATCGAGGTCATGATGGAGGGCAAGCGCAGAATAATGCTCGGTTCAAACAACTATCTTGGGTTGACTGTCTGCCCCGAGGTTGTCGAGGCAGGTATAAAGGCTTTTGAAAAGTTCGGCAGCGGCTGCAGCGGTTCAAGATTTTTAAACGGAACGCTCACCATGCATTTGGAGCTTGAAAAGGAGCTTGCCGAATTTCTGAACAAAGAGGCTGTAACGACCTTCTCTACAGGCTTCCAGTCGAATCTCGGCATAATTTCGGCTATAGTCGGAAGAAACGATTACGTTATCTGCGACAAGGAAAATCATGCAAGCATTTACGACGGCTGCAAGCTGTCGTGGGGAAAAATGCTCAGATATGAGCATTCCGATATGGAAAGTCTTAAAAAATGTCTTGAAAAGGTACCCGAGACCGCAGGCGCTCTTATTGTTACCGACGGCGTTTTCAGCATGGGCGGAGATATTGCAAAGCTCCCCGAGATCGTTGCTCTTGCCAAGAAATACGGCGCAAGGGTGATGGTTGACGATGCCCATGGTCTGGGCGTTATCGGTGAGGGCGGCAGAGGAACTGCCAGCTATTTCGGTCTCGAGGACGAGGTGGATATTTATATGGGGACATTCTCAAAGTCCTTGGCTTCCCTCGGCGGCTATATGGCTGCAAAGGAAAAGGTGGTTGAGTACGTACGTCACAACTCAAGGCCTTTTATATTCTCCGCTTCCATCACCCCCGCAAGCTGTGCCTCTGCGCTTGAGGCTCTGCGTCAGCTAAAGGCAAGACCTCAGCTTGTGACAAGACTTCAGGAGATCGCAGGCTATGTGCGTCGGGGAATGGACAAAAGAGGTATATGCCGCCGTCCGTGCGATAACGATATCACACCCATCGTGCCTATACGCACCTTTGAATATACAAATACTCTCGCCTGCGGAAAGAAGCTTTATGAAGCAGGGGTTTACGTCAATCCCGTACTGCCCCCTGCCGTGCCGCCGACAGATTGTCTGCTGCGTACAAGCTATATGGCGACACACACTGATGAGATACTCGATGAGGCTCTCGATATTATCGCTGAAAATATGGCGGAAAACATCTGCGAAATGGGCGCATAAAAATATATAAGCAGAAAACGGCTGTGCAAAATGCACAGCCGTTTTTTGATTTTAATAAAACCGACGCCTGATATGCCGAGAGATAAAAGGCTCCCTCTGATGAGGGAGCTGTCACGAAGTGACTGAGGAAGAGAAACAGAATTGAGGATGTAAGCTTTATTGATAACCTGCAACAAAGCAAATGTTCCTCTTGAAAAAGCTCTTTGTTCCTTACGCGCGCTCCCTGTCGCTCTTTATAGCTCCTTATGTCTCTCCCTCCACTCCCCTCATCAGAGGGAGGCAAGAAAAAGTCCAGCGAAAATGGGAGGCAAGAAAAGGCTTCTTCAAAGATGAGAGGAAAAATATAAAAGTCTTTCCCTCTAAGAAAAAGCCCAGCGAAGATGGGGAGAAAAATAAAAAAGTCTCTCCCTTTGCTCCCATCGTCAGAGGGAGGCATCGGCGCGTGCTTTGCAGACAGATCGGCTTCGTTTTTCTAAAAAATACAAATATGTCATATATTGTTTACACTAACATTGTTTTCAGCGTTGAACGTGTGAGCGAAATATGCTAAAATGTAAAGATGAAATTACAAAAAAACGGGAGGTGAGACAGGTGAGCGAAGCTTATACGGAAACAAGACGCTTCCGCTGTGAAGGAAGGAGCGGAAGAGGCACCTATGAAAGGCTGTTTTCCGAAAAATACAACGTTCCGCCGCAAAGGCTGAAAGCGGAGAAAAAAAGCCCGGAGGACGGAGCGAAAAGAAAGCTTTTCGAGGGCAGACGCCTTGCACAGCCGGGTTTCTTTGCCGCAAAGCTCAATGCTCTGCGCGAAAAAATTCCCGCACCCGTAAAAAATATATGGCATAAGCTGTGCTCTGCCGCACGCTCTTTTGCAAAACGGCTCGCTGAGTGGAAATATCTCAAGCCCTGTCTCAGAATAACGGCAGCGTGTGCCGCGATATTTACATGCCTCTTCGGTCTTGTTTACGCAATAGGCTGCAGTGCGCTTGACAGAAGCGGCGTATTCGACAGCCTCAGTGTCAGATATTCTGATTTTTCGCGCTTTTCGCCCAACGGGCAGATAAACGAGAGTCAGCTCGAGGACAGAGGGATAATAGTTGTCAGCAGTGCGGACATGAGCACCTTTATAAAAAAGGAAAAGAGCAGCAGAATAAAGACCGCACTGCACGCAGGCTTAAATGAGCTGTCTGTACTGGGACTCGACCTCAGACTCTACTGCAGGGCGGAGGCAGGGATAGGCAGCATAAGCCCCGAGGTGTTTGGCAAAAACGGAAACAGAGATATTGAATTTGTAATAAAGCCAACCGCAGAACAGCTTTGTACCGTGGGCTGTCACACGCTCAGAGTTCGCACGGCAGGCAGAGAGCGCAATGTTTTGCTTATTGTTGAGGATACAGTAGTTCCGCAGGTAAAGCTTCGGGATGTAGAGATAATGCTTGGCGAAAAGGTCGGGGCAGATATGTTTATTGAAAGCACCACCGACCCCTCTGCCCTTGTGGTGAGCTTCCTCAACGGAGAGCCCGATTTTGCGCTTTCGGGTCAGCAGCTTGTCTATCTCAATATAATGGATTCCTCGGGCAATGCCTGCGAGCTTCTTGCCGCAAGGCTTACCGTCACGGCAGATGTTGAGCCGCCTGTGATAATCGGAGCAAAGGACCGCACCGTTATCATCGGTGAATCGGTCGCCTACAAGGACGGTATAACCGTGACGGACAACCTTGACGAAAATGTCACTCTCAAGGTCGATACAAGCGCGGTTGATCCGTCTGAGGAAGGGTATTACGATGTGACCTATACCGCATCGGACAGCAGCGGCAACGCCTCGTCCGTGACCGTGACCTTCCATTTTGCACATCAGGACGCAGTGGATACAGACGAGCAGTTTGACAGATATGTAAAGAAAATATCGTCTAATATTTTTAAGGACAGCATGACCGATACCGAGCGTCTTTGGGCAATATATGAATGGTGCAGAAACAACATAGGCTATTCGGGTCATTCCGACAAGGGCGACTGGAAAAAGGCCGCGGTCAGCGGATTTAAAAACCGCTCGGGAGACTGCTATACATATTTTGCCTGTGCAAAGGCGCTGATAGAATACTGCGGCATAGAAAATAAGGATGTTATAAAAATAAAGGACACGACCGACCAGAGCAGTCATTTCTGGAGCCTTGTCAATATCGGGACAGGCTATTACCATTTTGACGCGACACCCAGAAAGGGCGGCTTCGACGGCTTTATGCTGACCGACCGTCAGCTTCAGGATTATTCACTTAACAATTCGGGAAGCCACAGATATCATACAAACCTCTACCCTGCCACACCGACAGAGCGGTTTTCTGCGCCCGGGCAGGAGGAAGAACAGTAATATTTTGCCGCGGTATTACAGAGGGTATTTTATGCTTCTGTCGTCAGCAGCAACAATAATTTGTTTTAAAATGTGATATTTGCAGTGTTTTCACCGTTGATTACAAAGGATGAATGTGTTAAAATATACTTTATTATGACCTGGCCGATGTGTCGGGTATATGGGGGTTGAAAAAGGTGAGCGAAAACAGAAGCTATGCGCGCTTTCGTACTGACGGGCGAAGCGGTGCCGACACCTATTCAAGATTATTTCTTCAGGAAAACGAAAGGCCGAGATACGGACGTGTTCTGAGGATAAGCAAGTCCTCGGATCTGCGCGCGCTGCTCGACAAGGATAAGGAAAAATATTCGGACGGTCCTCACGAGCCGCAGAGACGCATACGCATGCTCGGCCGTGCGGACGATGATGAGGTCATTCTTGTAAACGACTATGATGAGAATGATTACGAGGAATATGAAGAATATGAGGAATACGAGGAATACTACGAAGAGGAATCGGGCTCGGGCGGCTTTAAGTTTATCCGCTTCTGTGCAAAGACTGTGGTTTTCCTCACTCTTCTTGCAGTATGTCTGTGCAGTCTGATAATGACTCTCGGCTTTAAAACCCTTGCAGATTCCGAAATAACCGACGACCTGAGCGTCTATTACGAGGAGTTCAAGTCGTTTATGCCCTACAACCCCCTGAAAAGGAATGCGGCTTCAAAGGCGGTCTCCGCAGCCGATTTTTCGCAGACCGATATTTCGGGCAGTGACGCTTCCGCAACCGATGTTTCTCTTACCGATACCGACAGCACTGCCGAGGTATCGGCATCGGATGCTTCCTCCTCCGATATCATATTTGCAAGCGAATGTGATATACGTGTTATCAACGCCGAAAAGCTCAGCAAAGAAAAAGAGCTTTTCACAATATTTAAGGCAGGCTTTGATTCCCTGCTTTCCATTGATCTTGAGCTGGAGCTTTACCATAAGGCGGAGGCAGGTCTTGAAAAGCTCGACCCGACCGTTTTCGCAAAGGGAGAGAATACGGACATCTCCTTTGTTGAGGAACCGAGCCGCAAGCTGCTCAGCACGGTCGGCTGTCATACGCTCAAGGTGAAAACGCAGGGGAAGGAACGAAATGTTCTGCTTATAATCGAAGATACCGTTGCGCCTGAGGTTTCGGTGACCGATATCGAGATATGGCTTGGCCAGGAGGTTGGGCCTGAGGATTTCATAACAAAGGTCAATGAGGTCTCGCCCATTGTTGTAAATTACACCGCTGCGGTGCCGAATCTCCAAATGGCAGGCCAGCAGGTGGTATATCTTGACGTAAAGGATCTCAGCGGCAATGCATGCGAAATGAAGACCGCACTGCTCAACATCAAGGAGGATACCGAGCCGCCTGTCATAAACGGCGCAAAGAACCGCTCGATAATCATCGGAGAGAGCGTTTCCTACAAGCAGGGCGTTACCGCCACGGACAACTGTGACGGCGAGGTAAAGGTGCAGGTCGATTCAAGCGCTGTCAATCCCAAAAAGGCAGGCTCCTACAAGGTTATCTATACCGCGGTGGACAAGGCGGGCAATGTGGCGACAAAGACCGTTACTTTTAAGTTCGGAACAAAGACACAGCTTTCAACCGACGAGCAGCTCGACAACTATGTAAAGACCATTTCAAAGAAGATAATCAAGAGCGGCATGAGCGACGGACAGAAGGCAAAGGCTATATATAACTGGTGCAGAAACAATATTGGCTATTCGGGTCATTCCGACAAGAGCAGCTGGAAGAAAGCCGCCGTTTCGGGCTTTAAGAACCGCTCGGGCGACTGCTACACATATTTTGCCTGCTCGAAGGCTTTGTTTGAATACTGTGGCATAAAGAATATAGATGTTGTCAAGGTAAGGGTAAACTCAAGCGAATCGAGGCATTACTGGAGCCTTGTAAATGTCGGCTCGGGCTATTACCACTTTGATGCAACGCCGCGCGTAGGCGGATTCAACGGATTTATGAGAACAGACGCACAGCTTGAGAACTATTCGAAAAATCATAAGAATTGCCACCGCTTTGACAAATCGCTCTATCCTGCAACACCAACCGCGAGCTACAGCGGATAAAGGACGGTGAACTACAGTGAAACAGCTTGGTATAATCGGCGGCTTAGGGCCTATGGCGACAGCGTACTTTATGCAGACGGTCATCGATATGACCGAGGCTCTGACCGACCAGCAGCACCTTCCCATGACGGTGATAAGCCGTCCCGATACTCCCGACAGAACAGCGTTTATTCTGGGGAAAAGCAGCGAAAGCCCTCTTGAATGCATGCTCGAATCGGGCAGGATCCTCGAAAAGATAGGCGTTGAGTGCATAGCTATACCCTGTGTCACTGCTCACTATTTCCATTCGGAGCTGACTGAGGAGCTTAAAACCGAGGTCATCCATGCACCGAGAGAGACTGTACGGCGTCTTAAGGAGGCAGGTGTTTCCTCGGCAGGCATAATGGCGACCGAGGGCACAATCAGCGCAGGGATATTCCAAAGGGAGCTTGAGGCTCAGGGCATTACTCCCGTTTTGCCCGACGAAACGGCTCAGGCGGCTATAACAAGCACTATTTACGATTTTGTGAAGGCATCGCGCAATGCGGATATGGAGCTGTTCAGCTCTGCCGAGCGGATGCTCAGAAGAGCAGGCGCGGAATGCCTTATTCTGGGCTGCACCGAGCTTAGTGTCGTAAAGCGTGACAATTCCTTAAGGGGAAGCTATATTGATGTCCTCGAGGTGCTTTCCGCAGAGGCTATCGAGCGCTGCGGTGCGAGACTTAAAGAAAAATACAGATCGCTGATATTCTGAGGCAGGATATGCAGGGCTGTTTTATTTCAGGCTTACAGATAACGGCTTTATTTCATTGACTACTGTTAAGGATTTGATAAATATGCAGAGAACAAACATATTGGCTTATTTTGACGAAGGCGCCGCAAAGCACCCGAGAAAGGTCGCCTTTTCAAACGGCACCGATTCGCTTACCTTCTCGGCTTTGAAAAAGAGCGTTGAGGGTATCGGCACTGCGCTGCACGCAAAGGGCTTTTACAAGGAGCCTGTTGTTGTGTTTATGGAAAAGCACCCGAATGCTGTGGCTGCATTCTTCGGCGTTGTGGCGGCGGGCTGTTACTATGTGCCTATCGACGATGAAATGCCGGCACACCGTATCGAGCTTATTTTCTCGACCCTCAGGCCGAAGGCGGTTATTTGCGACGGCAAGACAGAGGAGACAGCGAGAAATTTCGGCGGCGAGGCGGAGATATTCCTTTATGATGAATTAAAGGACACAAGGGCAGATAAAAAGGCTCTCGGCAGCATAAGGGACAAGTCCCTTGATACCGACCCTATTTATATAGTTTTTACAAGCGGCTCAACAGGCGTTCCCAAGGGCGTGTGCGCCTGCCACAGAAGCGTTATCGATTATATCGAGAACCTTTCCGAGACCCTCGGCTTTGACGAGAACACAGTGTTCGGAAATCAGACTCCCCTTTATTTTGACGCATGCTTAAAGGAACTTTACCCAACGATAAAGTTCGGTGCCACCACCTATCTTATCCCGAAGGAGCTGTTCATGCAGCCTGTAAAGCTTGTGGAATACCTCAACGAGCACAGGATAAACACCGTCTGCTGGGTAGTTTCCGCGCTGACTGTCATCAGCTCTCTCGGTGCGTTCAAGGAAGTGCTTCCGAAATACCTGCACACCATTGCCTTCGGCAGTGAGGTTTTCCCCATAAAGCAGCTTAAAATGTGGCAGAAGGCCTGCCCGAAGGCTGCGTTTACAAACCTCTACGGTCCTACGGAATGCACCGGCATGTCCTGCTATTATCACGTTGAGCGTGAATTTGAGCTTAATGAGTCGGTTCCCATCGGAAGACCCTTCCGCAATACCGAGATAATGCTTCTTGACGACGAAAACAGGCTTGTGCCCGACGGAGAGGTCGGCGAGATATGCATACGCGGCACCTGCGTTACTCTCGGTTATTACAACGATGAGCGCACAAAGGAGGCCTTTGTGCAGAATCCATTAAATAAGCTCTACCCTGAGCTTATCTACAAAACAGGCGATCTTGCAAAATGGAATAAACGAGGCGAGCTTGAGTTTTTCGGCCGCAAGGATTACCAGATAAAGCACATGGGTCACCGTATCGAGCTTGGCGAGATCGAGCTTATCGCCAATATGTGCGACGGCATAAACGATGCCTGCGCCATCTTCGACGAGACAAAGAAAAAGATAGTGCTGTTCTATGTGGGCGATGCGGAAAAGGCAGATGTTATCGGCTTTATGAAATCGAAGCTGCCAAGATACATGATACCCAACGCAGTTGTTCCCATGGAGGAATTTCCCCACACCCCCAACGGCAAGATGGACAGAAAGACCATCAAGGCAAATTATCTCGGAAAGTAGTATAGCAGGGGTTAAACAATTTAAAAGGTTTTTTATGTTAAAAAACGGCTTTACGTTATGTGAAGCCGTTTTATTTATTTTTCTTACTATAAGTTGGAAATTCAATCTAAAAATCCAGAAATTCTTAATGAGAGTGGAAAAACGACTTTTGAATTGTTCTTATTTTGCGGTAAATGATTACTATATAAAGAAACAGGGAGGGAAAAAGTATGGAGCTTGATTACTCTGAAATCGGCAGACGTATAGCCCGAAGAAGAAAAGAGCTTGGTTTGCGGCAGGTTCAGGTGTGCGAGAAAGCCGGGATAAATGACAAATATCTTTCCTGTATTGAAAGGGCAACCTCTATTCCCTCGTTAGAGGTAATTGTAAAGATAGCTGCTGCATTGGATACAACCCCTGACGAATTTCTGATGGGAAGCGTTCGCTATACTGACGATGAATGGCGCGATACAGCAGAGCTTATGAGAGGGATGACTCCCGGTCAGCTTGGTCTTGCGAGACGATTTCTTATATGGCTCGCGGAAGAAAATCTTTAGAGAAAAACAATTGCATATCCTTTTCTGCGAAAATAATTTACCCGTAAAAACAATTAGGAGGAAAACAAAATGAACATCAAAGACCTTTACGAAATTCTTGAGAACCTTCACCCCGAGGTGGATTTTGAGACCTGCGAGACTCTTATCGACGATAAGATCTTCGATTCCTTCGACATCGTAAGCACCATCACCGAGATATCCGAGGTGTTCGATGTGACCATACCCGCAGGTGAGATAGTTCCCGAAAATTTCAACAGCGCAAAAGCTCTTTTTGCCCTGATCGAGCGTCTTGAGGACGAGGATTGATAAACCGAAAGTTATAATCCGATAGAATAATACTCCCAGGAGTGCAGTTTATGTCATTTACTTCGTATATTTTTATAGGATTTCTTATCCTGCTGTTTTTGGTGTATTACATTATACCGAAAAAATTCCAATGGATGCTTCTGCTCGGAGCGAGCTATATTTTCTACGCCTTTGCAGGGTGGAGCTGCCTTATTTACATAGCGGTGACCACCGTTGCAACATACTTTTCGACATATTTTATAGACAAGCTCTATAAAGAACAGTCGGCGTATCTGAAGGCGAACAAGGCAAGTATAACGAGCGAAGAGAAAAAAGCATACAAAAAGGGCATGGACAAGAAGAGAAATGTCTGGCTGGCAGTCGGTCTTGCCGTTCTGCTCGGTATGCTCGTTGTGATAAAGTATACAAACTTTGCCGTAATGAGCATCAACTCCGTAGGCTCGCTGTTCGGCAGGGAAAAGCTGCTCGATCTGCCGAACCTTATCCTGCCGCTCGGTATTTCGTTCTATGTTTTCCAGTCGGCAGGCTATGTGATAGACGTATGGCGCAAGAAGTATCCTGCAGAGAGAAATTTCGCAAAGCTCGCGCTTTTTGTTTCCTTCTTTCCGCAGCTTATTCAAGGCCCTATCAGCCGCTTTGACGATCTTGCACAGTCTCTGTATGCGCCTCATGATTTTTCAAAGCGCAATCTTTCCTTCGGCATGCAGAGAATACTCTGGGGCTTCTTTAAAAAGCTCGTTATCGCAGACAGGCTTGCTCCTGCGGTAAAGGTGCTTATCGACGAGAGCGGTGAAATGGGCGGCTTTTATGTAGTGGCGCTGATGGTATTCTATGCCGTTCAGCTTTATGCCGACTTTACAGGCGGCATCGATATCACCATAGGTATCGCGCAGGTGCTGGGAATACAGCTTAAGGAAAACTTCGACCGTCCTTACCTTTCAAAGGATATCGAGGAATACTGGAGACGCTGGCACATCACAATGGGCACATGGTTCAGGGATTATCTGTTCTATCCCCTGTCGGTGTGCAAAACCATGCTCAAAATATCCAAGTGGTCAAACGCAAAGCTCGGACGAAACATAGGAAAAAGAGTGCCTGTTTACATCGCGACCATGCTCACATGGCTTGCAACAGGCCTGTGGCATTCCCAGTATACATACTGGAACTTTATAGTCTGGGGTCTTTTAAACGGCGTTATCATAATAATCTCGCAGGAATTAAAGCCGCTTTACGAAAAATTCCACGAAAAATGCGGTTTTTCGAACACAAAGGGCTGGGGCTTCTTTATGATAGTGCGTACCTTCTTCCTTATGAGTGCGCTTAGGCTTTTTGACTGCTACCGCGATGTGGGCGCTACCTTCGGCAATTTCTTCTCGATATTCTATAAATTCAACTGGGGCGCTTTGTTTGACGGCTCCATGCTGGGTCTTGGGATAACCGCAGCGGATTATATAGTTGTCGGAGTCGGTATTGCAGCAATGATCACAGTCAGCCTTTTAAAGGGAAAAGAGCCTGTGCGCGACCGCATTGCAAAGGGCGGCTATGCGCCGCAGATCGCCGTGTGCTTTGTGCTGTTCTTTGTCACTCTGCTCCTCGGCGCTTACGGCGAAGGCTACGATGCCTCAAGCTTTATTTATAACCAGTTCTGATAAAAGACGATTTTGCAATTTATTCAAAGGAGCGGTTCAAACTCTGATGAACAGAAAGATTCTCATTCGTATAGGCGCGGTGCTATTGTGCGCTGTGCTGTTTGTGTGTATATTTGCATTTCTGCAGGCGCTGGTGCGCCCGAAATATTCCTTCTCAAACCTTCCTGAGGGCGCGCTTGTCGCTGAGTACTACGAGGAGGAAAACGGGCATGATATCCTTTTTGTCGGCGACTGCGAGGTGTATGAAAATTATTCTCCCGTGCTTCTCTGGGAGGATTACGGCGTGACAAGCTATATCCGCGGCTCGGCACAGCAGCTTGTGTGGCAGAGCTACTATCTGCTCGAGGAAATGCTCGAGAGGGAAAAGCCCACAGCTGTTGTCTACAACGTTCAGTCACTTCGCTACAACGAGCCTCAGAGTGCGGAATACAATCGCCTGACTATAGACGGAATGAAGCTCTCATCCTCAAAAATGGGTGCTGTCAGGGCTTCCATGACGGAAGAGGAGGAGACGATAACATATCTGCTTCCCCTGCTTCGCTATCATTCGCGCTGGAGTGAGCTGACGGCTGATGATTTTAAGTATATGTTCAAAAACAAGGAAAAGATATCCCACAACGGACTTATTATGAGAACCGATGTGAAAGCGGCAGGCCGAATACGCCGTGAAAGCATTCCCGATTTTGTCGAATTTGGGGACAATGCCATGGGATATCTCAAAAAGATGGCAGACCTCTGCAAAGAAAAGGATGTCGAGCTTATTCTTGTAAAGGCGCCCACTCTTCCCTACTGGTTCCCCGAATGGGATCGGCAGGTGGTGGACTTTGCAAAGGAAAATAATGTGACATATCTTAATTTTGTCGACATTTACGGTCTTGATTTTTCAGGCAAAAGCGGTTATATTGAATATGTTTCCGATTCTGATGCTTCGCTCATTATAAGGGGCGAGGAGATAAGCGCTTCTGATATTGTCAGCGCTTCCGATGTGCCGGATTTTACAAGGGACACCTACGATCAGGGAAGTCACCTTAATCTCTGGGGTGCAGAAAAGCTTACAAGAGTGTTCGGAAGGATAGTTACCGAGCATTTTGAGTTCCCCGATCACAGCGGCGATGAAGCTCTTGCGTCCGATTGGGCGAAAAAGAGCCAAAGGTATTATGATATGATCGAGCATCAGCAGTATGAGCTTGATACCTACGGTTATTTAAAGAGCTACGGAGCAAAGAAGCCTGAGGAAAAACCCGAAGGGGTCAAATCAGAAACTGATATTTCAGAAACGGATGTAACCGGCACGGACAAAATTAAAACGGAGGAATAAACAATGAAAAAGATCTTATGCGCTATTCTGGCAGTTCTTATGCTCGTGGCACTTTGTGCATGCGGCGCTGAAAAGCAGCCTGCAGAAGACGAAAAGAAGGACGATACAAATGTATCCGCACCCGCTCAGGACGAAAAGGGCTATATCTTCACCGATAACGGTGTTTCCATCGAGGTTGGCTGCCCTGTTTCTGCTGTAGACGCTCTGGGTGAGCCTATCGATACCCTTGAAGAAGCAAGCTGTGCTTTTGAAGGCAAGGATGTTACCTATTTCTATAACAACTATGAGATTTTGCTTGCTTATCCCAACGAGGGCGACAGCTATGTAAGCACTGTTACCATAACGTCCGATGCAGTTGCAACTGCTGAGGGTCTTGAGCTTGGCATGAGCGCTGATGACGTTGTTTCCATCTACGGCGAATGCGAGCCTCAGGCAGGCGGCGTTTATGTTTACGCTAAGGGCGGTATGAATCTTCGCGTACGTGTTATCGATGGCGCTGTTGACAGCATAGAATACAAGGTTGCTGAGTAAGCTGCTGATAATAAGCTGAAAAGGACTCCCTTCGGGGAGTCCTTTTTTTGTTATGGGTAAAAAAGGGCAGGGAATGCCGGAGACAAAGGAAAAAAGGCTCCTTCGCAGATGGGAAGAAAAAACTCTCTCCTGTCTCGCCCTCTCTTTAAAGAGATTCTTTTACACCTATCGTAGGGGAGCCCCTTGCGGGCTTCCTTTCTCGATGATGTACCTTACAAAAGAGAAAACGAGCGGTATTAACCGCTCGTTTTATAACATTCTGTAGTGCGTTTTGCACTTATTCCTCGTCCGATTCGTCCCTACGCTCTCTGAGGGAATATGCCTGAGCTATGGGCTTATATTCGAGAATACCGTCTATTTTTGAATAAAGTGCGCCGAGAGGCTTGTGCAAAAACTTCGGTCTGACGGAAATTATCCAGTAAACAACAAGCACGAAAAGGGAAACAAGTGTAATGACAATGCCGATATTAAGGCCGGGTGTTTTGTAATCGAATCTTATTTCATTATCTCCTGCTTCGCATTGTACCGCCATAAAGCCGATATTGACCTTTTCTATATCCACTTTCTTTCCGTTTACCGATGCGCTGAAGCCGTCATCGTAAGGGACAGAAAAGAACACGAGATCGCTTTCGCTTAATGATATATGTGCAGAAAAGCCATTTTTATCGGGGGTGTAGGTTTCGCCGCAGGAGACCGACGCACGGTCTGTACAGTCGGCGTAATATTCCTCTGCGGTGACGAAAACCGTTGAAACATCCATGTGTGTAAGCATGCCGTCATATCTGACAGCCTGCTCATCGGACAGCACCAGAGCCTTCAGAAGTATAGATGCCCGATCCGCCTCGGCAAAGCTGTGATACTCTGCCTCGGTGATGTACTTATCATAGGTAAAGCCCATCGGGATATAAAAATCATTCTTCCACAGATTATGTCCGCAGGAGGAGGAAACATAGCTCCAGCCGCGATTGGCGGTCTGATAATTTTCGGTGTAGGTGTGCACTTCGCCGTCTGAGGTTATAAAGGTCACAGTGTTTTTATCGCTGTCTGAGACGGTCGGGTCGAAAACTCCGCCTGTGTTTATCTTGTCCGCAGAGCCGAAGTTGTTTGTAAACACAGCGTCGTCAAAGAGATATTTGACGCTGAGCAGAGAACGCACGGCGGCGGGCTCGGCACCGGGGCGTGTTGCAACAACACGTTCTATACCAACGCTTTCGTAAAATTCGATGGCGGTGTGCGGAATAATGGAATGAAACGCATTTATTGAGGACATATCCCAGAACATGGCAATATTATCGAGGGTGTCGTAGGTGTCCACTCTGAAAACCGCATTCTGAGCTTTTTCCTTTTCGCCGTTGGGCATAATGAGCTTTTCTTCTCCCTCGAGTGCGTAGGGGATCACGTAATCGGTATTTGAATAGGAAAGGGTCTGCCCCTCTGCTATAAAGTATATCCACATGGTACAGGAGGTTAGAATGACAGCGCCGAAGGCGGCTAAAGAGGCTGCTTTTCGCCTGCCCTTTTCCTGAAGACGGATAACTGCAAAAACTGCACAGAGAGATATTATCGCTATTGCAACATAGACCCAGAATCGGTCGGCATAGTTCATGAGTCCGTACTTTGCCTCGGAGGAGGTGGTCGAGGGTGATGCAAGAGTAAAGCCGATGGCAAGGGATATTGCAATGGCAATGCCTGCGCTCCATTTAAATCCGCTCTTAAGGTTTGCGTGCTTTGTGTTAAAGGCCAGCACCGTCATAAGTGAGGTGATAAGGGTGAGCATATAGAACCAGCGCGCATAATAGGTGGCATTGAACAGCATGAAGGAGGAATTTAAAATGGGGATAAACGCAAAGAACATCAGCACGATAAACATTCTCTTAAGCCAGTGCGAAGGGTAGCTTTTCAGCCAGGCTATAACTCCGACCATGGCGAAGGCAGGCAGATATGCCGCGATGCTTCCCCATTTTGCACCCGAATCGGGGGTAAAATTGGGGCGTGCAGGCAGGTCGGGCGGAAAGAACATGGACTCGATTATGTTTAAATAACGCTGTGTCTCGGGGTAGAGCAGCGAGTTCCAGCCGTAGAGCAGGGTGTCAACACGGGGGCTTTTGAGCACCTCGACCACCGCGGGCACAAGCAGCACAGAGGAAAGACAAAGGCCGAGCACAGCCTCGAATGCGATACGGAGCAGCTTGCCTGAATTGAAATGCCAGTTTCCGTGAGAGATAAGCCGCACCGTAAAATAGATGATTACAAATATTACCTCGCCCGTAAAGAAAAAATAATTGACGAAGGCGTTTATAAAAACCGCAAGACAGAAAACACCCTTTTTATTTTCACTCATAAGCTTTTCGAGAGCGAGAAGCAGCAGAGGAAAAGCTATCATAGGCTCGTGGAAATGGTTGAAGAAGATGTTGAAAAGGGAATAGCCCGAAAAGGCGTAAAGCAGTCCGCCTATGAGCGCCCAGTCCTTATCTTTCAGAAAATGCCTCAGATAAGCGTATGCCGTCACCGCACAGAGCGATATCTTCACAGCCAGCAGAGGGCCGATGAGATAAGGCACGGCAGAGGACGGAAACAGCAGTGTGATCAGGAAAAAGGGTGAACCGAGATTATAGAAGGAATAAGAGCCGATAAAATTGACACCTATGTCCGTTTTGAAATCCCAGCCGAAGGAGCCGCTTTTTATCATGTCATGAGCATGCATATAAAAGGGATACTGCTGTACGTTGAAATCGCCGTACTGAAGGAAGTATCCCCTGCACATTATGACAAAGGGCAGAAATATTATAAATGTCATGACAAGAGCGATGAGAAAAACCGTGCCGTATCGCTCTTTTTTTCCGTTGAGAGTCAGTTTATTGATCAGATCCACACTTTTCCTCCAGTTTAGGTATAATGGAATGACGCATTATAACATAGAAAATAAACATGAAAAGCACGAGGTTCAAAAGAGAGTTCACAGTTTGCAGGGTGCCGATTTTTTCTGCCCAGCTGCCGCCGTGATTGACAAGGGCAAGTATGCGCGCCTCATTTGCAAGGACAATAAGCGCCTGCGCGCAGAAGCAGTACAATATACGCCTGTCGCGCAGCTCGGTGTAAACAAGCAGCAGCATAAGAAGCGCGAGCATCTGATACCGCTCGTGCTGTCTTGTAGTCAGCATAAAGACTGCATTTACAAAGATAAAGGCGGCAGACAGCACATGCAGCTTCGGCATTTTGAGGTATGCGGCAAAAAGCAGGGCGCACAGCAGAAGAAGCACAGCGGGAGAAAAGAACCTGAGAACGCCCTCCTCCTGCCAGTTGAGTCCCCACACGCCATAGATGTTGTCGGCGTTGAGGTTGATATAGGGATAGGTGTCTGCGCCCCTGAGATATACCTTAAAGGGGAGCAGAGGGCTTTTGGCGCCTATCATAAAGGGCAGCCACATTATGAGCCAGACTGCGGCGGCAATGCTAACATTTTTTGCGGCTGAAAGCCATGCCCTTGCGCTTTTGAAGCCGCCGCACGAGCGGACAAGCTCGAAAAACAGCACAGGAGCAAGATATGCCGCCTGGAATTTTAAAAGCAGACACAGCGCATAAAGCACGCATGAGAGGGCGTATTTTTCCCGAAGCAGCAGATAAAAGACAGACAAAACAAAGAGCAGCAGAACGCAGTCGGTCTGCCCCCAGAAGCCGCAGTTAAATATTGCGGCAGGATTGACTGCCCAAAGAGCGCAGACCGCAATGCCCAAAATATCGCTCTTTTTTCGCGCGAAAAGATACAGCACAAGACAGATAAGAGAATCACACAGCACGGGAAAAAACTTTATCGTCAGCATACGAAAGGGCGCAAAGCCGCTTACCGCAGGGTTTTCGGCTATTGCCCCGACTATCTTCAGCACGTAAAGATACAGGGGAGGATAATCAAGATTCCACACATGGCCGTCATAGGCGTTGAAAAAGCCTTGCTGTATATCCTTTGCCCACTGCAGATTCCATGCGGTATCATAGTCGTTTTCATAAAATACCGCCGCGCAGAGTCGAAGAACAAAGGCAAAGACCGTTATGCAGACGGCAAGGTCTATATATCGTCGGTTGAATTTTGTGTTCATTTTACAAATTCCACAAGCTCGTCAAAGCTCTTTCTCGGCCTTGCCTCGGGAGCTTCATCGGGATATCCCACCGACAGACAGCCTGCGATGATATCGGGCGGAAAACGCTCGTCGAGATAATCCTTTGCAAAAAGCACATCGCATATCCAAAGACTTCCGAGCCCCATATCATGCGCCTTTAAGGTCATGTTCTCAAAGCATGCGCCGACACTGGTCAATTCGGGGATAAGAAACTGCCAGGGCGCACGCTCGGCGATCCTGCCGATTCTTCGGGGCATGAAAACAAGGATAGTGGCAGAAGCCTTTCTCATGTGTCTGACAGTAGTGCTGACAGAGCTTTTTATTTCGGGGTTCTGACGCTGAAATTCCTCCATGGCGCAGCAAAGCCTTTCGACCTCTTCGCCTCTTATCACCTTAAAACGCCATGGCTGTGCGTTTTTTGCGCTTGGAGCCATGATTCCTGCCTTTATTATCTCCGAAAGCTGTTTATCGGTAACGGTGTCTTCCTTAAAAGCACGTATGCTTCGCCTTTCCTCAAGAACCTTCTGAAATTCCATTCTCATCACACATCCTTTTCGGGATTTTTACCTAATAAGTATACCACATCGTACCGCATATCACAAGCACCTTGAATTTAACGGTATGATGATGTATAATCGAAAAAACATCAGGAAGGACGTGATAATATGAAAAGAATCTCGGCGGCGTTTTTCGCAATGCTGCTTTTCGTTTTGTCTGTCGTTCCTGCTTATGCATCGGAGGTATCACCGTCCGAGGTGTACAGCACCGGTGTTTTTGAGCCCTGCGAATATATACCGTCCTTTGCCTCGGTGCCCGATTTTTACACCCCTATCGAGAGCGTGACATGCATGTATATGTTCATAGACGCGCAGGGCAATCCTCACAGACGGTGGTACGGCTCGATCGACGGAGCCTACGGCTGGTATGCGGTGGAGGACGGCGAACAGAGCGTGCGCCCCTATTCCCTGCCCGTCAACGTAGAGGACGACCGCGAAATGCTTTTTATAAAGACTGAAAATGTGTATTCTACAGAGACCGATCTCGGTTATGTTGGCATATTACCTCCGGAAGAGAGCAAAATGAAGGTGTCCGAGGTTTTCGGCATGCCGCTTAAAAAATTTATTATATGTATAGGTGCAGGCGCGGCGGCGTTCTGCCTGCTCATCGTTATCTCCGCCGCTGCGGTAAAGCACAGCCGAGGAAGATTTTTAAGATGATCGGGGGAAGAATGTGAAAAAAACAAAGGACAGAATAAAAATCAGAACGTCTGCGATAACTGCCGCCGCGGCAGTGTGTGCAGGCGTTTTGCTCGGGATAGCGGTATTTTTCATGTTTTACGAAAAAGGTGCCGATGTGCCGAAGGAGCCCGGCAGCGATATGCAGATAAGCTGTTTTAAGTATACCGTCTCTGACGGTAAAGCGGCAGTAACCGCATATACGGGCTCTGCGTCGGACATTGCCGTTCCCGAAATGCTGGGAGGTGCCGTTGTTTCCGAGATAGGCTACAGTGCCTTCAAGGGTCGCGCCGACCTGCTTTATGTTACGCTCCCCGACACTATCGAGAGCATAGGCGTTTATGCCTTTTCGGGGTGCACAGCCTTGAAATCGGTTAACATCCCAAAGCCTGTGACGACAATCGGAGATCATGCATTCTCGGGATGTACGAGCCTGTGCGGTATCGAGCTGCCCGAGGCGCTGACAGAAATAGGGAAATATGCCTTTGCCGAATGCGAAAATCTCGATTATCTGAGTTTGCCGAGTGGTCTTATTTCTATAGGTGACAACGCTTTTTACGGGTGCAGTCTTGTTGAAAGCGTCAGAGTGCCCGACAGCGTAAGCTATATGGGCGATTCCGTTTTTGTCGGCTGCGACAGCTTAAGGACTGTTTATGCAGGCGGCTTATCGATAGGAAACAGGGCTTTTGCAGGCTGCTACAGCCTTGAAAATGCGGTTATTTCCGAAAAAGCGGAAAGCATAGGCAGCAATGCTTTTGACGGGTGTATCATGCTCGAAAGCATTGCGATACCTGACAGCGTAAAAGCTATCGGCGACATGGCATTTTATAACTGCGATAAGCTCACAGAGGTCAGATTGCCGAAGAATATCACCCGCATCGGAGACAAGACCTTTTCTTACTGCAGCTCGCTTGAGGAGATAAACCTGCCGAAAAAAATAACCCATATCGGATTTAAGGCCTTTGCCTGGTGCAACAAGCTTGAAAGAGCCGAGCTGCCCGAGGGTCTTGAAATAATAGACAGCAAGGCCTTTTACCGCTGTGAAAGCCTTGCACAGGCGGTTATACCGAGAAGCGTTGAAAAGATAGGCGCAGGAGCTTTTTACTGCACCGATACAGCGATCACAGCGCCATATCCTCCCGAGCATTACGGCTATTCAGTGGCCCATGATTCAGGGACATGGACAGTGGATGAAAATATGTAAAATGAAAAAAGACTCGACAGCCGAGAGAAGGCAGGTCGGGCCTTTTTTACTGCTCGGTGCCGAGCAGAGAGATAAAGCTTCTGGCGGCGGCAGAGAGAGGAATGTTTTCTCTGTAGCACACAGCTATGCTCCTTCGCGGCACATTGTTTGAAAGCTTAAGCTCAAAAAGCCCCTCGTCACTGCCATAGCGGATAAATTCGCGCGTAACACAGGCAATGCCGAGACCGATGCGCGCATAATCGACCAGCAGGTCGTGAGCGCCCAGCTCTATTTCGGGGCGAAGCACCACACCGTTTTCAAGAAAATGCCTGTCGACCATTCTTCGCGAATTTGACGCCTGCTCAAGCATTATGAGAGGATACGAGGCGAGAGTTGTCAGACTGACCGTACAGGTGCGAAGAAAGGCATACGGCTCGCCTGCGATAAAAACATCGTGAACAGGGAGACATTCCTCGAAAACAAAGCCCTTTTCGCTCATGGGCATATTCACAAAGCCTATGTCTATGGAACCGTCGCGAAGCAGTGACATGGTGCCGTCGGTGGTTCGGTTGGTTATGCTTATCTTTACGTCGGGATACAAAGCGTGATATTTTCCGATGAAAGGGGAAAGATACCATTTGGAAACAGTGTCGCCTGCGCCTATCCTAAGCTCACCTGCGGAAAGCGAGCGCAGCTTCAGAAGCTTTTCCTCGCCTGCTTCTATAAGTCCCATTGCCGATCGGACATAGCCGCTTAAAAGCTCGCCCTCCGAGGTCAGTGTCACACCTCTTGAGGAACGGTTGAAAAGCCTTATATCAAGAAGGGCCTCAAGCTGTCTTATCGACTGACTGACCGCAGGCTGACTGATGCAGAGAAGCTTTGCCGCACCCGAAAAGGTGCCTGCCTCTGCGACAGCGGAAAATATTTTGTAAAGCTCGGTGTTGATATTCATAAGAGGCCGCCCTTTGCAAATATAATTTTAATCGGTATGTGCCATGAGATTACTGCATTATTATAAGCAGTAGTTATATATAATATAATAAACTATCTATTTACTTATATCAAGAGCTGTGGTAGTATATATACGGAAATTTCAGCAGACAAAAATAAGCTTATATATTTTCGATTTATGAAAGGTTGATTTTATCATGAGAACAGTGGGCGTAACAACACGCGGAATCCGCACTCCTGTTATCCGTCAGGGCGAGGACCTTGTTTCCATCGTTGCCGAAAGCGTTGTCAATGCATCAAAGGCAGAGGGCTTTTCGTTTAATGACAGGGATATCGTGGCAGTTACCGAGTCGGTCGTTGCACGCGCAATGGGCAACTATGCATCTGTCGATGCAATTGCAAAGGACGTAGCGGCAAAGTTTGATACCGACACCATCGGCGTTATTTTCCCCATTCTTTCAAGAAACCGCTTTGCTATATGCCTTCGCGGTATCGCAAAGGGCGTAAAGAAGATATATCTCATGCTTTCATACCCCTCCGATGAGGTTGGAAATCACCTCTTTGATCCCGATCTGCTCGATGAAAAGGGTATCGATCCTTATGCGGACGTTCTCGATGAAAAGCAGTACAGAGAGGCTTTCGGCTATACCCTACACCCCTTTACGGGCGTTGACTATGTCGAGTATTACTGCAATCTTATCCGCGAGTGCGGCTGTGAGGCGGAGGTCATCTTCGCAAACCGCGCACAGGCTATCCTCGATTATACCGACTGCGTGCTTGCCTGCGATATCCACACCCGCGAAAGAACGGTACGCCGCCTTATGAAGGCAGGCGCAAAGAAGGTGCTCACCCTTGCCGATATCCTCAACGAAAGTGTTGACGGCAGCGGCTATAACGAGGCTTACGGTCTTCTCGGCTCCAATAAGGCAACAGAGGACAGTGTAAAGCTCTTCCCCCGCGACTGCCAGAGCTTTGTTGACGCGCTGGCAAAGAAGCTTTGTGAAATGACAGGCAAGAATATCGAGGTTCTTATCTACGGTGACGGTGCGTTCAAGGATCCTGTAGGAAAGATATGGGAGCTTGCAGACCCCGTTGTTTCTCCTGCCTGCACAGAGGGCCTCAAGGGCAAGCCCAACGAGCTCAAGCTCAAGTATCTTGCAGACAACGATTTTGCAAATCTTTCGGGTGACGCACTCTCCGACGCTATCAAGAACTCCATCAAGGAAAAGGAAGCAGACCTTGTGGGTAATATGGCTTCCGAGGGCACAACTCCCAGACAACTTACCGACCTTATCGGTTCTCTCTGCGATCTCACCTCCGGCAGCGGTGACAAGGGTACTCCTGTTGTATTCATTCAGGGCTATTTCGACACCTACGCAAAGGAAGATTGATTTGAAATCTTCTGAAATATAGTGAAAACCCATGCATCGATATTATCGGTGCATGGGTTGTTTATATGTAATAAAACGAAAAAACATGAAAACTATTTTTCGTCTGCCGTGTTTATTATTTCTATCGCCCGTCTAAGCTGTTCATCCGTTACATCTAAGGGGGGCTTGAATATAATAAGCTCCTCATCGCCGCCGCACAGAAGTCCTCTGCGTATAAGAAGTCGGCGAAGCTGCGGATTTTCGGGTTTTGCGGCAATGTACATGCCGAGATGGGAAACACTTTTAAATTTCCCTGTATCGCAGAGCATAGCGGTAAATTTTTCGCCCGTTTCGGACACAAAGAAATCAAAGCCCTTTGCACTCAGCCTTTTAAGCACGCTTTCCGCCACAGAGCAGATTATAGGGTTCGGCTGTGCGCCGTAGAGGGTGGAATGTGCCGATTGGCCTGTGAGCAGGCAAAGGGTAAGCGGAAGTCCTCCGCCGAGGCCTCCGACAAGGATAATATCGGGGCGAAGCTCCTGCGAAAGGCAAACGGTGGAAGAGCCTGTACGCATAAAACCGACCGCTCTTTCGTCGGCGATGGTTATAAGATCGTTCTCGCACGCAAAGGTAAAAATATCCCTGAAATAATCACGGCTGTACGGCTGTGCATTTTCGCAGTCAAAGGGAGAAAAAACCACAGCGCACGCGCCGCTTGGGTCGGGGTCGAAAGGGAAATCGGCATAGATTATCCTGCTTCTGCCTTCACCATAATGCATGGATGAGTAATCGAGAGCGATAGATACGGCGGCACTGAGCGATGAGCTGTCATCATGGGCGAAAAGGAGGGCGTCGGTCTTTGTGACGCGTGTCAGCCGTTCGGCAAAATCTGCCGCAGTTTCTATGGCACAGCCTGCGGAAAAGATGAAGCCATCGGCGCTTTCCTTTATGACCCTTGCTGTTTCGGGGCCTGAGAAAACATCGGTCGCAAAATTGAGGATATCCTCGCTCATTATCTGTGCAAACCTCGGTGCAGGTGATATCAGTGTTTCATATTTGTTTAAAAGCTCACGTCTGTTCATTTTTTACACTCCGTAGGGGGACGGGAACAATTCAAGAGAGATGGTTTCGGGAATAGAGAGCATGATGTTCATGTTCTGAACCGCAAGACCTGCTCCACCCTTTACGGTATCGTCCAGCGCGGCGGTAAAAACAACGGTGTTTGTTGCAGTGTCATAGCCGACAGAAATATCGGTTATGTTGGTGCCAAGAACATTTGCCGTGCAAACCTCACCGTGACGGCGGATACGCACAAAGGATTCCCTGCCGTACACCTGCTCGAAGGCCGCGGCAAGATGTGCCTCGGAATAATCGGGACGCATTTTTGCAATGCAGGAAACGAGAAGGCCGCGAGAGCCTGAAGTATGCTGCTTTACAAGGTTTGATTTTACGCTGTCGCCTGACATTTTGCACAGTATCTGCTCGGTTTCGAGAGCTTCGCAGGGCTGTTCCTCGAAGGTGTCGGGAACGGAGGCGAGAACAACAATGCTGTCGGTGTACAGCATTCCCGACATAAGCGCCGGACACAGCGCGATGGCTGCGGCAACGGCAATGGGTGAAGGCACGGCGATTATAACCTTGCCAACGATATCCTCACGAAGAAGCTCGGGCAGACCGTAAACGGAGGCCTCATGCAGACCCGGGTATTCGAGAGGATAGCCGAACCACTCGGCGTAGGCTGTTTCGCCCTGAGGACGGTAGTTTGCGGAAAGGTCGATAAATACGCTCTTTTTTCGGATGCAGAGAGCGGACAGAAGCTCGCTTCTGTTCTGTTCGAGCGCGGAAAAAATAACATCACAGCTTTCTATGACCTCTTCCGTTTCGGTGCAGAGCATGTCGCATACCGAGTGAAGCGAGGGGTGAACGGTGCTTATCATTCTGCCCTGTGCGCCTTCTGCGTGGATGGCTGTGATGGCGGCATAGGGATGGTTTGCAAGCAGACGAACGAGCTGTGCGCCCTTCTTTGTCTCGCCGCCGAGGATCCCTATTTTGAATCTATCCATACAATTGACCTCCATATCAGGTGGGGTTATATACAGAGAACGGAAGTTTTTGCATGAGCTTATATCATGTCTCTGATACGCTTTATCTCAGAAAGGACGTTTTCGGGTGCAGGACCGCCTGCGCTCTTTCTGTCGGAAACGCACTTGTCGAGGTTTATCGCATCGTAAACCTCATCGGTAAAGATATCGCAAACAGCCTTGTATTCCGCGATAGGCAGGGTCTCAAGGGTGTTGCCCGTTTCAATGCATCTTGCGACAAGAGTGCCTGTTGCCTTATATGCATCGCGGAAGGGAAGCCCCTGCTTGACTAACCAGTCGGCGCAGTCGGTGGCGTTGATAAAGCCCTTTGCGGCGGCGTTTCTCATATTTCCTTCGAGTACTGTCATAGTCTCAAGCATGGGGGTAAAGGCGGTAAGACACATTGATACTGTGTCGCAGGCGTCAAAAATTGCCTCCTTATCCTCCTGCATATCCTTGTTGTAAGCAAGAGGCAGGCCCTTCATAACGGTTAGAAGTGTCATAAGATCGCCGAATACTCTGCCCGATTTGCCGCGCACAAGCTCTGCAATATCGGGGTTTTTCTTTTGAGGCATGATGGAGGAGCCGGTGGAGAATGCATCGGACAGTTCCACAAACTTAAATTCCCATGAACACCAAAGGATTATCTCCTCTGCAAAACGGGAAAGGTGAACCATTATTATCGACAGGCATGATGCCAGTTCAAGGCAGAAATCGCGGTCGGAAACTCCGTCGAGAGAATTGCGCGAAAATTCGAACATACCCAGATTCAGTGCGGTCTGCATACGGTCGGTGGGATAGGTTGTGCCTGCAAGCGCGCAGGAACCGAGGGGTGATACGCTCATTCTTCTCTTGCAGTCATCGAGTCTGCCGATGTCACGCAGGAGCATGTCTGCGTAAGCAAGAAGATGATGACCGAAGGTGATCGGCTGTGCACGCTGGAGATGAGTGTAACCGGGCATTACAGCGGAAGAATGAGCCTCTGCCTTATCGCAGAGGACCTTTATAAGAGATACGATCTGTTCCTTAAGGCTGTCGCACTGCTTGATAAGGTACAGACGTATATCGAGAGCGACCTGATCGTTGCGGCTGCGTGCAGTGTGCAGACGCTTGCCGGTATCGCCCAGACGAGCGGTAAGCTCGCCTTCTATAAAGGTGTGGATATCCTCTGCAGACATATCTATCTCCAGCCTGCCGTCTCTTATATCCTGATAAATACGCTTTAGTTCACCAAATATTATGTCCGCTTCGGATTTTTCGATTATCCCGCAGCTTCCGAGCATGTGGACATGAGCCATGCTGCCTTCGATATCCTCGCGCCACATACGGCTGTCAAAGGAAATGGATGAGTTAAAATCGTTTGTGATTTCCGAGACGCTTTCGCTAAAACGTCCCTGCCAGAGCTGTTTCATATATATCGTCCTTTCGAAGACTAATAATGCCAAAAGTTTTGCCCGCTTTTTCAAAAGCGGTGGGGGTCAAGGGGGCAAAGCCCACTTGCAGGAGTTTGGGGACGGAGTCCCCAACTTATCGTGTTTTCAAATGCAGGCGAACCGCCTGCATTATTTATTCGTTGAGAGTTGGTGGCTTCGCCCCCAAGCCCCTATTCAAGGGTTTCACCCTTGAAAATCCCACCAAAGGAACACAGTTCCTTTGGAATCCATTATTTTTTTGTTTTGCCCAATATCCCTATCATACCGCAGCCGACGGCAATGGTGCCGTAGCCGAGCACCTCAAGCAGTACGCGCCAGAAGCCGTTGAGCTCTGATGGGAAGAGTATCCTTGAAAACAGGGCAAGCAGTATGCCTGCAATTATAACAAGGGCGGAAAGAATATATTTTTTGTATTTGTTCAAGGCATATCACCTGCGAAAAAAGGGATCGGCATCATTATAACACCGATCCCCTGAATTTTCATTATAAATATGTTAATTTAACGATATTATTTGCCGTCCTTCATAGCCTTGACCTTGATGGGAAGACCGAAGAGGTTGATGAAGCCCTGGGAATCCATCTGATCGTAGACATCGTCCTCTGCAAAGGTAGCGATATCCTCATCGTAGAGAGAGTAGGGACTCTGCATGCCCATATCGATGATGTTGCCCTTGTAGAGCATTACCTTGACATCGCCGGTAACGGTCTGCTGAGTGCTTTCGACAAATGCATCCAGAGCCTCGCGAAGCGGAGTGAACCACTGACCGAAGTATACGAGCTCGGAATACTTGAGAGCGACCATTTGCTTGTAGTGCTGGGTGTCGCGGTCGAGGCAGAGCTCTTCGAGCTTTGCATGAGCGTGGTAAAGAATAGCACCGCCGGGAGTCTCATAAACACCGCGGCTCTTCATACCGACAAGACGGTTTTCGACCATATCGATAATGCCTATACCGTTTGCACCGCCAAGCTCATTGAGCTTTGTAAGAAGCTCAACTGCGCCCATTTTTTCACCGTTTACAGCAACAGGATTGCCCTTTTCAAAGCTGATGGTTACCTCTGTGCCCTTATCGGGAGCTGCCTGAGGAGTTACACCAAGCTCAAGGATCTCGTCATACTTGGGTGCGTTTGCGGGGTTTTCGAGGTCAAGACCCTCGTGGGAAAGATGCCAGAGGTTCTTGTCCTTGGAATAGCTGGTCTCACGGTTTATTTTAAGAGGAATATTATGTGCCTCGGCATAGTCGATCTCTTCGTCACGGCTCTTGATGTCCCAGATTCTCCAGGGAGCGATGATCTTCATATTGGGAGCGAAGTGCTTGATAGCCAGCTCAAAGCGAACCTGATCGTTGCCCTTGCCGGTGCAGCCGTGGCAGATAGCGTCAGCGCCTTCTGCGAGAGCTATCTCGACGATCCTCTTTGCGATGATGGGACGTGCAAAGGAGGTGCCGAGAAGGTATTTGCCCTCGTAAATTGCGCCTGCCTTCATGGTGGGGAAGATATAATCCTCGACAAATTCCTTGTTGAGGTCTTCGATGTAAAGCTTGGAAGCGCCTGTCTTTATAGCCTTTTCCTCAAGACCGTCAAGCTCGGTGCCCTGTCCGACGTCGCCGGATACTGCGATGACCTCGCAGTTATCATAGTTTTCCTTGAGCCAGGGGATGATGATGGAGGTGTCAAGGCCGCCGGAGTAAGCCAGTACTACTTTCTTGATGTCGCCCATTGTGAACATATCCTTTCATGGAAAAATTTATTACGCTCATGATTATACACCGTTTATGCAAATATTCAAGTGATTTCTGAATATTTATTCACGTTTGTATACATTGACAAAACCGCCCTGCAGCAAAGGGGAGAAAATGGGAAGTTTTGCAGTCGCAGGGGTATTATACACCATAAATACAGCTTTTTCAATGCGTATGCATAATTCTTGACGCTGACACAAAGACAGTGTATAATTAGTTCCAATATGCATCTGAAAGGTGATAAATATGAATTGTACACATTGCAATGCTGCTTTGCCTGAGGGAGCAAAGGTATGTGAATACTGTGACTGCCCGATCGAAGCAAAAAAATCGGGGAATAGAAAACGCAGGGTTATCGGTATTCTGTATGCGGCTGCCGCCTTTCTGCTGATTTTACTGCCCTTTCTCGGAAGTGACATTATGGGAGATAAGGGAGTTCTACTTACGCGGCTTATTCAAAGCGAGTACGGAGCCATGGACGATACTGCTGCCGCCTTTTCTATAATTTTAAGTGCAGTTGATTCTCTCGATTATACGGTGTTTTCTGCCGCAGGGCTTATGATGGCAGTGGCGGCATTGGCTCTGCTGCTCAATAAAAAGGGTGCTTACAAGGCCGCTGTGACAAGCGGCATTGCAGGGCTTGCGGCAGTTTGCTATGCGTCATTTATGATAATTGTGATGTCCGCATTTCCTCAGCTTCTGGTCTCGGCGTACACACCCGAGGAGCAGATTGTTGAGATAGCTGCAAAAATTATACGAAGTGAGCCTGTATTCATTGCACGCTGTATCGTTGCCGCTCTTTGCACAGCGGCACTGATAATACCGACCTTTATTCTGACCGTAAAAGCAAGAAAGAGCGGAACTGATGAGCCGGCTTTCTGCAAAAAGATGGAGAGAAGCACAGCTTCTCTTATGACCCTGCTTCCTCTGCTGAGTATTGTACTGAGGCTCAAGGATATGATGAAAAATCTATTTGCCGTAAGGATGGGGGCAGATGCATTGGCAGCAAGCGGCATTGCAGACGCGGCAGTTGCAAACTTTATCGGAGTTTCTGCTGTTATGCTGCTTATTATTACCGTTTACTGTGTACTGATGAAGAAGTTCAGATATCCGCTGTTTATATTCCCCGGACTCGGTGCGCTGATGGTTTACGGAATTTATGGCCTTTTGCGTTGTTTTTCGCAAAAAGATATGTATACTATCTATGGCCGCGAAGATGTATACGGTATGGTAGGTCAGGCGGTTATTCCCAAGGCGTTTGGTGTGATATTGCTGCTTGTCGCCGTTTATTTCTGGATAGCCGCCACCGCCAGAGGCGGTATGCGTGCATGGGGGCAGATAATTTTTGCGGTGAGCTTTATAATCCTTGTTTTTATGCTTGAGACTATAATGGTGACTGTATTAAAAATGGGATTTTCATTCCCCCTTGCTGAAATAGTTATCGGCAGCGGCATGCTCGCCGCGGCGATTCCGCTGAGCATAAGAAAAAGGGAAAATTGATCTGTCGGCAAAATGCCCGCGCTTTGTCCCTTTTCTGCTTTCCCTGTCTTTCTTTATATCTCTTTTTATATCTCTCCCTCCAAGAAAAAGGCTCAGCGAAAACGGGAAGAAAACAGGCTCCCTCTGATGAGGGAGCTGTCACGCAGTGACTGAGGGAGAGAAACAACACTGACGAGGTAAGCTTTATTGACAGCTTACAACAAGGCAAATATTCCTCTTGAAAAAGCTCTCTGTTTCCTGCGCTCTCTCTGTCTTTCTTTATATCATATCTCTCCCTCCAAGAAAAAGGCTCAGCGAAAACGAGAGGCAAGAAAAAGCTCGGCGAAAATGGGAGGCGTTAGGGAGGTTATCCGAAGTTCTAAAAAAACAGACTCCTTTATCGGGAGTCTGTTTTTTTCTTTTCTGCGTCCTTGATAAGCACCGCTTCTGTCAGCGCCGCCATATCGGAGAGCTTTTCAAGAGTTCCGCACATTCTGCGAAGAGAAGCGGCACCTGCAAGACCTGTCATATACCATGCGGTGTGCTTTCGTGCTTCTCTCATGCCTACCCTCTCGCCCTTGTACTCGCAGAGCTTGATGATGTGATTGTTCATCACCCTCAGCCGTTCCATAAGGGGCGGAGTATCGACAACACGGCAGTCATTAAGCCATGCGTTTATCTGCATAAATATCCACGGATTTCCCAATGCGCCTCTGCCCACCATGACCGCATCACAGCCTGTTTCCTCCAGCATGTGAACCGCATCCATGGCTCCGTTTATGTCTCCGTTGCCGATAACGGGAATACTGACTGTATTTTTTACTTCCTTTATTACATTAAGATCTACGGGAGGAGCGTACATCTGCGCTCTTGTTCTGCCGTGAACGGTTATGGCGGCGGCACCTGCGGCCTCTGCCCTCTTTGCAACCTCAACAGCGGTAAGGCAGTTTTCGTCCCAACCTTTGCGGATTTTGACTGTTACCGGTACATTGCCTGCGGCTCTGACCACCTCTGCGACCATTCTGCCGCACAGCTCGGGGTTTTTCATCAGCGCACTGCCGCCGCCGTTGCCGCTTATCTTCGGCGCAGGACAGCCCATATTTATATCTATCGCCTCGGGATTGCTTTCAAGCGCCTTTTCAACCGATGCAGCGACGATAAGCGGGTCATCGCCGAAAAGCTGTATCGCCATGGGGCGCTCCTTTTCAGATATCTGCATAAGTGCGGCGGATTTTCTGTCGTGCATGGTTATTCCCTTGCCCGATACCATTTCGCTGACGCACCACGCCGCACCGTAGCCGACGCACAGCTCTCTGAAGGCGCGGTCGGCAACCCCTGCCATGGGAGCCAGTATAACCTTGCCCGAAAGCTCGGTATTTCCAATCTTCATAGTATATCTCTCCGTTTCGAAGCTTTTGATATTTTAGCATAAAGTGACCGATGTATCAAGCGTCAAAAGTCAAGTGCCGCCGCAGCGGAGATTCCGTCACGGCGGCACATATCATCAAAATTTCAAGGATTCTTTTTAAGCACAAGCTCTGCCCTGTCGCCTGTCAGCTCGTCGGTGTAATAAATCGTCAGCGTATCGCCCGAAAGACTGCACTTTGCGGCCTCGTCGGAGGATGCGCCCTCTGCGAAAAGTACAAGCTCTTCGCCTGTAAATGAAAAGCTGTCAAGGTCGCGGTAATCGGAGAGCGAGCAGTCACTGTTCAGAGTAAAGAACAGGGTGTCGCCATCGTACCATGAGCCGAAGATACCTTCATCTGACGTGCCCTTTTCGGGAAGTCCCGTACCGCCTGCAATGCCTTCGGCAGAACGGCAGTAATATTTTCTCGAGGTAAAATATCCGCCGATATCGGAGGATAGCCTGAGGATGTTGCCGTCTGTGTAAAATTCGAGCGAGGCGGTGCTGCCGGGGAGCATAGTATCCCATGTGATGGTGCTGCCCTCTATCTTGTAGAGGGAGCTGTAATTATTTGTGCCTGTGACGGTGCCGTCTGAGTGAATGCTTCTGTATGGAGCGCCGCTGTAGGTGTACCAGTCGCCGAGAATAAGCTCGGTGACTGTTTTTTCGGAAACAGCTTTACCGCACCCGATAAAGGTGAGCAGGCAGACAATTGTCAGAACAGCAAGAAAAACAGATAGCAGTTTTTTCATTTTTGTATTCTCCGAATCGTAGAATAAAATAGAGTTATCAAAAAACATAAATCTATGATTCAAATAACCGGACCTTCCTGAGTGAGAGGAACAGAAGAGTTCCGAGAACAGACACTGTGATAAGCTCGCCCAGCCCTACTGCCGCAGCACAGTAAAGAAAAGTACCTGCACCAAAGAACAGTGTCAGCTCACCGCCGACGATAAGAGCATTGAAAATAACGGGAGACAGCAGGGACAGCACGGGAACAGAGCCAATTACAGCCGTATTTCTCAGAAGCCTTGTGCATAAAGCGGCAAGCAGGGTCGCAAGGGTTCCGAAAAGGATGTCCACAGGAAGGGTGACTCCCATGCTCATGCCGATTACATTCGAAATAAGACAGCCCAACGCAAGTCCGGGCACTGCCGCAGGAGTGAGTAAAGGCGTAACGGTCAGAGCTTCGGAAACGCGAAGCTGTACGGGACCGAAGGAAAGGGGCGCAAAGCACAGCGTCAGGATCGCATAAAGCGCGGCTATTATCGCGCCCTCTGCCATCGAGCGGACGGTAGTGGTTGTTTTTTTCATTTTTAATTCTTCTTTCGTAGTTTTATTTATTTATACAGTCAGGATTTTGCGAACTGGCTGTTTTTATATAATTATTCCTTCATTGCAGCCCTTGCACGGGAGATAAGCTCCTCCTGAGCGTTTACGATGCCGTTCGGGCGCTCTGAATAGGGAACCTCTTCTTCCAGGCCGAAATCAAAGATCCCATATTCGGAAGGCCTTTTGGGAATATAGTCTGAAAGGGTTTTGTATTTTCCACCCTCAGCGAGAATGCGTGCTTTTACCGTGTCTGTCCAGTAAAGCTCCGTTTCTTCTATGACACGATCACGGACTTCTTCGTTGAGCAGGGGGAAAAGCAGCTCCACACGCTTTGAAAGGTTGCGCGTCATAAGATCGGCACTGCCGAGATAGACCTTTCGCTCTTTTCCAGTGCCGAAAATATAGACCCTTGTATGCTCAAGATGTCTGCCCACAACGGAACGAACCTCGATATTGCCTGCGGCGTCGCGACTTGTTGGGTCGAGGCTGCATATACCGCGAACCAGCAGGCGGATCTTGACTCCTGACTGAGCGGCGAGATATAGACGGTCGATCATGTCGGGGTCTGAGAGAGAATTCATTTTGCCGTAAAATTCTCCCTGACCGCCGTTTGCGGCCTTTTCTGACTCCTTCTCAAGAAGCTCGTAAACGGTGCTTCTCATAGAGTGAGGTGCCATTACAAGGTGCAAAAGCTCAGGCTTGCGGAAGAAGCCCGTTATGCTGTTGAAAAATGCGGTGGCATCGCTGCCGAGGGTCTCTTCGCAGGTCAGAAGACCGTAGTCGGTATACATTTTCGCTGTGGAATCGTTATAGTTTCCTGTTCCGAGGTGCAGATACTGGCGCACTCCGTCGTCCTCGCGGCGGACAACAAGGGTTATCTTGCTGTGTGTTTTGAGATCCTCGACGCCGTAGACGACATTTACACCCTTTTTCTTCAGCTCTTCGCCGTAGGTGATATTGTTTTCCTCGTCAAAGCGCGCCTTAAGTTCGACAAGAGCCGTTACCTGCTTGCCGTTTTCTGCGGCGGCCTCGAGAGCCTTTATTATGGGGCTGTTGTTGGAAACTCGGTACAGGGTCTGCTTTATGGCTATTACATTGGGGTCATCGGCAGCCTGATTTAAGAATCTGACAACAGGATCGAAGGAGTCAAAGGGATGGTGAAGCAGAATGTCGCCCTTTCTTATTTCTTCGAATATATCTGCCTCGGCGTCTCTGAGACGAAGCGGCATATTGGGGACATAGCGCTCGTATTTGAGAGCGTCGAAGCCGCCGAGACCGTACAGCTCCTTCATAAGGAAGGTAAGGGAAATAGGTCCGCAGGATTCGTAGACATCCTTTTTCTCAAGGCCGAATGCCTTTGTAAAGAATTTAATAAGCTTGTTGTCGCAGCCGCGCTCCATTTCAAGACGGATGACTGCGCCCTTTTTACGTTTTTTAAGGGATTTCTTGATCTCTGCAAGCAGATCCTCCGCCTCTTCCTCGTTTATATCGAGATCACCGTTTCTGGTGATGCGGTAGGGGGTGCAGGAGATAACACGGAAGCCGCCGAACAGCTTGCCGATATTAAGCTTTATTACATCCTCAACAGGGACATAGGTGTGCTGGCGTATACGGAAAAGACGGGGGAAATTGGAGGGCACCTGCACGGTGGCAAAGGCTGCTTCTTCCTCGGAATCCTCAACCATTACGGCGAGATTCAGCGCGCGGTTGGCTATAAAAGGGAAGGGATGACTTTTGTCTATGGCAAGGGGAGTCAGAACAGGATAAAGAGAACTGTCAAAAAAGCCCTCGCAGTATGCCTTCTGCTCGTCCGAGAGCTGATGGGCACGAAGTATCCTTATATCGTGCGTCTCAAGCTCGGGAAGGATATCCTCGACATAGGTGTCGTAAAGATCCACGGTCATTTTCTTTACGCGCTTTGCAATAGAGGAAAGCTGCTGCTTTGCCGACATTCCGCCCGGGTCGGTGGAATTGCCCTTGGCGTTCAGCTGGTCTCTGAGAGAAGCCACACGCACCATGAAAAATTCATCAAGGTTCGAGCATACTATACTCATAAAGTTCATTCGCTCAAAAAGCGGATTGCCCATATCCCTTGCCTGCATCAGAACTCTCTGGTTAAATTCAAGCCATGACAGCTCACGATTTATAAAATTGGATTCAGAAAAGACGGTAGTGCCCATACAATTCCCTCCGGAGTGTTTTTGTTAAGTTTGATTATACCAAAATATATAAGCTTTGTTAAGGGCTTTTCCGAAATTTTTACGGCAGTTGTGTGACACATTTGACAAAAACGCATATATTTGATATACTTTGCTCTACGGTGCATAAAATAAAATTTTCGTGCATTGCTGAAAGGAGAAAATGTAAAATGACCGGTGACGCGGACAGTAGCCGCCTCAATTTCAATGCAGCCGCAGTGCGTACATTCCAAAGGAAGGAGTGTTCATCGCTGTGGATATAGTTCTCAGTATCGGTATTCTTATAATACTTACGCTGATAAATGCGTTTTTTGCCATGAGTGAAATAGCGATAATTACGCTTAATGACGCTAAAATGGAAGCCATGGCGGAAAAAAAGCATAAGGGAGCAAGGAGCATTCTGAAGCTGACAAAGGACTCAAGCGGATTTCTTGCCACCATTCAGGTCGGCGTGACTCTGGCAGGCTTTTTGTCGTCTGCATCTGCCGCAAACGCATTTACCGCAAGGCTCAGCGGAGTGCTTGACAATATCGGGTTCATTTCCGAAAGCGTTGCTACCACACTTTCTACAATTATTATAACGGTTATATTGTCGTTTTTCAGCCTTGTTTTCGGCGAGCTTGTGCCGAAGAAAATAGGTATGGCAAAGGCGGAGGTCATATCCTTCAAGGTTGTAAGTGTACTGCTCTTTTTTAAAGCTGCCGCAAAGCCTTTTGTGTGGCTGCTTACAAAATCCACAAACGCTGTATCCCGTATGTTCGGCATCGATCCCAATTACGATGAGCGGACCGTTACCGCCGAAGAGATACTTATGATGGTGGATGTCGGTGGAGAAAAGGGCGTTATAGAGGAAAACGAGCGCGATATGATCGCCAATATTTTTGATTTCGGCGATACTACCGCCAGTGAAGTCATGACTCACCGTACCGAAGTGGTGGCTGTTGAAAACACCGCTTCCATAGATGAGCTTGTTTCTCTTACCGTTGAAACGGGTCGTTCGAGAATACCTCTCTTCGAGGAAGATATTGACACTATCCTTGGTATTATTTACGTAAAGGATCTGCTTCAGTACGTGGGCAAGGAGGAGGTCGCAGACCTTAAGCTCACAGACTTTATGCGTGATGCTTACTATATTCCCGAGGGAAAGAATCTGTCAGAGCTCTTTGAGGAAATGACCTCTAAGAAGATACAGATGGCTGTTGTTGTCGATGAATACGGCGGAACGGCAGGTATCGTCACAATGGAGGATATCCTCGAATCCATCGTCGGCAATATTCAGGACGAGTACGATAACGAGGAGGAGGAATACGCTCAGGTGGGCGATAATACCTACACCGTTGACGGAACCATGCCCATTGACGAGGTTTCCGACCTTATCGACATCGAGCTGCCCGAGGGCGATTACGATACCCTTGCAGGCCTGCTTGTCAGCGAGCTTGGATATATCCCAAAGAAGAACGATCACCCGACAATCACGCTCGGCAGAGTCAGCATGACAGTCGAGCAGGTTGAGGAGAGAAGGATCTCACGTGTGCTTATCGTGATAACTCCCGAGGAGCCTGAGGCGGAGGAAGAATAAAATATTAAAAAGCCGATGCAAAGCATCGGTTTTTTCTTAGCTTGTCAAAGAACCTGAATCCTTGGTCACGCAGTGACTGAGGGAGAGAAACAACATCGGTGATGTAAGCCTTATTGATAACCTGCAACAAAGCAAATAGCCTTCTTGCAAAAGCTCTCCGTTTTCTGCGCTCTCTACGGTCTCTTCTTATGTCTCTCCCTCTAAGAAAAGGCTTCATCGCAGATGGGAAAAAATCTCTTTTTATATCTCTCCTTCCGTCTTCGCCTTACGGCAAATCCACCTCCCTCATCAGAGGGAGGCAAGTAAAGACTTCTCGGTAGATGGGAGGAAAATAAAAGAACACTCTCCCTCCACTCCCATCGTCAGAGGGAGGCATTAGAGAGATTTTCCGGCAGTCTGAAAGCCCGGGGCACCGCCCCGTGCTTTACTTTTATAGTTTTATTTCCATTTCAAACGCCTTCCAATTCTCTTTTGCTATCTCTGCTTCATAAGTGCCATTGGGAACAGGAGAAAAGCCTGCTTTTTCGTAGCATCTTATGGCGGAAGGGTTATTTTCAAAGACCCCGAGAGATATGCGGTTCACCTTCAGATAGTCACGGCAGAAGGAAATGGCAAGCTTTAACATTTCGCCGCCCAGATTCTGTCCTCTTCGTGCGGAATCAACAGCGATAAAGCCGAGACGGGCATCGGTCATTTCTTCATCGGTAAAGCGTATGATAAAATGACCTGCCGCACCCTGCTCATCATACGCTGTAAATGGCATAGCACCACCGTTTTGCTCATCGTCGGAGTAGTAGGCGCAGAGTCTTTCGGCGGTAAGAGGAAAGGCGCCGAATCTGCCTGCGCTCCACCTATAGAACGATAGACTGTTATCAAACCATAAAACTATTTTCTCTGCGTCGCTTCGTATAAAAGGGCGTAGTCTGAGCATAGCTTAGTCTCCTTTTATAGCTTTTTTAACCGCCTTGACGGATTCCATGCCTGAAAGCACCACTACCTTGTCCCCTTCGAGTATCTGAGTGCCGCCTCGGGGGATAATTGTCTCTCTGCCTCGCACTATTGACACGATAAGAGAGGAACGGGGAAGCTCGACATTGACAATTGCCTTGCCGCAGACGGGAGCGCCGCTGTCTATGACATATTCATATATTCCTGCATCGCCGTGGTTGAGGGTCGCAACAAGATATGCACTTGCGGAATCTGCTTCCTGTTCTATAACTCGGGTAATAATTTCGGAGTCGCAGAGCACGAAATCAACGCCGAGACGCTTGAGCACCTCCACGTTGCCCGGATTGTTCGAGCGTGCAATGGTTTTTGGAACATTGAAGGTTCGCTTTGCAAACTGACAGGCGATCAAATTGTCTTCATCCCTGCCTGTTACGGCGATAAATACCTGTGCTTCTTCGGTTCTTGCATGTTTTAAGCTTTTTATTTCCGTAGCGTTGCCGAAAATAACAGGCTCGTCAAGACGGGTGCTGATGTCTGTTGCACGATCCATGGATATTTCGATAAGGCTTACCTCATGACCTCTTGAAAGCATGGTTTTTGCAAGATAGTAGCCTAAATCTCCGCCGCCTGCGATTACTATTTTCATATCGGACCATCTCCGCTCATTTTTTATATACATTATATACTGCAAAGGTAAGATAGTCAAATGGGCGAGGCGGCACGCTTTTTAAGAGACAGCCTCTTATAAAGTATAAAATTGCGCTTTTTCTGCGGCGGTGTGTAATTTTTATTTAAAATTTCGGAAGAGGACAAGGAACAGAAATAAAAGAAAAAACGCATAAAATCAAGCCTTTTTTCTGTATTGCCCTATGTATATTCAAGTAAAGTTTTTCAGTTCACGAATTATTTAAACTCAACATATTGACAATAATGTAAAAAGGTGGTAACCTAATATTGAAATTAGCACTCGGATACAGAGAGTGCTAATTATAGCACTCAAAAGAATTGAGTGCTAAACCGATACAGTCAGAATTGCCCGACAAAAGAAGGTGGTATCAGTGAAACAGGGACAGAGAAAGTATAAAATACTTGAGGCCATCGTAGATTCTTATGTAATAACAGGTGAGCCGATAGGCTCAAAGACCCTTGCGCAGATACTGCCGATAGATGTATCAAGTGCCACGATACGAAACGATATGGCAGATCTGACAAGCAGCGGTTATCTCGAACAGCCTCATACATCGGCAGGCAGAATACCATCACAGAGGGGCTACAGATTATATGTAGATCAGCTTATGTGGAAGCGCAACCTTGCAGAGGAAGCGCAGCAGCATATAATCCGTGATCTTGCTGCCAGCGGCTGCAATCCCGAAAGATTTATCGAATCCACAGCTTCGATGCTGGCAGAACAGACAGGCATGGCGGCAATAATAACCTCCCCTGCCGACAGCAGTGCCTGCGTCGCAGGCGTGGAGGTAATGGCAACGGGGCGCCACTCCATTGTTCTTATCATGATGATAACGCCCTCTGTCATGACAAGCCGTATATGCCGACTGTCATTTGACGTTGACAATGTGGCGGTTGCACTGATAAGGCATCTGATGCAGAAGCATGTGCTCGGCATGAAGCTTTCGGAGCTGACAGACGAGTATATGAAAAGAATAAGCGCAGAAGCCGGAGAAGCCGGAGAAGCTCTTTCGCCGGTTTACGAAGCAGTGACCGATATCGCCGCCGAATCGCAGAGAGTCAAGCTTACCGTGGCAGGGCTGACAAACCTCATAGATCGTGACGACTTGCCCTTTGACGAGGCAAAAGAGGTGCTGGCCTTCCTTAAAAACAGCGATGAGCTGATAGCTCTGCTGACCTCGACAGGCTCTTCGACAACAAAGGTGCTTATAGGCAGAGAGATCAAAAAGCCCGCTCTTTCACAGATAAGCATCATTACCTCGCGATATTATTCGGGAGTGGGTGCCGCAGGCTGGGCAGGTGTTATAGGGCCTACAAGAATGAACTATGCAAGCCTTATTCCCCATGTGGAGTATTTTGCCGGAATAGTCGGACGTGTAATGCGCGAAGCGCTTTGCATAAACTAAGTTTAAATTTCCAAATTTAATATAATGAAAGGAGCATTATAATGGCGGAAAACGAAAAGGACCTCTTCGAGGAACAGTTTGATGAGATCGAAGAGGAAACTGTACAGGAGGCAATTGAGGAGGAATGTGAAGAAGAACCCTCAGAGCTTGAAATTGAGCTTGCAGAAGCAAAGGACAGATACCTGCGTGTTGTTGCAGAGTACGAAAACTACCGCAAGCGCACCGCTCGCGAGAAGGACGCGCTCTATGTCGATGTCACGGCAGGCAGCGTAAAGACCCTTCTCCCCATTATCGACAACATCGAGCGCGCTCTTGCCGCTGAGAATGTTTCTGTCGATGACATGAGAAAAGGCTTTGAAATGATCCTTAACGGCGCAGGCGACTGCTTCGGAAAGCTCGGCGTTACCTCATTCGGTGCTGTCGGCGATGTATTTGATGCAAATATTCACGACTGTATCGGTATGAGCGAAGAGGGCGATGTCGAGTCAGGACAGATATGCATGGTCCTTCAGAAGGGCTATGCTATGGGTCAGAAAATTATAAGAACCGCTATGGTCCAAGTTAAAGCGTAGCTTTTACTTGGAGTTAAAACGAAAATTTATTTTTACCATATAAAGGAGTAATGACAAATGAGCAAAATTATCGGTATTGACCTTGGTACCACCAATTCCTGCGTAGCTGTTGTAGAAGGCGGCGAGCCTGTTGTTATCACAAACAGCGAAGGCACAAGAACCACACCCTCTGTTGTAGCATTTTCAAGAGACGGCGAGAGAATGGTCGGCGCAGTTGCAAAGCGTCAGGCTATCACCAACCCCGACAGAACCATTTCCTCCATCAAGAGAGATATGGGTACTGACAGAAAGGTTACCATCGACAATAAGGGCTACACCCCGCAGGAGATTTCCGCAATGATCCTCCAGAAGCTGAAGAAGGACGCTGAGGCATACCTCGGAGAGTCCGTTTCCGCTGCTGTTATCACCGTTCCCGCATACTTCACCGACGCACAGCGTCAGGCAACCAAGGATGCAGGCAAGATCGCAGGTCTCGATGTTAAGAGAATCATCAACGAGCCTACCGCTGCAGCCCTCTCCTATGCTATCGATAAGGAAAATGAGCAGACCGTTATGGTTTACGACCTTGGCGGAGGTACATTCGACGTATCCATCATCGAGATGGGCGACGGTGTTCAGGAAGTTAAGGCTACCGCCGGTAACAACCGTCTCGGCGGCGATGACTTCGACCAGAGAATTATTGATTACATCTGCGACGATTTCAAGAAGAACAACGGCGTAGACCTCAAGAATGACAAGATGGCTATGCAGAGACTCAAGGATGCTGCTGAGAAGGCAAAGTGTGAGCTTTCCACTGTTACCACCACTCAGATCAACCTCCCCTTCATTGCTGCTACCACCTCCGGCCAGCTCCACCTCGATATGACCCTGACCCGCGCTAAGTTCAATGAACTCACCAGTGACCTCGTAGAGAAGACCATGGGTCCTGTTCGTCAGGCACTTTCCGATTCCGGTCTGTCTGTCGGCGATATCGACAAGGTTCTCCTCGTCGGCGGTTCCACCAGAATCCCCGCTGTTCAGGAGGCAGTTTATAAGTTCACAGGCAAGGAACCTTTCAAGGGCATCAACCCCGATGAGTGCGTAGCTCTCGGTGCTGCAATTCAGGGCGGCGTTCTCGGCGGCGACGTTCAGAACGGTCTCCTCCTTCTCGACGTAACTCCCCTCTCCCTCGGTATCGAGACTATGGGCGAGGTTTGCACCAAGATCATCGAGAGAAATACCACCATCCCCACCAAGAAGTCTCAGGTATTTACCACCGCTGCCGACAACCAGACCTCTGTTGAGGTTAAGGTTCTCCAGGGCGAGCGTGAGTTCTCAAGAGACAACAAGCTCCTCGGTGTTTTCCACCTCGACGGCATCATGCCTGCACGCCGCGGTGTTCCTCAGATCGAGGTAACATTTGATATCGACGCAAACGGTATCGTAAATGTTTCCGCACGCGATAAGGGCACAGGCAAGGAGCAGCATGTCACCATCACAAGCTCCACCTCCATGGACAAGAAGGATATCGAGGCTGCTGTTGCCGATGCAGAGCGTTATGCTGCTGAGGACTCCAAGAGACGTGAGCTCGTTGATGCAAAGAACAATGCAGATCAGGTCATCTATCAGACCGAGAAGATGCTCGAAGAGATCGGCGATAAGGTTACTTCCAATGAGAAGTCCGACATCGAGGCAAAGATCGCAGCACTGCGTACCGCTAAGGACGGCGACAACGCAGAGGTCATCAAGTCCAAGCTCAACGATCTCCAGCAGGATCTTTACATGCTCAGCGAGCGTATGTACAAGGCTGCAGGCGATGCAGGCGCAGCTCCCGGCGGAAATGATATCCCCGATGTTGACGAAAACTAAGGTATAATTAAATAAAGCACTGCCGTACACAGTGCCACTGTGTACGGCAGTGCTGTGAAACAAGCAAAAACGCGAGGATTTGCAATTTCGAGAACGTGACGGGAAACCGCGAGGGGTTCCCCTACGAAAAACGCGAAAATCATAGGACGAAAAACACGAGAAATCGTAAAAAATAATTCTACATTTCAAAACAAACAAGGTTTAGGTCAAGCCTTTTTCCAAAGGCTTGCAGGGTTTTCAGGGACAGAGTCCCTGAATCGTCCTCCGCAGAGGACGAAAGCCTTCTGCGAAAAAACCGCAGGAAGGGAGCAAAAACAGTCCGGTGGACTGTTTTTGTGTGGGAAACCCTCGGCGGGGGTTTCCCGTATCGTTCGCCTGTGCGAACGATTTTATACTACAACACCGCACATTTCCACCAATGGGGGTACGACCTTTGGCAGACAACAAAAGAGATTACTATGAAGTGCTTGAATTACAGAAGGGCGCTTCTGACAACGACATAAAAAAATCATACCGCAACCTGGCACGTAAATACCACCCTGATATGAACCCCGGCAACAAGGAAGCCGAGGATAAGTTCAAGGAAATAAACGAGGCTTATGAGGTTCTTTCCGACCCCGAAAAGAAGTCGCGCTACGATCAGTTTGGCCATGCAGGTGTCGATCCCAACTTCGGCGCAGGAGCAGGCGGCTACGGCGGCGGATTCGGCGACTTTGGCTTCGGAGATCTGGGAGATATTCTGGGCAGCTTCTTCGGCGGCGGATTCGGCGGCGGAACACGTTCTTCTCAGGCGAACGGCCCGAGAAGAGGTGAAGACATACAGAAAACTATAATTCTATCCTTCGAGGAAGCCGCAAAGGGTTGTACCAAGGAGATAGACTTTAAGCGTATCGAAACGTGTACAGACTGCAAGGGCACGGGTGCAAAGGACGGTACCAGCACCAGCCGATGCCCCGAATGCGGCGGCAGCGGCTATGTACGCATAAATCAGCGTACACCCTTTGGCACTATGCAGACACAGCGTACCTGTGACAAGTGCCGCGGAAAGGGCACCATTATAGAACAGCCCTGTGCAAAATGCGGCGGCGCAGGCAGATGCAGAGTGGGACGCACAAAAACCATCGATATACCTGCAGGTATTGACGACGGACAGACACTTACCGTTCGCGGTGAGGGCTGTGCAGGTGCAAATAACGGTCCCTCCGGCGATCTGCTGCTTACCGTCACCATTCGTCCTCACCACATTCTCGAGCGCGACGGATACGATGTTTACTGTACCGTACAGCTTTCCTTCTGGCAGGCCGCACTGGGTGATGAGATAAGCGTATTTACGCTTGACGGGCAGCAGAAGATAAAAGTGCCGTCAGGCACTCAGCCCGGTGATTCCATGACATTAAAGGGCAAGGGCATTGCAAGACTCCACGGCAGAGGCCGCGGAGATCAAATAGTCCGCTTTACCGTTAATGTTCCGAAAAAGCTCTCTTCCGAGCAGAAGAAAGAGCTTGAAAGAATGAAGAGCCTTTTTGAAAGCAAGAAATAAAGATAAAAGCGTGCGGTGTTACCGCACGCTTTTGCTTTTCCAAAAGTCCACTCGAGGATTTTCTTGTCATGAGAAATGTGCAGGCACGTATCTTGGGGAGCTGTCAGCAAGGCCGACCTGGGTATAGTCTAAAACCGCATAAACATACTGTTTTTAATTCTCTCCCTCCGTCTTTGCCTTGCGGCAAAGCCACCTCCCTCGTTAGAGGGAGGTCTTAAAGAGGAACTTTGACGATACTCACAGTATAAAACAAACGAAATATAACGATAAGTATTGCAGATTCGAGGCGCAGGACGAAAAAACTGTGGACCCTTTAAGGTTGACAGTCTTTGCCGTCCTGTGCTATACTTTTCCTTACAAAAGATTAAAAGGAGATATGAGGCATGGAGTCATTGCCGTCTTTATTGTAATTGTAGTGATATGGGCAAAGAAAACTAATCAGAAGCAGGCAGAGCGTATGAAGCTGCTTTCTCAGGAGCAGTTTGATTTTATAAAGGATTCCGGCTATACGCCCTACGGCGACAAAAAGAATCTTTTCGAAACAGTTGCCGTTCTGACAAACATCAAGGAAACAACGAGCAAAAGCGTTCCCATTGATTTTATTTTCTGGAATTGCTGTACACAGAGATATGAAATAGGCGAGAAAAACATCTCTGCTGATTTAATAGCAAGCAAGCCTCTTAAGGTCGGCGATTATGTTCGTGTCGTGTTTAAGTTTAAGAACGGCATAATTGATTCACTCAAGGACGTTTTCTGATATTGCAGCCTATCTCAGCGCAGAGCCCTGTGCTGAGAAATATGCGGGTATGATGGAATTGGCAGACATGCAAGATTTAGGATCTTGTGTCGCAAGACGTGCAGGTTCGACCCCTGTTACCCGCACCAAGCACGACAAATCCGAACCCTGTACCGATTGGTGATGGGTTCGGATTTGTTGTTTATTTCCAAGTTTTTCTGATAGGCAAAACGGGAGTTGACAAGCACTGCTTTTTCCTTAAGCCACAGACGCAGCGGTACATCAGCACAAGTCCTGCGCTGAGTAAAGCGCCGCCGACAATATCAGTAAACCAATGCACACCCGAAATAAGTCTGCCAATTACCATAAAAACAATAAAAGCGATAATTGCGGAAGAAACGATTCGTTTGAGGACAGCATTCCTGATACGGGCATCAAACTGCATTATCGCAGTTGGCATCACACACATTACGAGCATAGTTGTTGATGATGGATAAGACGCTTCCAAAAAACCCTCAATCAAAACAGGTCTGTAATTTGCGACAAACATTTCAAAGAGAATATATACTGCAATTACAACAACAAAATAAACCGTTTTCAAATATGGTGCAATTTCGGTAAGGGACAGAAGGGACACGCCATGTATTGCTGCATTTACCTCCTGCCCAAAGAACGGCAGGAAAAAGAACATTGCAATACTGCAATCGAGCATCCCGAATACCAAATCACGAATATGTTTTTCTTTTTGCTTTGTATCTTCTTCTGCTATGGTCAGCAGTTCGTCTCCCGATAGCAGTTCATCAATCGTTACCCCAAAAAACCCGGCTATTGCTTTCAGGGAGTCTATACTGGGATATCCTCTGCCTGACTCCCATTTTGAAATTGCCGTTCGGGACACAAAAAGCGACTGGGCAAGTTCTTCTTGGGTAAGCCCCTTTTTTTCGGAGTCCTTGTAATTTTTCATAAAATTCCATAATAATTGCTCTTTCTGAAAATAGTCGATATAGGGCAAATTCCGATTTATCGATATTATAGCAGGGCAGGCATGAGAATACAACATGTTCGTGTTCGGCCTTGCTTTTGTTCAGAGACTCTTCTGACAGGCAAAATTGAGGTGTGTATATCAGTCCCCCTCATCAGAGGTCGGCAATTTCAAAGCCGAGAGCGGCAGAGAATTTGCTTATTGCACTGCGTAAATGCAGGTGATATAATAAAGGTGACAAGCTGCGAAGGATGAATTTATCGGCATATATTTGATGATAACGGAAAACGCCGATTTAAGTTTATTTTAAAGGGAGAAATCAATATGGAAAAGGAAATGATGGTAAAGGTATGCAATAAGTGCGGAATCGTAAATTCCGAACGAGCACAGGAATGCGAAGCCTGTGCGGCCAAGCTCGACGAACCGGTCACAAGCCGTGAGGCAAAGAAGCTTACAAAGCAGATAGAAAAGAGGAATAAAAAGATAAAGGATGCCATTACCGCCGAGAAGTTCGGCGGAATGGAGGAGGATATTCCCTATATACCCGTGACCCCTGCGCACATTGTTATAGGTGTGATAGGCTGTCTTACTGCATTGTGCATAGTGGGTATATCGATAGTGCTCGGCATAATGCGCCCCTTCGATGAAACGACTTCTCTGCTATTGGGTAATTTCGGTGTTCTTCTGATGCTTGTCATTCCCATTTGCATTTGTTTCTTTCCGAGCAAAATGTGGGCATTCAGACACGGATGGTATCAGCTGCGCTACAAGGAAATGCCGCAGCCTTCCGATATAAATTCTGTTTTCGACCTTATCGCCTGTGCAGTTATTATTCTTGTGGGAGCTGCCGCCTTTGTTGTGCAGCTTCTGCTGATCTGCGGCGTTCTGTAACCGCGCTTAGGTTTAGTTTTATGACAAAAGGCCTGCAGGCACCGATGTACCTGCGGGTCTTTATATTATATAAAACAGGCGCTGTCTGGTTTGATTTTTCGGGCGAACGGTGACGAAAAGCGTCGGATGAATGAAGTTTTTTTCACATATTCGCTTTTTTGTCTTGTCATACGGTCGATTCTACATTACAATACATTAGTATGTGTTTTATAAGAAGGGGTGTATTTTATGATATATCAGAACGTACTGGACGCTGTCGGGCACACTCCGATAGTTCAGTTAAATCGCATGGTCCCCGAAAACGCCGCGCGTGTTCTTGTCAAATACGAGGGACTGAATGTAGGCGGTTCGATAAAGACCCGAGTTGCCCTTAATATGATAGCCGCCGCTGAGCGCGAAGGAAAGCTGACGTCTGAATCCATCATCGTTGAGCCGACCTCGGGAAATCAGGGAATCGGCCTTGCGCTGATAGGCGCTGTCAGGGGATACCGCGTCAGGATAATCATGCCCGATTCCGTCAGCGTAGAGCGCAGAAAGCTTATGAGCCACTACGGCGCGGAGGTCGTGCTTGTGCACGATGCGGGAAATATCGGCGATGCCATACAGGAATGTCTTGAGCTTGCGCTTAAAATGCAGCGCGAGGATCCGAATGTTTATGTTCCCCAGCAGTTTACAAACCCTGCAAACCCGATGATCCACCGTCATCAAACGGGTCTTGAGATACTTGAGCAGGTGGGCGGACCTATTGACGGCTTCTGCTCGGGCATAGGTACGGGCGGTACACTCACAGGCATAGGCGAAACGCTGAAGGCACTCAATCCCGATATGCTTATATGGGCCGTTGAGCCCGAGAATGCCGCTATTCTTGCAGGCGGAACGGTGGGCACACATCTCCAGATGGGCATAGGAGACGGACTTATTCCCGAGATACTCAATCAGAACATATACGAGGATATATACATCGTATCGGACGAAGAGGCGATATCCACAGCACGTGACCTTGCAAAAAAGGAAGGGCTTATGTGCGGCATTTCCTCAGGAACGAACGTTGCTGCAGCCATTCAGATGGCAAAAAAGCTCGGCCCCGGCAAGACTGTTGTAACGGTACTTCCCGACACCGCAGAGCGTTACTTCTCTACCCCGTTGTTTGACGGCGAATAAGCTGACAGGCTTTTAGCCGATTAAAATACAGCTTTGCACCGAGGCGCCCGTTATCGGCGGCTCGGTGCTTTTGTCTGCATGCGGCCGAAAAATTCAAATTTATCTGTTTGCTGTATGTATTATATCATAATTTACGAATGAATTATAATGCTCGTTCTGAACCGATAGGGGGTGTGTCAGTTCGGGCTTGTCTTTTATTTACGAGTTTTTCTGTTTTGCAAAACGGGATTTGATTTATTGAGGTATATATCAGGCTCCCTCTGATGAGGGAGCTGTCGAAATCGCTTGCGATTTTGACTGAGGGAGAGATTATTTAAAATATATTTTTCTCTCTCCACTCCCCTCATCAGAGGGAGGCAATTAAAGCGGCAACGTTTATTTAATCAATAAATGGAAATTTTCATCTGCATTATAAATATATTTTGGCGTAAAATTTTGGCTGTTCATACAATTTACAGCGTGCATGGCTTATCGCTGTTGCTTATTTTTGAAAATTGGTGTATAGTAAAATCAGGGAAATTTCTGTATTCTTAAATCAGTTATATTTCATAATGCTGTTATCGATAAAAATTCATGAAAAGAAGGGAAAAATATGAAAAATGATCTTGCTGTAAGGCTTGTTGACAGTGTGTCCTCCGCACTGGTCGGAAAACGTGATGCCGCCGAGCTGGCTGTCATAACTCTGCTTGCCGGAGGTCATCTGCTTGTAGAGGACGTGCCCGGTGTGGGAAAAACCACCCTTTCTCTCGCTGTCGCCGCGGCAAGCGGCTGCTCCTTCGGCAGAATACAGTTTACGCCCGATACCATGCCGTCGGATGTTTTCGGCGTGAGTATATATGACAGTGCGAGCGGCGATTTCAAATACAAGCCGGGCGTTATTATGAAAAATATCATACTTGCCGACGAGATAAACCGCACTCCGCCGAAAACGCAGTCTGCACTGCTCGAAGCGATGGAGGAGCATCAGGTGACGGTTGACGGAATATCCTACAGCCTCCCCGAACCGTTTTTTGTCGTCGCAACACAGAATCCCATCGAGCATACAGGTACATATCCGCTGCCCGAGGCTCAGCTTGACCGCTTTATGATGAGGATATCAATTGGATATCCCGAGCCGTCCGACGAGGAGGCGCTTATAGCCAGAGCTATCGCAGGGGAAGGAAAGATCATTCCCGAGGCGGTCATTGACCCTCGGACCCTGCGAGATATGCAGAGGGAAGTAAGAAAAGTGACCGTTTGTCAGGAGGTTATCTCCTACATAATTTCGCTCGTATCCCTCACTCGCGAAAGCGATGATCTTGTGCTCGGCGCAAGTCCGCGCTCGTCGATCGCACTGACAAATGCCGCGCAGGCGGCTGCGTATGTAAGCGGCAGAGATTATGTTACACCGGGCGATGTTAAAAGGGTTTGGGAGCCTGTTATGATACACAGGATCTCAGCTTCGGCAAAGGCACGTGCCGTCGGTCATGATGCAGCATGGGTCGTAAGGCATATCCGCAGCAATACGAAAGTGCCGATGCTCTGATATTAACGGAGGTAAAGGCATGAAAACACGCAGATTTCTGGTAATAGCCTTTTTCGTGCTGGCGGTGTTTCTTGCCAGCATCCGTTCGGGCACGTTGGTCTATGCATTGCTTTATATATCGGTGCTCTTGCCTGTGCTTTCGATACTTTATACGCTTGTCGTGTATGAGCGCATGAAAATACATCAGAGCATCGAATCGCGCAGCACCGTCAAAAATAAGCCTGTGCCCTATGTGTGCAGAATAATGAACGAAACAAAATTTGTTTCGTTCACTCAGATAGAGCTTAAATTTCACAAGGATCTTTCCGAGATAACAAACACAAAGGAAAAGCAGGTCTTCACGCTGCCTGCGGGATCGACGGAAGAAATCAGAGCCGATGTTATATGCAGAAGAAGAGGCAGGTATACTATCGGTGTTGAGAAAATACTGATAAGCGACGTGCTCGGACTTTTCAGGCCGTCCTTTAATCCCCCTGTCGAATATCCCGTTACGGTTTATCCTCGGGTAGTGCAGCTCGACAGCTTAAGTATTTTCAGCTTTGAAGGGATCAGGTCGGCAAGCTCCTACGGTTCGCACGAGACAATGGCAGGAGATACAGTGCACGAATATGTTGCAGGCGACGATCCGCGCATGATACACTGGAAGGCAAGCGCGCGCACAGGCGTGCTTCAGGTGCGTCAGATAAGCGGTGTTGAACGGCCGAGGATGGTCATAGTCGTCGATATGCGAAAATTTTCCGAGGGTGAAGCTGCGATAGTGCGCGAGGACAATCTCCTTGAGGCACTGCTCGCTATATGTGACTACGGTGTTTCGCGCGGCATTGATGTTGATGTCTATGCAGGCGATAACCATTTCTTCCTGAGAGATAACAACGATTTTAATGAATTGTACGAATGGAGCGGTACGATGGAGTTTTCAAGGACCGCACCGCCTGTGCAGGTTCCTGATGTAAACCTTACATGCTGTGCTGTGCTTTCCTCGGGACAGATCGGGGATGCAGCGGCAGGCCTTATAAATGCCGCCGAGGCAGGTGCGGAATGTGTTCTGATGGAGTTCGGCAGCGGATCGGAAGTATACGAGGCGCCAAGGCTGAAATACATCTGTGTACCTGACGACTGTGACATAATTGAGATTTTGAGCAAATAATGAAAAAGATTACATTTTCAAAGATCAATTTTAAGAAAATACTCAACGCCATTCCTCGCGGAGCTGCTGCGGCAATATTGTCGTCGGCGCTGGCCGCTTTGATAATCGCGACTCTGCTGCCTGAGAGTGCGGATAATTTTTTCCTCTCCGCGCTGATGATAATGTGCGCGGTGTTCTCCCTGCTTATGGAGCTTGTGCGTTTGCCCAAGGCGGTAAATATCCTTATTCCGTCACTTTGCGCCGCAGGCGGTGCCGCTGCACTGCTCATACCGCGAGGAGAGGAAAGAAAAAGCCTTCTTTTCATGCTCATAAATGAAAAAGGCGCTGCGGCAGAAGAAATAATTCTGCCCTGCGTATGCTTTTGCGTAGTGCTGTGCGCGCTCGTCTGCACAGTCAACCGAAGCTTTGTGCTTCGATGCATAACAGCAGGCGGCACGGCAGTGTCCTTCATCATGCTTATTATGATGAAGATGAGCCTGATGCCGATAATTATGATATTGCTTCTTGCATATACGCTGATAGTTGTCTGTCAGGTGTTTGCCCCGAAAAGCAGGGAAGAAGGAAAAAAGAGGCAGGAGCCGTGGTATGTTTTTATCTGTGCTGCCGCTGTGGTTATCGCGGTTATGCTTCCAATGCCTGAAACGCGCATACCGTGGGAAAAGCTGATACATCTTAATAATACGGACGGGCTCGTTCAGCTCGGCGAGGTGCTGGATATAGACAAGCTGGAGGAAGAGCCCGAACCGGAAAACAAAACAGGCTATGACGAGGATGTTTCGAGCATGGGAGGCTGGATAGAGGTCTCGGAGGGTCTCCCTGTCGAGGTCTCCTTCAGTGACGGCGCTTTTGCCGACCGTCTGACAGGCAGTATTTATGATTCCTACACGGGAAAGGGCTGGCTCAGCACGATATCGCTGACAGATACGGGCTATATGTCAGCGGCAGATAATGCATCCTCTTCGGAGAATAATATCCTTGATACCGATGGTTACTCAAGAGCGACTGTCAGGAAAATCAGTACAGTCGGCGAGACTGTGTTCAGTCCACCATACACTGTTGCAGTAACTACAAAAGAGGGCATCGGAACGGAGCGAAGCGGAAGCAGACTTGTTTTCAGCAAACCGCGCAGCGGCCGTTATACGGTGTATTTTGCAGACAGTCTGCCCGACTGCCTGATAACAGATGATGAACGAAAGGCATATCTCGCGCTTCCCGACACTCTGCCGCCGAGAGTTGCAGATTTTGCACACAGCGTCACCGACGGAATATCGGGAGATGCGGCAAAGGCAGATGCGCTTATGAAGGCTTTGTCTCGGTATAAATATGAGACAAAGGTGAGCAGTGTGCCGAAGAAAAGCGATTTTGTCGATTACTTCCTCTTTTCCTCGCGCGAAGGCTACTGCGAATATTTTGCAAGCGCAATGGCGGTGCTGGCGCGCTGTGAGGGCATACCGTCGCGCTTTGTTATAGGATATGCTGTTCCAAACAGCAAAGAGGAGATAGTAAGGATAAGCAACGCTAACGCTCATGCATGGGCAGAGCTTTATATCGAAGACAGCGGATGGGTGATATATGACCCTGCCGCCGAAAATGCCGCGGTCTATGCCGAAAATGCCGCGGCCGAAGAAAAAGAGGAGCAGAAGGACGACGGAATATTCAACAAGGAAAATATGGCCGCACTCAGAAAGACCCTTCTTTATGCATACGCTGCAATAGCAGGCTTTGTTGTGCTGTTTTTCATTTTCCGTCCCTTTGTTATCCGAATTATAAAAAACATACAGCTTGCAGGCAAATACAGAAAAAAGGCAGGCTATAAGACCCTGCGCCGCTGCAGCAGATTGCTTTGGACATTGTCGGCATGCGGCATAAGGCGTATTCAGAGCGAAACAGCCGACGAGTTCGGAGAGCGTGTGACATCGCAGTTTACATGGCTCAGCGCATCGGCATCGGAAAAGCTTAAAAAGCTGCTTGAGCAGACAGGCAGGATACTTTATTCTGCCGAGGAATTTAATGAAAAAGGTGTTTTGGGTGCAGCGCGTGCAGTGCGCCGCTCATACATCGGCAAGTACGGCATTTTCCGTTATATTCGAGGCTGGTGGCGCGCTGATATATAGATAGAACAAGCACCCGACCATAAAAAGGTCGGGTGCTTTATACATATTTGCGAAAAACGGAAAAAGCCTTAATCTGAGAGCTTTTTATTTTGCTCTGTTTTAAGCTGTTCTGCTGCGGCTTTATAGTCCTCAAGCTGTTCATCGCTGAGCTTGAACGCGCTTTTTAGCTGAGAATATGCCATGTCGGGTTTAAATGAGAGGAAGCTTCTTATGTTCTTCCATTGCTGGTTGAGTGTTTTCGGACCCGGGAAGCCAAGCGCCTTGTATTGCCGTGTCAGCTCAGGCTGTATGTATGCGGTCAGCTCATCGAGGATAGCGGTTGTGCGCTCGGTGTTGAAGGTGTGTTTGATGTGGTAGCAGTACAGGGTTATGAATCGGTCGCGAAACTGCTTGTTTTTAAGCAGATTACGCATGATTTTGTTGTTTTGGATATACGGCAGCTGCTTTGTTGTCAGCAGCTTGCTTTCTATCATATTCGTGTCCCATGTAGTGTGCCACATCGCCCAGTCCATGTCGTATATCATCCATCTCCACTTGCCTGTGTCGCGCACGCGGAAGCATTTGATGTTTCCTATGTCGAGGTTGCAGAAATAGGTTTCGACTATCCAGAAGTTTATCAGAGAATCTATATCTATCTGCTCGGCGGCAATGGCATATTCGCTGTCCTTTTTCATATCGTGTGAATCGATATAATCGACCATTGCAAGATATTGCGATGCACTTCCCGTAACGACCTGACGATTACCCTTGACAATGTCGAGGGTGTCTTTGTCATAACCGTACTTGTATTTGGCGTAATTTGCATCAAGCCGTTCGCGCACAAAGTAAAGTCCCCAGTAAGTGCCGTTGACATAGAGTGCGGCAGGCTGTGATTCCTGATAATCAAGGTCCATTCCCCTGATTACAAGAGGGATAAAGTCGTCACGAATCTTCGAGGTGACCTGATCCTCACCGCCCGGTCTCAGCAGAAGGCTCGAAAAGGAATCGACGCTGTGCTCTCCGAAGAAGGGGTAATTTACTTCGTTTTCGCCGTATTTTTCGCGCAGACGCAGGCGAAGACCCTTTTGGGTGTATTCGCGTGAGCTGTAGCCGAATAATGCGGCGCCTGCGTCAAACTCAACGGCCTTAAGTCCGTGTTTGTCGTAATATTCTATGTGGCAGGCGTATTCCTCCCTGCAGGAGGAATCGTACATAAGGCCTGTTTTTTCGTTCGATATTTTGCCTGGGTCTCCCGAAAGGCTGACAACGGGGATATTATGCTCATCTGCGACAAAATAGGTTTCCGTTACGACATCGCTTTGAAGATGACTTTCGGAAAACGCGGCAAACCGAAGAACGGTTGTCTTGTTTATTGTAAGAGCGGTGCTGTATTCCTTCGAGGAGGCAGTGGGCACTGAGCCGTCGGTGGTGTATCTTATGACAGCGCCCTCCTCTGCAGACAGGGAGATCTTTGTGCCCTTGCTTACAAATCCGCCGCAGATCGATGCGGTCGGCTGCTCGGTATAGCCGCGGTAGCCCGTCGCATTTTCAGAACCCGGAGTCGGTGTGGTAAAGAACCAACGTATCGAGGTGTCTGCATTCAGCCTTCCGCTGGTGACCGAATTTCGCTGTTTGCCGGATTCAAAGAAGTCACACACATTGCCCTGCGGATCGGTAAGGTAAAGCTTTTCGCCTCCCGAGCTGAGCTTGGTGTTTGCATGGAGGGCGCTTTTGGGGTTTACGGCATTTATGCCGTCACAGTATACAAGGATATAGGAATCAGGCTGAAGGGAAACATCGGGGAAGGTGAAAAACGGCACTCCTATATCGTTTCCAAGAGTGTAGCCAATGAGGGACACTGCCTTGTCCGAATAATTGTAAAGCTCTATATAATCCGATGAGTTTGCGGAATCCTCATCGGAGACGGCGCAGACCTCGTTTATTATAACGTCGCGCGAAAGCACGGCAGAAAGGGAATGGGAATCTCCGAGGACAAGAATATGGTTTTCGCCCTGCGGTGTGGGCTGTGAAGAAAACTGATAGCTTCCCGATGTATCGATACAGACCGAAATGTTTTCGCCGCCGTATTTAAGCTCAAGCTCCTGTGCGAGAATGTTTTCATTTGTCCAAAGGGCGAAATAATTGGAATTTCTGCCCAGAGTAAAGTTTGTGTGAAGCTCTCCGTTTACTGACTTGTCCTTTCCCGAGCAGTAGACGATAAGATATTTGCCCGCACCGAGGATTGTGCCCTCGGGGAAGCACCACTTTTTTGAATCGGAGAGGCTGTCGGTAAGCGAGAAGCCGTCGAGAAGAAGATCTTCACTGCCGAAATTGTGCAGCTCTATCCAATTGCTGTATTCAAGGTCGCAGTCTCTTATGCCCATGGAGTTTTTAAGCATATATTCGCTTATTTCGACAGAACACATCGTATAGGCAAGGGCGTTTGCGGATTCGGCACAGCTTCCGCTGTTGGGAGCATTGAAGGAAGGGCTGAGCCAGAACATGAGCTTGTTAGAATCGCCGCGTCCGTAGGAAATATTTTCTCTCAGCGCAGGCACTTCCATTCTGTCTATCTCCACACCGGATTGAGCATAAAGCACAAGGGTCTCGCCGTCTGAGGACAGGCCGAAGGGTGCGGTGGGATGGGAGTCCGAATCGGAGAGCGCGGACGAAAGATAAATGGTCTTATAGCTGTAGGGTTCAACAGTAATGCCGTCGAGAGAATATCTGAACGGTCGGGCTTCGTCATCGGTCAGCCAGCAGCCGTCGAGCTTTGCGGGTGTATTGCTGTCATTGTACAATTCTACCCAGTCGGTGTACTTGCCGCTCGGGTGAGGCGCATATTTTGAATTGCTGCTCATTACCTCGTTTATATATACGTTATAGGTCGTTTCCTTCGGTGTCTTCTCTGAGGAAAGGGAAATAAGCAGAAAAACGACCGATGCCGCAAGAGTGCATACAAGAATGATAACAGCATTTTTTATTTTATTCAGATCAAATTTTTGAGACATAATATTCATCCTTATCAATATGCGGAGGTGTTGTTTATCCTTCCCGGAGTGGGCATGGAGCAGCGCAGATAAGTGCCGTCGGCGGCAAGGACTGCGGACACGTTTTTGTCGAGCTCCGGCACGAATGAATAAGAGTTTTTGTATCCGAGCGGAGTCAGCAGTGCGATCATGTCATCCGAAGTACTGAGTCTGAAGGAGGTGTGAAGAAAGCCCTTGGAATCGAGCTTGTCCTTGCCCGAGCAGAATATGAGCAGATATCCCTTGGAGGGAATGACGGTGCCCTCGGGGAAGTACCATTTTCCGTCCAGAGCAGAGCTGTCGCACAGAGAATAGCCGTCAAGAGACAGATCGTTTTCCGTGCGGTTATAAAGCTCTATCCAGTCGCTGTAATCGCCGTCGGCATCGTACAGTATCTTGGTGTTGTTTATCATATATTCGTTTATGACCACATCGATCCTGCCAATGTTAAGACCCTCGATAGTGTCGGAGAAAGCACCCGAATTAGGCTGCATAGGAGTAGGCTGTGCATACCAGCCGCAGCCTGTCCCCTCTTCGCTCAGTCCGTATGAGAGGTTTTCCTCGGAGGGCGGAATGCAGAGCCTTGCAAGCTCGGTAAGCTCGGGGGAATACAGCATGACGGTTTCACCGTCGGAGGAGAGCTTGAACGAGGCGTGAAGCTCGTCCTTTTCAAGGCAGTCTCTGTCGGACATATATATGAGCGCATATCCGTAGGCTTCGATAGAAAGGCTTGGAATAAGCCACTTTGCAGGGACGTTCTCATCGTCGGAAAGGTAGCAGTTTGTAAGAATTATTTTGGAAGAGCTCGTGTTGTGCAGCTCTATCCAGTCGTAATGCTTGCCGTCCGAGCATTTGGCGTAATCGGTATTATCGGTCATTGCCTCGTTTATAACCACCGTGCCGGGATAAAGCGCCTCTGTGTGGGTGAGCTGGTCGAGCGCGGCATTTTTAATGCCGCTGCAGCCGGTTAGGAGTAGAAGCGCGGATAATATAAATACAACGAAATGTCGTTTCATAGAATACCTCCGAAAAGCTGTGCCGAAAACAGACGATAACCGCTGTAAAAACAGCATTGTGACAAATAAAATTTATCATAGGAGATATTAAATGTCAACCAAAGAGGAGGTAATGCCTCAGGTTGATTTAAGAACGCGGCGTTCTGTAAAACGCCGCGTTCTGTTTGCAGAAACCGAAGACAGGGGTATCAGCCCTCGCAGCCGAAAAGACTTCTGACAAGGCATGCGGTGCCCGCTATCGCCAGCGTAAAGAAGAACATAAGCACTCCCACAAGAATTGCGCTGAGTATGCTTGTTGCAACAACACCGACGGCAAGAAGAACTATCGAGAACAATACGGTTCCCAGAATGCCTGCCAGAAGAGTGTTGACCGAAGAGCAGAGGCAGAGCTCCCGTTCCTTGCATTTCCTGAGTGCGGCCGCAAGAAGGGTGATGCCGAGATATACTGCGGCAATGCCGAGCACTACCCAAAGGAATGCCGGAGTAGCGGTAACCACCGCAGTGACATGGAGAAATGCTGTGACAACGCCGATGATAATGGCTGAGACAACAGCGGCGATGGTGCAGCTGCATTTGCAGGTACAATTGAACATGGTCATGATTTTTTCACCTCCCATCACCAGAATATGCAGAGGGCAAAGGCTTGGTGAAGGAAGAGATGAGTAAAAATGAGAGGGAAAGCGGGAGTGAAGATAAGCTTAAAAAGCCTGCTGCTGCACGCTTTTTTCACAATTTCAGAGGGCTTTTGCAATTATGGAAAAATTTTGCAGTTTTTCTTTTAGAAATTTAAAATTTCTATTGTACAGCTCGAATTTCATTGATATAATTGTAACAAAGGGAACTGCTTAAGGAAAGCAGAATAAGAGTAAAGGAGATACAGACAATGGAATTTGATGCAAGTAAGGTAACAGCTACCGCCGATTTTGAACAGCTTGAGGAGGATCCTATAATTCTCCCCATTCCTTATGAGGATGAAGCGGCAGAAGAAGCAAGAGCACGCGCTGCCGCTGCAAAAGCTGAGCTTGAGCGTATCGAAGAGCTTAAGAACAATGCAGCGGAGATAGTTCCGCTGCCCGATGCAAGCGTAGACCTTGAGGCAAACCGCAAGGCTGTTGAGGCTGAGGAAGCGCGCAAGGCGGCAGAGGCTGCACTGGCCGCGGCTCAGGAGGCAAAAAGGGCGGCAGAGGCCGCTGTTGCAGAGGCACAGCTTGCTCTTGACAAAAAGCGCGGAATCGAAGCAGCCGCAGAAGCTGTAAAAACAGCGGAGATTTCTGTGGACGTCGAAGGCAACAGCATAGTAAAGATCAAGGTGCCGAAGGATTATGATATTGAGTTCTTCTTCCGTCCGAAGGCAAGCAGAAAGTAAATAACGAAAAAAACTCCCTGTGCAGAGCACAGGGAGTTTTTTTCGTATTATTCAAATAAATCTCCGATCTCGACTCCGAGAATCTTGGCAAGACCGTAAAGCTCGATATCGGTGACAGTTCGCTGTTTGTCTTCGATCCTCGATATCGATCCGCGGCAGATATAGATAGCCATGGTTTCAAGCTTGTCAGACAGCTCCTGTTGACTCATTTTTTTCTTTGTACGCAGGGCCTTTATCCTATGCCCCACTATATTCATTTCATTACCGTCAATTATACGTGCCATATTATTTCCTCCTGTTGTCTTGACATAGGACAAAATTTAATGTACACTAAATATCGAAAAATATTGTCCTGTCATAAGACAAAGAGAGAAATAAAAAAAGACAGTGAGTTATTTAATTTGGTATGCGGCTTTGAAAAATATTGACTTTTCATGGCAGGCGCAGTAAAGTGAAAGTAATAAAGTTATTAGGAGGAGAAAAAATGAACGCTATACCTGAAGAAGTAAAGGCAGAAGAAACAACAGAAGCGGTTCTCGAGACAGAGTCTGCTGTAGGAAGACAGCTTTTTGCATACGACAAAGATTATGCAAAAAAGAAAAAGACCTACACAATGGCGGTCTGGAAGGGTGTCTCAATTGTTCTGACTCTTGCGGTGGATGCTTTGGCGATAGTCGGTGCTGTGATGGTACTGCCTGAGGACAGTCCGCTTATAATGGTCATATTGGGCGTTGGGCTGTTAGCGGCGCTGTTTGCGCTTTTTGTAATGCCCTCTTTTTTCAATTATAAGATCAAGGCTCCGTTTAAGTCGTTTCTTACCGATGATGATAAGCTCTGGGCGTTGGAATTTACACCTTATACCGCAAATTCCAAGCAAGCAGGAGCAGCAGGCATAAATAAGGTGTTCTGCGAAGAATGCTTCAAGGTTTGCAAAAGCAAGGAAGCGGTTGCTGAGATTGTTGAAAAGGCAAAGAATAATGAGAATCTAAACAAGGGCAAGAGCTACAAGAAGGTCAAGGTTGTCTGTATGAATAATCCCAAGATGGTAAAATCCGGAAAAAATGCTAAAGTATCCTATACTGACAAAAAGGGCAGAACAAAAAATACAAAGATCGCTGACTGCTACCCCGGATTGTTTGAGTATATAGGCTGAAAATGCAAATAAAACCGCACTGCTTCTCTTGGCAGGGTGTTACAAGGGATTTACCATTGGTAAATCGATGATAAGGCTTTTGTAGTAATTAAAATTTAAAGGCTTAATAGTGTGAAAACGCCCACCGTCAGGTGGGCGTTTTAATGTTTTATTCGGCGCCTGCAGGCTTGCCGCAGCATTTTTTGTATTTTTTGCCGCTTCCGCAGGGGCAGGGAGCGTTGGGACCGATCTTTTTGCCGCCGCGTACGGTTTTCGACTGCGGATCGCTTCCGTCGCCTTCCGTCTCGGTGGGCTTGATAAGCTGGGTTCTCTGAGCCGCTTCGGCCTCGCTTCTGGGTCTGACGGTGAGCATGAGCTTTGTGGTGTTTTCCTTGATAAGCGCTATCATCTCGTCAAACATATCGAAGCCTTCCATGGTGTAGACCACAACGGGATCCTTCTGTCCGTAGGCACGAAGATTGATGCCGCGCTTTAAGTCGTCCATGGCATCGATATGATCCATCCACAGCCTGTCGACCACCTGGAGCAGTATTTTGCGCTCGATCTTACGCATGAGTCCTTCTCCGAAGGTATCGTCAAATTCCTTTTCGCGTTGTGAATAGAGCTCACGGGCGCGTGCTGTAAGCTCGGCGGTTATCTGCTCGGGCTCGATATCAAACAGCTCTTCCTCGGTGAAGGTGAAATCCTCCGGTCGGGTCAGCCAGCCGAGATAATGTCCGCGCAAGGATTCAAAATTCCAGTTATATTTTGCATCGCCGCTGAGCCAGCGTGTGACGTTTGCTTCGATGGAATCGTCCATCATCTTAAGTATCTTTTCGTGGAGATCTTCGCCTGCCAGCACCTGATCACGCTCTTTGTAGATGATCTCTCTCTGACGGTTCATCACGTCATCATACTGCAGAACGTGCTTTCTTATTCCGAAGTTGCGGCTTTCTATGTTCTTCTGGGCGTTTTCTATGGATTTTGAGACAAGGCCTGCCTGAATGGGCATATCTTCCTCGACGTTCATAACGGACATGATGCTCTTTATTCTGTCACCGCCGAAAAGGCGCATGAGATCGTCATCGAGAGCTACAAAGAACTGGCTTTCGCCGGGGTCGCCCTGACGGCCTGAACGTCCGCGAAGCTGATTGTCGATTCGGCGTGATTCATGGCGTTCGGTGCCGATTATCAACAGACCGCCTGCTTCTCTTACCCTCTCGGCCTCTGCCTTTATGCTTTTTTCGTACTGCTCGACCAGCTCGGCAAAGCGGCTGCGTACTGCGAGGATCTCCTCATCGTCTGTTTCGCTGAAGGATTCGCACTCGCTCAGGAGCATTTCCTCATGCTCCCAATCGGGTTCCTTAGCGCTCATTTCGGCTGCACGCTTTTCGTTGAAATCGCGGCGGATCTGCTGCTTTGCCATAAACTCTGCGTTGCCGCCAAGCTTGATATCGGTACCGCGGCCTGCCATATTGGTCGCAATTGTTACCGCGCCGAATCTGCCTGCCTGTGCTACGATCTCAGCCTCTCTTGCGTGCTGCTTTGCGTTGAGAACCTCGTGGCGTATACCCGCTCTTGCAAGGAGCTTTGAAAGAACTTCTGATTTTTCAATAGATATAGTACCTACAAGCACAGGCTGACCCTTTGCATGAGCCTGTGCAATTTTTTCAATTACAGCGCGGAATTTTGCCTTCTCGGTGACATAAACAACATCGGGAAGGTCGTTTCTTATCATGGGCTTGTTGGTGGGTACCTCTACGCAGTCGAGCTTGTAGATCTCGCGGAACTCTTCCTCTTCGGTAAGAGCGGTACCGGTCATGCCCGAAAGCTTTCTGTAAAGGCGGAAATAGTTCTGGAAGGTTATTGTGGCGAGGGTTTTTGATTCGTTGGCTATTTTTACGCCTTCCTTTGCTTCTATCGCCTGATGAAGTCCCTCGTTATAGCGGCGTCCGTACATAAGACGGCCTGTAAATTCGTCAACTATTATGACCTCGCCGTTCTGAACGACATAGTCGATGTCGCGTATCATTATGCCGTGGGCGCGGATAGCCTGATTTATATGGTGAGATATACGCTGAGAACGCTCATCGTCGTCGGTGAGGTTTTCAAGTCCGAAGGTCTCCTCTGCCTTGGCAATGCCGCGCGCAGTGAGAGTACAGGTGCGCGCCTTTTCATCGACCACGTAATCTGCATCGGCTACATCGTCGCGCTCTTCCATCTCTTCCTTTTCGTTCTCGGCAACTATTCTCGCCTGTTTGAGTCTTCGCGCAAAGCGGTCTGCCTGGGTATAAAGCTCGCTTGAGGCCTCGCCTCTGCCCGAAATGATAAGCGGTGTACGGGCTTCATCTATGAGAATGGAGTCAACCTCGTCAACGATGGCAAAGGAATGTCCGCGCTGTACCTTCAGCTCTGCGTAAGGCACCATATTGTCGCGCAGATAATCAAAGCCGAACTCGTTGTTTGTGCCGTAGGTGATGTCTGCAAGATAAGCCTCGCGGCGCTCATCGGGCTCCATGCCGGTCACGATAAGACCTACGCTCAGGCCGAGCCAGCGGTGCACCTTACCCATCCATTCGCTGTCGCGGCGGGCAAGATATTCGTTTACGGTTACAACGTGCACACCGTTGCCCGAAAGTGCATTAAGATAGGAAGGCAGAGTCGCAACAAGAGTTTTGCCTTCACCTGTTTTCATTTCGGAAATTCTGCCCTGATGAAGAATAATACCGCCAAGAATCTGGACAGGGAAATGCTTCATGCCGAGAACACGCCAGCTTGCCTCGCGGCAGACGGCAAATGCATCGCACAGAATATCGTCGAGAGTCTCGCCCTGAGCCAGTCTGCCCTTGAGAATGGCGGTCTGTGACTGGAGCTGTTCATCGCTCATAGCCTGATAGATAGGCTCAAGCTCAAGAACACGCTGCTTGAGAGGTTCTATCCTCTTTAATTCTCTTTTTGAGTAATTGCCGAAAAAGGCAGCAAGTATATTCATATAGTCTTTCGCGGTGATCCGCGAATGCCTCCTTTACTTTTTTTCCAATATACATAATTATTGTATCATATATATGCAGTGGAAACAATCGTTTTTTGCGGAAGATGTTGTGTAGTATTTCTTTTGTAACGATAATTAACAATTTGTTATCGAATTTCGATAAATTCAGTGTTGACTTTCGATGTCCTCTGTGATAGACTTTGCTTGCAAAACATAAACAAATTGCCGTTTGTCGGTAAATTTATCATGTCTTCCGTGACTGCGGACTGAAAATTTGCATTTTTGGCTTGCTTTTTCAGGGCGGCTGTGTTATAGTGGTCTGCGGATTTCGGAAAAAAAGGAGGATTACGCATGTCTGTTATATTTTCAGCGGTACTGCTCGGGCTCGGTTCGGTAGCGGCTACTGTTATGTCTGTTGCTGAACGTGCTGTTCCCCTTTCGATAGAATTTGACCTCAGCAACGATGGCGAAACTCTTTGGCAGGGCGATAAGGTCTATGATTTCGTCGGATTTGAAAGCTATAATTTTGCACCTGCCGTTGATCGTGAGCTTGATGCTTCCCTCGGAAGAAGGATAGGCTATGTCAAGGACGATGAGGCAAGGGTCTGGCAGATCAATACTTTGATGGACGAGTATGTTCTTGTCAAAGCTCAGGGCGCTCAGGGCGAGATATATAAGCTCAGAGAAGAATTCTGATAAAAAATGATGCACCGCGGAGGATATCTTCCGCGGTGCTTTTTGCTTTTGCAAACCTCTTTCCTGCGATATAACGCTTCGAGCCATAATAAAAACATTACAAGCGCAATAACAGCGTAAGGGAAATTCCAAAAGGGGACTGCGGCGAGGGAGGAATCACGATGGAGGTAATACCTGCCGCCTGCAGAGAGGTTATATGCGGTGTATAAGCAGAGAGGCGGTGCGGCAGGCATGGTGGCCCGTTTGGTCGTTTAGGGAGGAGGATTGCCAAGGAGGAGGGGGATCGAAACCCCTCCTCCTTGGCTGTGTTCTTTGGTTCGTTTCTTGCACAAGCAAGAAATGAACATGTATGCAATTGAACAGACTTAAAAAACGCCGCACTTGTTGCCTTGGGAAAACCTATTTAAATAGGAAGAAAAAGCCACTCTTCCCTATTTACTTTAAAGGGTACGGCAAATCGGGCAGGCCAAGAAGATAATCGGCAGATACATTAAAAAAGCTGCAGTATGCAATTATATCATCATCCTGAAGATGGGATTCCCCCGTTTCAAGACGAGATACGGCTCTTTGGCTCATGTGCAATTTTTCACCCAGCTGTGCCTGAGTTAAGGGTGTTTCGTATTCTTCCCTCAGCATTCGTAATCGTTCACATATAGTCAACTGAATCACCTCACAGCAATTTTATCATAGACGAAAAATGTCTATAGATTTTTAGACGGAAATCGACTAAAATAAACCCATAAAACAAAACGGAGGGATAAAATGTCTGTACTTGAGGAGTTGTTCCATGGAAATATCAGTCCATAGGAATCGAATGTGAAAAAATACAGTGAATTTCATAGGGTAAGCGTTCAGCTTGTTAAGGATATTGACGACCTCATGGCGTTGATGAACGACAAGGAAAAGAAAATTTATAAAGATATAGAAAGCTGTAATTTTAAGTTAAACAGCATCAGCGAAACAGAAAAATTTATTGAGGGGTTTCGTCTCGGAGTGCAGATCATGTGTGAAGTAATATATCGTAAAAGTGAAAATTTTTGTTGAATAAAAGAGGAGAAACAGAGCGTTTCTCCTCTTTCGTTACACTGTCTCATACTTTTTAAGCGGTGCGGCAATGGGCATTTCCGCAGAGAAATCAAGACGCAGACCATCGGCTGTGTATTCCTCACTGTAGATCGTTCCGCGTTCGCGGATCGGTGCGGCTTCGCCAAGCTTGTCGAAGGGCAGCAAAATATTGAGCCGCAGTCTTTTTACGGGCATGGCTTCATCTATCGCTTCCAGCAGAGAGGGAAGTCCTTCGCCTGTTACGGCGGATATCCTGACTCCCTTGAGCCCTGCCTGCACAATACCCTTGTCGCACTTGTTGAGAATTGTTATGGTGGGGGTATTGCCTGCGCCGAGCTCGGACAGAAGAGCCGTTGTTACCTCAAGCTGTTCAAGGCATACGGGCGAGGATGCATCGCAGACGTTTAAAATGATATCTGCCTGTGCAGCCTCTGCAAGTGTGGAGCGAAATGCCTTTATCAGGTGGTGAGGCAGGTTTCTTATAAAGCCTACCGTATCGACAAGCATAACAGACGCTCCGCTCGGAAGCTCCAAGGAACGTGCTGTTGCATCGAGAGTGGCAAAAAGCATATCCTCGGCAAGCACGCCTGCCTGTGTCAATGTGTTGAGCAGGGTGCTTTTTCCGGCGTTGGTATAGCCAACGATAGCTGCAGTGACGATCTCGTCTTTTTTTCGGCGTGTACGCAGAAGCTCACGGTGCTTTTCCACCTGCTCAAGCTTTTCGGAAAGAGCCTCTATCCTTCTGCGTATATGCCTTTTATCGGTTTCGAGCTTGGTTTCGCCGGGGCCTCTGGTTCCGATACCGCCGCCGAGACGGCTCAGCTCGATGCCCTTGCCGGTCAGTCTGGGCAGCATATACCTGAGCTGTGCAAGCTCTACCTGCAGCTTGCCTTCGCTGGTTCTCGCACGCATGGCAAAGATATCGAGTATAAGCATGGTGCGGTCAATGGTGCGTATATCTGTCTCTCTTTCGATGTTTGCGACCTGCCTCGGAGTCAGCTCGCAGTCAAAAATAATAAGGTCTGCGTCGTTCTGAATGCAGAAATCCTTTATTTCATCAAGTCTGCCTGAACCGATACAGGTGGCGGTATCCTTTGACGGACGGTTCTGGGTAAATACACCTATTACCTCTGCCCCTGCTGTTTTTGCAAGCTCGCGAAGCTCCTCGAGAGATTCTTCTTCGCCCTTTTCGCCTAAAAATACGGCGGCAAGGACTGCTTTTGTAATACTTTCTGTATTTTCGTGCATGTTAACTCCTTACAGTATTGAAAGTTCTGCAAAATAAGCTGTCTGTTTTAAACTTCCCCTCAAACAAAAGGGAATATTCCTAAAACAACAAAACGCCCGTTATTATACGGGCGTTTTTGATATAGACTTTGTTATCTCTTCTGAACGTAGTTGTTGAGAGAATCGATAGCAAGAGCGATTCCCAGGAAGCAGCCGAGAACGCCGAGAGCCAAGCTGACGAGAAGCTCGGTGGAGCCGGCCTTGCTGATGGTGAAGACAACTACAACAGCGGCGATGGTAATTATCTCAGAAGCTGCGATAGAGGCAAGCGAGCCTGTCTTCTTATTCTTGACACCGCCGAATGCGATATAGCCGATAACGGCGAGAATGCCGCTGACTACGCAGAGTGCGGGAAGGGGGAAATTGAATACTACGCAGAGTGCGAAGGGGATAAGACCTGCAACAGCTCCGATAAAGGCACCCAGCACGCCCTTGCCGGCAGTACCCTCTTGGTCGTTTGCCTGGTAGGGAGGCGCTGCATCCCATTCGGGCATCGGAGCGTAGTCTGTATTTCTGCGAGGCTCCATGCCTGCATAGGTATCGTCGGTTTCCTCGTCGTAAACATTGGAGGAGCGGAGAGGCTCCTCATACTGAGGCCCGGGACGCGGTACCGGTGCAGGTGCAGGTGCAGGTGCAGGTGCAGGTGCAGGTGCAGGACGAGCAGAACCCTTGACTGCTGCGGAGCACTCAGCACACATAGGCTGAACCATATTGTTATAGAATGAGCGCTTGTTGGCGGGAGCGCCGCACTTTACGCACACATTGGGTGCGCGGAAGCCCAGACCTCTGTAATTTGCGGAAACAAAGGAGAGCATTTCGTCGAGCAGATAATCGTCCATTTCGCCTGCGCTCTCATCATAGAAAAGAGCGAGATAGCCTTCGACATCGCCGACCTGAAGGTCGGAAAGACCGGGCTGAGGACGGAGCATATCCTCCATACCGTCAAAGGAAGCATCGGAAGAGCAAACGAGCATAAAGATAGCAAGCTTTCCGCCATCCTCTTCAACGACCGAAAAACCGACACCGCCGGCTACGCCGTAAACTGTGTCGCCATCGATACGGTATTTTCTGCTTTGCTGCCATGAGCGTAAATTCTGAGAAATCATATATGAGCCTCCGAATCTGTAAAAATTAGCTTATATTCAATGTGCCATATTAAATGTGCATATACTATGATTATATCGAAAAATTAAGCTAAGTCAACTGTTAGATAAGAATAATAAGTAAATTTTCGCGGTTTTTGCACAGTGCAAATGTAAACTTTTCTGAAACTTGACTCAAGAAAAAAGGGACCTGTGCAAAATTATCTCATGCACAGGTCCCGAATGTATTATTCGGTGGCTTTGAACGACTGCATATAAGCAGAGAAGGAATCTGCCTTGAGCTTGAAAAGCATACCGCGGCGGCTTCTTCTTTTTACCTTGCGTCGTCTCATTTTTGAAAGCTTCCAGTGAGGTATCGAAGGAAGCTCGGGTTCCTTTACCGGGATCGGGTCGTCATCATCAAAGTGAGGAACATAAACGAAGCCTTCCTCATCATCGTCGCGTATATAATCGGCTGCGCTTTTTGCGTTGTACTCAGGGTTGACGCGCATGGGATCCTGATAAATAGGCGTCGGTGAAAGGGGAGCCTCGGTTCTTATCGGCTCGGGATTGTATACGGGAGCGGCATAGCTCTTCTGAGCATAGGGTTCGCCCATCGGGGTAAAGCCTCTGGAGGTGGAGTAATCTACCTCCATATCCTCGAACACAGGAACAACAACGGGGATATCCTCGGCTGCGTAGTCAGGTCTGTAATTGCCGACACCGCTTGCGTTATATTCATCGGCAGGGCGAATGGCACCTGCTGCCCCGGCAACAGCCGCGGCGGCAATGGGTGCTGAGGACGCGACAGAGGAGGGCTCGGAGAAATCGGCGCGTACACGAGGGGTGTAACGGTCGTCCGCATATTCAAAGTCCTCTTCCATGTGGACGACGATGGGGATGTAATCCTCGTCATAATACTGGGTTTTGCCGGAGGTCTGAGTTGCCTCAAGAGCGGCCAGTGCATCAGCCGCAGAAGCAGCCATAGGCTCGGACGGTATCTGCGGAACAGGTGCAGCGCTCTGATCGGCGGCAGGTGTCGCTGCAGCAGATGGTGCAGGTCTGCGGCGCTGATTCTGCGGAGGTCTTGCTCCCGCGGGGTGAGGTCTTCCGGGCGGTGCATATATGGGTCTGCCGTACTGGTCATAGCCGACAGGTGTGCGCGACTTCCTCTGAGGAGGCGGATAAATAGGTCTGCCATTCTGGTCAAAGCCTATAGGATGCGGTTTTCTCTGAGGAGGACGCTGGGGATATATGGGCCTGCCGTACTGGTCATAGCCGATAGGCTGTGCCGGAGCAGGACGTGCAGGTACGGCAATAGGATTGCCGTACTGATCGTAGTATATGGGTTGACGTTTCTTAGGTCTGTTGTCCATATTCTTGCCTCCCTTGCTTCGCTTGCCCCTTGGGCGCTGCTCCTCGGGCAATTCAGCGTTGTCTGCCGTATCTTCTGTTATGATAGTGCCTGCCGCGCCGAGCGACGCTGCGGCAACGAGATCTGCTATTTCGTCGGCAGAGGATTCGGCCTCATCTGCGGTCTCTGTTTTTTCAGGTTCGGCTTCTGCTTCGGCCTTGCGTGCGGCCGCACGTTCTTCTGAAATCGGGCTGAAGGCCTTGCTGTCGCCCTCATAGTCGTCCTTGTCGGGGAAGATTATCAGCGGTCTGTCATCGTCCTCCTCGGCTGCGGCAGAAGAAGGCGGTACACTGTCCTCTGCAGAGGGCTCGGACTGCTGAGCCGATGATTCGGAAGAGTCAGGTGCCATCTTTGTGGCACTGCCTGCGAGAAATGCGAGCGATCTTTCGCGGCGTTTTTCTTCCTTATCGATTATTTCAAATATTTTGTCGATTTCATTCTTATCGACCTTGCCGTAGGGTGATTTCGCACGTTCTCTGTCCTGCTCTATGATCTTGCGCCTCGAAGAGACTGTACTCGAAAGCAGGAAGATAAGGCAGATGAGAACAAAGCCCTGTGCGCCCAATATCACGGGGGAGAATTTCTGAATGATACCCACCAGTATGAGCAGGGCCATGGCGATTATACCTGTAACAAAAACAAGTATAAAAAATGCCGATCGCCTTGACGCTTTGTTTTTCAAATTCACTGCCCCCTCTCTTTCAAATTAAATCGTCTATTGATACATAGTAAATATTACTATATTTTAAATCTTATGTCAATATAAAATCGGCGCAGCGGGATAAGACGGAAAGCTTTTCAAAGGAAAGCTCCTCGATGCGTGTGTTTGGCGGTATGGAGGCGGCCTCCAGAACGGCAGAGGCCTGCTCACGGGTAAGAAAGCCGCCTGAGCAAAGTGAGTTGAGAAGGGTCTTTCTGCGCTGTGAAAAGCCTGCCCGAACAAGCTTAAAAAATATCTCGGGACGACCCACGGGGTAAGGAGGCTTGTCGCGCAGGTCAAGCGAAATTACCGCAGAATCCACATTCGGAGCAGGCATGAAGCTTCCGCGAGAAACATTGAACAGCTTCTTTGCATCGGCATAATATGCAACAGAAACCGTCACAGCACCCGCGTCTCTCGAACCGACGGGAGCGCACAGTCTTTGGGCGGCTTCCTTTTGCACCATTACGGTTATGCTCGAAAAGGGAAGCTTATCCTCAAGCAGCTTCATTATAAGCGGTGATGTGATATAATATGGAAGATTGGCGCATACGCTGACGCTTTCGCAGTCGGAAAACTTTTCTTTTATAAGCGCGGCAAGGTCGAAGGTCAGCGCGTCTGCATTGATCACCTCAACGTTTGAACAGTCAGAAAGGGTTTCGTCAAGCACAGGCAGAAGACGCTCGTCAAGCTCGATGGCGACAACCTTTTTTGCAAGCCTTGACAGCTCGCGCGTGAGCACGCCGATTCCGGGGCCTATTTCTATAACTCCCGTGTTTTCGTTTTTCACAGCAGCCTCTGCCATTCTGGGACAGACGGTGGGGTTGATAAGAAAATTCTGTCCCAGACTTTTTGAAAAGGTAAAGCCATGTCCGCTGAGAAGCTCTCTTATTGCCGATACATCGGTAAGACGCTCCATGTCAAACCGCTCCTTTCACTTTGCCGTATGTATTTTCAATTACATATAATAACATATTTTTCGTCGGGATAAAAGACAGGATTTGATTTTTGTTAAATAATGCCTATTGTCAAATCGTGCCGCAATTGATATCATTATAACAGCAATTGTATGAAGGGACGAATTTACATGGCAAGAAGAGATAAGGAAAATTATTACCTTGACATAGCACAGACCGTTTCCGAGCGCAGTACATGTCTGCGACGTCATTACGGAGCGATAATCGTTTCAAACGATGAAATTGTATCCTCGGGCTACAATGGTGCGCCCAGAGGCAGAAAAAACTGCGTGGATATAAACTTCTGCGTAAGAGAAAAGCTCGGGATCGCACGCGGCGAGCGGTATGAGCTGTGCAGAGCCGTCCATGCCGAAGCAAACGCCATCATTTCCGCAAGTCGTGCATCCATGCTGGGTGCAACGCTTTATCTTGCGGGAACCGACGGAAAAACGGGAGAGCTGCTCAATAATTCCTGCTCCTGTGCAATGTGCAAAAGGCTTGTGATAAACGCAGGTATTGCAAAGGTGGTTATACGCAACACGCCCGAGGAGTATACCGTTGTAAATGTTGAGGATTGGGTAGCAAACGATGAGTCTGTCGAGGGCTCGTTCGGGTACTGATATAAGAATATTAAATATGGGAATGGAAAAAACCTCCGCTGAAAATCAGCGGAGGTTTTTTCCATCAGAATTCGACTGTGCTTGTCAGCAATGTGACGCAGCCCCTTGGGCAGGCGGCGGCACATTCGCCGCAGCCGGTGCATTTGTCGGGGTCAACGTGAGCTACGAAATTTTCGATGGTGATAGCCTGCACGGAACAGACCTTGGTACACTTCATACAGCCGATGCAGCCGCTCTTGCAGACCTTGTTCGTAAGGTTGCCTTTGTCGCAGTTTCTGCATCTTACAACAGCAATGGGCTTAAGAGGCTCAAAGGTTATAAGTCCCTTGGGACATGCCTTTACACACTTGGAGCAGCCTTTGCAGAGGGTCGGGTCGATGTGAGCTACACCGTTGCAGATGGTGATCGCACCATAATCACAGGAAGCTACGCAGTCGCCTATGCCCATGCAGCCGTAAAGACAGCTGCCTACTCCGCCGAACAGCTGATTGGCAGCGGCACATGACTCAACGCCCAGATACTCCATTTTGTTATGGGTATTGTCATAGGTTCCGATACAGTGGACCAGTGCGGTTTTGCGCTGAACCTCCCCTGCCTCCTGACCGAGCAGCTCGGCGATCTCTTTGACCGCCTTCGCGCCGCCCGGAGAGCAAAGTCCGTTTTCAGCTTCGCCCTTGGCAAGTGCCGCGGCATAGCCTGAGCAGCCGGAATAGCCGCAGGCACCGCAGTTTGCACCGGGAAGCTTTTCGAGGATAGCCTCTGCCTTTTCATCCTTCGGCACTGCCATGAGCACGGAAGCGATGGAAAGACCCACGCCTGCCACAAGACCTATGGCGGCAACAATAATTACAGCAAGTAATATAGGATTCATATATTACACCTCCATTTAAGCAAGTCCGAGGCCGTCAACGATGCCGGCAAAGCCGGTAAAGCTGAGTGCAACGATAGAGGCGGCAACGAGAGTGATGGGAAGTCCCTTGAGAGATTCGGGGATATCTGCCGATTCGAGCTTGCCGCGGACTCCTGCGAAGAGAACCATCGCCACGAGGAAGCCAACGCCTGCTCCGACTGCATTGACAAGAGCCGCGATATAGCCTCCGCCGAAGGTGTAGGCCATGCCCGATTCTGCGCCAAACTTGCCGATAACAAGAGTTGCAACGCCCAGAACAGCACAGTTTGTGGTGATAAGGGGCAGATAAACGCCGAGGGAATTATAAAGCGAGGGGATATATTTTTTGAGGAAGATCTCAAAAAGCTGAACGAGAGCCGCGATTATCAGAATAAAGACGATAGTCTGGAGATAATCGAGACCGTTCGGCAGAAGGAAAAGCTCATAGATAGGATATGTTACCGCTGTTGCAACAGCCATAACGAATATAACTGCCGCACTCATGCCCACGGCGGTATTGAGCTTTTTGGAAACGCCCAGGAAGGGGCAGATTCCGAGGAACTTTGAAAGGACAAAGTTTTCTGTAAGAACGGCGGCAACAAAGACGCCTAAGATAAGCTTAAAGGTCATTTGGAACAGCCTCCTTCCAGACGCTTTGAGCAGGTCATTGCAGCAGGACATGAGCCGCAGGGATCATTGACAATGGGAAGTCCCTTCTTGCGGCTGATTCGGTTTGCCAGTGCAATGAGCATGCCGAACACGAAGAAACCGCCTGCGGGGAGTATGAAGATAAGTATCGGACTTTCGCTGAGGATGGGTATGGACAGTCCGAGGAAGGAGCCGTTTCCGAATATTTCGCGGATAGCACCCATACAGAACAGTGCGGCAGTAAAGCCTATACCCATTGTGATGCCGTCAACTATAGAGGGTATCACCTTGTTTTTTGATGCGAACATCTCAGCTCTGCCGAGGATTATGCAGTTAACGACTATAAGGGGCAGGAACAGTCCGAGCGATTCGTCCAAGGCAGGTGCGAAAGCCTTGACAATCATCTGTACGACAGAAACAAAACCTGCGATAACGGTGATGAATGCAGGTATTCTGACCTTGTCGGGAATGATCTTACGCAATGCGGAAATAACCGCATTTGAACAGATAAGAACGATGGTCGCTGCCGCGCCCATGCCGAGAGCACTCTCGACAGAGGTGGTAACAGCAAGGGTCGGACAGGTGCCCAGCACCAGTCTTAAAACGGGGTTTTCGGTTAGCAGACCGTTTTTCAGAGCGGCAAGGAAGCCTTTCTTTTCTTCCTCAGGCTCGTCTATGACCTCGGGAGGCATTTTGGGACGCTCGGGAGGCGGAAGGGTCGGCTTCTGCACGGGTGCGGCCTTGGGAGCCTCAGGCTTCTTCGGCTCTGCTGCGGCAGGTATGGGAGGAAGATTTTCCTCGGCTGCCTTGCGTGTTTTTATTTCTGCTGCGGTTTCGGCAGGCGTTTCTTTTTTAACGGCTTCTTCCGCAGCGATTTTGGCTTCGGTCACTTCCGAGGTGCCGCCTAAGCCCACAGATACGGATCTTCTGCTCATTGTGCCTGCCTCCTTTCTATTTCGCTAACCTGTGCAAGAGCCTTGTTTACGGCACTTGTAACAGCGCGGCTGGTAATGGTAGATGCGGTGATGGCGTCTATCTCACCGCCGTCCTTGCTTACTGCCAGAGTTCCGCTCTTACCTACAAACTGGGAGAGCCATTCGGGATTCTCACAGTTTGCGCCAAGGCCTGCGGTTTCGCTCTGTTCGAGTATCTCAATGCCTGTGATCTTAAGATTGAGATCAATGCCTATCATTATCTGAACATCTCCGCCGTAGCCTTTTGAGGCACTTGTTGCAACGTAGCCGATAAGATACTTATCGGTTTTTGGAGTGTCGGTTGCGGAAATATCGGTATTTGTAACGTCTGTGCCGCTAATGTCGGTATTGCTGATATCAGTGGCAGTGACCTCGGTCTTTACTCCCGTCCAGGGTCTGCGAAGGAGAACGCCTGAGAGGATATCGGTTGCGGAGAGGTCGGATATGGATATATCGGCAGGAGAAACAATAGGCAAATTCGGTTCACTGCCGGGGATTCCATTGACCAGAACGGCATAAACGGATACGCCGTTTTCTTCGGAAACCAGCTCATATTCCTCGCCTGCGAGAACCGACTGGCGCGCCTCAATCTCGCTTTGCAGTGCGTTTTCGGCAATTATGCCTGAGGTCAGGGAGTTTGTAAGAGCCAGAGCGAGTGCTACGATAATGCATATTGAGAAAAGTATGATAGTGGGTATTCCCACTTCCTTGAAATTCATCTTTTTCATGCTGCAGCCCCCTTCTCCTCGCCAAAGGCCTTCGGTGTGGTGAGCTTTTCGATGTGAGGTACGAGAATATTCATCAGAAGGATAGCATAGGATACGCCCTCAGGCATGTTGCACAGCAGGCGCATTGCCATGGTCAGCACACCGCAGCAGACAGCGAATACTATCTTGCCGCCGTGGGTTATCGGAGAGGTCGTATAGTCGGTAGCCATAAATATCGCACCGAGCATCAGACCGCCCGAAAGCAGGTGTGATAGCATGTAAAGGGTGCTGCCCTCGAGGTCGTAGCCCTTGCCGAAGCCCACGAAAAATGCGATAACGGCTACTGTGCCGATAAAGTAAACGGGGATGGTGGGCTTGATAACTTTGCGGAAAATAAGGAACAGTCCGCCGAGAATGAGCGCTGCGGCACAGGTCTCACCGAGACAGCCGGGAGTGTTGCCGAAGAGCAGTGACATGACCGACGGTGTTTCCTCAAGCTTTGAGGCGAGCGGTGTTGCGGCGGTCATTGCGTCAAGTGCGCCCTTTTCAAGATAGAAGAAGGGCTTTACATAGGTGCTCATTGCACCGGGGAAGCTGAGCATAAGTACTATTCTGGCGGTTGCGGCAGGATTTGCAAAGTTCATGCCGATGCCGCCGAACATCTGCTTTACGACCACGATTGCAACCACAGAGCCGAAGGCGGCGTAGATGGGGTTGATTGTAGGAGGCAGACAGAATGCGAGGATAAGACCTGTTACGACTGCGGAGAAATCTCCGATAGTCTGTCTGCGCTTCATTATCCTGCGGCAGAGAAACTCAGACAGCACGCAGGTGATTATACACACAGCGATGGTCAGAGCACTGCGCCAGCCGAAATAGACACAGGAGACGATAGCCGCAGGGATAAGGGCTATTACAACGTCCTGCATTATTTCGGGCGTTGTGGAGGGGCTTTTGAAATGGGGCGAGGGAGTGACAAGCAGCTTGTGAGCGGCGCTTACTTCCTCGCTGACGCGGTTGTCAACATTGTTGTTCATGCTTTGTCTCTCCTTCCTTTATTTTTTGGGCTGATTTCTCAGCAGGGTCTTGCCGAGGCGCATATACTGGACCAGCGGACGCTTTGCAGGGCATGAGAACGCGCAGGAGCCGCACTCCATGCAGGTGTTTACGCTCAGACGCTCAAGCTCGGCACAGTCCTGTATCTTGACAGCGCGCTCGATGCTGGTTGCCTGCAGACGCATGGGACAGGCAGAAACACATCTGCCGCAGCGGATGCATTCGGTCTCTTCCCTTTCATCTACATCCTTCGGTGCCATTGCAAGCAGACCGTTTGTCTGCTTGATGATGGGCATGTTGGTGTCGTAAAGCGCATTGCCCATCATGGGGCCTCCCATGAGTATCTTTCTGGGGGCTTCCTTATAGCCGCCGCAGAATTTAAGCAGATCTCCTATAGGGGTGCCTATGGGAGCCTGAACGTTCTTCGGGGTCAGTACGGATGAGCCGTCAACTGTCACGCGCTTTGAAATAAGAGGTATACCTGTTTTTATATATCGTGCAATGAAAGCGACAGAGGTAATATTCATTACGATACAGCCAACGTCCAGCGGAAGCTTGCCTTTGGGAACTCTTCTGCCTGTGCATGCCTGGATAAGCACCTTTTCGGCGCCTTGAGGGTAGCTTGCTTTCAGCTTGAGAACACGGACCACGTCGTCGGGGTCCTTTTCCTCGGCGATTCGTGACAGGCACTCTATTGCGGTGGGTTTATTGGACTCTACGCCGATAATGACGCGTTTTACATCAAACATCTTGCGGAGGATCTCGATGCCGTCGATAACATCGCGGGTGTTTTCGAGCATCTCACGCATATCGGCGGTGAGATAAGGCTCACATTCTGCGCCGTTTATAACGATAGTGTCAACCTTTTTTTCGCCTATGGAAAGCTTTACGCTGACAGGGAAGCCTGCGCCGCCGAGACCTACAAGCCCCGATGCGCGCACCGCGTCAACAAGCTCCTTCTGGGTCGTGACAACGGGAGGTCTTATCCCCTCCCACATTATCTGCTCTTCACCCTCGGTGACTATCTCCACCGTCTTGCAGCGAACGCCGTTGGGCATGAGAATATCGCCGATTGCTTTTACGGTACCTGCAACGGACGCGTGGATGGGAGCAGAGACAAAAGCACTGCTTTCACCTATGGGCTGACCGATGCGGACCTTGTCGCCAACCTTGACACAAGGCTCGCAGGGCGCACCGATATGCATCTGCATGGGGATGATCACCTTTTCGGGTGTGGGCAGCGTTTCGGTTTCAAAAAATGCGGTGTTTTTGCGGTGAGGAACGTGAACTCCGCCGAAGGTTTTGAACGGACGCTTCGGGAAGCTCAGTTTTTCCGCAGCCGCCTGCGGTTTATTTGACATACGCTTCTTCCTCTCTTAAAAGAGTGCACAAAAGTTAATGCTTTCCATATATATTAACTTCTGCACATGTATAGTCATTTTACTACATCAAAAACACTCTTGCAATACAAAAACGGACATTTTAATGGCTTTTACAGAAATTTATTATAAATTTTTTCTTTATTTGCCATCGGTTTTGTTATATTTTTAACAAAGAGCAGCCTGCCCGAGAAGGAATCGGAAAAGAATATATCGGGAAAACGCACACTGCAAAAGAAAGCAACAGCCTTTGCAGAGCGCAAAGGCTGTTGCTTTAAATGATAGATCACTGCTTTGGGGTATAGCTGTAGAGCAATCGGGTATTTACCTTCCTCGTGTCTGAGGCCGTATATACTGTGTCGCTCCAGCTGCTGAAGGAAGTCCACTTGCTGTAGCTATAGCTGTAGGAACTGACAGAACGTGTACGGTAATAATATTTTGTGTATGCAGGTGTCACTGTAGTTTTGTTTTCGGTAACATGATAATAATATCTTCCTGTGCTGCTGTCGCGATATTTTGTTCCTGAGCCGGCGTGTCCGCAGCTCCAGGAGCCCGCTGTGGGCAGCTTGCTGTCTCTGGTGATCTTGATCTCACTCCATGAACGGGAGGGATACTGGGCTTTTGCACAGGTCAGACAGTAATGAAAATGGGCTGTAGCTCCGCTTTTTGTGCCTCTGTAGCCTCTGTATGTATAGGTCGTCTTATAGGTTGCGGCAATATTTTCGGTTTTATCAATTTTCAGAGTCTCCGATTCCGTTACCGCACTGTTGCTGGTTTGCTGATCGCTCCAGGCCGAATAGTTCGGTGTTTTTGAAACTTGAGTCCAGCCGGTGAGGCTGCTGTTGGGAGATACCGTGGTGACTTTATCGGAATACTGATATTGCTTTTTGCTTTTGATTGTAGCGTTCTCAGAGCTTATTCCGGAGGGAAGCTCGTCCTTGGTCATCCAGGGAGAGGACGTTGCTTTTGTTGTGGTAGTGGTTTTCTTTGCGGTCGTAGTAGTAGATCTTCTTGTGGTAGTAGTGGTTTTCTTTGTGGTTGTGGTCGTGGTCGTGGCAGCAGAGGTTTCCTTTGCTGCAGTAGTGGTCGTTGTATTGTTTTTTGATTCCTGCGTGGTGGTAGTAGTGATGACAGGCGGTTCTGGAGGGCCGGGCTGTGGCTGCGGATCAAAAACACCGAGTGCTTTGGCGGCAAAAGCGCATGCGGCAACAATGAGAACGAGAGATGCTGCGATGATTATTTTGCGAATTGCCGGGCTCGAAGACTTCTTTATGGGAACATCTTGCGGCACTGTGTCATTGGATGTCCCGTTTAATGCCGAGTAGATACGGTTTGCGGTTTCGTCGGGGGACTCACCTTTGACATAAGGAACGCCGTGAAGATGGGTAAGATCGACATAAAAGCCTATGCTGTAGGTAGGTACTTTTGAAGGATCTATCTCATCAAGAAATACAGGAATAATGCGTTTATTATAGAGCAATGCCTCGGAATATTCTTTTCTGACATAGCTTTTTTCTTTTTTGAACAGGTGCTTTGTTACAAAGAGAATGACAACATCGCACTTTGAAATATGCTCTGCTATCTGTGTTTCCCATTCAAGTCCGTATTCAAGTCCGTAATCATACCATATCGGAACACCTTTGGAATCGAGCGCCTGCGCTACCTTGCTTATACGATTTGTGTCTTCGTTGTTGTAGCTTATAAAGTTGAATTTATCGGTATAATGAGGAATAAAGCCAAAATCAGTTGCCATTTTTTTCACGCCTTTTAAAATATTAACAGAATAATCATAGTTGATATTTCTTAATAATTCAATAGGAAAAATTTTTTTGTGGAATACAAACAAATAATGTGGGTTTTATTGGTATAACAAAACCTCTGAAAGATTATCTCTTTCAGAGGTTTTGAGAGTTTATTCAGACATTGAACAGGAAATGCAAGGCTAATTGCCTGAGTACATTTTATCGAATTCCCAACGGGAGGGGTTTTCAAGAATATATGCGGCAATTTCATCATAATCATGCTGATTGCGAATTATATGCTCATAAAAGGATGTCTGGAATAATTTATTTATCGGCTTTACCCTGTTGCATTCTCTTGCGGTCAACGATTTATACGCACAGATTACATCTGTAACCGTAGGGCGGGGGCTTGCTCCCGCAGTTTCACTCATGGTCAGAATAAAGTGTATATGATTGGGCATAATAACGTATTCGCGTATCTGCACAAAGGAATATCGTTTTTTAAGGAGCATCAGCTGCTCTTCTGCAATACTGCCGTATCGGGTAAGGTCGATTTTGGCGGGAGCAAGCCCCCGCCCTACGATATGTGACAGTATGCATTGGCGGTTTTGAGTACATATTGTAATAAAATAAGCACCCGAAGAACTGTAATCAAAATTATTCAATCGAGGGTGTTTTCTTTTTGGGTAATCATAAACAGACTCAGACATTAAACAGGAAATGCACGACATCGCCGTCCTGCATGATATATTCCTTGCCCTCAGAGCGGATAAGGCCCTTTTCTTTTGCCGCGGCAAGAGAGCCGCCAAGCTCGGTGAGCTTATCGTAGGCAATGACCTCTGCGCGGATAAAGCCGCGTTCGATATCGGAATGTATCTTGCCTGCCGCCTTCTGGGCTGTGGTGCCGTCAACTATCGTCCATGCGCGGACCTCGGGCTGACCTGCGGTAAGGAAGCTTATATAGCCGAGCAGGTGGTAGCCTGCTCTGATAAGGCGGTCAAGTCCGCTCTCCTCGAGGCCGAGCTCTGAGAGGAACATCATCTTTTCCTCTTCCTCCATGTCAACAAGCTGGGATTCGAGCTCTGCACAGATGGGAAGCACCTCACTGCCCTCTGCCTCGGCAATGGCGCATACAGCCTTGTAATTTTCGTTGCTCTCGATTCCTGCGGAGAAATCCTCCTCGCTGAAGTTTGCGGCGTAGATCACCTTTTTTGAGGTGAGCAGAGAAACGGTGGAGAGTATCGCGTCCTCGTCCTCGGTGCGTTCAACAGCACGCGCAGGCTTGCCTGCATCGAGGGTCTCCTTGACTCGAAGCAGGAAATCAAGCTCGCTCTGCAGCGAGCGGTCGCCCTTGAGCTGTTTTCTGGTGCGGTCGATTCTTCGCTCCAGCACCTCTATATCGGAAAGAACGAGCTCAATATTTATGGTCTCGATATCCCTTGCAGGGTCAATGCTTCCGTCAACGTGGACGATATCGTCGTTTTCAAAGCACCTTACAACATGGACAACGGCGTCGCATTCGCGAATATTGGAAAGGAACTTGTTGCCGAGGCCTTCGCCGTGGCTCGCACCCTTTACAAGACCTGCGATATCAACAAATTCAAGTGCTGCATGAGTGACCTTGAGAGGGTTGTACACCTTTGCAAGCTCATCAAGTCTCCTGTCGGGAACATCGACAACGCCGATGTTCGGCTCGATGGTGCAGAAGGGGTAGTTTGCGCTGGGAGCGCCTGCATTGGTTATCGCGTTGAACAGTGTGGACTTTCCTACGTTGGGAAGTCCCACAATACCGAGTTTCATAAAATTTCCTCCGTATTCATGCAAATACACAAATCAAGATTCATGTATTTGCGGTAAAATTCATAATATTTCCAAATTACTCTGCGCTCTGTTCAAGACTTTCCATGTGCTCGGGAACAGTGATCTTGAGCATTTCCAAAACATTTGCGATACAAATCCTTGCGGCCTCGCAGAGGGTAAGACGTGCAGAGGTCATATCGGGATTTTCCTTGTCCACACAATAGCAGGCATTGTAGAATTTGTGGAACTTTGATGCAAGATCGATGCAGTAGCGGGTAAGCCTGGAAGGAGCATACTCCTTTGCTGCGTCGATTATTTCATCGGTGAGAGATGCGAGGTGGCGGATAAGCTCGATCTCCTCGGGGGCGGTGAGAAGTGCGAGCTGCTCGGAAGAGGCGCGCTCAAATTCAATTCCCTGTTCCTCGGCCTTGCGGAAGATGGAGCAGATTCGCGCGTGAGCATACTGGCAGTAATAAACAGGGTTCTGGGAATCCTCACGTACTGCGATGCCAAGATCAAAATCCATCTGAGAGGATGCATCGCGCATGTTAAAAAGAAAACGCGCTGCATCGGGAGAGACTTCGTAAAGCAGGTCGGCAAGCTGGATAGCCTTGCCTGTACGCTTGCTCATTCTTACAGGCTCGCCGTTGAGCAGCAGTTTTACAAGCTGCATGAGAACGATGTCGAGCTTTGAGCCGTCAAGACCTACCGCATCCATTGCACCCTTGAGACGTGCGACATGTCCGTGGTGGTCAGCACCCCAGATGTTTATACAGGTGTCAAAATTACGGGTGGAGAATTTATTTCTGTGATATGCGATATCGGCTGCAAAATAGGTGGGGATGCCGTTGTTGCGGACGAGCACTTCGTCCTTTTCGCCGCCGAATTCGGTGGCCTTATACCAAAGAGCACCGTCCTTTTCGTAGGTCAGACCCTTGTCGGTGAGAAGTCTGATGGTGTCTTTTACCTCACCGCTGTTGTGAAGAATGCTCTCTAAGAACCAGGTGTCGTACTCAATGCGGTACATACCGATATCGTGCTTCATCTGCTCGATGTTTTTCGGAAGGGCAAACTCTACAAGAGCCTTCCTGCGCTCGGCCTCGGGCTTTTCCAGATAGCTGTCACCGTGTATTTCTGCAAAAGCCTTTGCATGGTCTGTGATATCGCCGCCGTGGTAGCTGTCTTCGGGCAGCGGAACGGCCTCTTCACCGAGAAAGATCTGGCGGTAGCGCACATCAAGCGACAGGCCGAACTTTTCTATCTGATTGCCTGCGTCGTTTACGTAGAATTCACGCTCGACATAATAGCCTGCGGCCTGCATTACGGCGGCGAGACAATCGCCTATCGCACCGCCTCGGGCGTTGCCGAGATGCATGGGGCCTGTGGGATTTGCGGAAACAAATTCGACAAGCACTCTCTTCCCTGCTCCGAAGTCGGATCTTCCGTATTGCTCCTTTTTCTCGCAGACATCGGAAACAACGTCCTCAAAAAGCCTGTGGCTTACAAAGAAGTTGATAAAGCCGGGGCCTGCTGTTTCGCAGCGGTCAATATAGGTGCCGTCGAAATTCATGTGAGAAACAAGGGCGGAGGCGATTTTGGCAGGAGCCTGACGAAAAGCTCTCGCGCCCAGCATGGCGGCGTTTGTGGCATAGTCGCCGTGGCTTACATCGCCGGGAGTTTCGATTATGTAGGCAGGGAGCTCCGCCTCGGGAAGAGAGCCGTCGGCAAAGCATGCGGCAAATGCCGCTTTTATGGCGCTGTCGATCTGCTCGCGAACAGCTTTGATGTGCAGTGACATATTGATATCTGTCCTTTCAGAACTGAATTTACGTGTTTTTATGGGTCGGGTAAGAATATTAGATACCCTGCGGTGTGCAGAAAGAGAGGATGCAGTCCTTCGTCAATCGCAGAGGGTGCAGCCCTCGCAGACTCCTGTGCATTTCGTGAAGTTAGTCTTTTCTGCGCCCTTTTTCTCGGCGGTTATCATCATTCGGTACTGTACGGGTGCGCCGTCGCCGAAATCAAGGGAATATTTCAAGATGACCATTCCGCCGTCTTCGGATATATTATGCATTACCTTTTCGGTGGTGCATTGGAGCTTGAAGGTGCCTTCGTCGGTCGAATAGGGAAACTCGCTCTTTTCGCCCTGCTTGAAATTCATGCCCATTATCTGTCTGCCGCTTGAGGCTGCGGTGCGGACAAAGGTGACTGTACCGTCGCGGTGGACGGTAAGCCTTGTGAGAACGGCGTCACACTGCTCGTCGGCAGGCGGTTCTATATATTCGAGCGTGGTGTAGCGCTCGTCTATAAAAATCTCTGCCTCGGTGTCAAACTGCACTTTTTCGGACTGTTCGTCAATGGTATAAACAGTAAGTGAATTAAGACTTAAGCAGCTCATTTAAAATCCTCCCTGAATGGATTCAATAGTCACATATTCTACTCTGGAGGATATATCCTCGCCCAGCAGAAGAGATGCTGTGGAGGTAAAGCCCTGTGGCGCATCGGTGACATAGAATTGGTATTTCGCCTCGTTGCTGTCGTAAGCGAGCATATCCTTTTCAAGAAGAAGCTTACGTACATATTTGCCTGTTGCCGCACCTGCATCAATAAGGGCAACGCTCCCGCCGAAGTAATTCCCGATAGCTTCTTTTAGGATCGGATAGTGAGTGCAGCCGAGGATCAGCGTATCGATATTCCGGTTTTTCAGAGGCTCCAGATATCGCTTTACAGTCTCGGTGACCAATGGGTCGGAAGGGTCGATAAAGCCGTTTTCGACAAGCGGCACAAACAGCGGACAAGCCTGTGCAAACACTTGAGCATTGGGATCTAATTTCGCTATTTCCTTAACGTAGGAGCCTGAGGCGACGGTGGCGGCCGTGCCGATAACACCGATACGTCCGCTGCGGCTTGCTTCTGCAGCAGCCTTTGCGGCAGGAACAACAACGCCTGTAAAGGGAACGGAGAGCCCATCTCCGGCATCCCCGGCAACAGAGCTTACCGTTCCGCAGGCGGCGATCACCATCTTCACCCGTTTTCCGAGAAGAAAACGAACGTCTTCGAGGGCGTACTTGTGAATGGTGTCGGCGCTTCGATTGCCGTAGGGAACACGGCCTGTGTCGCCAAAGTAAATTATGCTCTCATTTGGAAGGATCTTTCGCAGTTCACGCACGCAGGTCAGTCCTCCGAGACCTGAGTCAAAAACGCCTATTGCGTCATTTTTCATGGCTTTACCACCTTTTGACGGATAGATGTATAAAATTAAATATGTCTATTATTTGCAATGAATGTGTATCTGAAGGCGAACAAAAACCGAGCATTGATGCGTATTGCCTGAAATCACATCAGGTGAAAGGTTCTTTAGCCGTTCATTCTTTCAATGGCAAGAGTGACAAGCCTGTCGATAAGCTGACCGTTGTCAACGCCGCATGCCTCCCAAAGCATGGGATACATTGATATGCTTGTAAAGCCGGGGAGAGTGTTCGGTTCGTTGAGCAGCACTGCGCCGTCGCTGTGGCGTACGAAAAAGTCCATTCTGGTAAGGCCTGAGCAGCCGAGGTGCTTATAGGCCTTGACCGCAAGGCGGCGAACCTCTGCCTCGGCCTCCTTACTTATTCTTGCGGGAATAAGGGTTTCCGAGCCGATGCCGTTATATTTGCTTTCGAAATCGTACCAATCGTTGGCAGAAACGACCTCGCCGACGACCGAGGCTTCGGCGTTGGTGCGGTTGCCAAGAACGGCACACTCGACCTCTGCGCCGAGTATTCCCTCTTCTATAACGATTTTCGGGTCGTGCTCAGCTGCAAGATTGACCGCATTGATAAGCTCGTTTCGGTCGGAGCATTTGCTGACGCCGACAGACGAGCCTGCGTTTGCAGGCTTTACAAAGCAGGGATATCCAAGCTTTTCTTCGATGGCTTCGCACCATTTTTCGGTGTTTTCTGTAAAATCGTCGGAATAGAACCATAAAAACGCTGCCTGAGCGATTCCGCCGTGCTCGAGCATGGAGTTGGTCAAAGCCTTATCCATGCAGATGGCACTGGAGGCGATATCGCAGCCGACATAAGGAATGCCGGCAAGCTCAAGAAGCCCCTGCATTGCGCCGTCCTCGCACAGTCTGCCGTGCATAACGGGATAGACTGCATCAAGGCGAATGGTTTTAACACCGTCGCCGGCCATAACAACAAGACCGTGAACGGAGGTGTCGGGAGAAATAAAAGCAGGAGTGACTTTATCCTGCTCCCACGAGCTGTCGGCGAGCTTTGAAACATCGCCCTCATAAAGAAACCAGCGTCCGTCGCGGGTTATTCCGATCATGACCACATCATAAAGGTCGCGCGGGGTTTTATTTATTACGGTAGTGGCACTTCTCAGAGAAACCGCATGCTCCGAGGATTTGCCGCCGAAAATGATGCCGAGTGTTTTTTTGCTCATTATTATCAGCTCCAATACGTGTTTCGAATCGCGTCATTACATTATAACACAATCGAAAAAGGTATGCAACTGTAAATAAAGGCTTTCGATGCATAAAGTTACGTCACTTAGATTTCTAACGTGTAAATTGAAAAGTGCGAAAATTTGTGCAATGTATACATTGAATATTGACAAACTATCGTATATAATGTGTAATATAAATGATAATGAAGAAAGAGAGGAAATCTCAAATGACGATAAATGAACTTGCGAATTTTGTTGCACCGTATTACGACAAAAAGGACATCCTTCACAACAACATACATACAAAAAGACTTGTAAAGATGGTCAACAAGATCATCGACAAGGGCGGCTATAAGGACGAGGTCAGATATGACAATGTTATCTGTGCCGCATATCTTCACGTTATGGTAAAGAATGAAGCGGAAAAAGCGCTGAGCTGGCTTGTTTCCCAGGGTGTTTCAGAGCCTCAGGCACGCGATATAATAGACATCGCTCAGAGAGGTCAGAGAGAAGGCAGACCAAACTCGCTGGAAAGCAAAATACTGCATGACGCATATATCCTCGAAGGCGGAAAGTCCTATGCCTATGCCCGTTACATAATATACGGCTACAAGAACAATCTCAGCATGAAAAAGACTCTGACATATATCGAGGATGTTATCCTTCCCTCATTGCGCTGCTATCTGCCGTGGACGCAGAAGGAACTTGAGGAATATAAGGATTTTGTAGAGGATAACGTCGAGAGAATGAGAGAAGAGCTTGATTCCTGATGTGTGCGCCTGCGCCCTGCACAAGGTTATTGTGCAGGGCGTTATTTTTTCGTTGCATAAAGCCTGATTATGTGTTAAAATAAAAAGAACGGAAAAAAGGAGGGGTCGCAATGTTTGTAGATCTGGCAGACGGCGGAAGAAAGCTGAAAAAGCGCGAGGCTGACAGCGGAAGAGTAGTTGTCGGATATGTTACAATGCGCGAAATGGAGCGCTGCTGGGAGCTGCTCGGCATTTCCGAAAGCAAGCTTTCCGAGCTTATCGCGGACAGTGAAAGCTTCAGAAGCAGTATCGATGTGTACGATGATTACAGCTGCGGAACCCTTAATATCGTTGATGCGCGCGATGTTTTTGCAAAGCGCGACAGAGTGGGCTTTTTTATAAAGCGGAATCTTTTCCTTGTTGTCGATATCGACGATAACGACAGCAGTACCCTCCACGCGCTCGAGTATGTTATCAATCGATGTACGGTCCCTACCATTACGCTTGAGAAGGTGATCTATACCTTCTTTGACAGGCTGATGACCTCTGACAACCGCGTTCTTGAAAATATGGAATTTGAAATGAGCGAGATGGAAGAGCGCATAACAGAGGAAGAAACGGATATGGACTTTGTGCGCGATATGCTTACCCTCAAGAAAAAGCTGCTTGTTCTGCGCAATTATTATGAGCAGCTGGTGGATATAGCCGAGGCTCTGGGCGAGAACGAAAACAAGCTCTTTGCAGAAGAGGATCTGCGTTATTTTGCGCTGCTTGAAAACAAAGCGCACAGATTGAGCGGCAATGTTCAGCTGCTGCGTGAAAATCTCGTGCAGCTTCGAGAGGCAAACGACACCCAGGCTGACCTGAATTTAAACCGCACCATGAAGCTTTTTACTGTCGTCACGGCAATATTCCTTCCTCTGACACTGATAACAAGCTGGTACGGAATGAATTTTGACAATATGCCCGAGCTTCATTGGAGGGGCGGATACTGGTTTGTCATAGGACTTACCGCGGCAGTGGTTGCGGCTATACTTCTGTTTTTCAAAAGAAAGAAACTGCTCTGATTATAGAATTACAGATAAATATAAATCTATAAAGCTAACAGCCTTGCAGAGCTGATACTGTAAGGGTTTAAGAAAAAATAAAAAGCCCCGATGGGGGCTTTTTATTTGAACATATAACCGATATTGTCGAGCAGGTCGGTGACGGAACCTGAAACAGAACGCATCTGTTTTTTCAGTCTGCGTTTATTGGTTTTTGCCATCATGCCGCCTGCGATCCCTGCGGCGGCACCTATCAGAAGCCCCACTCCGGCTCCTTTTATGGCGGCACTTGCGTTTCTTACCATATTTACAGTCCTCCCTAATATTATCAAATATTTCACTGCGTTGCAAAGCATAGCATTCAGCTCCGTTTCGTTTGCAGAGATATTGTTTGCGAAAAACAAAGGAAAATACATAAAATTATGAAAGAAGATCAAAAAATGTCCACACTGAACATAGTAATGGTAGAGCCTCAGATACCTCAGAACACCGGAAACGTTGCGCGGACATGCGCCGCAACGGGTGCAAGACTGCACCTTGTCGGGCCGATGGGCTTTAAGATCGATGATGCAAAGCTCAAGCGCGCAGGGCTTGATTACTGGCATCTGCTCGATATCACCTATTATGAAGATATAAATGAATTTTTCGAAAAAAACAGCGGAGAATACTTTTATTTTTCCACCAAGGCGCGCCATGTATACAGCGATATCAGATACCCCGACGGGGCATATCTTTTTTTCGGAAAGGAGACGGCAGGACTTCCCGAGGAGCTTCTGGCGGCAAATCCCGACAGATGCGTGCGAATACCGATGATAAGCGAGGCAAGATCGCTGAATCTTTCAAATTCCATTGCGGTGGGAGTGTATGAAACGCTGAGACAGTGGGGGTTTCCTGAGCTTCAGAACTTCGGTCAGCTTACCAAGTACAATTGGGATGAAAATTTCTGATTTTTTTGCTGTACATAACAAAAGGCACTTGCAAAAGTTTGTTGCAAGTGCCTTTTTATGCGATTTTAATAGAGGAAGTTAAATGTTTTGCCTCAAGTTACAATATAAAAAACACAAACTTTAAGCATAAATAAGAAATAAAAATATAAGCAATAAGCAACAAAGAAAAAGTTACGAAAATCAGTAAAATGCGGCTCTTGTGCCCTTTGGCAGAGCGACCACAAGATGTTGGGTGCCGTTTAAAAAATCGCATGAAATCAATAGGTTGACATTTTTTAGCTTAGTTAAATAAGTGCCTCAAAAACACGAAAAAAAGATGCGTTTTTTTGGTTTCGGCGTTGACATATATTGGAAAGAAATTGTAAAATAGTGTATACCCTGTAAACGGGGGTAAATTGTGCCGTGCGGCACGGTTATCTCCGCAAGGTTGGCATGCGCGTCTCACCAGCGCGAACGCCGTATAAGTACAGTCAAAATTTGATCTTTCGAAGGGGGATCTTAAAAATGAAGGGTTATCATGAAGGAAGGCGAAAGAATAAGTTCTTTATGGGGCTTATTTCGATCGTCCTGTGCTTCTCCATCATCGGTGCAAGCACAATGACAGCCTTTGCTGCAACACCTGTTGAGGCGTCCAGGGATGTAACACCCATCCTGACATTCAACGGTATTGACAGCATCGCAGAAGATGAGCTTTGCCTCATCGTATTCAACGACATGAAGCAGAACGGCGCAGACTCCGAAGGCCGAGCCATTATAGGCGGCGACCTGGAGATCGAAGGCGGTTGGTCGGCTTCGATCACCAGGAACGGAACATCTGAGTACAAAGATGAGTATGTTCTCGCTGTTGGCGGCAATATCGTAAGCGGCCATGTAAATGCCGGCGGCTGCGTTGCTATTGCGGGCGGAAGCTACAGCTCCGCAAGCATCAACGTATCCAGCTTCTGCACCCACGGAAACAATGATGCAGTCCACGTGGATAACTCCGGATGGATCGAGGACTACATCACCAAGGCGGAGCAGGCATTCACAGCAGCGTCCAGTCAGTATTCCGAGCTTGAAACAGCCGGTGAGATCACAAATCCTCACTGGGGACAGGCGAAGATTGATGCCGGCAAGGTTAAGGAAGGCGAGCCTATCGTATTCAACGTTGACGGCTCCAACGGCGTAATGCTTAACTTTGACCAGAACTTCCTCAATGCAATGGGTTCAAGTTCTGTTATCGTGAATGTTTCGGGCAAGAATATAAGACTCGAAAACATGAACTTCAACGGCAGCGAAGCAGACAAGAACGAATTCTGCAGCCGTGTTATCTGGAACTGCTACGAGGCAGAGAGTGTTGAAATCAGAGGCTCCGTTCAGGGTTCTCTCCTTGCTCCTTACGCAACCGTAAACGGTCTTCAGGGACACATCAACGGTACCGCTGTTGTCAAGAACCTGAACGGTAACGGCGGCTTTGAGTACCACACCGGTAAATTCCTGAAGAACCCGTTCTCTGCGGATCTTCAGGTTACCAAGCATGTCGAGGGAATTCCCGATGCTGCAGCTGAGAAAGAGTTTTCCTTCCAGCTTCTCAAGGCAGACGGTACACTTGTAGAAGAGTTTACACTTGCAGACGGAGATTCCTTCCGTTATTCCGATCTCGAAGAGAATGTAACCTATAAGGTAGTTGAGCTTGCTTCTTCCGAGCTCTATACATTCGACAGAGTCGAAACTACCGGCAGTGTTGATTCCGTAAGCGGCAAGACTGTTACCTTCACCGCAACCGACGGCTCCAGCCGCCGTATCGATTACTATAATGATGCGGTTGAGGTTATAAAGGAAGGCTATATCACCATTAAGAAGGTACTTAATGATGATGTTGATCCCAACGCAGAGTTTGTATTCACCCTTGAATACTATGATAACGGCTGGCAGAATGTCAGCTCCGTCAAGCTCTCCGACGATCAGACCTATACTTTCGAGAAGCTTCCTCTCGGCACCTACCGTGTAGTCGAGAATGTTGATTCCGGCAAGTATACCACCTCTGTAGTAACAAGTGTCAAGGCTGACGCAGTTGTTGCAACCAGCCAGGAGTTCACTCTCAGCGAGCAGCTTCTTGACCAGTCCGCTACATTTACAAATACCCGCAACTATGGTGCTATCAGCGTTTCGAAGAACGTTAACGGCACCGATGCACAGGATTCCTTTACCTTCCGTCTTTATAAGGAAGAGAATGGCGCATGGGTTCCTGCAGGTAATCAGGATATTACTGTTATCGCAGGTTCGTCCGCATCCTTCAACGGACTCCCCTACGGCGTTTCTTATGCAGTAGCAGAGCTCAATTCCGCAAACTACAGCTTCGCGTCTGTAGTCGGCGGCACAAATGAGAGCCTTACCATAGACGGTAATCCTGCTGTTAAGGTAACTGTTGGCACCAATGCATCCATCGCATTCACCAACACACTCAAGACCGGTAACCTCAATGTTACCAAGGTCGTTAACGGCTCAGGCAATGCAAACGATACCTTCTCCTTCACCCTTCAGAAGAAGAACGGCAATTCGTGGACCACTGTTGAGACCTTCACACTCAAGGCCGGCCAGACAAAGGGCTTCACCGGTCTGAGCGCAAACACCACCTACAGAATTTACGAGGCTTCTTTCGGCGAGATCTACGATCGCGGCGCTATCACAGGTGCAGACAGCGTTGAAGACGGCGTTTACGCTGTATTCACACTCAGCGCTGACGAAAGCCGCAATGTAGCTTTCACAAACGTTGTAAAGCCCGGTTCCATCACCGTTTCCAAGGTTGTAAACGACAGCTTTGACAACGCACAGAAGTCCTTCGCATTCACCCTTTATGAGAGCGCAAACAACGGCACAGACTGGAATGCTGTCGAGACCTTCACCCTCGAGGCAGGCAAGAACAGAACCTTCTCCAATCTGGATACCGAAAAGCTCTATAAGGTAGTAGAAAGCGAATATGCAAACTACAGCACCACCGTTAAGGTCGGTTCCGCTTCTGTAAACGGCACCGATACAGGCGCTTTTGAGATCGCTCCCAACGCTGATACCGCTGTTGTCTATACTAATAATAGAAAGACAGCAGACCTCACCGTCAAGAAGGCGATCAACGGTACTCCCTTCAGCGCTAACGATTCCTTCACCTTCCGTCTCTTCAAGCAGAGCGGAGACAGCTGGGTTGCAGCAGGTGCAGCAGATATCACCGTCAAGGCAAACGCAACTGCAAAGTTCACAGGCCTTGCATACGGCGTTACCTATGCAGTAGCTGAGCTCAGCAATGCTGAGTACACCTTTACCTCCGTCGCAGGCGGCTCCGCTGTTACCGTTAACGGTATGTCCGGTGCTTCCGTAACAATTGACGGTGCAGAGGAACTCACCTTCACAAATACTCCGATACCGAAGATCGGCGGCTTTATCGTTACAAAGTCCGTTTCCGGCTACGGCATCGAAGGCGATAAGTTCACCTTTAAGGTAGAAAAGAAGAACGGCAGCTCCTGGACCGAGGTTGAGACCTTCACCCTCACCGCAGGCGCAAGCAAGACCTTCTCCGATCTTACCGCAGGTGATGTTTACAGAATCAGCGAGACTTCGGCTCCCGACAGCTACAAGCTTATCAATGTAGCAGGCGCAGACAGCGTTATCAATGGCGCTGCAACCGTTACCATCGTAGATAAGGCTTGCCCGACTGTCGTATTTACAAACGAAGTCAAGACCGGTTCCATCAAGGTCACAAAGACTCTCAATGACAAGTTCGACAATGCTGCAGCTTCCTTCAGCTTCACAGCTTATGAGAGCACCGACGGCAAGACCTGGACCGCAATTGAGACCTTCACACTCGCAGGCGGCGAATACAAGACCATTTCAGGCCTCGATGTTACCAAGCTCTATAAGGTAGTTGAGGCTGATTACAGCGCAACCTATGAGACCACCGTAAAGGTCGGCTCCAACGAGACAGCAGCTCTCGACAGCGGCAGCTTTACCCTCACCGCTGACAGCGCTGTAAGCGTTGCATTCACCAACACCAGAAAGACCGCTTCCCTTACCGTCAACAAGGCAATGGACGGCAAGCCCTATGACGGCGACACATTTAAGTTCCGTCTTTACAAGCAGGTCGGCAGCAAGTGGGTCGAGGCAGGCGTTGACGATATCACCGTCAAGCCCAACGGCTCCGCAAAATTTGAAAACCTCGCATACGGCAACACCTATGCTGTTGTTGAGCTTGAGGCAGAGGAATACACCGTTGTTTCCGTAACAGGTGCAAATGTCACCGTTGACGGACTCTCCGGCTCCAAGTTCGTCATAAACGGTGATGCAGAGGTAACCTTCACCAACAAGCCTATCCCCAGACTCGGCGGCTTCACTGTTACAAAGCAGCTCACCGGCGGAAACGCTGCTGACGAGTTCGGCTTCACCGTACAGAAGAAGAACGGCTCATCCTGGGAAGACTTTGATACCTTCACTCTCAGAGCAGGCGACAGCAAGATCTACACTGACCTCGTAGAGGGTGAGACCTACAGAATTTACGAGTCCGAAACAGGCGCTATCTATGAACTTGCAAGCATCACAGGCGCAAATTCCGTAGAAGGCGACAGATACGCTGTCATCAGCATTGCTGAGGGCAAGAATCCCACCATCGCATTCGTAAATAAGGTAAAGCAGGGCACCATCACAGTTTCCAAGACCCTCACAGATGAGGCTCTTTCCGGAACCTCCACATTCAAGTTCGAGCTTCAGAAGCTCGTAGGCTCTTCCTATGAGAAGGTAGAGGTCAAGGAGCTTACCGTCGGTCACGGCGCAACCGCTACCGTAACCTTCGAGAATCTCCCCTACAACGAGACCTACCGCGTAGTAGAGCTCGGTGCTGAGAATTACGACACCACAGCAACCTTTGAGGGTGCTGCAACAGAGGGCAAGACCTCCGCAGGCATCGCTCTCGACGGTGACGAGAACGTAGCATTCAGCAACGTCAAGAAGGTCGTTCTTTCCGTAAAGAAGAGCATCGCTGACGGCGATACCGACCTCGGAAAGACCTTCACATTCATCATCCAGAGAAAGATCGGCAACACCTGGAAGACCGTTGAGACCGCAACTCTTATGGCAAGCGATTCCGCTGCAGAGTTTGAGGTTGAAACCGGCACCTACAGAGTGCTTGAGGTCGGCGGCACAGAGGGCTACACCTATGTCGGAACAACAGTTACCGGCGGCGTTGCAGCTCTTACCGAGACCAATGCAAATCTCGACGGCAAAAACTGCAGCGGTGCTCAGTTCGTACTCTCCGCAAATGCAGCAGCAGTTGTCGAAAACCGCACTGTTAAGGGCAATATCGTTCTTTCCAAGATAGTATCCGACAACGTAACTCCCAACAAGGAGTTCACCTTCACCCTCCAGCAGCTCACAGACGGCGCATGGAAGGATGTTCTCAAGAATGACGGCGCTCCCGTAAGCGTAGTGCTCAAGCACGGCGAGGCTGTTGACCTTGATCAGGTCGCAACCCTCGAGTACGGCAGCGTTTACAGAGTTGTTGAGAAGGTTGACAATTCTATCTACGAAACAACCATCGTAACAAACGGCGTTCACTCCACAGGTGCAGCAAGCGGCGCTGTTACAATAGGAACAAGCGAAGCTTCCGTTGCATTCACCAACACACGCCGCAATGCACAGCTTAAGATAGTCAAGGCTCTCACAGCAGAGAGCAACGATCTCGGCGAAAGCTTTGAGATCTCCGTTTACAAGTACACCGAGGCTGACGGCTGGAAGCTCCTGTCCGCAGCAGAGGACGGCGTTGACGGTACCATGACTCTCAAGGCAGGTGCAAACAACGCTAAGTATATCAGCATTCCGGTCGGCGCAACCTATAAGATCGCAGAGACAAAGACCGGCAAGAGCTACAGCTTCGACAGCTTCTCCGACAACATCGGAGCAAACAACACCATCACTCTCATGAGCGATGCAGAGGTTATAGTTTACAATGCTATCAAGACCGGTAAGATCGTCGTTGCAAAGACCCTTAACGATGACATCACTCCCGATGCAGTATTTACATTCAATGTAACCGATGCAAACGGAAAGGTCGTTGCAAGCAGCACAATCTCCGGCAAGGAATCCTTTACCGTTGATAATCTCCCCTACGGCGAGACCTACACCGTAACAGAGGTCGTAAACAAGGAAGTTTACGAGACCACCGTTACCGTAGACGGTAAGACCGAGGATGCAGTAAGCGCAACCGTTACAATCGACAGCGCCGAAGCATCTGTCGCATTCGAAAATACTCGCCGCGAGGGCGAGGTCACCATTAAGAAGCTCCTCTCCGAGGGTAGCAATGAGTTTGATGAAGAGTTCAGCTTCACACTCTATCGCCTGACCGACAACGGTTGGACAGAGATCGAGAAGTTCAGCCTCGGATTCAATGATACTCATAAGGTATCCCTCCAGATCGGCGCTCAGTATGGTATCGTCGAGACAGCAACAGGCGCAAGCTATGAGTTTGACACCACTGTTGCAGGAACCACCTACGGCCAGATCGTAGTTGGCGGCGTAAACAACACCGGCGTACTCTTCACTCTCGGAACCGAGGGTGAGCAGGTCAACGTATATAATAAGAACAAGACTGCTAAGATCTCTGTCAACAAGGCTGTAACAGGCGGCGAGATCAATGACGACGAATTCACCTTCGTCCTCCAGCAGAAGATCGGTACAACCTACGTTGACGTTTCCACCGCAACCGTAAAGGGCGGCGAGAACGCAGTATTCACCGAAAATTCCAAGTATCCGTTCTATCTCGGCAACGAGTACAGAATCGTAGAAAAGAACCTTGGAACACGTTATGAGCTCGCTGAGATCATCGGCGCAGACACCAGCGATGTAAACGCACTCGCAGGCGAGTTTGTACTCAGCGGCAACAGAAACATCACATTTGTCAACGCTGTCAAGCAGGGCAGCCTGAGCATCAAGAAGATCCTCAATGACAAGTATGATCCCAACGCTAAGTTTACAGTAATCGTAAGAAATGCAGACACAAGAGAAACCCTCGCTTCTGCTACACTGGGCAGCAACGAGACTCTCAATGTTGAGAAGATTCCTTACGGTACAAAGGTAGAGGTCACAGAGGTTTACAACGATGCAGTTTACAACTCTGTTGCAGCAGGCGTTGACGCAAACAACATCGTTGTTATCGGCCAGGCAAGTGCTGCTGTTACCTTCACCAACACAAGAAAGCTTGCTTCCATCAACGTCAAGAAGGCACTTCCCGACGGCGGTGCAGAGCTGAACAAGACCTTCTCCATGAAGCTTGAGCTGCTCAAGGACGGCGTTTGGTCCGAGGTTGAAAGCTTCACTCTCAAGGCTGACGAGGTAAAGACCATCAGCGGTCTCTATGTCGGCGCAACCTACAGAGTAGTTGAAACCGATACTACCGAGTCCTTTGCATACAGCAGCTGGACCGACGGAACAGCTGTCTATGTCGAGCCTGACATCAACGGCGCATCCTTCAAGCTTGAAGGCGATAAGGACATCACCATCAACAACACCCTTAAGACCGCTAAGCTGACCATCGGCAAGACCGTTGCTGTCGGCGGACAGTGGGAAAAGGGCGAGGAATTCACCTTTGTTATCGAGAAGTTCGAGAACGGCGCATGGACTCAGTTCCAGACCGTAACTCTTACCTACGAGAACAGAACCTGGTCAAGCGAGCAGCTCGCAGTCGGCGAGAAGTACCGCGTAACCGAGACTAACATCGGATACCGTTACGAGCTTGAAAAGGTTGACGGCGCAGATAAGGTCGATCTTACTGCAAATTCTGCAGAGGTCGTAATCGACGAGAGCGGCAACACTCTCCTCTTCACCAACAAGGTTAAGCTTGGTGCTCTCAGCATCAAGAAGCTCGTTGATGATAATCTTGAGCCTTTGGCAACCTTCGACTTCATCGCAACCGACAACAAGACCGGCAAGACCATCGCAACCTTCACCCTTGGACACAATAAGGTATTCACCCTTGATAATCTGCCCTTCGGTACCGAAGTCAAGATCAAGGAGCTGGGTGCAGAGCATTACGAGACCGTAGTTCTCGGTGCAGTTGCCAAGGAGACTATAGTAACCGTAAATACTCTTACCAGAGTAATAGAGTTTGAGAACCCCAGAAAGACTGCTTCCCTTACCGTTACCAAGGCACTTGCCGCAGGCTCCAATGACCTCGGCGAAACCTTCAGCTTCGAGCTTCAGGTATTCAACGGTGAGAATTGGAACAAGGTCGAGTCCTTCACCCTCACCGCAGGTGAGCAGAGAAAGATCGACGGCCTCTTCGAGGGCGCTTCCTACAGACTCATCGAAACTGAGACCGGCGCTTCCTACAATTATGTCGGCATGAGCGCAGGTAACCCCGTAAGCGGTCAGGACGGCGTTGACTTCGTACTCGAAGGCGACACTGCTGTAACCGTTACAAACGTAAGCCGCAGCGCTTCTCTCACCATCGAGAAGATCGTCAAGGGCAATGCTTATGACGATACCTTCACCTTCGTTGTAGAGAAGAAGGACGGCAACAGCTGGAAGGCTGTCAAGACTGTAACTCTCGGTGGAAACAAC
>JAZSNH010000032.1:0-9988 GCA_045536305.1 Acutalibacteraceae bacterium
GATCAGCTCGCTGACAAACACTGTAAACGGATACCGCATGCGTCTTGACAAACAGAAAGCAAAGCTTGAGGACGCAAAAAGCATTACCGAAGGCTACAGACAGAAGATCGCGGAATGTCAGAGCAAAATAAAGATAATCGAAGACCTTGAACGCAGTATGGGCGGTTTTGCATATAGCGTAAAAAAGGTAGTAGAAAGCTTTTCAAAGGGTCAGCTTAGAGGAATCCACGGACCGATATCTCGCCTTATTGAGGTCGATTCCGAATATGCAACAGCGGTTGAGATAGCACTCGGCGCAGGTCTGCAGAATATTGTAGTTGACGATGAGGACAGTGCAAAGGCTGCAATCAATTATCTAAAAAAAGAAAATGCAGGCAGAGCAACCTTTTTGCCTCTTACCACAATAAGGCCCAATAAGCTTAACGAACCGTCCCTTGAAAATTTTGACGGTTATATAGGCCTTGCATGTGAGCTGGTCGAATGCGACGGTAAATACAGAAGCATAGTCGATAATCTGCTCGGCAAGATAGTAATTGCCGAGGATATGAATACAGGCGGCGTTATAGCAAGAAAATTCGGCTACAGATTTAAAATCGTAACGCTTGACGGTCAGGTGTTCAATGCAGGCGGCTCGATGACAGGCGGCTCGGTGAGCCAGAAAAGCTCCGGTGTGCTTGGCAGACGAAGTGAGATAGAGTCATTGAAGATTTCGGCTGCAGAGCTTGAGAAAAAAGCGGAAGAAGCCTCTTTGACCCAAAAGGAGCTTGCTGTAAAGGCTGCGGCTGATGAAGCGGCTTTGCTGGGTGCTCAGGGAGAGCTGACGACAGCACAGCAGGATCTGAACGACTTTAAAACAAGCCTGCGTATCGTTTCCGAGCAGTTTGAAAATGCACAGCGTGAAAAAAACAGCATTGAATCTCAGCGTCAGAGCGCAAAGCAGAGAGAAAGCTCTCTCGGCGAATTTATAGTCGAGCAGAAGGAAAAGATCGCTTCGCTGAGTGTTGATGCCGCAAAGCTTGACGAGGAAATCAGCGGAAGTGCCGCCGAGCGCGGTGAGCTTCGCGATAAGCGAAATACGCTTACCGAAGAGCTCAGCGACCTTGGAATGCAGATAATGGCAAATACCAAGGAATGCGAGGCGATAGAAGGCTCGATTGACGAAATCGTATCGCGAATGAACAACAGACTTTCGCAGTGTGACGATATCGTCAGAGAGATAAATGAAAAGAAAAATTCTATAGCAGTGCTCAACGAAAGTGCATCACAGCAGATGCAGAATGCAGAGGATATGCGTGTAAAGGCAAATAGCATGCGCGGATCGATCGATTCGATAAATAACGAACGCATGTCGGTTGAGGCACAGATAACAACGCAGACAAAGCTGTCAGGCGAGCTTGGTGACAGTAAGGCATCAGTCATGAAGGAGCTTGGCAGATGCGAGACATTAAGGCAGAACAAGCAGACGGAGTATGATAATATTATTTCAAAGCTCTTTACAGAGTATGAAATGACCCTGCGCGAGGCAGAGGATAAATACGAGCCTGTGAGCGACCGAAAAAATGCACAGAAGCGTGCAAATGAGCTTCGCACTGCAATGAAGCGCCTTGAACCGGTCAACATCAATGCGATAGATGAGTACATAAAGGTTCATAATGATTATGTAACATTCAAATCGCAGATGGAGGATATCGAAAGCTCAAAAGCAGAGCTTGAAAAGCTTATCGACCAGCTTACTGCGAGCATGAAGGATATGTTTACCGAAAAGTTTGCGGAAATAAGCAGGCATTTCGAAAAGATATGTCCCCAGCTCTTCGGCGGCGGCTCGGCGGAAATAAAGCTTACAGACGAAACAGATCCTCTCGGCAGCGGAATAGAAATGAATGTCTCACTGCCTGGCAAGGTGGTAGACAACATGCTTTCATTCTCAAACGGAGAAAAGACAATAATCGCAATGGCGTTGTATTTCTCCATAATGAAGGTGACACCGTCGCCCTTCTGCTTCCTTGACGAAATCGATGCGCCGCTTGACGAAAGCAACATAATAAATATCGCGGACTATATCGTGCGTATCAGCGATAAGACGCAGTTTATAACCATCACTCACAGACGAGGCATGATGGAAAAGGGTGCAACGCTGTACGGTGTAACAATGCAGAAGGACGGCGAATCCAAGCTGCTCGAGCTGAAGGTCAGCGAAATAGAGGAAAAACTCGGATTATAATTCTAAGGAGAAACCGTAATGGGATTTTTTGACAAAATAAAACAAGGACTTAAAAAGACCAAGTCCACAGGCTTTTTTGGACAGATAGGTTCTTTTTTCAAAAGATTTTCAAGGATAGACGAAGAGCTTTTCGAAGAACTTGAGGAAATGCTTATAACAGCAGACTGCGGAGCGATCACCTCTGCAAGGATATGCGATGAGCTCAGAACAAAGGTAAAAAAGACAGGAACAAAAGAGCCTGAGAAGGTAAAGGATCTGCTTTGCGAGACCATTTCAGAAATGATGCAGGGCGATCAGGAGCTGTGCCTTGAAACAAAGCCGTCTATTATTCTTGTTATAGGAGTAAACGGTGTAGGAAAAACTACAACTATCGGAAAGATGGCAAACCAGCTTCGCGACAGCGGCAAAAAAGTGCTTGTGGCGGCAGCCGATACCTTCCGTGCGGCAGCCATTGAGCAGCTTGAAATATGGACAAACAGAGCAGGCTGTGATATCGTCAAGCACTCCGAAGGAGCAGACCCTGCGGCGGTCGTATTTGATGCTATTGCGGCTGCAAAGGCAAGAAATGTCGATGTTGTCATTGTCGATACCGCAGGCAGACTTCACAATAAGATAGGTCTTATGAATGAGCTTGCAAAGATCAGCCGTATAATCGAACGTGAGCTGCCCGATGCATCGCGTGAGGTATTGCTCGTTCTTGATGCGACAACAGGTCAGAATGCAATAAATCAGGCACGCGAGTTTAAAAATGCCGCAGGGATCACAGGTATTGTCTTAACAAAGCTTGACGGCACTGCACGAGGCGGTGTGGTCATCGCGATCAAGGAAGAGCTTGGCGTACCTGTAAAATACATCGGCGTTGGTGAGAAGATAGATGATCTCCAGCCGTTTGACTCCGCTGATTTTGCCCGAGCGCTCTTTGATACAAACGAAGATTAAATGCCGCCGAGGCAAACTGCGTTAATAAGCGGATATAAACACAGGCAAAAAAGGTGATAACTATGAAGCTTATAGCTGCAACCAACAATAAAAAGAAGCTCGCGGAGCTCTCGCGTATACTGGCACCGCTGGGTGTAGAGGTTTTTGCTGCAAAGGAACTTGGCTTTACATCAATAGAGCCCGAGGAAACAGGCAAAACCTTTGCCGAAAATGCACAGATCAAAGCAGAAGCCTTCTGTGAGCACACAAAGCTGCCGTCAATTGCCGATGATTCAGGGATATGTGTTGATGCCCTTAATGGTGCGCCGGGAGTATATTCCGCACGTTATGCAGGAGATGCCTGTGATGACGAACGCAATATAGACAAGCTTTTGTCCGATATGGAAAATATACCCAAGGCTGAGCGCACTGCCGCGTTCGAATGCAGTATCTGCTGCGTGTTCCCGAATGGAGACAAGCTTACTGCCAACGGCAAATGCCCGGGATATGTCGGATATGAAAGAGTAGGGAGCGGAGGCTTCGGGTATGACCCGATTTTCATGCTCGGCGACGGGCGAAGCATTGCGGAATATTCAGATGAAGAAAAGGACGCAATAAGTCACAGGGGAAATGCGCTGCGCGAATTTTCCGTAAAACTTGCAGAATATATAAAAACAAACGAGGTATAAGAATGTTGACAAGCAAACAGCGAGCTTATTTAAGAGGTCTCGCAAATGATTATGAGGTTATTCTCACCGTCGGAAAGGGCGGAGTTGTAGAGAATGTTATCAAACAGGCAAATGATGCACTTACAGCACGTGAGCTTATAAAGGGACAGGCGCTGGAGGCTTCTCCCGTAACCTCGCGCCAGGCTGCAGATGAGCTTGCGGCGGCAACAAACTCCGATGTAGTACAGGTAATAGGAAGAAAATTCATTCTTTACAGGAGAAACAACGAAAAGCCCGTTATCGAACTTCCAAAGGCACGCAAAAAATAAAAGGAGTGCTTAGTATGCATCGCATAGGGATTTACGGAGGGACATTCGATCCGATCCACGTAGGGCACCTTAATCTTTGCAGGGCGATGAAGGAAAAGCTTTGCCTTGATGAGATAATAATGATTCCGACGGGAACTCCTCCGCATAAGGCTTCAACAGCAACAAAGGCCGAATATCGTCTGGAAATGTGCCGTTTAGCTGTAAAGGACTATGGCTTAACGGCCAAAGTTTCCGATATAGAGGTGTGCAGGGAGGGCAGAAGCTACACATATCTTACGATAATGCAGCTTAAGGAAGAATTTAAGGACAGTGAGCTGTATCTTGCCATGGGTGCGGATATGTTCATGTCTCTTGAATCATGGTATAAGTTTGACGAGCTGAAAAAGCTGGTCGTATTCTGTGCCGTGCAGAGAGACGATGTTTCGACCCGCGAATTGGAGGATGAAGCGGAGCGACTGCGTTTAAAAGACTGCAATTGCATCATAGTAAGCCTTCCTGCAGTTGATATTTCTTCCACCGATATCAGAGAAATGACAGCGGAAGGGAAACCGATAGAAGGTTTTGTTACCGAATCTGTGGTAGAATTTATCAGTAAAAACGGTCTGTACAGGCAAGAGGTGAAGTGAGTTGGATGCAGAGAAAAGGGAATATTATAAAAGGGTTCTCCGCATGAGATTATCGGACAAGCGTTATCGCCATTGCCTTTGCGTAGCGGAGGAGGCCGTGCGCCTGGCGGAAAAATACGGTGCTGACCCCGATGCTGCCGAGGAAGCGGGACTGCTTCATGATATAACCAAGGAAACCGATGAAGAGACACATAAGTTTATAATCGCTCAGCGCGAGGTTATGACAGAGCTTGAGGATAAGACCCATAAGCTGTGGCATGCGATGTCCGGCGCAGCTTATGTGCAGAATCAGCTCAAGGTAAAAAATGAGGATATAATAAATGCAGTGCGTTATCATACAACGGGAAGAGCGGGAATGAGCCTGCTTGAAAAGGTGATATTCATTGCAGATTTTACAAGTGCCGACAGAGATTACAGAGATGTTGACATAATGAGAAAAAAAGCAGATGAAAGCCTTGATGAGGCATTGCGCTATTCGATCGGATACACCATAAGAAGTATTGAAAAGCACGGCGGTACAGTCCATCCGGATACCGTAGCGGCGTTTGAGGAATGCCGAGGAACCTTCAATGAACAATAAGCTCTTGACAAGGGCTATATAATAATAAAAGACATTTGTGCTTTGACTGCACAAAGGAGGATAAAAAATGAGCATTGAATCAAGAGAACTTGCCATTAAGATCGCAAAAATACTCGACTCGAAGAAGTCACAGGATCTTGCGGTTATCCGTGTAGAGGATGTTACCGTTCTTGCGGATTATTTTGTTATCGTAACAGGAAACAGCTCCACACAGGTAAAGGCATTTGCCGATGAAGTTGAATTTAAGCTGAAGGAAGAGGGCATAACTCCCGGTCATGTTGAGGGACATACATCAAGATCGTGGATCGTGCTTGATTATTACAGTGTAATAGTTCATGTGTTCGATCCCGAAGCACGAGAATATTATGATCTTGAAAGACTGTGGCTCGACGGCGAAAGACTCGACCGCTCTCTTTACGCAGCAGAAAATTAAGCCATCAGGAGTGAAATAAAAGATGAAATACGATTTTAAGGCCATTGAGGCAAAATGGCAGGATATCTGGGAAGAAAACAAGACCTTCTGTGCACCGAACGATTTTAAAAAGCCTAAATTTTATGCGCTGGTCGAATTTCCTTATCCCTCGGGCGCAGGCCTCCATGTAGGACATCCGCGTCCCTATACCGCAATGGATATCGTTGCAAGAAAGCGCAGAATGGAAGGGTATAATGTTCTTTTCCCGATGGGTTGGGATGCATTCGGCCTTCCGACCGAAAACTACGCTATCAAAAACCATATCCATCCCTCTATCGTTACAGAGAACAATGTCAAGCGTTTCAAGAGCCAGCTTCGTATGCTGGGATTGTCCTTTGACTGGGACAGAGAGATAAATACCACCGATCCTTCATATTTTAAATGGACTCAGTGGATATTCCTTCAGCTTTACAAAAAGGGACTCGCATACAAGAAGGAAATGGCAGTTAACTGGTGTACCTCCTGTAAGTGTGTTCTTGCGAACGAAGAGGTCGTAAACGGTGTCTGCGAGCGCTGCGGAAGCGAAGTTGTCCGTAAGGTAAAGAGCCAGTGGATGCTTAAGATCACAGCATACGCACAGAGACTCCTTGACGATCTTGATGATCTCGATTACATAGAAAGAGTCAAGCTTCAGCAGAGAAACTGGATCGGACGCTCAACCGGTGCCGAGGTTGATTTTAAGACAACACTCGGAGAAACTCTCAGAGTTTACACCACTCGTCCCGATACACTTTTTGGTGCGACCTATATGGTCATCTCTCCCGAGCATCCTCTTATTGATAAGCTTTCCGATAAGCTGACCAATATGGACGCTGTGCGTGAGTATCAGGCTGCAGCAGCCAGAAAATCCGATTTTGAGCGCACCGAGATGGCAAAGGACAAAACAGGCGTAATGCTTGAGGGAATCAAGGCGATAAACCCCGTAAACGGCAGAGAAATACCTGTTTTCATCTCCGATTATGTTCTCGTATCCTACGGTACGGGTGCTATAATGGCAGTTCCCGCACATGATACACGCGACTGGGAATTTGCAAAAAAATTCAACCTTCCCATTATAGAAGTTGTCAAGGGCGGAAATGTTGAGGCTGAGGCATTTACAGACTGCGAAACAGGCGTAATGGTAAACAGCGATTTCCTCAACGGACTTTCCGTTGAGGAAGCAAAGGTTAAAATAACCGAATTTCTCGCAGAAAAGAAGCTTGGCGAAGCAAAGGTGAACTTCAAGCTTCGCGACTGGGTATTCTCCCGTCAGCGTTACTGGGGCGAGCCCATTCCGCTTGTATGGTGCGATCATTGCAATGAGTGGGTACCTATCCCCGAGGATCAGCTGCCTCTCACACTCCCCGATGTAGAATCCTATGAGCCTACAGATAACGGCGAATCACCCCTTGCCAATATTTCCGATTGGGTAAACACCACCTGTCCGAAGTGCGGCGGCAAGGCAAAGAGAGAGACCGATACAATGCCCCAGTGGGCAGGTTCGTCATGGTATTTCCTGCGCTATTGCGATCCATGCAACGATAAGGAGCTTGCAAGCCCCGAGGCACTCAAATATTGGGGTCCTGTTGATTGGTACAACGGCGGCATGGAGCATACCACACTTCACCCTCTGTACAGCCGCTTCTGGCATCAATTCCTTTATGATATCGGTGTGGTTCCCACCGCAGAGCCTTATAAGAAGCGTACCAGCCACGGCATGATTCTTGCAGCTGACGGAGGCAAAATGAGTAAGTCGAGAGGCAATGTCATCAATCCCGATGATGTTGTTGCACAGTACGGCGCAGATACCATGCGTCTGTATGAGATGTTTATCGGCGACTTCGAAAAGGCAGCACCCTGGCAGGAAAACTCTGTAAAGGGATGCAAGAGATTCCTCGACAGAACATGGAATCTTCAGGATCACATAGAAAAGGTACGTATGCGTCCTGAGGTTGCATCTCTTGTTCATAAGACAATAAAAAAGGTTACCGACGATATCGAAAACCTTAAGTTCAATACAGCGATTGCAGCGCTCATGTCACTGCTCAATGAATTTGAGTCGCTCAAAACCATTACCAAGGACGAATACAAGGTATATCTCCAGCTTCTCAATCCCTTCGCACCGCACATTACCGAAGAGATATGGCAGAATCTCGGCTACAACGGAATGCTCAATCAGCAGAAGTGGCCTAAATATGATGCATCTAAGTGTGTAGAGGCAACTGTTGAGATACCTGTACAGGTAAACGGCAAGCTGAGAGCAACAGTAAAGATCGCAGCAGATGCAGAGGCACAGGCTGTGCTTGCCGCTGCCAAGGCAGACGAGACTGTCAAGTCCTTTACCGACGGAAAGAATATCGTCAAGGAGATCTATGTTCCGGGCAAAATTGTGAACATTGTAGTAAAATAATAATGTTTGCTCAAATAACTATTGACATTTCAATAGAACATGGATTATAATAGTCACCGACCTAAGTTTAACACCCCGTGTTGAAAAGGCGGAGGGGAGGGAAAGTCAATCATGTCATCGGAAATCAAGGTAAGAGATAACGAGTCTTTGGAAAGCGCTCTGCGCCGCTTCAAGAGATCCTGCGCACGTGGCGGTATCATTCAGGAAGTACGTAAGAGAGAAGCTTACGAGAAGCCCTCTGTCAAGCGTAAGAAGAAGTCCGAAGCCGCTCGCAAGCGCAAGTATAAATAATTGACTTCTACAAACAATGTAAGAAAAGCGAGCAGATAAATCTGCTCGCTTTTTTATTTTAAAATAGTGTTATAATGATATCCTGAAATGAAGTGAGGAATTAAAATGCCGCTTCTGAGACCATGCCTGATGATAGATAAAATGACAGATCTCGAGCTTGATTTTTTTGAATCATTGGGATGCAAGGCAATATTGCTTGATGTAGATAATACAATGACTACCCACGATAATCCGACTCCGGCAGAAGGGGTTGCAGAGTGGATAGACAGAATGAAAAGCAACGGATTAAAGCTTATAATAGTTTCAAATAACAGCGCAGAGCGTGTTGCACCGTTTGCGGAAAAAATCGGCCTCGATTTCGTTGCAAAGGGTGCTAAGCCGCTCGCAAAAGGATTTAAAGAAGCCTGCTGCCGTATTGGAGTGCGGCCGAAGGAAGCGGTTGCTGTCGGTGATCAGATCTATACCGATATTATTGGCGGCAATCTTCTCGGTGCATATACCGTACTTACCGTGCCGTATGAGCTTGAGGAAAAATTGTTCTTTAAATTTAAACGAATGATGGAAAAGCCTGTAATTGCATCGTATAAAAGAAAAGCGGAGAGAAAGAATGCAGATTAAAATAGGACCTGCCGGAAAATGCAGCATGGCAGAAAAAGAGAAAATAAAAAATACGGAAAACCTGATGGACTGGCTTGGAGAAAAAGGCTTGAATGCCTTTGAATACCAGTGCGGAAGAGGTGTAAAGCTTAATGCCGAAAAAGCCGAGCAGATAAAAATTGCAGCAAAAAATGCAGGGATAACCGTTTCGCTCCATGCCCCATATTTTATATCTCTTGCCTCATCAGAGGAGGAAAAACGCCGCAATTCCGTTGAATATATTCGTCAGAGTGCAAAGGCGGTACAGGCACTCGGAGGAAACAGAATAATTGTCCACCCGGGTGGACTTTCAAAAATGAGCCGTGAAGAGGCGAGAGCTGTTGCCTGTGAAACTCTTAGAAATGCACAGGCTGTGCTCGATGAAAATGATCTCGGTGATATTCACATCTGCCCTGAGGTAATGGGAAAAATAAACCAGCTCGGCGACCTCGACGATGTTATTGCATTCTGTAAGCTTGATGATCGCTTTATACCGTGTGTTGATTTTGGCCATCTCAACAGCCGCACGGCAGGTTCGCTTGCAGAGGTCAGCGACTATATAAGAGTATATGATCGCCTTGCAAATGAGATCGGCAGCGATCGAACTAAAAGCATGCACATTCATTTTTCAAAGATCGAGTATTCAAAGGGAGGAGAAGTAAGACATCTGACCTTTGAAGACGAAGTTTTCGGTCCCCGACCGGAGATATTTATTGAAAGCATAGTAAAATATGAAATGACACCCACAATAATCTGTGAATCCGCAGGGACACAAACCGAAGACAGCATATCGATGATAGGAATGTATAACAGATATCAGATTATGCAGTGCAAAATTTAAGAAGGAGAATTTTTATG
>JAZSNH010000081.1:0-95070 GCA_045536305.1 Acutalibacteraceae bacterium
GAATTCATAATATCCCCGTCAGAGCAATGGCGCGCAGTCACCGCTGATGCCAATTTTGAGAAGGGAAACAAGCCCCTTTACCTGATTTATCATGGCAAGGGCATGATGGGCTTAAAGAAAATCGAATTTCAGGAATAAGAAAACACCCCGAAAGCTGATGCTTTCGGTGTGTTTTTGGTGGACACTAACGGAATCGAACCGCTGACAACCTGCACGTCAAGCAGGGACTCTACCAGCTGAGCTAAGTGTCCGTTGCGTTTAATGCTTGAATATAATAGCATGTGCGGTTTAAATTGTCAATAGCAAAGATAAAATAATTTTATGCTTTTGCGGAAATACCACATATATCGCGTATAACTTCGCCGGCAATGACCAAGCCTGCGGCAGAGGGGACAAATGAAATGCTTCCGGGGAGACTTCTGCGTGAGCAGCCTTCGGGGAGAGGCTCATCACACTCCTCGGGTTCAAGAGCCTCTTCTGTTGACCATACGCACTTAAGCTTTGATATGCCGCGCTTTTTAAGCTCCTTACGGATAACTCTGGCGAGACCGTCATAAGAGGTTTTGCTTATATCGGAAACAGTGATTTTTGTAGGATCGAGCCTGTTGCCCATACCCATACAGCTTATTATAGGAGTGCCGACTGCATTCGTAAGCTCTATGAGCAAAAGCTTTGACTTTACTGTGTCAATAGCATCGATGATGTAGTCATACCCCGAAAAAAACCAGCCCGAGCAGGTTTGCGCGCTGAAAAACTCATCCCGGCAATGGACGACGCAGTCGGGGTTTATGTCCAGCACACGTTCACGCAAAACATCGGTTTTCTGTCTGCCAACAGTGGAGTGAAGAGCAGGCAGCTGTCGGTTTATGTTTGTAATGCTGACGCTGTCATTGTCAACAAGGGTGAGCTGCCCGATCCCGGCGCGAGCTAAAGCCTCAACGACCCATGAACCCACTCCGCCAAGCCCAAAGACTGCGACATGAGAATTTTTCATCTTATTCATTGCCGATTCACCGACAAGCATTTTGGTTCTGATGTGCTGATCCATTCGTTTTGCTCCCAACAAAGGCGTTTTATTTAATAATAGCCGATAAGAGCTCATTCGTAAAGAGTAAATTATGAAGAAAGTTGTTTAAAATTATTTAAAAAATACGAAGAAACATTGACCGTAAAAGGAAAATTTATTAAAATAAAAATGGAGGTATTATATAATGGAAAATAAATTAAAAGAAAAAATAATTTATGATAAAGACCGTGATACAGCAGCAAAGAAAAAAAGCAATTCCTTTGTGTGGATTGCTGTATTTTCCGTTATGACACCCATAGTGTGCTACATAATGAGCGAAATTATCGAATCGGGGATAAATTTTCTTACTGCTGTTGCGCCGGAGTATGCGCTTTTCAATATTGTCTACTATCTGGCAGGCTATGTAGTTCTTATCTCCGTTTTAAGAAGCACAAAGGCCGCATCGATAATTCTTTCCGCAGCGGTGTTTGCTGTATGCACAGCAAATTATTACACCGTGCTGTGGCGTACAATTCCGATAACCTTCGGTGATATAGAATGCGCGTCTACGGTAGGAAGTGTACTTTACGGCTATAATGTAGTCGTGCCAAATTGCGTAATAATCTCAGCGGTCATTCTTATAGCTTACATTGCGGCAGTCATTGCGGCACCCACAAAGAATCCCAGGCAAAGCATAAGACGGAAATTTTTATGCTCCGGAGCTGCTTTTGTTATCGGTGCGATAACATTGGGAATATGCTATGGCTTTACATCGCCGACACTTGATGTGGTGGGTGCAAACGGTGTCCACTTTGAAAAATACGGCTATATCGTAAGCTTTATCTCAAACGCAAAATCCATGAAGATAAAGGCTCCGGACGAATACAGCCCTGATAATGCAGCCGCTATACTGGCGGAATATGAAAAAGAGCAGAAAACAGAGATTTATCCGAACGTCATAGTAGTTATGAACGAATCTCTGTGCGATCTTCAAACAATAGGAGAATTTGAAACCAGCGAAGAATATCTTTCCTATTTCAACTCTCTGAAGGAGGAGTGTGTAAGCGGAGAGCTGCTTACCTTCGGCCTTGGCGGAGGAACAAGTCTGACAGAGTTCGAGCTGCTTACAAGAAGCTCTCAGATACTTCTGCCGTACACCAGTGTGGCGTATATGCAGTATATCGACAGCGATATCCCGACCCTTGCAAGCACGCTTAAGAACTATGAAAAGCCATACGATATTACCGTCATGCACCCGGCACAGGCGATAAATTATAAAAGAGACAAAAATTATCCGCTCATGGGGTTTGACAATTATTACGACAAGGAATTTTTCAGCGACATGCAGAGCGTCAGAGGCTTCCTTGACGATGAGCAGTGCTATAAAAGAATGATGGAATATTTCAATTCCACCGATAAAAATACTCCTCAGATGATTTTCAATATCACTATCCAGAATCACGGAGGATATTTTGACACCTGTGATATAGGCACAGAAACGGTCAGGGTGGAAAGCTTTGATGCTACCTATGATGTTGAAAGATATCTGACTCTTATAAAGCAGTCTGACGAGGCGTTAAAGGGTCTGATAGAGGAGCTGTCGCAGTGCGACAGACCTGTTATCCTGCTCGTTTTCGGCGATCATCAGCCGCTGCTTGAGGATGCGTTTTACGAAGAACTCATGGGCGAAAAGGAAAACTGGACTGCACAGCAACATCTCAGCCGACACAGAACTCCGTTTATAATATGGTCAAATTACGATAGCATCGAGCCGAAGGACATGGGCCTTACCTCGGTAAATTATCTGTCGAGCATACTGCTTCAGGAGGCAGAGCTTCCGCTTACGGAGTACGACAGATTTCTGCTTGATATGAGAGAGGATATTCCTGCAATGAACGGCTGCGTCTACTATACCGCAGACGGCAGGCTTCTTGAGGTCGGCGACGAAGAAAACGAATGGCTCGACAAATACGCCGTTCTGCAGTACGGTGCCTTGTTTGACAGCGAGAATATCGATTGGCAGGGTTATGATTTAAGCAAATAAAAATCTCATTTTATTCATAACAAAAAAATCACTCTAAGACAGAGTGATTTTTTTGTTGTTATATATTATTGTGTTTTTTGCTTTTTCTGATAATTGCAAATGCCGCAATAAACATTATTAAAATAATTATCAGAATAAATATCGGATATATTCTTTTTATTCCTGTGTCCTGCAGATTATCTGCAGGTGCAGTGGTTTCTGTTATATCAGGTGCTTTTATATGTTTTAATGTATCTTGCGGATCGTTAAAAGTTCTGTGCTCTAAAGCAAAGTGTTTATCAATGTATTCTTCTTCATCGGCATATTGCGGCCAATCGTTCGGATCTTCTGCTTTTGTGCTTTTTAAATAATATTTTCTCCACATGTAATTTTTATATTCAGGAGAAGTCGGGTCATTATTATCATCATCTAACCATAATGTATCTATTCCATACCAGCTGCCATTTACTTTTACTATATTCCAGGCATGCGGAAGCGGGCAATCATCTTCAGATAAAAGCGCATATCCTTCTATATAATAAGATTCTACACCTGCCATTGTTAACAATGTATATTCTAATATGGAATAATCATGGCAAACTCCATATCCGTATTGAAGTGCTAAATCAAGAGTCGTTTTACCAACGTAATTTTCTCTTTCAAATATTTCCCATCGTTCATCTTCATTACATTTCATGTTTTTCAATACATATTCGGTAACTTTTTCAATTTTTTCTTCTGTGGAAGTATCGGCAGAAAAGTCAAAATCTGATATTATTCGATGAAGCTTTGCTGATATTTCTCTGTCATAATTTAAGGGGTATTCTATGTTGTTATTATCAAAATATTCTATCAGGGAATCATCTGCTTTTGTTTCTGTAACAGCCTCAAAGTTAACTCTCTGCAGATTTTTCAATTCATATAATACATCTAAATTATCAACATTCAGAGGAAGGTCTATTCCTTTCAAGTTAGGCAAATTTTTTAAAAAGGAAATATCCTGAACATACGTGCCATACAAATCAAGCTCTTCTAAGCTTTGCAGTTTATCCATAAATACGGTGTCAGAATTCTGCAAATTGCAGCAGTTCAAACTCAGAATTTTAATTTTTTTTATCTTAGAAAAAAACTGTTCGTAATTTTTGATTCTTTGACCTTTCAGAAAAAGATTTTCCAAATTCTCCATTTTATCAAAATCAGCTATCTCAAACCCGTCGACCGCATCTAAATGAAGCTCATATAAATCGGTTAAATTGATTATATTTGAAAAATTATATACTGTAGTTTCTGATAAATACAATGTTTTAATTTTTGAATTATGAATTCCTTCAAGGTTGATATTTCCCCATTGAATTGATATAGTAATATCTTTGGAGGAAGATAAATTATTAAAGAAGGATTTATCAAGATTCAAACCGTTTGCACAAATATATATGAATTCTACATTAGGACATATTTTTATCAGTTCCAACTGTTCTGAAATTTTATTGCTCTCATTGCTGTCATAGCTCAGGATATCTACATTACAAACCTGAGCCAATGCGCTTGGATTATTTTTGATTTCTTCCAATGTATTTAAATCAACGCTTGAATAATCCGTTTCCTCATAAGATGTGACAGTAAAAGAATTACTGCCCGATATTGTGAAAATTGGGAGCAAGAGCTGAAATGTTATTACAATTAAAAGCATTGATGAAAATTTTTTCATATATGGTTTATCCTTTCAGAGTACACTTAAGTTTATTATAAGTGATATCATAACATCATTAAATTATCAATATTAAATCTGAAAATGCAGTGAAAGAAAACGGCATAATCTGCTTAAGATTATGCCGTTTGTCAAAAGGTTTAGATTGAAAGGTCCTTGTCTGAAGCAGTACTTTGGGGCTTTTGCTTATTTTTCTTCCTTGGCTTTTTCGCTTTCTATAATACTGCGTACTATATAAACAGGGCGCTTTTTTGTTTCAACATAGTTTTTTCCGACATAATCGCCGATTATGCCTATGCTCAGCAGCTGCAGACCGCCGAGGAGCAGAATAAGCACCACGATAGTTGCATAGCCGGGAACATCTATGCCGACAGTCAGCTTTTGAATAATGACAACGATAAGATATATAAATGCGGCAATTGCCGAAATGACACCTGCGACGGTTGCAAATTTAAGGGGCATGGTTGAAAAGCTGTTTATGCCGTCAAAGGCGTAGCGAAGAAGCTTGAAAAAATTATATTTGCTTTTTCCGGCGCCTCTGGGACGCGCTTCATAGGGCATATAGTGTGTGTTAAAGCCGACGTATGAGAAAATACCCTTTGAGAAGCGGAAATATTCACACATGGAAAGAATGGCATCAACAACAGGGCGGCGCATTATACGGAAATCGCTTGCATCCGATTCGAAGCGAACTGATGCGGCCTTGTTTATGATGGCATAGAAGCATCTTTTGTAGAAGGAGATAAGACAGCCCTCGTGCCTTTTTTTCTGAACAGCGGCAACGCAGTCGTATTCGGGGTTTTCCTCAAGAAATCTCAGCATGCTGATAACAGTTTGAGGTGACTGCTGCATATCTCCGTCAACAATGACGGTATATTCGCCCGATGCGTGGGAGAGGCCTGCGTACATACCTGCTTCCTTTCCGAAGTTGCGGGAAAAATCTATGACCTTAACGCAATAAGGCGTTGTCTCGGCAATACTTCGCATAACATCTATCGTGCGGTCACTTGAACCGTCATTGATAAAAACGACCTCAAATTCGATGCTTTCATAGGTCATGATCTGCACGATCTCATCAAAGAGTCTGCCTATGTTTCCCTCCTCGTTAAAGCAGGGGATAACAAGCGAAAGCTTTTTGGTATCGGGCAATATAATCAGCTCCCGGAATAAGATAAATTAAATATAACATCTAAGGACAAATCAGTCAAGGCAAAAACAAGCTCCCCGAATGATTCGGGGAGCTTAATAAATCAGTTCTTGGGAGTGCCGAAGGTGATATAGCCTGTGTAGCTGTAGCCCTCATTGCCGAGCGGGTCCTTAATAAGATACCAATCGCCTGCCTTAGCATAAATGGTAACGGCAGTGTGTCTGGGCATTACAAGAATTATGCTGTGGTCAAATCCCGGGCCTGTACGAAGTCTCAGAGGCTTGACCTTTGTATCTACAAAACCCTTGATGGGGGAGGAGTAGAAAACAAGCTCATCGGAAGGAGCTGCCGCGGTAGTGGTTGTAGTGGTTGTAGTGGTGGTAGTTGCCTCTGTGGTAGTCGTTGTAGTAGTTGTTGTAGTGGTCGTTGTAGTGGTGGTAGTTGTTGTCGTAGTGGTCGTAGTGGTTGCCTCTGTAGTGGTTTCTGTAGCGGAAACAAGCTTATCGGCTGATGTGGTGCTGTCAGAACCGCTTACAAGAGAATAATGGGTGCCTGTATATTCGTAGGAACTGAAGGAATAAATATATTTCAGTCCGTTCACCATATATACGGGAATAACTCCTCCGTTTATGGGCACATCAACATAAGCGGCACCTGCCGAAACGGTATATGTACCTATAGTTCCGTCGCTTGAAAACTCAATATCACTGCCGGTATCAAAGAGAGAATCTATACGCAGTGCAGAAGGAGCATTGAAAACATAATCGGAAAAAGCGGCAGAAAGGGAAGCGTTGAGAGTGCCTTGATTTGAGTAGACTGTGTAAGAGATCTCATCAAAGGGAAGATCGCTGTATGAGAGATCACTGTAAGAAATATCGCTTGCACTCTGGATATCGGAAAAGCTCATTTCTGCAAAATTTTCATCGGAAACAATGAGGAAATCAAGCAGGGAGCTTTCGTTGCCTGCAAGCTGTTCGGGCAGGGCATAGCCTGCGGCGGCAAGCTGCTCGGCAAAAGCGTCCTTCGTAGCTTCGGTGAGCTTGATCTCATCTGCGTAAATATAATACAAAACACGCAGAGCATCACTGTCTGAGAGTGTGACAGTGCCGACACTGAGAGTACCTGCATCGGTCTCATTGCTTTGCAGTGCTTTTACGGGAAGAGCGGAAGGAACAACCGCAGCCGCAAGCAGCACAAATGCCATGATTATGCAAAACAGATTTCTTTTCATATTCCGTACCCCTTTCGAAAAGAGCATTTCTGCAAGAATATAAACTTTAGCATATTACAGTATAGCACAGCTGTTTCACGATTTCCATAGTTTTGAGGAAAAATTTACTTGTTTATAAAAGAAATAAGAGGATTTATATCAATTCCCTGTTCTTTTTCAAGCAGAGACAGCAGAGCTTCTGCCAGTTCCTTGCAGCCGCCCGCCTTATCCGCTTCAAGATTTACGGGAAGGATGGGGTCGTGAACACTGAGACGAACAAGAAACCAGCTTTCGCCGATATACACCCTGATACCCTCGTGATTATCGTCTGCGATCGACCAGCCGTCATGCTCGCCGCATGCCTTTTCAAGATTTTCGAGAATCCTTGTGCCGACAGCCTTGAAATCGGGCTCGGTGATCTTTATTCTTATCTCTGCCTCTTCAGCCGGAACGGTCATATCGGCAATAAGGGAGTTGAGTGTTTTGCCTTCGGAGCGAAGCTGTACAAGCTTGATTATGATGAGGGTCACAAGATAAGCGCCGTCATCAAGAAAATGGTTTTCACGCAGCGCTGCATGACCGCTTGTCTCTATAGCCAGCGGACAGTTTATGCCGTCGGCATTGAGCTCTATGGCCTTGCCTATTACGTTTCTGTAGCCTCTGCGGTAACGATAATGCTTGCCGCCAAGGGTGTTTTCGATAAATCTCTTTAATCCGAGAGAGGTAGTCGAGTCGGTCACGATTGTACCGCCCTCGTTGCCCTCAAGAGCGATAGCACCTGCAAGGGCTATAAGTCTGTTGCGGTTTATTTCCTCGCCCTCGCTGTCAACAGCGCCTGCTCTATCCACATCGGTATCAAAAATAACGCCGATATCGCACTTGCCCTCAAGAGTTGCTTCGCGCACAGAGCGCATAGCATCTGCATTTTCGGGGTTCGGGATATGGTTTGGGAACATTCCGTCAGGCTCTAAATATCTGCTTGCGGAGATGTCGGCGCCGAGAGGAGCGAGCACCTTTTCGGCATAAAAACCGCCTGCACCGTTGCCTGCGTCAACCGCGATGCGGTAGCCCTCAAGAGGCTTGTCGAAATTTTCGGCGTTAACTCTTTCGCATATAAGCTTGCGCAGAAAAGCGGAATATTCGGTCATGTAGTCTATCTGAACAACATTTCCGTTTTCGCCGCACGGCACGGCAGTGCCGTTTTCGCAAAATTCAATTATCCTGTCAAGATCGGGGGAATCAAGTCCGCCGTCCGGAGTAAAGAATTTCAGACCGTTTCGGTTGAAGGGGTGATGGCTTGCGGTTATCTGTACAGAACCGTCGAGAGAATGATCGAGAGTTATCATAAACATTGCAGGTGTAGAGGAAAGACCGCTGTCAAGCACGCTGACGCCTGCACTTTTCATGGTGCGTATAACAGCCGCACTGATCCTGTCGGCAGATATCCTGCTGTCGTGGCCGACCGCCATTTTAAGCTCGCAGGCTTTTTTGCCTGTTTTTTCGCAAAGCCACAGTATAAAACCGTTGGTTACAGCCTCGCATACCTCATCTGTAAGTGCGATCGGTTCGCCGGGAACACCCTCACTTGCAACTGCGCGGATATCTGTTCCACTCTTAAATTGTCTGAAATTCATGATTTTGACCTCCATTCTGAAAAGTATTATACCCTTTGGCAGGCATTATGGCAAGGTGTTTTATAAAACATTGCGTTTTGCTTAATAATGGTCTATAATGGTTTTCGCAAAGAAAAGCTTTGTATATCTGAGTAAGCACACACCTGAATAATCAAGCTGTAAGGTGTCAATAAAGAAAGGAAAGAATAAAAATGAACGAATGCACACACGATTGCTCCACATGCACCGCGAACTGCGGTTCAAGACAGAGCAATCCTGCGGACTTTCTTGAAAAGCCCCACGAGTTATCAAAGATCAAAAAGGTCATAGGAGTAGTCAGCGGCAAAGGCGGAGTAGGAAAATCTCTCGTAACCTCTCTGCTTGCGGTATCTCTCCGAAGAATGGGTTATAAGGTAGGCATTCTCGATGCGGACATAACAGGTCCTTCGATACCTGCCGCATTTGGTATCCACGAGCGTGCTCTGGGCGATGAAAACGGAATAATTCCTGCTTCCACAAAAACAGGCATCGAGGTGATGAGCCTCAATCTTCTGCTCGAAAACGAGAGCGATCCCGTTGTATGGAGAGGCCCTGTTATAGGCGGAGTGGTAAAGCAATTCTGGACTGATGTTATATGGAAGGATGTTGACTATCTTTTTGTCGATATGCCTCCCGGAACAGGCGATGTAGCGCTGACCGTATTTCAGTCCCTTCCCGTTGACGGAATAGTTATCGTTACCTCTCCTCAGGAGTTGGTTTCCATGATAGTCGAGAAGGCTGTAAAAATGGCAGAGCTTATGAATATTCCCGTGCTCGGCCTTGTTGAAAACTACAGCTATATCGAATGCCCCGACTGCAAAAAGAAGATATCCGTATTCGGTGAAAGTCATATCGATGAAATAGCAGAAAGGCATTCTTTGAATATCCTCGGCAAGCTGCCTATCGATTCAAAGCTTGCAGCAGCTACAGATGCAGGCTCAATTGAGCTTTTCGAGGGCGATTGGCTTGAAAAGGCTGTTGCTGAAATCACAGAGGGAAAAACAAAGATAGACTGATAGTCTAAGATAAACAGAATAAAGGAGTGAACACAGCGTGACGATAGGCTCAGCTTTCTGGGAAACCATCGCAGAAACGGCGAAAAACCTGTTTTTCAGCGCAAACGGCCTCGCCTTTTTTACAAGGCTTATCCTGCCGGTGCTTGCGTTTGTAATCGTGTGGCGCTGTGTTCTTTCTATGCTCCGAGGCAGAGAGAACCCGGAGGTATGGGCAAATCTCCGCTTTAAAAGGGTGGGCGATTGTCCTGTCAGCCACTGGGAAAACATAATCGGCCGCGCAAAGGGAAGCGATATCGTGGTGGATTTTCCCACAGTATCGCGCACTCATGCAACGCTTATCAGAGAAGATGACGGCTCCTGGAGCATACACAACTTAAACGAACGCGCACCGCTGACCGTAGACGGCAAAAAAGTAAAGGAAAGCGCAAAGCTTGTAAACGGCTCAACAGTAACGATAGGCGGCGTGCGCGGTACATTTGCGGTTAAAGATCCAAAGGAAAAGAGGGCGGAAAGAGGCAACAAAGAGGTAAAAAAGCGTCTGCGTCCCAGACAGACGGTGGCGCTGCTGGCGGCATTTCAGCTTTTTACTGCTGTGCAGATGGCCGCGGCAGGGGTCGATGCCTCAAGTGTGATTGTCTGCTTTACAGTATTGATAGGAATAACCCTTGCGTATTATATCATTATGAAAATGCTCGGACGGACAGGCATCGAGGTGGAGCTTCTCGCAATATTTCTCACTACCATTGGTTTTTCCGTTTCGGCAGCCGTTTCTCCCGAAGAGCTTTATAAACAGCTGTTCTGCTTCATTGCGGGGCTTGCGGTGTTTTTGATACTCGGATGGTATCTTCGCGATCTCAAAAGAGCAACGACCATTCAGCTGCCGCTGATGGTTTTGTCGGTTGTTCTTCTGATAGCAAACCTTGCGTTCGGCACGGTGCTCAACGGAGCGAGAAACTGGATATATATCGGTTCATTATCAATTCAGCCTTCCGAAATCGTAAAGGTCGCGTTTATCTACGCAGGCACTGCCACGCTCGATAAGCTTATGACGAAAAAGAACCTGTATTTATTTATAGGCTACTCTGCTTTCTGCATAGGAATGCTTGCTCTTCTCGGTGATTTCGGAACAGCGGCGATATTTTTTGCGGCGTTCCTTGTCATAGCATACATGAGATCGGGTGATCTCACCGCTCTTGCGCTTATCTGTGCGGCGGTGGGTCTTGCCGCCATACTTGCGTTTAAATTTACTCCTTACATCGCCTCGCGCTTTGCTTCGTGGGGTCATGTCTGGGCAGATCCTCACGGCGCAGGCTTTCAGCAGACAAGGACCATGAGCGCTGCGGCGAGCGGAGGTCTGCTGGGCGTAGGTGTGGGCAACGGATGGCTTTCCTCTGTCGTTGCGGCGGATACAGACCTTGTTTTTGGTATTCTTTGCGAAGAATGGGGACTTATTATTGCCTTGCTTGCCGTGTCGGGCATAGGTGCGCTGGCTGTGTTTACAGTTCGTTCTGCATCGAGAGGCCGTTCGAGCTTTTATGTAATAGCGGCCTGTGCGGCAATGACAGTGCTGGCATTTCAGACAATGCTCAATGTCCTCGGGTCGGTGGATATCCTTCCGCTTACAGGAGTTACCTTCCCGTTTGTTTCAAACGGCGGAACCTCACTTATCTGCTCATGGGGACTGCTCGCCTTTGTCAAGGCGGCAGACACAAGAAAGAATGCGAGCTTTGCCAATGCTGCACCGCGTAAATTCAAGGTAAGCATCGAGGATGAAAAACCGTCGAAAAAGGTTATAAAAAAGGCAGGTGAGCGCAAATGAAGAAAATAGGAATGCGCTCTGTGGTCGTGCTTTTTGTCGCGGGTTTCCTTGTTATCGGACTGTGTATATACACAGGAAGATTCTGCGCCGACAGCGGTAAATGGATAGCGTTCCCCGTGAACAAACACATTTACAGCAATGCAAATCTCACAAGAGGTACCGTTACCGATGTCTCGGGTGTTGTGCTGCTTGAAAATGATGAGGAAGGGAAATCGCATTACAACGCAAGTCAGGCAATAAGAATGGCAACACTCCACGCCGTCGGAGACAGCAAGGGCAACATTGCATCAGGTGCTCAGACTGCCTTTGCGGATATTCTTACAGGCTACAACAGGCTCAACGGTGTGTACTCTCTTGACGCAGAGGGCTCGACCCTTGTGATGACGATCGATGCAGATGTCAATGCGGCCGCCTATGAGGCACTGAACGGAAAAAGCGGTGTTATTGCGGTATATAACTATAAAACAGGCGATGTGCTATGTATGGTAAGCGCGCCGACCTTTGACCCTGAAAATCCTCCTACGGCATTTGACAGCGACAAATACGAGGGGGTTTTTGTAAACAGATTCACCTTTGCGACCTATATACCCGGATCGGTTTTCAAGCTTGTCACTGCGGCGGCATTGCTTGAGGGCGGATTTGATCACGATGAATACACATACAACTGTACAGGCTCGGTGCCCTATGAGGGCACTCTGGTAACATGCCCGACAGCTCACGGCAGGCTGACCTTCGGCGAAGCACTATCCTGCTCCTGCAACTGCGCCTATGCTGAGCTTGGGCAGATTTTAGGAGAAAAAGGGATAAAAAAATACGCCGAAAAATTTAAGCTTACAACAAATGCTGTTACCGTAAGCGGAATATCAACCGCAAAGGGCAGTGTTTCGATGAGCAATACGGGAGATATAGCATGGAGTGCCATAGGGCAGGGGAATGATCTTGTAAATCCTGCGGCTTTCCTTACGTTTGTCGGAGCTGTTGCAAACGGGGGAAAGGCGGAATATCCGAATCTTGTGAAATCGGTAAGATCTGCTGTCGGAATAAAAATACCGACCGATTACAGAAAATCGGGAGGTAGATATATGAGCAAAAAAACAGCCGATACATTATCCGAAATGATGAGAAACAATGTTATAAATGAATATGGCGAGGGTCGTTTCGAAGGCATGGAGTTGTGTGCAAAATCAGGAACGGCAGAGATAGACGGCACAAAGCCGCACGCATGGTTTGCGGGCTTTTCGCAAAGAGAAGATTTCCCCCTTGCCTTTGTTGTGATAGTAGAGCACGGCGGAGGAGGAAACAAGGTGGCAGGCGGCGCGGCATCTGTTGTCCTTAAAAGATGTGCAAAGGAAATGGGCGTTGAGCTGTGAGGTGCCTAAATCATTATTTCTTTATCATCACCGATGCCGGCTGCAAGCAGTACCCCTGCGGTCAGCAGTAATGACGATATGTCGCACGCGCTGTCAGTCAGCGCGACAAGCTGGCAGGGCTCACGTTCCCCGAGGACGGTGGGAACTGCCCTCTGCAGGCAAAGCAGGTCTCTGCCGTCTGCAATGCTTTCTGCAATAAGCGTATCTCTCGGGCTCATTCCGCAGCACAGGGCAGAAAGATTGTATTTTCCCGCAAAACGCACCGCACTGCGGCAGGAGGATTCGATGACCGAAACCACACCGCTGCCGAATCTCGCCCTTCTGAAGGGCGACTTAAGATCCTTTATCACCAGAATCCCTCGCTCCAGCACAAGCTCGCTTCGTCCCGTATGCTCACGAAGAACAAAGCCCCCCTGAAGGTTTCGCTCTATTGCAGAGGCGATCCTTGAAATCAGTTCGGATTGCGGCTTGTCCGAGAGAATAATAACGGGAAGCATATAAATACATCTCCAAACCTTAATCAAATTTAATTGCATTTTCATATCTAATAGTGTATACTAGATTTAGAGTTATGTTTTATCATGTTTTCATCGTGGAGGTAAACGCACATGAAAGCGGATAAAAAATCCATATATTTTTCTGTTTTATCGATGCTTGAGCCTTTATGGCTGTTTGCGGCGCTTGTTATGGTGTATGCGCTGTCATTGAGTGCATTGACCATATCGGAAACAGCCGCCGCAGTATGCGCTCTTTTGCCCTTTGCGGCGAGTATTTGTTGCTGTATTTTCCTGAAAATAAAAAACAGACTGAAAACGGTGCATATAACAGCGGCGGTATATCTGCTTGCAATAGCCGTTTATGTGGTGTATATTATTTCCACCTCGTGGAATGAACGTCAGCACGATGTTTTTGTCTTTGAGACACAGGGACACGCAGGCTATATATATACCATTATGAAGACGAAGAGGCTTCCCGAAACCAATACGGGACTTTTCTATCATCCGCCTCTGCATCCGTATTTATCTGCTCTGGCAGGGAATTTTATTTCTAAGACAATAAATACAACAGAGCAGGTTTTTGAGACTCTTCAGCCTCTCACCGCATATTATTCGCTTATGTGCGGCTGTGTATTCCTTAAAATACTCGATCTGCTAAAGATAAGAAAAAATTCAAAGCTGCTGTTTTTCGCGGTTTTTATGCTGCACCCATCCCTTATAATATTTTCGGGCAGCATAAACAATGATATTCTCTGTCTGCTGCTGTCTGTATGTGCGGTTTTGTACCTGCTCAGATTCAATATCGATCAGAGCATGAAGAATGCGTTTCTTATGGCTTTGTTCTTAGGTCTTGCCATGATGACAAAGCTTTCTGCGGTGACGACGGCGCCTGTTATAGCCGCAATCTTTATCCTTCGCCTTGCATCACCATCGAAAAACCGAACGAGGAAAAGCGTTTTAATAAATGAATTGTGCTTTGGCGCTGTGAGCATTCCTCTCGGAATGTGGTATCCGATACGTAATCTTATTAAATTCGATCAGCCCATAGGGTATGTAATGCCGATAGGAAAAGACCATGCCCTTTACTGCGGTGACAGAAGCTTTTTCGAGCGCTTTGCGGATATTCCGTTATCGCAGATATTTAAAAATCCATATTGTATGCCTGAGGACGATTACAATATACCTCTGTACACGCTGAAATGCTCGGTTTTTGGTGAATATACCTTTGATTTCCCAAAATGGGCGGCAATAACACTTCTGCTGCTCAATTTAATTATTATCCTGTTCTGCATATTTTCTGCGGTGTATGCAATATACAAAAAGAATGAAAATGCAGTCATTCTTACAGCGATAAGCGTTGTTTCCGTAATGTTTTTTGTCTGGTTCAATATCCGCTACCCCAACGGCTGTTCAATGGATTTCAGATATATAGCCGTATCTCTTGCGTGCTCTCTTGCATCAGGCGCATCGTGCTTTGACGGTGCTGCAAAAAAGCTTTCTAACAGCAAAAGGATCATGATATCACTGCCTTTTTTGTTGTTTTCAATATTTGCGGTTTCGCTCTATTTAAGTGATATATTACAGTAATTTATAATTCTGAAAGGAATGCAAAGAAAATGGCTGAAAAAATCAAACTTATAGCTGACAGTATAGTGGATCTCTCTCCCGAGCTTATTGAGAAATATGATATTGAGATCCGTCCCCATGCGGTAAGCCTCGGCAATGAAATGTTGCTTGATACTGTAACGGTTACCCCCGAGGATTGCTTTGCATATCACGAAAAAACAGGTGATCTTGCAAAAACCGCAGCAGCATCTCCGCAGGAATATAAGGAGCTTTTCGAAAAGTGGACAAGTCAGGGCTACAGCGTTATAGCTTTTGCGGTAAGCTCAAGCATGTCCGCAGGCTATTCTTCCATAAGACTTGCTGCAGAGGAGCTTGAAAATGTATACTGCGTAGACTCCGCAAACCTTTCAACAGGTGTAGGCCTGCAGGTTTTGGAGGCTGCTGATATGATCGCAGAGGGAAAGAGCGCAAAGGAAATAGCAGAGCATCTTGAGAATCTCGTTCCGAGAGTCGATGCAAGCTTTGTTCTTGATACACTGCACTATCTGTGGAAGGGCGGCCGCTGCTCAGGCGTTGCGGCACTGGGAGCAAACCTTTTAAAGCTTCGTCCCTGCATTGAGGTAAAAGGCGGAACCATGGGCGTCGGCAAAAAGTACAGAGGAAAGAGAATGCCCAGCATACTCTCTTATGTCGAGGATAAGCTCAAGGGCGTGACCGATATAGAGACCAAGCGCATATTTATCACCCATTCAGGCGGCTATACCGATGAGGAGATCGAGCAGATAAAGGCGAAAATCAATGAATATCAGAAGTTCGATGAGATAAATGTCACCCGTGCAGGTGTTACCATCTCCTGCCATTGCGGACCTAAGTGCCTTGGCATACTGTTTATCCGCAAGACTGCAAAAGCGTAATAAACTAAATACTTAGCACCGCAGATATTTTCTGCGGTGTTGTTATTTTATATAAAATAAATGGATATAATTTATATGAAATAAACATATTGCATTTCATTGTCATGCTTGTGTGAATATTTTAACAAGATGTTGAAAAGGGTATTGACTTTGGACAAAAGTTAAGTATATTAAATGTTAATGTGATTAATGAAGTTGGGTGATGCAAATGAGTCAGACGCCGCTGGCGGAAAGTCTGCTTAACGGTGTGTCGGCAATAATCAAAAATGCAAATGTACTTATCAGGGACAAGGGAAAGCACAACGAACTGATGATATTCCATTTGCTGATTACGGAGGAAAAAGAAACCGGACGGGCAAGGATACAGCCGAGCTTGATAAGCCGTGAGCTGTGCATAACACGGCCGGCAGTAACTCAGTGTGTTGACCGTATGGTGAGCCGTGAGCTGATAGCAAGATGTTCAGACCCCGGAGACAGACGCGCCGTGTATATTGAGCTGACAGAAAAGGGCAGGGAATATTTCCGCAAAATAACAGAAGAAGCAATGAAAACGATAAACAGCATAATATCGCACATGGGAGAGGAAAACGCAAAACAGCTTGCAGACCTTCTGGGACTGCTTAAAAATGCAATTGCGGCAGAATCGGAGCTTATGTGATAAAAAAGTGGAATAAAGAAAGGAAAAGGAAAATGTTAAAACTGACCGAAATTGTAAAAACCTACAAAATTGGGGATCAAAAGGTCGAAGCATTGAAGGGTGTAAGCGTAGAATTTCGAGCAAACGAGTTTGTATCGATCCTCGGTCACTCGGGATGCGGAAAAACTACAATGCTTAACATCATCGGAGGCTTGGACCGTTACAACTCCGGCGATCTTCAGATCAACGGCAAATCAACAAAAAAGTTTAAGGACAAGGACTGGGATTCCTACAGAAATCACTCCATAGGCTTTGTCTTCCAAAGCTACAATCTTATAGCTCATCAGAGCGTTCTGGCAAACGTAGAGCTGGCGCTGACCATATCGGGCATATCGAAGTCGGAACGCCGCCGCCGCGCTGTCGAGGTGCTTAAAAAGGTAGGTCTCGGTGACCAGATAAAGAAAAAACCAAATCAGCTTTCGGGCGGTCAGATGCAGCGTGTTGCCATAGCGCGTGCGCTTATAAACAATCCCGACATTCTGCTTGCCGACGAGCCTACAGGCGCGCTCGATTCCGAGACGAGCGTACAGGTCATGGAGCTGCTGAAGGAAATTGCGGAAGATAAGCTTGTAATAATGGTAACCCATAACCCGGAGCTTGCTGAGCAGTATTCTACAAGAATAATAAGACTTATTGACGGACAGATCATTTCCGACTCCGATCCGTACAGCGGCGAGGAAGAGGTGAAAGCGGAAGCTAAGGCGGAGGAAAAGAGCAAGAATAAGAAAAAGAAGGTCGGAATGAATTTCTTTACCGCGCTTTCACTGAGTCTTAACAACCTTATGACAAAAAAGGCGAGAACTCTTATGACCGCCTTTGCAGGCAGTATCGGCATAATCGGCATAGCGCTTATAATGTCCGTTTCAAACGGCTTCCAGCTGTATATCAACAAGGTTCAGGAGGATACCCTTTCCACCTATCCGATACAGATCGATGCAGAGGTCGTTGACATGACAAACATGCTTACATCAATGGTCGGACAGAGAGAAGAAGCAGAGGAGCATGAGGAAGGATATATATATGCAAACGGCTCACTGCTTGAGATGGTAAACACCTTTACCCAGCAGGTAAAAATAAATAATCTTGAGGATTTCAAGGTTTACATTGAGGACGAAAGCAACGAGGTCGACAGCTACGCAAACGCTGTAAGATACAAATATGAAACCGATCTGCACATATATTCATCAGATACGGCAAACGGTGCTCTTCAGCTTAATCCCACAGATATTATGGATCGTGTCTACGGTACAAATATGAGTTCTACTATGGGTGCAATGTCTTCGTTCGGAAACATGTCTGAAATGATGAAGACATGGGATGAGTTGATAGAAAATCAGGATCTCCTTGAATCACAGTATGATGTGGTTGCAGGACGCTGGCCCGAAGCCTACGATGAGGTCATCCTTGTGGCGAGTGAGGGTGGAATCATAAACGAAATGGCACTCTACACTCTCGGCATCAAGGATATTTCCGAGCTCGACAATCTTATGGCAAGAGCAGCGAGCGGCGAAGAGCTTTCTTCATCGGATGTAAAGATGTCCTATGAAGATGTGCTGGGGCTTACCTATAAGCTTGTTGTCAACACAGATTACTACACCGATGAAAACGGCGACGGAATATGGGAAGACCGCTCAGAGGATGTTTTGTTTGTAAAGAAGCTGGTGGACAATGCGATAGACATCAAGGTCGTTGGTATTGTGATACCCTCGGATGAGGCAGTATCGACCTCGATAAACGGAGCTATCGGATATACCCATGAGCTTACCGAATATGTTGTAAATGCTGTCAACAACAGCGAAATAGTAAAACAGCAGGTCGCACAGTCCGACACCGATGTTTTCACAGGACTTCCCTTTGAGATTGAAAAGACAGAGACTACTCAGCTTCCTAATATGAGCGGCTACGCTGATATGGGAGCAGGCTATCCGATCGTAAGCGGAGCGGATATGAGTGCCGCAATGATGAGCGGTACGGATATCGGTGCTTTCGGCACCGCAGCAGGAAATATGGGCGGCTATGCAGGCGCAGATCCTTCGATGATGGGCGGTGTTGATCTATCCACTCTCACAGAGGAGGAGATCGCACTGTACACTCAGTATATGAATGCAGCGGTCAGAAAGAACACCTACGATGACAACATGCTTCTGTTCGGCGTAAGTGATCTTGATAAACCTTCCTCCATCTATATTTACCCGACCGATTTCAAATCGAAGGAAGCACTTATCGATATCATAGATGAATACAATAACAGCGTTGCAGACGCAGACAGGCTGATATACACCGACTATATCGGCATCATGATCTCGGGCATGAGCACAATTATAGATACCATTTCTTATGTTCTTATCGCGTTTGTATCAATTTCTCTTATCGTTTCCTCCATTATGATAGGTGTCATCACTTATATTTCCGTGCTTGAAAGAACGAAGGAAATAGGTGTTCTCCGTGCAATGGGTGCATCGAAAAAGGATATTTCCCGTGTGTTCAACGCAGAAACACTTATCGTGGGATTTGTGGCAGGTGCGATAGGCATATTGGCTACACTGCTGCTGTGTATTCCCATCAATATCATCATCGCTTCTCTTGCAAGCATAGGAGAGGTTGCACAGCTTCCTCTTTCGGGCGGTATAGGACTTATTGTAATAAGCATGCTCCTTACCGTAATAGCAGGCCTTATTCCTTCGCGTGTTGCGGCAAAGAAGGATCCCGTTGAGGCTCTGCGTACCGAATAACTATTGCCAACAGGCTGAATTTATAGTAAAATACACCTTATGGGGGTGTGCTGCTTGTTCGGCTATGTTGTTGCAAATTCCTGCATACTTTCGCAGGAGCAAAAAACAGATTACAGAGAATGCTACTGTGCAGTCTGCAAGGCTATAGGCGACGGATACGGACAGCTTTGCAGACTGACACTGACCTATGATATGACCTTTCTTTCACTGCTGCTTGAGGGGGTATACTCACTTTCAAGAGAGAAAAGAGAGATTAGATGTCCTGCACATCCATTTAAAAAATGCAGTATAAGCGAAAGCGAAGCATCCTCTTACGCAGCAGCAATGAATGTGCTGCTTGCATATTACAATCTGCTTGATAACTGGTCGGATGATAAAAGCCTTCCCTCACTGACCTTTGCAGGAGTCATCAAAAGGAAGAAGAAAAAGGCAGAAAAGCAGTACCCGAGACAAAGCGCGGCAATAAAAGCCTGTCTCAAAAAGCTTTCTGAAACAGAAAGGGCGGGAATAGTAAATCCCGATATTCCGTCGTCTGTTTTCGGTGAGCTTATGGGTGAGCTGTTTGTGTGGAAGGTGGACGAAAATGAAAGCGAGCTTCGAGCCTTCGGTATGGCTCTTGGCAGGTATATATATATACTCGATGCCTGCATAGATTTTAAAAAGGATATAAAAAAGAAAAAATACAACCCCATGATACAGTCAACAGCCTCCGATTTTGAACCAACGCTGACCTTACTTATGGGTGAATGCTCGCAGGCTTTTAAAAAATTAAATATCGTAAAAAATAAGGACCTGCTTGAAAATATAATATATTCCGGAGTTTGGACACGATGGGAGCAGGCGAAGAGAAAGGAGGAGCACAGGTGAGCGATCCATACAAGGTACTGGGGGTATCCCCGGGAGCCAGTGAAGAGGAAATTACCAAAGCATACCGCAAGCTGGCAAAAAAATATCATCCCGATTTAAATCCGGGAGATAAAAACGCCGCTGCAAAGATGAGTGAAATAAACGCAGCTTACGACAGGCTGAAAAACGGCGATACATCATCGGGTACATCGGATTACGGCAATTCGTCCCGCGGCTACGGCGGCTACAATCCTTACGGCGGATATAATCCGTTTGACGGCTTCGGCGGTTTTGGCGGTTTCGGATATGAACGGCAGAACACATCTCAGAGAAGCTTTACCGAAATGGACTCGGTCCGCGCATATCTTCGCGCAAGCCAGTATGCACAGGCACTTCATGTGCTCTCCGAAATAACCGAGAGAAATGCTGAATGGTACTATTACAGCGCCATTGCCAATTACGGAGCAGGCAATACGATAACGGCAAGAAACCACGCCCAGACCGCTGTGAATATGGATCCGAACAATCAGGAATATCGCAGGATTCAGGCGATAATCGAACGGGGAGGCCATGTTTACACTCAGCAGAGCCAATCCTTCGGCCTGCCCAATGCATACTGCAATAACGTTTGCTGCTCGGCCTGCCTCTCTCAGCTGTGCTGCTATGCAATGAACAGCGGATGCTGCTACGGCTTCGGAAGGCCCTTTTGCTGAAAGGAGTTATATTGAATGAACGCTATTCAAAGATTTTTTTACGGGCGCAACGGCTTTGATCAGCTCAACATATTCTTTTTTGTACTTTATTTTGTGTTTTTTATTGTAACTATCTTCCTGCCCTGGCTTGTGTTTTATATCCTGATGGTCGCACTGCTTGTGGTCATGGTGTGGAGAACACTTTCCAAAAATCTGGTGCAAAGAAGAAAAGAAAACGCCACGTTTTTAAAATTGTGGAACCCTGTCGCACAGTTTATAAGACTTCCTTTTCTCAAGCTTAGAGACAGAAAAACGCATAAATATGTAAAATGTCCCTCGTGCAAAAAGTATATGAGGGTTAAAAAAGGCAAGGGCGAGAGATATATAAATTGTCCTATGTGCGACAACAGATTTAACGTAAAATCATAAAAAAGACTGTGATGAGCAGAAATGCTCTTAAACTAAAATTATAAATTGAAAAATACAATGCCCTCCAAAAGCAACAAGCTTTTGGAGGGCATTAAACTTGCTTTGAGAAATCAGCTCAGCTCAAACATACCTGTATAAAGCTGATAATATTTGCCCTTCTGGGCGATAAGTGCGTCATGGCTGCCGCGTTCGATGATCTCGCCCTTTTCAAGAACCATAATAGCATCGGAATTGCGAACGGTTGAGAGTCTGTGAGCTATTACAAAGACTGTTCTGCCTTCCATAAGCTTATCCATACCTTTTTCGATAAGCCTTTCTGTTCTGGTATCGATCGAGCTTGTAGCTTCGTCGAGAATAAGAACAGGAGGATCGGCAACTGCGGCACGTGCTATAGCGATAAGCTGGCGCTGTCCCTGAGAAAGATTTGCTCCGTCCGCGGTGAGCATGGTGTTATAGCCTTCGGGCAGATGCTGTATAAACCAATGAGCATTTGCTATCTTTGCGGCGGCAATGCATTCTTCATCGGTTGCGTCAAGCTTGCCGTAGCGAATATTGTCCATAACGGTGCCTGTAAAAAGATGGGTATCCTGAAGCACCATAGCAAGGGAACGCCTCAGATCATCCTTCTTTATTTTGTTGATATTGATGCCGTCATAGCGTATTTTGCCGTCGGGCACATCGTAAAAGCGGTTGATAAGATTGGTTATTGTTGTTTTTCCTGCACCGGTGGAGCCGACAAATGCGATCTTCTCGCCTTCGTTTGCATAAAGTGAAATACCGTTGAGAACGGTCTTATTTTCTTCATAGCCGAATACAACATCCTCAAATTCGACCTCGCCCTTGAGGAGAGTGTAGGTGATGCTGCCGTCGCTGTGAGGGTGCTTCCATGCCCATACACCGGTACGACTCTCGCTTTCGGTTATATTTCCGTCTGCATCTATAGAGGCATTTACCAAAGTAACATAGCCGTCATCGATTTCAGGCTCGGCATCTATGACCTCAAAAATTCGCTCAGCACCTGCAAGAGCCATAAGAATGGCGTTTATCTGCTGGCTCATCATTGTAATAGGACGTGAGAAATTTCGCGTGAAGGTGAGGAAGGAGGCAAGTGTGCCGAGTGTGATAGAGCCGGTAAGAATGGCGATAACAGCGCCGACCAGAGCGGTTATCGCATAATGAGCATGGGAAAGGTTGCCCATTATGGGGTGGAGAATATTTGCAAAGGTGTGAGCCTTGGTGGATGCTGCGGCGAGGTCTGCATTGAGAGCATCAAACTCTTCCTTTACCTTATCTTCGTGGCAGAAAACCTTGACAACCTTCTGGCCTTCGATCATTTCTTCGATATGACCGTTTACCTTTCCAATGTTTTTCTGCTGCTCCATAAAATATTTGCCGCTCTTTTTTCCGATGGTGCCGACGATATAGAGGATCAAAAAGAGCATAAGAACGACAAGTATTGTAAGCTCCCAGCTGAGTATGCACATCATAACAAATACAGAGACAACGGTAAGCAATGAGCTTATAAAGTTTGTGATAGTGTTGCTCATAAAATCGCGAAGAGCATCGATATCGTTTGTGTAGCGGCTCATAAGCTCACCGTGTGTGCGTGTATCGAAGAACTTGACGGGCAGCTTCTGCATGTTTGAAAACATTTCGGTTCTTATCCTAAGCAGTGTGCGTGTGGAAACATTGAGCATCAGCCTGCTGGCAATAACATTGAAAAGCACAGCGCAGATATAAATAACAGCGATGGTTGTCGTTGTGCCAATAAGCTCGTTGAATCTGTCTGCCGAAGGGATAAGGGTGCCGTTTTCGGTTACGGCAGTGGAAATGCTGTCGATAAGGGGCTTTAGAAGGTAGGTTGCGATTACCTCAAAAAGAGAGATAAGGACAACAAAAACAAGTATCACTATCATGCTGACCTTGTATTTGAACATATAGGAAAGCACACGGGAAAGAGTTTTTCCTGCATTTTTGGGCTTTGATACGGCTGCCATGGCTTTTTTGCCTGCGCCGCCCATTTTAGGTCCTGCCATTAGTCCTGCTCTCCTTTCTGCTGAGATTCATAAACCTCACGGTAAATTTCGTTGCTTTCGAGAAGCTCATCGTGAGTGCCGATCGCATTTATCCTGCCGTTGTCCATGACGATTATTCTGTCGGCATCGGAAACGGAAGATATCCTCTGAGCGATTATTATTGTTGTAGTATCTGAAAGCTCGCTTCTCAGAGCTTCGCGGATAGAAGCGTCAGTAGCGGTATCAACAGCGCTTGTGCTGTCGTCCATGATTATGATCTTAGGCTTTTTAAGCAGTGCGCGTGCGATGCAAAGCCGCTGCTTCTGTCCGCCCGATACATTCACACCGCCCTGACCGAGCTCAGTGTTGTAGCCGTCGGGGAAGCTTTCGATAAAATCATGAGCACAGGCTGTTTTGCAAGCCTCGATAAGCTGCTGGTCTGTTGCGTTCTCGTTTCCCCAACGAAGATTTTCTGCAATAGTGCCTGAGAAAAGAACATTCTTCTGCAAAACCATTGCGACATTGTTTCTAAGCTCGTTGAGCGAATAATCACGAACATCCACTCCGCCGACCTTTACCGAGCCGTCTGCCACATCATAAAGCCTGGGGATAAGCTGAACAAGGGTGCTCTTTGCAGAGCCTGTGCCGCCTATGATGCCGATCGTTTCGCCGGAGTTTATGTGCAGATCGATGTTTTCAAGAGTGAGGTTGTCGGGGTTCTTTGAATAACTGAAATCGACCATATCAAAGTCAATACTGCCGTTTTCAACCTTGATATCGGACGGATTATCGGAAATATCAAGCTCTTCGCCGAGGACCTCGTTGATTCGTGTGATCGATGCACGTGAAAGCACGATGTTAATAAGTATCATACCAAGCATGAGAAGGCTCATGAGTATCTGGGTGATATAGGAAATAAAGCTGATAAGCTGGCCGCTGGTCATGGTGCTGTCGATGAGATAAGGCTCAACACCGCTCTCGATAGAACCGTTTATTACCATAGAGCCGCCGAAGAGAAGAACAAATATAATGCATGCATACATGCACAAGGACATTATGGGCATTCCGTAAACGAGAAGCTTTTCAGCCTTTATCTGCATATTTCGCAGATCATCGGCAGACCTGCGGAACTTGTCGTCCTCGTATTCGCCTCGTACAAAAGCCTTGACAACACGCATTGCTATCAGGTTTTCCTGAACGGTTGCATTCATATTGTCCACACGCTCAAGCATTGCCTTGAAACGGGGATAAGCAAGAACCATAAGAACACCGAGAACTGCGACCATAAGAGGCATAATGACCGCAAAAACAGTTGAAAGACTTCCGCTGAGCCTTGTGGCCATAATAAGACCGCCTATCATCATAAAGGGAGCTCTTATAGCCATTCTCAGAAGCATGGCAAAAACGTTCTGAGTGTTTGTTACATCGGTGGTAAGCCTTGTGACAAGCGAAGCGGTCGAGAAGTGGTCTGTGTTTGCAAAGGAAAAATCCTGCACCTTATAAAAAAGTGCCTGACGAAGATTCTTTGCAAAGCCTGCACCTGCAACTGCCGCATTCCTGCCTGCCATTGCGCCGCAGAAAAGGGAGAACAGGGCACAGAGGATCATAAGACCGCCCATCATGGCGACATAGCCTATCTGATCGCCCTTGTCGGTGAAGAGGGGAGTAAGATCACCCTTGGCTGCATTTATTCCGTTGTTTATACCGTTATCAACAATAAGTGAAATAATAAACGGTATAAGAATTTCCATTCCGACCTCGCCTAACATAAGGATAGGTGTTATGATGGCATTCATTTTGTATTTTCCGACATATCTAAGCATCGACTGCATCTACCTCCTGTTTTTCTGCCGATTTTCTGTCGTTGTCTGCGATTTCGCCTGCAAGGGCAGCGATAACGCAAGGGTCGCTTCGATCTGCATTTTTTTCAAGGTTAAATATAATTCGGTCAAGATAAGACGCAAAGCATTTAAGATCATCCTCTGAAAAACCCTCAATGGCGCGTTCATCGACCATGTCAAGAACAATACGGCACTGCTTCAGCGCATCAATACCCTGTTCGGTTATTGAAAGTCTGTTGCAGCGCGCGTTGCAATCATCGGTCTTACGGGTGATAAACCCGGATTTTTCAAGCCGCTTGGCAGAAACAGCAACAGATGCGGGAGTGACCATCAGCATATCTGCAAGTTCCTTTTGCGTACAGCCGTTATGATCGTATACCGCTTCCATTACGGGATACTGACCGGGGTAAAGAGGAAAAGCCACCTGCCGGGTGACAAGGCGCGTAAGAAGCTGGATCTGTGTGAGCTTGCCGAAAATATCACGGTTTTTCATGAATAAATCATCACCTCCCGTCGAAATTAGCCGACTAATAATTAACCGTTTAACTGTATGATATATTAGCATATTTCAAAAATAAAGTCAAATGATGCATTTATGAAATGTGCTGATTATCTGTGCATCAGAGTGTAAAGAAAGACTATATCCCGGTGGAGTGAAGCCACCGGGATATAGAGTATATTTTAGTCGTTTCCGTGACCGGCCTTGCGCTGAATAAACTTGATTGTTTCAACAATGGGGATAATGGTAATCGCAAGAGCGAGAGCGATAGCATATTCGGTAATTCCGATGGGAGCAAAGTCAAATGCATTTCTCAGGAAAGGAATAAATACGACCGCTGTAGTCAGAATGAAGGAAAGTGCCATAGTGCCCCAGAGAAGCAGGTTGTGTGTTTTAATTGTAAAAACGGACTGTCTTCTCGAGCGCATGTTGAAGGAATGGAAGACTTCGGTCATGGAAAGAGCGAGGAATGCCATGGTTATGCCGTGATCGCCCTCAGCATTGATAACATCCTTGCCTATATTGTGGCCGATGAAATAAGCGATGAGGGTTATGCCTGCAACGATTGCGCCGTGGAGGATGATATCAAGAAGCATTCCTCCGGCAAAAACGCCTTCCTTTGAATCGCGCGGAGCGCGGTTCATTATATTCTTTTCAGCCTTTTCCGTACCGAGAGCCAGAGCGGGGAAGGTATCGGTGATAAGGTTGATCCAGAGGAGATGAGGCGGCTTCAGAACAACAAAGCCGCAAAGTGTAGCAACAAATATTGCAATGACCTCGGAAAGGTTTGAGGAGAGGAGGAACTGAATGGTTTTACGAATATTGTCGTAAATTCTGCGGCCTTCCTCGACAGCGGTTACGATAGTTGCAAAGTTGTCGTCGGCGAGCACCATGTCGGCAACGTTCTTTGTAACGTCGGTGCCTGTGATACCCATGCCGACGCCGATGTCGGCGCTTTTGATGGAGGGTGCGTCATTTACACCATCGCCTGTCATGGCGGTTATCATGCCCTTCGAACGCCATGCATTGACTATTCTTGTCTTGTGCTCAGGCTGAACACGTGCGTAAACGGAATAGAGCTCGATGTCGTTTTCAAGCTGCTCATCGCTGATGTTGTCAAGATCGGCACCTGTGATAGCCTTCTTGCCGCCGTCGAGAATGCCGAGAGTGTTGGCGATAGCGGCAGCGGTGTCGATATGGTCACCGGTTATCATAATGGGGCGGATATGAGCATTGCGGCATTCATTGACAGCGTCTATGACCTCGGGGCGAACCGGGTCGATCATGCCGACAAGACCTACATAGCAAAGCTCTTTTTCGAGGAAGGTATCCTCGTAGCTTTCGGGAACGGCGTCCCAATATCTGACAGCGGCGCAGAGAACACGAAGTGCTCTGTCTGCCATTGATTTGTTTTCATTGACTATGGCAGACTTCTTTTCGTCTGTCATAGGTACTGCCTTGCCATTTTCGAGGTAAGAGGTGCAGCGGCTGAGAATAACGTCGGTAGCACCCTTGGTGTACTGAACTATCTTATCGTTTTCGTTGTGGACGGTGGTCATCATCTTACGCATGGAATCGAAGGGAGCCTCTCCGATTCTGGGTGCTTCGGCCTCGAGAGCGGGCTTAGGCATATCCATTCCGTATGCGAAGTTTACAAGAGCGCACTCGGTGGGGTCACCGATATCGGAATTGCCGGTCTCCTCATTGAGGACTGCATCACAGCAAAGGCACATAGCCTTTGCAAGAAGTCTGCTGTCATCGGAAGAATCCTCCACGACAGTCATCTTGTTCATTGTCAGAGTACCTGTCTTATCAGAGCAGATTATCTGAGTACAGCCGAGGGTTTCGACCGCAGTGAGCTTGCGGATGACCGCATTTCTTGCAGACATCTTTGTAACGCCCATGGAAAGAACGATGGTAACAACAGCAGCAAGACCTTCGGGGATAGCTGCAACTGCAAGAGAAATTGCGACCATAAAGGTATCGAGAATAACGCTGCCGTTAAGCTCGCCGACAATGGAGCCTCTTATGAGGTTGAATACAAAGAGGACAACGCATATTCCGAGTACAAGGAAGGTGAGAAGGCGGCTGAGCTCGGAAAGCTTGCGCTGAAGAGGAGTCTGACCCTCCTGTGCGGTAGCTATCGCAGAAGCGATCTTACCCATTTCGGTGTTCATGCCTGTGCCGGTGACGATCATTTTGCCGTGACCGTAAACGATGGTGCTGCCGGTGTAAACCATATTTTTTCTGTCGCCGAGAGAAACGTCACCGTTTTCGCCTGCGGATATGGCATCAATCTTTTTGTCAACAGGAACGGATTCACCCGTAAGAGCTGCTTCCTCTGCCTTCATGCTCGCACATTCAATGATACGACCGTCGGCAGGAACGGCATCGCCTGCATCGAGAATAACTATATCGCCGGGTACAAGCTCGGCAGCAGGAATTATTAAGGACTTTCCGTCGCGTATGACCTTCGATTGAGCCGCAGTCATTTCGGAAAGAGCCTCGATGGCAGCTTCTGCCTTTGATTCCTGCACAACACTGAGAACAGAGTTGATGATAACAACGATGAGTATGATAACAGCATCGGTGGGGAAGCCGCCCTCTAAGATCTCAGTGACCGCAGAGATCGCAGCGGCTGCAAGAAGAACCAGGATCATGGGGTCTGCAAGAGATTTGATGAATCTCATGATAAGGCTTGTTTTTTTAGCCTCGGCAAGCTTATTCAGTCCGTACTGACTAAGACGGGCTGAAGCTGTGCTGCTGCTGAGACCTTCGGTGCTTGTTTCCTGTTCGCTGAGAACCTCGGAAACGTCCTTTAAATATTCTTTCATGAACTCCTATCCTTTCTCCAAATAGGTAAACAGCTCGGCGTTGGCACAAGTAACACAAGTAGTATACGCCACGCAGAGTATTCTACACCATATAAACCATTAAATCTATAGTAAACCTACAATTTTTTTACTTTCAACACAAAAAATGGAAAATATATAAAATGCATTATAAAACCGCTCAACCATGCGGCAGAGCGGTTTTATACACAGGAAAATCGAAAACTTGTGTTTACAGCAGAAAAATCGCACTGCTGTGAGGTGTTCAAAATTTTTCCGATTATTCACCGAAACGGTTCATTACCATACCGGTGATGAGCTTCGGATAGAAGTAAGTGGACTTCTGAGGCATCTTTTCGCCTGCCGCTGCAACATCGCGAATCTCTTCGACTCTGGTGGGGTTGAGAATGAAGGAGCACTGGAACTTTCCGCTCTTTACGCCCTCGATAGCCTCATCAAACACTCTGGTGTAGGTGAGGTTGATCTGAGCAGCCATGTTTTCCTTGTCGATTCCGAGGCAGTTTTCGAGAACGAGCGAATGGAGAACGCTTACGTCAAGGCCTCTGAGTGCATCGGAGCAGTCGGGGAGAACATTCTCCATAACAGCGATATCGCGAAGCACCAGCAGATCCCATTCGTCGCCGCCGCAGTAAAGTGCATAGGCCTTCTTGCCTTCTTTATAATAAGCGTCAAGCTTGCTTTCGATATTGTCAACGCCGTTTTCGTGAGTTATATTGAAGTTTTCCTTTGCCTTTTCGAGCATAGCTTCCTTGTCAAAGCTCTCAAGGTCACGAACCAGACGATGAGTGGGGAAAACAACGAGACCGTCATTTTCCATATCAACGAGCATCATCATGATGTAGTCGCTGTCAGCACCCTCGGGAGTGCCGTTCTCACGGCAGTAATTGCGGTAGTTTATGCCGGTCTCATAACGATGATGACCGTCAGCGATGTAAAGCTTTCTGTCGGCGAAATCGGCGCAGAATTTTTCAACCATTGAGGGGTTGGAAATTATCCACATACGGTGGGTAACGCCTGCCTCGTCGGTGAGCTCAAGATCGGGTGTGCAGTCGGAGCATTCATCGATCTTAGCCTTGGTCTTGCCCTCTTCGTCCATATAGAGGGAATATATCTGAGAGAAGTTGCAGCCGGTGGCCTTCATAAGATTGAGTCGGTCGGTCTTTGCCTTTGAAAGGGTCTCCTCGTGAGGAAGAACGATGCCCTTATCAAACTCTTCGAGCTTGACAGCGGCGATCATGCCCTTGATAGACATGACAGTGTCCTTGACCTTGAATTCCTCTTCGTAGATATAAACAGAATCCTTGCCTTCACGGATAAGAGTACCGTCAGCAAGCCAGGTCTTAAGAACTTCGCCTGCCTGAGCATAGGGGTCGTCGCCCTTTGGAAGCTCAAGACGGATAACATTGTTCTTATTTGTCTCAAGGTAAGCAAGACGCTGCTCCTCGCTTATGATGTCATAGGGAGGGCAGGTGAGGGATTCGAGGGAGCCTGCGGCTTCTGAGAAGCGCATACCGTTAAAGCCTTTTACAATAGCCATGAGTAACTGCAACCTTTCGTTTGTTTGTTTTCTGGCATAGTTTAACTCATTACAGTGTTAACAGTCAATACAAAGAAACAAATTTTAGGTGCAGAGACAAATAAATAGATAAAAAGGCGTTTATTTTTGTAATTACTTACGGTCTTGTTTCGAGTCCGTAAAGCTGAGTGAGAGGATCCTGAAACAGTCCGATTTTGGGAGGGCTTACTGAAAAGCACAGCAGCATAACGATGATTAGACACAGCAAAGCGGCAGAAATCGGGAAAATATCGCTGACGTTTCGATCGGAATTTATTATTCTTATGCCGATAAGCTCTCCGCAGACTATCCACAGAAATGCGGATACGATATCTATCCACAGAACATTGCTGCCCCATACGCCGCTATATATAAAGAAAAAGCAGATCGTAGAGAGCATAATGGTAAGTGTTCCGGCGCACCGTGCGACTATAAGTCTTTTGATATGCGGCCTGAGGATATAATATTCCGCAATGCCAAAGAGAAGATACGGGATGACAAGTATTTTCACATGCTCCCATACGCTTTCGTTTACAGAAGCAAACACCGCGACAATGATGCTTTTTCCGCTGAGCCTGTAGGCAAAATGGAGAAACAGCGAAAGAATGAAGCAGATGGCAATGCCGGATGCACATACAAGAACAGTACGTGTTTTTTCGCTGAAAGAAATTCGTTTGTAAGAAGCTAAGTTTTGCATATATCAGACCTCCGTTTCATCTGATATATACGTCGGTCGAAGTTAAATTATGAGCAAAACGCCCAATATACTCAGAACAGAGCCTGCGGCAGCGGCACCTGCCATAAGAACCCATTTCGGAAGTCCCATGATTTTTTCCAAAAACGGATTGCTGACAGACTCCTCAACTTCCTTAACTTCTTCAGAACACTCGATACCGTCGTTAAGCTCATTGATGCATTCCATTGCGGCACGGTGAAGATCTATGCTTCCGTTTTCGGCATACTGAGGCCGTACAAAGCAGATGACGCGCTCAAAATAGGGACTGTCGGGCTTGTTTATCTCCACAGCAAAGCGGCTTACAGAACGGATCACAGCAATCACCTTTCTGCCATAACGGCTGAAAATTAAAAGAAAATAAATCGATGCATTCAAGAGGATTATTGACGTGTTTTGATTTCTTATTCAAATACAATCTGTAGTTTTAAACATGAAAAATATGTTGACATAATAAATGTTAAAAACTCGGTGGAAAACGTGAAAAACTCGCATAGCACCGTTATGTCGAAATTCTAAAATTGCGTAACCATGGGGGTTGTGAATGTTAAAAACTCTTTTGCTTATGTTAACAGGAACAGCCAATTTAAAAACAAACAGTTATTATACCTTGTCAAAAAACAGTGTATTATGATAAAAAGTTAAAAAGCGATATTATTTGTTGTCAAGAATAAAAAAATATGATAAGATAGGTGGGTATAATATACAATATGAGGTGAAGGCGATGGCAAGAAAGAAAAAAAGCTATAATCTTCTGAGACATAAAATAGTTTTCGGAGCGGTAAAGCCGCTCGCCAGATTTTTTATATTCTGCAAGTGCGGCTGGAGAAAGACGATAAAGCCGAAGGGCACGCCGAAATTCAAGCAGTATGTGGTTCTTGCAAATCACAACAACGATTATGATACGGTAGGTCTTGCGGCATCTGTCCCGGGTGTCTGCCAGTTTGTTGCAAGCGATCATATACTTAAGTGGAAGGTAGGAAAGCTTATCAACTGGGCTTGCGGACCGATTGCAATATCCCGTGCTCAGCTTGATTTAAAAGCAATAAAGGAAATACTGCAGTGCAAAAAGGAAGGCGGCAGTATAGGAATATTCCCCGAGGGAGGCTGTTCCTATACGGGAAGGACCGGCTACATAGCGCCTGCGACCGCAAAGCTTGTAAAGCAGCTTGGTCTGCCGGTTTATCTTTACGGAATAGAAGGCAGCTTTCTTATGAAGCCGATTTCCGCTAAAAATATGCGTAAGGGAAGAGAATGGTGCGTTCTCAGAAAGGTGCTGACCGCGGAGGAAGTAGCGGCGATGAGCCGTGACGAGCTTCACGAATGCATCTGCGAAAACCTTATGGTGGACGCATACGCAACCCAGAGAGAAAAGATGTATGCTTACAAGGGAAAGGATCTTGCACAGGGACTTGAAACCTCTCTTTACAGATGCCCGAGCTGCGGTACCATGTGCCGTATGCACGGAGAGGGCGATGTGTTTTCCTGTGAGGAATGCGGCTACAGCGTAACATACAATAAATACGGCTTTTTTGAGGGTGAGGGTGTCATTTTTGAGACCATTACCGATTGGGATGACTGGCAGAGGAAAGAAATTATCCGCTGCATAGAAGAGGGCGAATACGACCTTACAGGAAAAACTCCTATCTTTACAGATGAAGACGAGATAATAATCGAGTCTGAGAAGGCTCATGAAAAGGCGACCGCAGGAAAGGGAACTTTCTATATGTATTCCGATCGCTTCGAGCTCCACGGCGACGAGGTCGATGAAGTGTGGCTTTTTGATGATATTGAAAAGCTCAGAGCCACAAACCGCACCCACCTGTCGTTCTCGGTCGGCGGTGAGACATATATTGATCTCAAGAGTGAACGAGTACGCTCTTCATATAAATATATGCTCCACTACAATGCCCTGAAGCTGTGGGCTAAAGACAAGCCGATAGATTTCTTCGGCGTATGACAAAACAACCGAAAGGAGTAATCTTTTGGCTCGCATAAGCTCCCTTTTTTCGTCAAGCAAAGGAAACAGTACCTTGGTAGGCTGCTCGGGAAGATACATAATGATAGACGCAGGGGTAAGCGCAAAGAAGCTGTGCGAAGCTCTTTCGCAGCGTGATGTATCACCGGAGAGCATAGAGGCGATTTTCATAACGCACGAGCATATCGACCATGTAAGCGGAGTGCGTGTGTTTTCGGGCAAGTACAAAATACCTGTTTACGCAACGGAAGGAACTCTTCGTGCAATGGCGCAAAACGGCCACCTTAACGGAGTGGAATACCATGTAATAAACGGTTCTGCAGAGCTTACAGACATGCGTGTGCGCTCATTTCGTACATCTCATGACGCGGCAGAAAGCTGCGGCTATACTATCGAAACTGCCGACGGCAGAAAAATTGCGGTGGCAACCGATATGGGATATGTTTCCGATACGGTACGCAATGCCATCAGCGGCTGTGACGCAGTTATAATTGAATCAAATCATGATGAAAAAATGCTCAGGTATGGTCCGTATCCGCCGCTTACAAAGCAGAGGATACTTTCCGAGAGGGGCCATTTGTCAAATCCTGCATGCGCCTCAGAGCTTGCAGAGCTTATAAGAAAAGGCTCCACGCGCTTTTATCTCGGACATATAAGCGGAGAAAACAATACCGCGGCTCTTGCCTATGAAACCTCATTCAATGCGCTTACAGGTGCGGGCATGAAGCAGAATTATGATTATGTGCTTTCCGCTCTGAGCCCCGATGGCGGCGATATGGTGGTGTTTTGATGCAGGATGTAAGAATAATATGCATAGGAAAGCTTAAGGAGCAGTACTGGCGAGATGCATGTGCCGAGTATTCAAAGCGTCTTTCGGCATACTGCAGGTTTTCCGTAATAGAAATCGATGAGCACAGACTGCCCGATAACCCTTCACAGGCGCAGATCGAAGCAGGTCTTAAGGCAGAGGGGAAGAATATCCTCTCAAAGTGCCCTGCCGGATGTGAGATTATCGCCATGTGCATAGAGGGAAAGATACATTCCTCAGAGCAGCTGGCGGCGCTTGCGGAAAGATCTGCCATGTCAGGAAAAAGCATGTGTTTTGTAATCGGCGGATCGTTCGGGTTGTCGGACGAGGTCAAAGAGAGGGCGAAAGTAAAGCTGTCCATGTCAGCTATGACATTTCCGCACCAGCTTGCCAGAGTAATGCTGTGTGAGCAGATATATCGTGCATTTTGCATAAATAACGGTTCAAAATATCACAAATGACGAAAGCAAAGACAAAAAATACCCACAACAAAAAAAATAGTTGCTTTTTTGTTTGAATAGTGCTACAATATCTGCACGTGACTGTAAGAAAGCAAGGAGGTGTACCGTAAATGCCCAACATTAAGTCTGCCAAGAAGAGAGTTAAGGTCAACGAGACAAAGAATCTTCGCAATAAGGCTATAAGATCCAACCTCAAGACCACTATCAAAAAGGCTGATGCTGCAATCGAGAATCATGAGAATACTGATGAGGCAGTCCGCCTTGCAATTAAGAAGATCGATCAGGCTGTTGCAAAGGGAATTCTTCATAAGAATACCGCTGCAAGAAAGAAGTCCGCTATTGTTCGCAAGGCAAATAAGGCTTCCTAATGAACCTTTTGATTTTAAAAGCAGAGCATCGGCTCTGCTTTTTTGCTATTTGGCAGTGTTTTGGCTGATTTCTCCAAAAACAATGAATCAGAACACAACAAAACGTAAAAGTTATGTAAAAATCGTACGGATGGAATTGACAAGAACGGTCAAAGCTATTATCATAGAAAAGTAGAAAAGACGAAGGGCAAAAAGCCCCTTGAGAGATAAAGAGATACAGAATTTTGGAGGTGCAGTCAATTATGAAAAAGACAAATCCATGGGTTATTCTTGGAGTTATCACTGCAATTGCAGCGATCGTAGCATCGATTACCACCGCGGTTCTCATGCTCGAAAAGAAGCGCAAGGAAGATGAAGAGCTCGAGCATTATATCGATTGTTCTATTCAGTAAATCAAAAAACGGCAGCTTTTGCTGCCTTTTTTTGATTTATGAAGCGATGTTAATATCGGTTGCTTGAATGCAACGGCCGCTTACATGTAAAATACTGAAAAAAGGAGGTATATCATGCTTAATGAGAATATAAAACTGTTACGGAATGCGAAAGGCTATTCTCAGGAGGAGCTGGCGGAAAAGCTCGATGTAGTCAGACAGACGGTCTCAAAATGGGAAAAGGGATTATCTGTGCCCGATGCGGGAATGCTTCTCAAAATAGCGGAGGCGCTGGATACAGAGGTCAATGTGCTGTTGTCTGCGGACAGTGTTGAGGCTAAGAGTGAGGATGCGATAGATACTATTGCCAAAAAGCTTGAGCTGTTGAACGAACAATTTGAAAAACAGCAGGAAAACAGAAGAAAGAATCGAAGGATAATCTTTGGTGTTATAGCTTTGGTCGCGTTGCTTGACATTGTGTGTAAGCTTATCGGACTTATCAATCGCTGTACGCTGAATGCCTCAACAGATGCATCTCAGTCGATTATCGGCGGTGCAGACGGACCGACCACGATATTGGTATCAAAAATAAATGTAAACGGATGGTCAATTGTATTTCCTGTGCTTATTTTGGCGGCGGCTGTAATAGGTATCAGCCGGACGGGACGCAAGCGATGACTACAGGAGTGTAATTTGAATCAAGTAAAAAAAGGAGTACGCCTTTATGAACATTCTTGTTACGGGAGGCACGGTTTTCGCAAGCCGATTTACAGCAGAATACTTTGTAAAAAAGGGTCATGAGGTTTATGTGCTGAACCGAAACACCAAACCGCAGTCAAATGGGGTAAAGCTTATAGAAGCAGACAGGCATAAACTCGGCGACACTCTGAAAAATTATGATTTTGATGCAGTGCTCGATGTGGCATCCTATAACGAAACGGACGTATCAGAGCTCGCAGAGGCTCTGGGAGAAGTAAAGCAGTACATATTTATAAGCTCAAGCGCCGTATATCCCGAAACACTGCCTTGGCCCTTCAGAGAAAGTCAGAAATGCGGACAAAACAAATACTGGGGAGAGTATGGGACAAATAAGCTGAGTGCGGAAAAAACTGTTACAGAAAAATATCCGCATGCATATATAATACGTCCGCCATATCTGTATGGGCCTATGAATAATTTGTACCGCGAGGCATTTGTGTTCGAATGTGCGGAAAAAGGGCTGCCGTTTTATATGCCCGAAAATGATAAGATGAAGCTGCAGTTTTTTCACATAGAGGATATGTGCAGATTTATGGAGATACTTCTTGAAAGAAAGCCTTCACAGCGCATATTCAATGTGGGGAACGAAGAAACGATAAGTATAAAGGACTGGGTCATGCTTTGTTATCGTACACTCGGAAAAACGCCTCAGATAAGATATGTCGGAAAAGAAATAAACCTTCGCAGCTATTTCCCGTTTTTGGATTATGAATATAAGCTCGATGTTTCCGAAATGAAAAGACTGATGAGCGATACCGTGCCTTTGGAAGAGGGTCTAAAGGAATCGTACAAATGGTACAGGGAAAATCGTGAGCTTGTAAGAAAAAAGCCGCTTCTTGAATTTATCGAATCGCTCGCTCAATAATATTACCGCAAAAAAACGCCGTGTATCATCTGCGATACACGGCGGTTCAGTATACGAAAAACGATGGTTAAATTTATTTTAATCGGGGAAGGAGCGTCTTGTAATGTCCGCGCCGCATTTGGTGAGCTTGTCGATCATATTCTCGTAACCGCGCTCGATATGATAAATATCACCGATAGAGGTGGTTCCCTCTGCGGCCATAGCTGCAATTACCATAGCAGCACCGCCGCGAAGATCGGTAGCATTAACGGGAGCACCGTGCAGGGCTTTTACGCCGTCATAAATAGCGATCTTTCCGTCAACGCTTACCTGAGCGCCCATCTTGCGAAGCTCGTCAACATACTGGAACCTGTTGTCCCATACACCCTCCGTAAGAATGCTGACTCCGTCGGCAATAGCCATAAGAACGCCTATCTGAGGCTGCATATCGGTGGGAAAGCCGGGATGAGGCATGGTTTTTACATTACAGCGAGAAAGAGGCTTGTCCCTCATGACTCGTACAGCGTCATCGTATTCCTCTACCTTACAGCCCATATCGATAAGCTTTGCGGTAATAGTTTCAAGATGCTTGGGTGTGACATTTTCTATTGTAACGTCACCGCCTGTAGCGGCAGCCGCAACCATGTATGTTCCGGCCTCTATCTGGTCGGGAATGACATAGTAGGTAGAGCCTCCAAGCTCCTTTACGCCTCTTATTTTGATAGTGCCTGTGCCTGCGCCGAGAATATCCGCACCTATGGAGTTGAGGAAGTTTGCAAGGTCAACAATATGCGGCTCTCTTGCGGCATTTTCAATTATGGTAAGACCTTCGGCTCTTACCGCAGCGAGCATAATATTGATGGTTGCACCGACAGATACGATGTCAAGGTATATTCTGCTTCCGGAAAGCTTTTCTGCCTGAAGCTCGACCATGCCTTCGTCAACAGTATATGTGGCACCGAGAGCCTCAAATCCCTTCAGATGCTGATCTATCGGGCGAACTCCAAAATAGCATCCGCCGGGAAGCGGAACGCGAGCCTTGCAGTAGCGTCCGAGAAGCGCGCCGTAAAGATAATAGGAAGCGCGCATTTTTTTGACCATATCATGATCGGCGATATGTGTGTTGATCGGTCTGGGGTCGATCTCAAGTACTGAGGGCTCGGGTCTTGAAACGATTGCGCCAAGGCTCTTTAAAATCTCAGACAGGACATTTACGTCGCTGATATCGGGAAGGTTTTCAATACGGCATACATCGCCCGCGAGAATAGTTGCAGGAATAATAGCAACTGCCGCATTTTTTGCGCCGCCGACCGTAATGCTGCCGTGCAGTGTGGTCGGGCCGTTTATAACGAATTTATCCAATGCGAAACGCACTCCTCTTGCTCTTTGTTTATATGTTAAACATTTCCTGTTTTTTTAATCAGAGATAAATACATGAAATAAGCTGCAACAATAAAAGGCATATAATTGCCACAAGTGATTATAGCACTTAAGAAGACAAATGAAAAGGATAATTTTGATTTTAGAATATTATTAACGGCGGATTTACAAATTGTTTACATATAAACAGCAAATAAGGTCGGCATCTATGGAAGAATGCCGACCTTTAGGTTATTTGTAATAGTTCATGGGGTTTTTGGTGTTGCCGTTGAGCCTGATCTCAAAATGAAGATGCGGACCTGTGGAGTTGCCGCTGTTTCCGACCTTGCCTATAGCCTGACCGGAAGAGACATATTGTCCCTTTGAGACACTTATCTTGCTCAGATGTGCATATCTTGTAAGATATCCGCTGCTGTGCTGAATATCCACGCAGTATCCATAGCTTGAGAACCAGCCGGCTCGTGTGACCTTTCCGCTTGCGGCGGCAACAACAGTTCGCCCGTATATGCCGCTGGTGGAAATGTCGATACCCTTGTGCAGCTTACCCCAACGCATGCCGTAATAGGATGAAACATGCTTTACACCGGGAACAGGCCATGTGAACATGCCTGTAGGGACTCTGCCGCCGCCGGAGGAGGAAGAACCGCCTGAGGAACCGCCCGAATATGAAGGCGGCTTCTTGGTGCCGACAACATAGACCTCATCGACCGGTGCCTTGAGCACCTCTGTCTTTATTACCTTTCGTGCCTGCTCAACACCGCCTACGTAAATTATCTCTTCGGTTATCTTGTTTGTGCCTTTTTGTCCTGCGGTTTTGAGCTTCTTATAGGTAGTGTATTTGGTTGAATCCTTAACGGTGGTCGAGTTGAACTTAACACTTACCGTATATTGGCGTACAACAACATATTTTACCTCGAGCATAGGCTCTTTCGTTTCGACCTGTATCGTTTCGCCTGCAATAAGTCCGGTCTTCTCAAGTCCGGGATTGAGCTCATAGAGGCGCTCTTCGGTCATGCCATAGGTCGAAAGCAGCTTTGAAACGGTATTGCTTGATTTTACTGTGTGAGATTTAACAACAGTTTTGGTGCCTCGTATGATATCGCGAAGCTCACTTGTCGTTACAACGTCCTTTGCGGCAAACAGGCCGCTTTTTGTTTCTACATTCTGAATAAAGCTGAAGGTGCCGTTTTTTGATGTGTCTGTAAAGCCTTCGGTAAATTCGTCAAGAATAAAGCTTAAATCGCCTTCGCTTCGAATCGCACCGACAAGCTCGCCGTCAATAAACAGACCGTAAGCCTCCTCGATATCCTCGTTGCCGTAAAGCATGCTTTCGGCAAGCTGGGTGGAGTTTTTCATTCTGTTGGGCTCGACAGCGGCAAGCCTGTAGGTAGGCTCAAGGCTTTTGTCTATCTCGGCGCTTGTGCTTAAAAGCTCTGAGCTGACAAGCTGAGATGCTTCGGTAAAGGTGGTTTCGTCGGCTATGTATCCTATTGTTTCGCCGCCGCATTCCACTGCAAGGGCATAATTTTTGCTGAAAACATTACTGATCGTTGTGCAGAGTATGATAACACAGATAACAGGAAGAATGATATTAAGTGCGCTGGCGAGAAATGATCTGTGCTTTACGGCAGAGGCTGCTGCCGCTCCGATATGTGCCTTTGCAAAAGAAAGGGCACCGTCTTTTTTGGCGGCATCAAGCCTGGGCTTAGCCGTCTGAAATTCTTCTTTTATTTCAGCAAAGGTTTTTTTGGTGGTATGCACGGGCTGAACCACCGCAGAATCGAACCCGCGTGCAATAAATCTTCCGCAGGGTCTGAGGATTTTCTTTGTCTTTCTGATCACCATGTTGACTTTGCGCTGGATCTGCATGCCGTAAAGGCAGCACAAGCGGTAAAGCCAGGTGAAAAAGCTTTGTCGGGGAGTGTCTGAATTGTTGAGCCCATGCATTGACTTCCTTGAAAACATCGAGCCGATCGCGGCGGCTGCTCCGTTCAGGAGGTTAAACATGCTGTATAAGCTCCTCTCTTTGTGAAGATGGAAGGTTACAAAATTGTAACTTCTGGAGATTATTATATCAGCTTTTGTCTCCATTTCAACCCTTCGATGAAATTTTCTGCCAATTACGGCAAATATAATTCACAAAGATGAATGCTATTTAGGAAAATCAACAATGAATCACAGGTAAAAAATGTTGTTTTCTGTCCATGCACTGATTACATCGGTGTAACCGGAAGCGATTATTTTAGCGCCGATAAGGTCGTGCTCGAGATAATTTCCGCATTCCTCGGGGAGCGAAGCACCGGGTATAGGCTCGTCCCATATACTGATTTTCAGAAAGGTATCCTTTACAAGAGCGACAACCTCGGCATCGCTCATATTCCTTGTAAGAAGGTAAAAGCCTGTACGACAGCCCATGGGACCGAAGTATACTATATTATCTGCATAAGAGCTGTTGCGGAGAATAGTTGCGCCAAGGTGTTCGACGGTATGCATGGCGGCCTGCTCCATGTAGGGAGGTGTGTTGGGCTTGACGGTGCGAATATCCCATGTGTCTATCCCGTTATCTCGGCGGGAAATATAAAGACCGCAGTCAAGCTTGTTGTGGTCAACGGTAAAGCTCGCGATTTTTTTCATCAAAGGCTGCATCCTTTCACTTGTGTTTTTTGCAATATTATATACCATAATAGATAATATTGCTATGAAATTGTGTGAGCATACTGAAAAATAATCGCACGAGTATGTATTGCACCAGTTTTTGCTTGTAAAAGCTATAAAGTTGTGTTATGATAATCAGTAAGCGAAACAAGCAAAGCAGACCGAAATCTGCACTTCACCGCAGAAAGGTGGTTAATATAATTTGGCAAAGGAATCAATAAAACTGATCGAAGAAGCCGAAAATGCCGCTTATGAAGCAGAGATACATGCACAGGCACAGGCGGCGGAGATCATAGCGGAGGCAAAGCAGAGAGCGAGCGCCGCACACGATGAAGCAATCGCGAAAGCGAAGAAGATCGTGGATCAGGCGAAAAACAATGCAAACAGCAATGCTGATACACTGCAGAAAAACAGCATGCAGGAAAGCATGGCGGCAGCTGAGAGCTTAAAGGCACAGGCAAAGGAGAAGCTTTCCACCGCAGTCGATATTGTTATTGCAGATATTATCAATTAGGTAATACGACCCACTCTTTCAAAGAAGGGAGGAATGTCGTATGGCAAAGCTCAAAATGTTGAAGATCGGCGTGTACGGACTGCAGAGCGACCGCAAGTCGGTGCTTGAAAAGCTGCAGAGAATGGGCGTCGTTGAGATCGAGGATGTCAAGGCTCCGGAGGATAAGATAAAGATAAACACCTCCCAGCAGATCGAAAGCTTTTCGAATGTTATAGATGTTTTTGAAAAGGCGATAGATATTCTCGACCGCTATACGGAGTATAAGCCGAAAATGCTCGAATCCTATCGAGGCAGACCCATCATGAGCAATGATGAGTTCATGTCGATTGTCGAGCGTTCCGACAGAAACATAGAGCGATGTTACGGCATACTGAGAAAAGAAAAACAGATCGAAGAGCTGAAGACTGACATTCTTCGTCTGGAGCTTCGCACAGAAGCACTCAGACCATGGCTCGAGCTTGATGTTTCCATGCGTTTTGCGGGAACAAGGAGTACAAAGACCTTTATCGGAACAGTACCGGGAATACACACGGCACAGTCGATAAAGGCACTGATCGCACAGAAGGATCCAAACCTTACGCTGTTTGATGCGGAAACATCAGGACAGCTTGCAGATTCCACCTGCGTATTTATCGTAGCTCACGAAAGTATTGAGCAGGAGATGGAAACTGCGCTTCGTTCCATAGGCTTTGCGAGACCTCCGGAGGTAAGCAAGCGTTCGCCGAAGGAGAGCATGGCGATACTTGAGGAGCGAATAGAAAAGGCAAGGGGACAGATCGAAGAAAACGAAGAGGGCATAAAGCACTATGCCTACAGACGAGAGCTGTTTGCACAGATGCTCGACTACTATACGATACGCAGAGAAAAGTATGAAATGCTCGGTCGCCTGTCCTGTACAAGGCATGCGTTTATACTGGAAGGCTGGGTACCGAAAAAGGCATACGAGCGGCTTAAAACAGAAATCGAGCCACTCGGGGCGCATATAGAGCAGATCGAACCCTGCGTTAAGGAAACCGCGCCTACCGCATTAAAGAACGGACCGATATCCGAAGGCGGCGAATCGGTAGTACAGATGTACTCGATGCCGAACAAAAAGGATATCGACCCAACACCGATACTTGCGTTTTTCTATTATATGCTGTTCGGACTGATGCTGGGCGATGCCTGCTACGGAATTATAATGGTATTGGCTTGCGGCGGTGTTCTGCTGTTCCTCAGGCCGGAGGGCAGCGCAAGAAGGAACATGAAGCTGTTTATGTTCTCGGGGTTGAGTGCAGTGTTCTGGGGTGTGGTGTTCGGAAGCTATTTCGGCGACCTGCCGAATGTTATAGCGAAAACCTTCTATGGCGCTACTGAAAACGTGATAAAGCCTCTGTGGTTCGATCCTATAAACGATCCTGTAAGTATGCTTCTGTTTTCCGTGGCGATCGGTATAATCCATGTATTTACCGGTCTGCTCCTCGGTGTGATAACAAATTTAAAAAACAAGGATTTCCTCGCCGCATTGGGCGACTGTGTATCGTGGCTGCTGCTTTTGGGCGGCGGTATCACCTACGCGCTGAATATGCTGCTGGGAGTATTCGGCAGAGAGGATATAATCACCATACCTCCGCTGGCGCAGAAAATAGGTCTTTGGTGCGTTATCGCAGGACTTATAATGGTGCTTTTCCTGTCGGGACGTTCAAAGAACCCTGTTAAGAGCCTTATAAAGGGTGCGTACAACCTGTACGGAGCAATGAACTACCTGTCGGATTTCCTGTCCTATTCGAGAATCCTCGCTTTAGCTCTTGCAACATCGGTTATCAGCCAGGTGTTCAACACCATCGGTTCCATGTTCGGAGGCGGCGTGACAGGCGCAATAATAATGGTAATCGTCTGTGTAATAGGACACATTCTTAATATACTCATAAGTCTTATCGGCTGCTATGTGCATACCTGCAGACTTCAGTATGTTGAATTTTTCGGTAAATTTTATGAGGGCGGCGGACGTGAATTCAAGCCGTTCTCTGCAAAGACAAAAACCTTTAAATTTGAGGAGGAAAAAGAATTATGAATTTCTTTACTGAAAATGGCGGACTTATTTTTTCATTTCTCGGCGCAGCACTGGCAACACTGCTCCCCGGTATCGGCTCGGCAATAGGTGTTTCCCGTGCAGGCAGCGCAGCTGCAGGCGTTGTTACAGATGACCCGAAAAAATTCTCCAAGGTACTCATTCTCCAGCTCCTTCCCAGTACCCAGGGTATCTACGGCCTTCTGACAACATTCATTCTTCTGGCTCAGAATGGTATCATCAACGGCAAGACTCCTGACCTGTCAACAGGTATCCTTTACTTCATCGCATGTCTTCCCATCGCATTTGTCGGCTGGTACTCCGCAATTTATCAGGCAAACACCGCAGTTTCCGGTATTGCTATCGTTGCAAAGAAGCCCGACCAGCAGAGCAAGGGCATGATGCTGGCAGCAATGGTCGAGACCTACGCAATTTTTGCGGTTCTTATCTCTGTTCTTTCCATTCTCCAGATCGCACGTGCTGCAAACGCAGGCGATGTTGTTGATGCAATGAATATTATCTCCGGTGCAGACGTAAGCATCACCGACATGATCGCTTCCGCATCAGATACAGTAACTTCCGCATCTGACATCGCAGCTTCCATAGCTGACATCGTTGCTTAATATATTTCGGGAGGTCATAAGATGACCGGTTTAGAAAGAATAATTGAACAGATAAGAATCGATTCCGAGCAGAATGCTGCCCGGATAGTCGAGGATGCTCATATTCAGGCAGATAAGATAATAGAGGACGCAATGAATGCTACCGAGATCGAATGCAGGGAAATAATCGGAAAGGGCAAGGAGGCTGCAAAGGTCATAGACCGAATAGCAGAATCGTCTGCCGAGCAGCAGATGAGAAAGGCAAATCTTGCCGCTCAGAGAGAGGTTATCGAAGAGGTTTTTGCCGAAGCGCTCACAAAGCTGCGCTCACTTCCCGATAATGATTATTTTCTTGTTCTTCATCGTCTTGCGGGCAAGAATGCTGAAAACGGCGACGGCGAGATACTTCTTTCCGAAGAGGACAAGAAAAGAATGCCTGCTGATTTTATTCAGAAGCTCAATGAAAAGCTTGTTGGAAAGGGCACTTTGAAGCTGGCGTCCGACAGTGCCGTTACAAACGGAGGACTTATCCTTCGCTACGGCGGGATCGAAATAAACTGCACCTTCGCGTCCCTTATAAACGGCAAGCGCGAACAGCTCAGCGATAAGCTGAACAAGTACATCTTCGGCTGATGCCGAAGGGAGGTTTTAGTATGCTTCGCGATACAGATTATGCCTATGCCGTTGCGAGGATCCGCTGCAATGAGCTTAAATTGCTCACAAAATCGGATCTTGAGCTGCTGCTTTCCTCGGTAAATGCCGAGGATTGCATGAAGCGCCTGACAGACAAGGGCTACGGCGGCAAGGGTGCATCTTATACCTCCGAGCGAGAGCTTCTGAAAGCCGAATCGGAGGAAGCATGGGAGCTTATAAATGAGATCGCTCCCGACAAGGCTGTGTTTGATTCGTTAAAGACAGCAAATGATTATCACAATTTAAAAGCTGTTACGGAAAGCTATATTCTCGGAACAGATTATAAAAGCATGCTCATATATCCTGTCACTGTTGAACCCGAGACCATTCTCGAGGCGATAAGGACAAAAAATTATGAGCTGCTGCCCGAACACATGAGAGAGTGCGCCGAACAGGCATATACCGTCTTTGTGGAAGCACGCGACAGTCAGCTCGGTGAAGCCATAATAGACAAAGCCTGCCTTATCGCCTCGGCAGAGACCGCAAAGGGCTGCGGCGAGCTTCTTGAGTCTCTTGCACAGCACAAGATATTTGTCACTGATATTAAAACGGCAATGCGCTGTGCGATAACAAAAAAGCCGCTGTCATTTATCGAGGCTTCACTCGCCCCGTGCGACAGGCTTGACATCAAAGAGCTCAGCAGTGCCGCGCTCGAGGGTGCGGATGCCGTGCTTTCGTATATTGAGAGAGTGTCCGATGAGGCTGCCGATAAGCTCAGAGAAGGCATGAGTGCTTTTGAAAAGTGGTGTGACGAAAAGCTTCGCGACCTTATCGCGCCGGCAAAGTACAAGTCTCTCGGCCCCGATGCTCTGGCTGCATATATTTGTGCCAAGGAGCTTGAGATACGTTCGGTGCGTATAATTCTCTCGGCAAAGAGAAACGACATAAGCAATGAAAAGGTAAGAGCTCGTCTGCGCGAGCTGTATTAAGGAGGGCACGCAATGTACAAGATCGCAGTTTTTGGCGAACGGGACAGCATTTACGGCTTTGCGGCTCTCGGACTTGATATTTTTCCTGTGGAAAGCAGGGAAGAAGCAAGACGCATTCTTCACAATATAGCAGATGGTGATTATGCGGTGATATATATTACCGAAAAGACCGCCGCAATGCTTTCTGCCGAAATCGAAAAATATGACGAACTGAGCACACCTGCAATAATCCCAATACCCGGCATTACGGGTAATACGGGGGCAGGAATGGCAAGAGTTCGCGAGGCTGTTGAAAAAGCAGTCGGCTCGGATATTATATTCAACAATAAATAAACCTCGTATTGGAGGGTCAATATGGCAAAGACCAGCAAGGGAATAATCGAAAAGGTTGCAGGACCGCTTGTTATAGCCAGCGGAATGCGCGATGCCAATATGTTTGACGTTGTACACGTCTCGAAGGATAAGCTTATAGGTGAGATCATCGAAATGCATGGTGACAAGGCATCTATACAGGTTTATGAAGAGACCAGCGGACTGGGTCCGGGCGCACCTGTTGAAAGCACAGGCGAACCGATGAGCGTTGAGCTCGGCCCGGGACTTATCGCAAGCATTTACGACGGCATTCAGCGTCCGCTGGACGATATAATGAAGGTCTGCGGAACCAATATTCAGAGAGGCATACAGGTCGCTTCTCTGAAGAGAGACAAGAAATGGCGCTTTGAGCCGGCTGTTTATGTCGGAGCAAAGGTACAGAGCGGTGATGTTATCGGTACTGTCAAGGAAACCGATGTTGTCACACAGAAGATAATGGTTCCTTATGGAATCTCCGGTGTTGTAAAGGACATCACCGCAGGCAATTTTACCGTCACAGAAACGGTATGTGTCGTAGAGACTCCGAAGGGCGAAACCAAGAATCTCACCCTTATGCAAAAGTGGCCCGTTCGTCGCGGCAGACCTTACAAGCAGAAGATCAGCCCGGAAATGCCGCTTATCACAGGTCAGCGAGTTATCGATACGCTTTTCCCCATCGCCAAGGGCGGTGTTGCATCTGTTCCCGGACCTTTCGGAAGCGGAAAGACAGTTGTACAGCACCAGCTTGCAAAGTGGGCAGAGGCTGACATAGTCGTCTATATCGGCTGCGGTGAACGCGGCAACGAAATGACCGACGTTCTCAACGAGTTCCCCGAGCTTGTTGACCCGAAAACAGGAAAATCCCTCATGGAGCGCACAGTGCTTATCGCGAACACCTCCGATATGCCTGTTGCGGCACGTGAAGCATCTATATATACGGGTATTACCATCGCAGAGTATTTCCGCGATATGGGCTACAGCGTAGCTTTGATGGCAGACTCCACATCGCGTTGGGCAGAAGCTCTTCGAGAGATGTCAGGACGACTTGAGGAAATGCCCGGCGAAGAAGGCTATCCCGCATACCTCGGCAGCCGTCTTGCACAGTTCTATGAGCGCGCAGGTCTGGTAGAAAGCCTCGGCTCCGAGCCGAGATTGGGCGCACTGTCCGTTATCGGTGCGGTCTCGCCTCCCGGCGGTGATATCTCCGAGCCTGTATCCCAGGCAACACTGCGAATAGTCAAGGTTTTCTGGGGTCTTGATTCAGGTCTTGCATACAAGAGACACTTCCCTGCAATCAACTGGCTCAACAGCTATTCTCTTTATCTTGATTCCCTCAAGGGCTGGTTCGATAAGAATGTCAGCGATGAGTGGATGAAGAGCCGCGACAGGATAATGTATCTTTTGCAGGAAGAGTCCGAGCTTGAGGAAATCGTTAAGATGGTCGGTATGGATGCACTTTCCGCACCTGACCGCTTAAAGCTTGAGGCAGCACGCTCTATCAGAGAGGACTATCTGCATCAGGATGCATTCCATGAAATAGACACCTATACCTCGCTGCCGAAGCAGCTTATTATGATGAAGCTTGTGCTTGAATATTTCGATCAGTCCACCGAGGCTCTGAGTGCAGGCGTCGACATTGAAGCACTCGTTAAGCTGCCCGTGAGAGAGAGAATCGGCAGAATCAAGTATGTAGAAGAAAAGAATGTACCTGCCGAAGCTGCATCTGTTCTGGAGCAGCTTGCGCGTGAAATTGCAAATGCAGGGAAAGGAGAGGAACTCTGATGCCAAAAGAATACAGAACGATAGAAGAGGTAACAGGTCCTCTTATGCTTGTGCGCGGAGTTTCCGATGTTACCTATGATGAGCTTGGTGAAATAGAGCTTGCAAACGGCGAGACAAGACGCTGCAAGGTACTCGAGGTTAACGGCTCCGATGCGCTGGTACAGCTTTTTGAATCCAGTACGGGAATAAACCTTTCAAACAGTAAGGTTCGTTTCCTCGGCAGAAGCATGGAGCTTGCTGTTTCCGAAGATATGCTGGCTCGTGTTTTCGATGGTCTGGGCAGACCTATTGACGGCGGCCCTGAGATCATCCCCGACAAGAGAATGGATACAAACGGAACTCCGATGAATCCTGCCGCAAGAAATTATCCGCAGGAATTTATTCAGACAGGTATCTCCGCTATAGACGGACTTAATACACTTGTCAGAGGACAGAAGCTTCCTATATTTTCAGCGTCAGGCCTTCCTCACGCACAGCTTGCGGCACAGATAGCAAGACAGGCAAAGGTACGAGGCAAGGACGAGCAGTTTGCGGTTGTTTTCGCTGCGGTCGGCATTACATTTGAGGAATCAAACTTCTTTATAAATTCCTTCCGCGAAACAGGCGCCATCGAAAGAACGGTCATGTTTGTAAACCTTGCAAACGACCCTGCCATCGAGCGTATCGCAACACCCCGTATGGCGCTTACAGCAGCCGAATATCTCGCATTTGAAAAGGGCATGCATGTTCTTGTTATCGTTACCGACATCACAAACTATGCAGATGCTCTGCGCGAGGTTTCCGCAGCACGTAAGGAGATCCCCGGACGCCGCGGTTATCCCGGTTACATGTATACTGACCTTGCAAGTCTTTATGAGCGTGCAGGCAGACTTAAGGGCAAGGACGGATCCATTACACTGATCCCCATTCTGACTATGCCCGAAGATGATAAAACTCACCCGATCCCCGACCTTACAGGCTACATTACCGAGGGTCAGATCATTCTCTCGCGTGAGCTTTACCGAAAAGGTCTTCAGCCGCCTGTAGATGTTCTTCCCTCTCTGTCCCGTCTTAAGGATAAGGGTATAGGCGAAGGCAAGACCAGAGCAGACCACGCAAACACCATGAATCAGTTGTTTGCGGCTTATGCACGCGGTAAGGAAAGCAAGGAGCTCATGGTAATTCTGGGTGAAGCAGCACTTACCGATATTGATAAGCTGTATGCAGAATTTGCCGATCGTTTTGAAAAGGAATATGTTTCTCAGGGCTATAATACCAACAGAAGCATCGAGGAAACCCTCGAGGTTGGCTGGGAGCTTCTCAGGATACTTCCCAGAAGCGAGCTCAAGAGAATCAAGGACGAATTCCTCGACAAATATTACGATAAATAAGGCTTTATTAAGGAAGTAAAGTTTAGGTCAAGCCTTTTCAAAGGCTTGCTGATTCCAAAGGCAGCAAATCGAAGATTTGCTCCGCCTTCTGGGCGCTGTCCGCAGACAGCGAAATTCTCCTTTGCATCAGAAAGCGCAGGAAGATAGAAAAACAGTCCGGTGGACTGTTTTTCGTAAGGCAATCATAGATTGCACGGCCCCTCTTGTATCGCCGCATTGCGGCGATGAACAATGCGATGAACAATATGGAAACAATTCCAAAACACCCAATTTGGAGGTGTGAAATATGGCAACCTTAAATGTAAATCCTACCCGTATGGAGCTGTCGAGGCTAAAAAAACGCCTTGCCACAGCCAGACGAGGACATAAGCTGCTCAAGGATAAGCGCGATGAGCTTATGCGTCAGTTTCTTGATCTGGTGCGTGAGAACAAAGCCCTGCGCGAGAGGGTAGAGGCAGCGGTTATCGAAGCGAATAAAAGCTTTATTCTTGCACGAAGCGTCATGCAGGACGAGGTTATGGACACAGCTCTGCTTATGCCGAAGCAGGAGGTTTCTCTTGACGTATCCTTCAAGAATGTCATGAGCGTAAACATCCCTGTGTATGATGCAAAAACAAGAACTCCCGACCCTGCCGATATCTATCCTTATTCCTTTGCGTTTACCTCGGGTGATCTTGATTCGGCAGTCCAGGAGCTGTCAGGGCTTCTGCCGAGTCTTCTTGAGCTTGCGGAAAAGGAAAAGGCAACACAGCTTCTTGCTGCTGAGATCGAGCGTACACGCCGCCGAGTCAATGCTCTTGAGCATGTTATGATACCACAGTATATCGACACCATCCGAATGATAACCATGAAGCTTGACGAGAACGAACGAAGCTCTACCGCAAGACTTATGAAGGTCAAGGATATGATGGTTGAAAAGACCATAATGGAGCGCAGAAGGCGCGAAGGTCTGGCATAAATACGAAAACCGCCTCAATATGATTTGAGGCGGTTTTGAACATAAGGAGGATAAAAATGTACCTGTCAGAATACTGTGATGTAAGATACGAAGACAAATACAATGTAGTATTTGTCACATGGAAGAAATTCTGCTGCATGGAGGACTACAGACGTCCTCTTGAATATGCCCTTGAAATAATAAAGGAGCATAAATGTGACTACGCAGCAGACACCCGAACAGGCTTTGAGAACATACCCGAAGATACAGCATGGGTAGCAGAATACTTTATGCCCAAGGCATCGGAATACGGCTGTAAGTGCATCTACTTTATAATCGACAGAGAAAACAACCTTAAGGAAGAGCTGGAAGGCCAGCAGGCAGATTCTGAGGGCATAATGGAATTTAAGTATATTTACTCCCTTGATGAAATAACTCAGTAAAACAAAACCCGAATCCAAAATCGGATTCGGGTTTTACTTTTATCCCACATCAATTATCTCGTCACATTCATCTTCAGAGGGCTCGCAGAACATCTTATTGCACTTTCCGAGCAGTGCTTCGTCTGCCTCATAGCTGAACTTCTCGCCGCCGCCTGCCTTTTCGGCATTTCTCTTCTTTGCGTTTTCGAGTATTTTTTCATCGCTCGCCTTTATATACACAAGCCTTACCTTGTGTCCCAAAGCCTCAAATCTCGCTCTCAGCGTATCTCTTTCAGCCTTTCCCCAAAGCCCGTACTCAAGCAGGACATCAACACCTGCCGCGGCGATCTTTTCGGCCTGCAGAGACAAAAATTCCTTTGATTGTCTCACGACCTCACAGTGTCTGTCGCCCAGATGCTCGGGGAAGAGGGAGAGCATAAGCTCGTCGACGGAAAGGACGACAATGTTTCGCTCACGGCTTAATCTGTTTGCATAAAAGCTCTTTCCGCAGCATACCTTGCCGCAGAGTAAAATGATTTCACTCATAAAAGCACCTCGCATATTTCACAAAAATCATAAATAAAAATTGTGCAGTGTATTCAAACGCCCAAAAATAAAAAGGGAAATTGACAGAGTATTATCAATGTGCTAAAATCCAAATCGTAAACAGAAAAGAAAGAGACAAGAATATAGAAAGGGAATGGTATAACTGTGAATATCTGGCATCACATTGCAAAAGAGCGTATAGCACCCGAAAGATTTATGGCGTGCATAGAGATTTCCAAGGGAAGCAAAAACAAATATGAGCTTGACAAACAGACAGGTTTGCTCAAGATGGACAGAGTGCTTTATACATCCACCCATTATCCTGCAAACTACGGATTTATTCCGAGAACCCTTGCAGGAGACGATGACCCTCTTGATGTTCTTGTGCTTTGCTCGGAATCTATTCTTCCGCTTACTCTTGTAGAGTGCTACCCTATCGGAGTTATAGCAATGGAAGATAATGATGACGCTGACGAGAAAATAATTGCGATCCCGTTCAAGGATCCTTCCTACAATAATTATAAGGACATTAACGAAATACCCAAGCACGTGTTCGATGAGATCCGTCATTTCTTTGAGGTGTACAAATCTCTCGAAGGTTACAAGACTGTAGTGCAGGAAGTTTCGGGAAGAGATTCCGCAATGGAGATAATAACAAGCTGTCTTGCAAGATACGATAAGGTTTTCGGCGGAAACGTATAATATTTGCTTCGGACGAAAGTCCGAAGCATTTTTGCTGTATTCTCACTTGCGGAAAGAAACATTTAATAATCGTATGTTTCATATTATTTTAATATAAACGGAATATCTTGTCAATCAAATGAAATGTGCGTTTTATCAAATTGTTTTTTGCATTGAAAAAGATGCTCCAAATGTGTTAATATACAATGTGATAAATTGACACATTACATCAAACGGAGGGTGTTTCCATGCTTTTAAACAGGGTGTCATCGCTGCTGAAATCGGCCGCGGCGATAATATGGGTAATATTTATTGCCTGCAGTGTTTTGACGATATGCAGCTGTGCGGCTGAAAAAGAGTCTGAAGCGGCTTTATATGATACGAAGATAAAAACCGCAGTTTTCGCATATACAGGAAGTAAATATCAGATACATGAATTTGTTGTTTCAGGACTTGTCAGAGCAACAGGTGATGAAAATATATCCGAAAGCGACGGCAGAAGGTGCGATAACCTTGCAATGGCAGAGAGCCTGGGCGTTTATGTTATATATCGGGATAATTATGAGAACAGCGGTCTTTCTGCAATAATTCTTTCGTGGGATACAGAAAAAGTCAATTGCTGTGATGTGACAGTGCAAAGCGGAGATAAAAGCTTTTCGCAGATATTCGGCGATGAAAACGGATTATATGAGAAGAGCGAAAAATGGTATTATTTTAAAGAGCCCGATAATGATTTGGCTGTAACGGGAGAAAACACAGAAAAAACAGATGAGTACACACCAAATGAGACAGAACTTTTTGAAAATCACGGAATAGAATGTGCAGAAGGAGAGGCTGCCGCATACATAGAATATTCAGATATATCGGGAACACGGTTTTACCGATATGAAGAAAAATACTGCACACTGAAAGCTGAAAACGCAAAGATAACGGGCGAGGGAGATTATGCCGTATCGCTTTTGTGTGATGTTCCCGTAAAGGACATGAAGCATGCGGTCCTTATAATAAAAAACGGAGAAAATGTTTTTCCTCAGTATACATACAATGTCACTAAGATCACGGTTGACAAAAAAGCGGTTAGAGCAGCACAAAATATGATCGGAAAAGATGAAAACGGAAATACCGTCGTAAGTATATACAATACACAGTCGGAATACATACCAAAGGATGAATATGCTATAGATTCGAATGTTAATGAGCGTTCATATATAATAATATCGCAAAGCAGCGTAAGAGATTGGACAGAGCTGACTGTTTATTTTACCGTTTCGAAGAGGGACGCAAAAGCCGATGGGAACAACAGCCTTGCAGAGAGCTGAGCGGAAAACTTGATTTATTTGTAAAAAAAGGGTACAATTATATCGTTAACTTAAAAAAGGCTGTGGTGACATAATGAAGCGGAATGAAAATCGCTCAAAGGGCGTTACGATGGCAGATATTGCAAAGGCATTGGGAGTAAGCAATGTAACGGTTTCAAATGCTCTTGCAGGAAAAAAAGGTGTAAGCGCGCATGTGCGTGCCGCGGTGTTTCTGAAAGCACGCGAATTGGGATATATAGACGGTGTCTCTGAAGAGACAGAGCGAGCTGCGGTGGGTACACAGGAGGGTGACATTGGGATAATCATTCCTCAGGAGCACCTTGCGCAGGAGAGCGGCTTTTGTTGGCAGCTTTATCAGGAGCTTGTTACACTGCTCAAAAAACATGACAGATATGCGATTCTCGATGCGGTGAGCAAGGAAGATGAAAACAGACTGAACATACCGAGGATTATAGAGAATCATCTGGTGTCGGGCATAATAATTCTGGGAAGACCTGAATTGAAATTTTTAAGTGAAATAGGCAAACGCAAGATACCTATGGTGTTTCTCGATTTTTATATAAGAGATTTTGATTTTGCCAGTATTTCGGGCGATGATTATTATGACATGTACCGAATGACATCGTATGTGATTTCCCATGGACATTCAAATATCTGCTATGTTGCAGAGGAAAATGAAAGCACAGAGCATGATAAATACTACGGCTATTGCCGTGCGATGAAAGAAATCGAGACAGAGCCGTCGCAAAGCTTTGATGTTGAGACGGCGATCGACAGAATCGAGGAAATAAAGCCTACTGTTTTCCTGTGCGAAAGCCTTCCGCTCGCACAGAAGATCATAAAAAAACTGAACGAAAAATCAATAGCAGTTCCCGAAACGGTGTCTGTTGCCTGTGTTTCGGATGTAAGACCAGAGGGAAGAGGAGACATTGCGTGCGTTTGCCGCGATGCATCGCAAATGGCATATTTTGCGGTGGAAGCCTTGAGAAGCAAGCTCGACGGCAGCAAGGGTATCGTGGGAAGAATATCTGTAGGAGGAAAGCTGATACCGGGCAGCAGTATACGCAGTCTCATAATATAGAAGAGAGGGTATTGACGTATATACTCTAAAAATGGTAATATATGTAAAATCGCAAGAAAAATTAAGGGCGTTACGGTGACGCCATGATGGTTTGTGCAGGATTTTATGTGTCCTGACGCGCTTTTCTGCATAATGCCGCAGAGGCTAAGCTTATGTTTATAATCTTTCGCAGCTGTAGGGAATACAGCGCAAAGAAAGGAAAGGATATCAGTCAATGGAAATCAAGGAACTTTACAGCAAGTGGCTTCAGAATGCCACAGACAGCGCAATTGCCGAGGAGCTTAAGGCGATCGCAAATGAGGACGATAAGATCCGTGACCGCTTTTTCAAATCGCTTGAGTTTGGCACAGGCGGCCTTCGCGGAGTTCTTGGTGCAGGCACCAACAGAATGAACATCTACACCATCGGTCTTGCCGCTCAGGCACTTGCCGATTATCTTAAAAACAAGGGTGTTGAAAACGGCAAAGTAGCTATCGGCTACGATTCAAGAATCAATTCCGATGTCTTTGCAAAGACATCAGCTGCAGTTCTTGCCATGAACGGCATTCATGCCTATATATTCCCGCAGCTTGTGCCTACTCCCGTTGTCAGCTTTGCTGTACGCGAGCTATGCTGTGACGGCGGTATATGCATTACCGCAAGCCACAATCCGAGCGAATACAACGGTTTCAAATGCTACGGAGCAGACGGCTGTCAGATGACTGATTTTGATGCAGGCGAAGTATCTGCATGCATGGAAAAGCTCGATATATTTGCAGACGTAAAGCACGGTTCTTTTGATGAGCTTCTTGCAGAAAACAAGATAGAATATATCTCTGAGGATGTATGCGAGACATATATAAATAATGTTCTTTCCTGCAGGATCAATGCAGAGGTCTGTGAAAAAGCAGAGCTTACCGTTGTTTACACCCCTCTTTGCGGAGCAGGCAACCGCTTTGTCCGCGAGGCGCTTGATAAGGCAGGTGTGAAAAATGTAACAGTTGTTCCGGAGCAGGAAAAGCCGAACGGAACATTCCCCGGCTGTCCTTATCCGAACCCTGAAATCAGAGAGGCATTTACCCTTGCGCTCAGACTTGCCGAGGATATAAAGCCCGAGCTTCTTCTTGCTACCGATCCCGACAGTGATCGAGTCGGTATAGCGGTTAAAAAGGACGATGATTATGTCCTTATGAGCGGCAACGAGGTAGGAGCGCTGCTTATAAACTATGTTCTTTCCATGAGAAAGGAAAAGGGCACACTGCCCGAAAAGCCCGTTGCTATCAAATCTATCGTAACAAGCGATCTTGGCGGACGCATTGCAGAGAGCTACGGCTGTGAATGCAGAAACGTGCTCACAGGCTTTAAGTATATCGGTGAGCAGATGACCGAGCTTCTTAATGACGGCGAGATCGAACGCTTCGTCATGGGCTGGGAGGAAAGCTACGGCTACCTCGCAGGTGCTTATGCAAGAGATAAGGATGCGGTCGTCGCCTCACTGCTTATCTGCGAAATGGCTTCCTATTATAAGCTTTGCGGAAAGAGCCTTCTTGATGTAATGCACGATCTTTACGAAAAGTACGGTTATTTCTGCCACAGACTCTGCAATTATGCCTTTAAGGGCGAGGCAGGTCTTAAGAAGATGGATGAGATAACGAATAAGCTCAGAGTAAATCCGCCTTCTGAAATAGCAGGACTTAAGGTTGCCATACGCCGCGATTATCTTGAAAGCACAGAGATAAAGTCTGATGGAACCACAAAAGCCATCACACTGCCAAAGAGCAACGTGCTTGTCTATATTTTTGAAAACGGAGGCTCTCTTATTGTTCGTCCTTCCGGTACCGAGCCGAAGATGAAGATGTATCTTACTGCTGTTGAAAGCAGTCCCGTGCTCGGCACAGAAATGCTCGACAGGCTTGAGGAAGAGGCAAATAAATTTGCAGAGTAAAAATACCCTTTAGGGGGGATATTGATGGATATAATGAAGCTAAAGCCCGCCGTAAAGGATTATATATGGGGCGGAACAAGGCTGAAGGAAGACTTTTCGGTGGAGACCGACCTTGAGAGGGTGGCGGAGAGCTGGGTGCTTTCGTGCCATAAAAACGGCGCATGCGTAGTTTTAAACGGCGAATTTGAGGGGCAGGTGCTGCATCAGGTCGTGCATGAAAATCCTGAATTCGTGGGAACTCATGCCGGCGATTTCAACGGCTTTCCCATTCTGGTAAAGCTTATAGATGCCCATGACGATCTGTCCTTGCAGGTTCACCCCGATGATGAATACGCCGCCGAGGTGGAAGGTTCATCGGGAAAAACCGAGCTGTGGTATGTGGTAGACTGCGAAGAGGGCGCAAGCCTTATATGCGGCTTTTCCGAGGAGTTAACTGTTGAGCAGTTTCATCAGGCTATACTCAACGGAACACTTCTTGATTATGTACATCGATATGATGTAAAAAAAGGCGATGTGTTTCTTATTGAAGCAGGCACACTGCATGCTATAGGTAAAGGTACTGTGATAGCTGAAATACAGCAGAGCTCTGATATAACCTATCGTGTGTTTGATTATGACCGCACCGATGATGAAGGCAACACTCGTGAGCTTCACGTGGATAAGGCAATAGATGTTGCAATAACATCACCGCCGATCGATCGGCCGGGCCCTGCAGGAGAAGAGGAAAAGGTGAGAAATCACACCGAACAGCTTCTCGCAGACTGTGAGTACTTTAAAACAAGGCTGTGCAGAAACAGCGATGAAAGCACAGTGTTTGTGGACGGTACCTCCTTTGCCTGTGTACTGGTGGTCGAAGGGAGCGCAATGTTTGACGATGTGAGCCTTAAACGCGGTGAATGCGCATTCATACCTGCAGGCTACGGCACTGTAGAGGTTTCAGGCAAGGCAGAATATCTGCTCACAACAATTTAACCAAAAAAGCAGCAGAGCGCATGCGCTCTGCTGCTTTTTAAATAAATGCGTCAAAGAATTTTCCTAATGCCTCCCTCTGACGAGGAAGGTGGCTTTGCCTTACGGCAAAGACGGAGGGAGAGAATTTGAAAATCGCATGGTTAGGTAGCCTTCAGACTACCTCTTTGTCACCGGCATTCACCTTTGGCGAACTTGCTGATAGCTCCGTTGATAAGGGGAGCAAAGGATACGGCCTTTGTATAAGAGCGTCACAGTGGTTTTGAAAGAGTGATCTGACAAATATCGCCGCTTTTATCCTCCGTAAAAATAACAACGGTCTTAATAAGGCGCATTATGCCGTCGTCACCAAGCTGGCGGCCGGTATGAACGATCGTCTTTTTGCCTGATTTATAAGCATCAAGCTGCTGCTCGCGCGAAAAAGCAGCTATAAATGATTGCCTGTCATCGGGGTGATATGTCATGGCGCCGCCCTTGATAAGATCATCAAATATACCCGAATCAGGGCAGGATTTTGATTTGAAAGTGTCATACTCCATCATATAGTAGCAGTTTTTCGTGAGGTTGACGGAGATGACCAAAGGATAAAGAATAGAGAGCGCGGCGAAGAGCTTTGCAAGCTCTGAGGTGTCGAACCACTCTGTTTTATTGAGAGTAAGCCGATTGTTTTCGGTGAAGAAATAATCCTCCTTCTCCATATCGGAGGTGTATAAGGCAAAGCCGCGCTTGCCGTTGCGTTTTACATGATACAGTGCGGTATCGGCTTGCTTGAACAGTGCTTCGTAGGTGCATGAACCGCATGTGCCGAAGGCAGCGCCTATGCTGCAGCTCAGTATACTGTCGGTCTGACCGATCTTCCTGCGCGATACCTTACGAATAAGACCGGACAGAGAGGTTCGCAGAACGGATTCGCTGATAGCGCCGTGAAGAAGAACCATAAATTCATCTCCGCCGATTCGACCGACAATATCGGTGTTTCGGAAGTGATCGCGTATCACAGAGGTAAGAGTCTTTATGGCATCATCTCCGGCGGCGTGTCCCAGAGTGTCGTTTATGGTTTTAAGGTTATCGAGATCGATGACCATAAGAGCGCAGGGCTCGTCGATGTTCATCGATATCACACGCATTACTATTTCCTCGGTTGCGGCCTTGTTGTAAAGGCCTGTCATGCCGTCTCGTTCAGCGCGTCTTGTAAGATCAAGTATCGCTTTTGTTTCGGCATCGATATCGCCGATGGAAACAATGGCAGAAACAGCGTTGCTTCCGTCTTGATTGTCAACCAGGGTATAATCATAACGGAACCAGCGATATATCCCGTCGCCCTGAAGGACATGAATATTTGCGCTCCCTGTTGGGATCTGCTTTTTCATTGATTCAAAAAAGCTTTTATACTCCTCGACAGTATCGGGCGAGACAAGGCCTTGAGCCACGATTTCATCGGGCGTATCGGGAACGGCGGTACGCTGACCGTAAACGAGAGAAAAATCATAGAAGCGGCTTATCTTTCCCGAGGGGATATCAAAACGGAATATATGCTTTCCGCTTTGCTTCATAACGATTGAATATTCCTCGTTTCTGATTCTTAGCTCTTCTGTTGCAGACATGTGCCGTGTGATATCCGTAGAGGTCACCATCATCATATCTCTTCCCTGCCAATGCATGGGCGAAGCCTGTGAAAGCACCCACATGCCGTCGGGGCGGAGAATTTCGATTGCCTGAGGCCTTCCGATGTCGTTAAAAAGCTTTATGGGACAGTTGTTGCAGGGGGTATCGGAATTGAGAAAGGCCTTGTGGCATTTTTGGGAAACAAAGTCAGAACCGAAGGTTTCGCGTATTACCTGATTACAGAAAATGATTTCATAGCTGTTTGGATCAACAATATAAACAAAAGAGGCGTTCTGATCCAAGGCAGACATAAAATCAGCAGTAAAGGCGGCATCGTTTTTTCTGTGACGCTTTACGATAAATGTGCTGAGCAGACGGCTTATAAGGGTAAGCGTGCCTATCTGTTCGCCTGTCCACACTCTTTCGTGTGAACATTCATCGAAACCGACAAAACCTGAAAAAACACCGTCATCGAGCATCGCGCACTGGATCATGGAATAGATGCCCTGAGGCTCAAGCACATCTATCTGATCCTGCGGAAGAGAGTGAATATCTCTGCAAAGGAAAAGTCCTTCTTCGTCAAAGTTTTTTATGTATACATTCTGGCCGTTTTCAAACTGATATTCGTATTTCTGAAGAAAATCCTTCTGAGGCTCGATGCCGGGAGCACACCATTCAAAGGTGTTTTTACAATAAAGATGTGACTCGTGATCCTCAAAAATATAAGCGCGGCTTACGCCGTAATATGTGCCGATACTTTCAAGGACAGATTCAATCGTCTTGTCCAAGTCATTGGAATTGTACATAAGAGAGAAAACATTGCTTACGATATCGGGATCATAGCTTATGTTTTTTGCGCGCTGCATCATCTGACCTGCGAGGTTTTCGACAAGCAGTTCGCGTTTTTTCTCTTTATGTATGTTGCTTATCTGACCGATTACGCGAAATATATTCTTGTTGTTGTCGGTCAGAGTTTTGTAGTGGACACAGTGAAGCATAAAGCCCGAGCCGAAAAGATTGCAGACGATATTGAAGGAGCCCTGACATACCTCAGTGCGCGCACGGTTAAGATGAAATTTAAGCAGCTCAGCGCTGTCCGGGTGAATAATGCCTGTTTTTCCGCATTGTGCCTGATAATTTTCAATGTGCAGATTATCGGAAGCGGCACCGTTGTTTATCTGAATGTGAAGAATGTCCTCGGCAATGCTGTAGTCAAAGATGCAGGAGGTGGCACCCTGTGATTTGTCGGTGCCGTAGCTGTCTTTGCAATAGCTGTTGCCTATTCCGCATATTCCGCAGATATTGCCTTTTTCATCGCGTATGGGAGTTTTGGTTATGAGCATGTGCCCTTGAGAACCGTCGGGCAGGCTTATAGGAGTGATATCCGTTACGCTTTTTTCTGTACCGTCAAGAAGAAGCGCGTCGCTTTTCAGATAATTGTCAGCATATTCCTTCGGAAAAAGGTCATGCTCGGTTTTTCCGATTATGTCCGAAGGATCCTCCTTGCCAAGAAGCAAGGCAAAGGGAAGAGATGCAGATGTATAGATCGAATTACAGTCTTTAAAAAAGATAAGGTCATTTGTCGTACGGAGAAAATGCTCCAGAGCAAATGCGTTTATCGGATCAGTAGATTTATTGTTCATAAAAAGACCTCCAAGGGAGATGAGCCTTTGTCGCATAATATGCTTATTATAAATATAATACAGATTTATTTCTAAAATTGCAAGTGTTTTAGGTTAAAAAACACCATAAATAAAGTGGCGTGAAGAAAATGTGAAATAAAAAAGCTTGTCTGCAACAGCTTGATTATTATACGTGAAGGGGAGTATAATATAAGTTAATACAGAAAAGAAAAAGAGCTCGATAATCAGAGGTAAGAAAAAATGATAACGCTGCAGACGACGGAAAAATTAGCCGAAATGGCAAAGATAAAATTAAATGAGGAAGAGCTTTGCAAAGCACAGAAGGAGCTTTGCAGATTGGCGGATTTTGCAGAAAAGGTAAGTGAGGCGGCTTTATCCGCAGATGTCGCAGAGGAGGCACCGTCGGAAAAGGAACGCAATGAGGACAGGCTTTTCTGCGAAATGAATATAAAATCTCTTCCAAAGGGCTCAACGAATATAAAGGACGGCTTTTTTCGCATGGAGGCAGGTGAGCGCAAATGACAATATCCGAAATACGCTCACTGCTTGATGAAAAAAAGATATCTTGTACTGAGCTGACTAAAGAGCTTATTAAAAGAATAAAAGAAAAAAACGATAAATTAAATGCTTATTGCCTGATAACGGAAGAAGAGGCATTAAATGCCGCAGAACAAGCGGATAAGCGTATTGCAGAAGGCAGGGTGCAAGGTGCTCTTGACGGAGTACCGATGTCGCTGAAGGATAATATCTGCACCAAGGGTATAGAGACAACCTGCTGTTCGGAAATACTCAGGGGCTGGCTTCCGCCGTACAGCGCGTCTGTATGGGATATACTCAAAAGCAGCGGTGCTGTAATGCTCGGCAAAGCAAACATGGACGAGTTTGCGATGGGTTCGACCTGTGAAAACTCGTGCTTTGGCGGAGCGAAAAATCCTTACGACCTGCAAAGGGTAGCGGGCGGCAGCTCAGGCGGCAGCGCATCGTGCGTGGCGGCAGAGCTTGCGGCATATTCTTTAGGCTCCGATACAGGCGGAAGCATAAGATTGCCTGCCGCTTACTGCGGCGTGGTGGGTCTCAAGCCTACCTACGGCAGTGTTTCGCGATTCGGACTTGTCGGGTTTGCTCCCTCCTTCGATCAGATAGGCCCCATAACGGTGAACGCAAAGGACAGCGCGCTTGTATTTGACTGTCTGAACGTACAGGACAAAAAGGACGAGACCTCGTTTTCGGGCGAAAGAAAGCCGATCTCTTCATCTCTTATCGGAGATGTAAAAGGCCTTAAAATAGGCTTGTCACAGGAGCTTTTCGAGGGGGCGGGAGAGGATATAATCCGAGCGGTAAACGAGGCCGCGGAGACATTAAAAAAAGCAGGTGCCGAGATTGTAAAAATAAAGCTTCCGTATATCGATTATGCAACTCAGGTCTACTGTATAATCGGCAGTGCACAGGCAAGCTGCAATCTCAGCAGGTTTGATTCTGTGAGAGTGGGAAACCGTGCAGGCGGCAATGATTCCTCCGAAATAATGACTTTAGCCAGAGCAAAGGGCTTCGGCTCAGAGGTAAAACGCCGGATATTGATGGGTACTATGGTGCTTTCTGCCGATGGACGAGCGGAATATTACGAAAAGGCGCAAAAGGTAAGACGTGCCATAACAGCGTCAATAAACAATGCACTTACCGAATGCGATATAATATTGAGTCCTGCAAGTGCACAGACCGCAAAAAAGGTCAATTCAAACGATGATTTTATAAAAGAATATAAAACTGATGCATATCTTGTCGGTGCAAATCTCGCAGGAGTACCTGCTCTGAGCATGCCCTGCGGCTTTGACCATAACGGACTGCCGATCGGAGTACAGCTTATAGGCAAAAAACACGGTGAGGGCGAGCTACTTAACTGTGCTTACGCCTTTGAACAGCTGACACAAAATGCCTATACTCTTCGGGAGAGGGGGAGTATAATATGAAATATGAGCTTGTATGCGGACTTGAGACCCATGTTGAGCTTATAACAAAAGAAAAGGTATTCTGCAGGTGTAAAGCCGGCTTTGGCGGTGAGCCCAATACATCGGTATGTCCTGTTTGCCTCGGTATGCCGGGTGCACTTCCGGTACTGAATATGCAGGCGGTGGAGCTCGCTGTACGTGCAGGGCTGGCACTCGACTGTGAGATCAACAGGGTATCATATTTTGACAGAAAAAATTATTTCTATCCTGATCTGCCCAAGGGCTATCAGATATCTCAGTTTGACAAACCGATATGCGGAAAGGGAAGGCTCGTGCTGCCGTCGGGAAAAGAAGTGCTTATCGAACGGGTACATCTCGAAGAGGATGCAGGAAAGCTGATGTACGAAAACGGAGAAATTCTTGCGGACTACAACCGCGGAGGTATACCGCTTATAGAGATAATCACAGAGCCTTGCTTCGATTCTCCCATACAGATAAAGGAATATCTTGAAGAGCTTCGTCTTATAATGAAACACACGGGAGTTTCCGATTGCCGAATGCAGGAAGGCTCGATGCGAAGTGACATCAATGTTTCTGTGAGATGTAAGGGTGAGAGTCGGCTGGGCACACGTACAGAGGTAAAAAATGTAAATTCGATTCTGTTTTCCCAGAAAGCGGTGGAATATGAATATAAGCGTCAGTGCGAGGTGCTCGAAGGCGGCGGAGTGATAGAATCGAGGACCCTGAGATGGAGCGAGAAGAACAGCCGAACCGAGCCCATGCGCGAAAAAGAGACAGCAAAGGATTACCGTTTTATGAGGGAACCCGATCTTGCACCGCTTTGCATAAGCGAGCAGTACATAGAAAACATCCGAAAATCGATGCCTCCTCTTCCTACACAGCGAAGAGAAAAATACATGTCCCTCGGCATATCGGCAGATGATGCGTCATTGCTTTCGCGTCACAGGAAAATAGCAGAGTATTTTGACAGAGCATGCAGCGGCGGAGCAGACCCTAAAACGGTATCAAAGCTTCTGCTTGGCAAGGTTTTTGCATATCTGAAAACCGAGGAAGATTACGAAAACTGCAGGATACCTGTTTCGGAGCAGGAACTGTCACATCTTGCAAAATTGCTTGGGGACCGCAGCATAAACGCGACGGTTGCACGTGAGATTCTCGAAAAGCTTATTGAACAGGGTGGTGAGATAAAAGATTATCTCACCGAGGAGGATCTGCACGGCACCGATGATAATCAGCTTTTACAGATATGCAGAGCTGTCATAGAGGAAAACGAAAAAATCTGCAATGATTTCCGTTCCGGAAAAGAAAAGGCTATAATGCCCCTTGTCGGAGCGGTGATGAAAAAATTAAAAGGCAGAGCCGATGCCGTAGCGGTAAGGCAGATGCTTACAGAAATTCTGAGAGGTTAGAAAATGAGCATTTTTGAGCTTTTCGCCATTGCGGTGGCACTATCTATGGATGCATTTGCAGTATCGATATGCAAGGGCTTATCCTTACAGAAAATAAAGCCGAGGCATGCGCTTATCTGCGGCGTGTATTTTGGAGCATTTCAGGCAGCCATGCCGATAATAGGATTTTATCTTGCCAATATATTCAAGGGCAGAATAGAGAGCATTGCAAATTATATAGCTTTTATCCTGCTTGTGATGATAGGGGCAAACATGCTTCGCGAAGCATTTTCAAAGGACGAAGAGGAAAACAACTGTCCCGATATGTCGCCTAAAAAGATGCTTCCTCTGGCTGTGGCGACCAGCATAGATGCCCTTGTTGTGGGCGTTTCCTTCGCTATGATATTTACCGATGATCAGAAGGGAAAAATATGGTATGCGGTTGCATTTATCGGTGTGGTTACCTTTGTGCTTTCAGCTCTGGGCGTAAAGGTCGGCAGTATTTTTGGCGATAAATATAAGAAGCGCGCCGAAGCGGCAGGCGGTATAATACTGATCCTGATGGGAATAAAAGTCCTTTTGGAGCAGTTTGGAATCTTATAAAAACGAAAAGAGATGAAGTTTAAATGGGTATCTTAGTCGGAAGATACTTCAATGCATCAAAGGCTGTTCGCAGCAGTGATATATGCGGCGATATGCCTGATGACAAAACCTTCCTGAAAAGAACTCTGCGTGTGGCATGGCCGGCGGCGGTGGAATCATTCTTCAATGCGCTTGCAGGATTTGTGGACACAATAATGGTCGGTACATTGGGAACCTCTGCCATAGCCGCAGTGGGACTTACCAATCAGCCTAAATGGATAGCGCTTGCCTTGTTTATAAGTATAAATGTTGCGCTCAGTGCAGTCGTGGCGCGCCGCAGAGGTGAGGGTGATCGTGAAGGTGCAAACCGAACCTTTCGCCAGGTCGCACTTATCACTCTTGTGCTTGCGGCTCTGGTCTGCTCGGCATGTGTAATATTTGCAGAGCAGTTTATGCTTGCGGCAGGTGCTATAAGAGGAGATACGCTCGAGGATGCGGTGAACTATTACCGTATAATCATGGGCGGCGGATTCTTCATGATATTCAACATGATGATAAATGCGGCGCAGAGAGGTGTGGGCAATACCAAGATAGCAATGAGAACAAATCTCTGCGCTAATGCCGTAAATGTAGTGCTCAATTATCTGCTCATAGGCGGAAATCTTGGTTTTCCTGCAATGGGTGTAAAAGGTGCGGCTATAGCAACCGTCACGGGAACAGTGGTTGGCTGTATAATGGCATTTTGCTCCATTCTCCCTGCCGACAGCTATATCAGTCTTAAATTCAAAATGAAAAAGCCCAACGCTTTTGACAAAAAAACGGTGGGTGCTGTGTGCAAGGTCGGTTCAAGCACTTTTCTTGAACAGATATTTATCCGAACGGGATTTCTTCTGTTTGCAATGATAATAGCAAATCTCGGCACTACCGAGTTTGCAGCACATCAGATAGGAATGAATGTAATAACCATAAGCTTTTCCTTTGCTGACGGACTGTCCGCATCTTCGGTAACGCTGGTCGGACAGAGCCTTGGAATGAAACGTCCTGATTTTGCCAAAGTGTATGTGAACTTCTGCCAGAAGCTGGGCTTTATATGCTCTCTTGTTCTTTCGATTATTTTCATAACCTTGAACTGGCGAATATTCTGGCTGTTTACGCAGGATGATCAGGCGGTGCTCGATTACGGCAGGATAATAATGCCGCTTACCGCAATAATAGTATTTTTGCAGATAGCTCAGGTGATATGCGCCGGTGCTCTTCGCGGAGCCGGAGATACAAGATATACAGCAATGGTGAGTCTGATAAGTATAGCAATAATGCGTCCTGTGTGCGGATATATTTTCTGCAATATTATCGGATGGGGGCTTATAGGAGCTTGGATAAGCATATGCTTTGACCAAGCCATAAGAATGCTGTTTTACCTGCCGAGAGTTAAAAAAGGCAAATGGACTAAGATAAAGCTGTGAATAAACAAAAAATCTCCCCTCGGGGAGATTTTTTGTTTATTCACCGATTACATCTATCTGACACATCTTCATGGTGGTGAGTGCGGCGTTATGCGTGTCGGGAGTTACACCCGCACAGCAGGAGGCATCGACAGATATCTCTTTTTCGGGGAAAGCTGCCTTTAAGATGAGTGCGTTTGATACAACGCAGATATCGGTGCAAAGTCCGATAAGCTCTACAGAAAAATCCTCGTCTCCTGCTTCAGCGGCAATAAGCGTCGGAAGCTCAACCGAACCGAAGGTCAGCTTTTCTACAGCGGTGCAGCCCTTGTTGTAAAGAGCGGCAGCGATTTTTTCATTAAGACACCAGCCGTCGGTTCCCTTTATGCAGTGAGGAACGGGCAGTTTTTTTCCTTCGGCAGTGTCCATATAATTTTCAAAATGAGTGTCAAAGGTGACAAAAATTTTTCCGTCAAAGCTCGCTATCTTACCGACAGCGTTATCGATAATAGACACAGCCTCTGAAGTTCCCAGAGCACCGTCAACAAAATCCTTCTGAATATCAACCACGACCAAAAACTTTTTCATTTTATATACCGCCTTTCGTTCTGCTGATAAATATACTATAATACATACCCTGAAAAAACGCAATACAAACAAAAAGGTGTGCCACGGCACACCTTTTTGTTTAATCCTGTGGGGTGTAATTATAGGGCACACCCGTGCGCCATTCTGACAGCGCAGTGCGCTCGGAGATAAGAGACTTGATAAATTCGCCCGTTTCGGTGAGGGAATCATCGGTGTTGAATATGCTCGAACCCTCTTTTTTGTCATTAACGGCCCAGTTGCACATGGAAACACCGTTTTTATTGCACCAGTTTACCCACTGGAGAGTCGATTCTCTGTCAGTACTGCCGTTGCCGTCTGCATTTACAGAGCCCCACTCGGTGACAAAAAGAGCGATACCGTCAGCCATAGCTCTTTCTGCACGATTTCGAAGCCATTCCTTGTGAGTACCTGCATAGAAATGGAGAGTGTATGCAACATTGGGGTCATCAATAGGATCTGCGGCCGCTTTATCAACATCCTGAGACCACGTGGGACTTCCCACGATGATAAGATTATCGGAATAAGCTCGAATAGCGGCAATGACCTGCTCTGCATAAGCCTTTACCTCTGACCACTGTACCTGAGTAGGTTCGTTGTAAACCTCGAAAATAACGTTGTCATATTCGCCGTATTCCTTTGCCATCATGGAAAAGAAGCTGACTGCCTCGGAAGGATTGAGGTGTGCTTCATGAGCATGCCAGTCGATTATTACATATACGCCGTTGTCAATTGCGGCCTCGACTATGGTTTTCACCTTGTCGGCATCCCCGACAAGGTGCGGCACAGAGCCGTTGATGCCATAGGCGGCTCTTACTATCTCACAGCCGAGCTCATCGACTGCCTTTTCAACATATTCAGCCTTATAATACTTTGCCGACCAATTGCTCCAAAAGAAGCTCATGCCGGTGACCTGAGCGTTTCTGCCTGTGTTTTCCGAAACGATCTGATTGCCGCTGACCTTCAGTTCTCCGTAATATCCGACAGGAGAGGTGGGGGTGAAGGGGTCGGAATTATCGTTTTGATCATTTCGGGCACAGCCGACAAAAAGCAGTGTCATAATAACAGCGAGGAACAGAGAAGCTTTTCTTTTCATAGTCAGAATCCTTTCTGAGGCTTTCTGCCGCTTTGCAGGCATCGATAATGAATACGGCCTCGAAATAATCAAAAGCGCAGTCGGCAAAATCTTTTCGAATGTATAATTATACAACGTGCGGAAATTTTCAAGCGATATGGTTTTTCTAAAAAGACAGGAACGGAACAAGTCCTGTAAGTATTCCGAGAAAGCCGAAATTAAATGCCATATATTTTTCCTTGCCCGTTGTGCTGAGAACGAAAAAGCCCAAAGGCAGAAAGGTGAGCAGTGCCATGTCATTGGCAATAAGCATCGAACCGATGAAGGTTATATAAACAAGAGCAAGAATGCTCAATCGTGCGTTTCTGAAGCACTGAACGATCTTTTTGGCGAGAATGTAAAAGAACCGAATGTTTTTAAGAGCACAGACTACTGCAAGCACACAGAAAAGACAGGTCAGGGTTTTAAAATCAAAATAACCGAGATATTCGCTGTCAACAGGGACAAAAATACTTGTGACAACAGCGGCGATCATGGCGATGACCATTACGGCATTCTTTTTTATAAATTCGATTACGTGAATTATTGCAGTCATAAACAGTGCGCTTCCTTTCGGAGTATATCAATTTCACCGAAAAAGAATTATAGTGGAAGTGTATCGTAAAATCAATAAACGTACCGACGAAATACATAAGGTATAAAATATATTTTTGTATATAAATACAAAGGCGCCGCAGACATAGCAGATGACTGCTTTATACAATGCAAAACAGGGTGTAGTTTAAACTGCACCCTGTCAGAAATATTGAGAATATTTTAAATAAGAGCCGAAACGGCAGGAAACGGTTCTATCGTACGTTTTAAAATACCGTTTAAATAAGCTATAAGAATACCGTAATTAGTAACAGGTATACCCTGATCCTCGCAGCAGCGCAGGCGGTATCGGACTTCTCTTTCGCTGAGCATACAGCCGCCGCAGTGGATCACCATGCGGTATTCGCTCAAATCATCGGGGAAAGAGCTTCCCGAGGTAAACACAAATTCGGGCTCTTCATTGGTATACTTGCGTATCCATGAGGGTATCTTTACCGAACCGATATCATCGCACTGTCTGTGGTGAGTACAGCCCTCTGCGATAAGTACCTTATCGCCTGTTTTAAGAGAATCAACAGCGGCAGCGCCTCTTACTGCCTGAGGCAGATTTCCCTTATATCTCGCCATAAGAATGGAAAAAGAGGTCAGAGGTATCTCTTTTGGTACAAGCTTGCTGACAGAAGCAAACACCTGACTGTCGGTTATAACCATTTTGGGAGGGCCTGAGAGCTTTCCGAGAGCAGCTGTAAGCTCGCTGTCGCGGCATACAAGCGCGTTTGCGCCTGCCTCTAGTATATCACGTATAGTCTGCTGCTGAGGGAGGATTAGCCTGCCCTTGGGAGCTGCCTTGTCGATAGGAACGACCAGCACAACGGTATCCTCAGGTGAAAGCAGATCGGCAACGAGCGGCTCGGCGGGTTCTTCTCTTACGGCAGTGCGTGCGGCAAGCTCCTTGAGCTCATGAATATTATATTTTGTAAGGGAACTTACCCAGATGGTGTTGCCCTCAGCGTTGGGAACAGAATCGAGCAGATCTGCTTTGTTGTAAACAAGGATATAGGGAATGTTCTTGTCTTTAAATGAAGCTATAAGCTCTGTTTCTATGTTTCCCAAGGCAGTTGTCGCATCGACAACCAGAATTGCAAGGTCTGTTTTGTTAAGTATCTGTTTTGTGCGGCGCACTCTCATTTCGCCAAGCATGCCCTCATCGTCAATGCCGGGAGTATCGATTATCTGTACCGGGCCCATGGGCAGCAGCTCCATAGCCTTTGTGACAGGATCGGTGGTAGTGCCCTTAACATCGGATACAATGGCGATCTCCTGTCCTGTAAAGGCGTTTACAAGGCTTGATTTTCCGACATTTCTGCGCCCGAAAAAGGCGATATGCACCCTTTCGCCAACGGGAGTTTGATTCATACTGCTCATACTGTCCATCTCCTAAAAACGGAAGTCGCGTTCGCCGTTTGCAATTTTATCAAGCCGCTGCTCGACGATAGAGCGAACCTTGTCGTTCGGAATATCCTTCATCTGCTCAAGTATCAGCTTTTCTCCTACCTGCTGAGTATCGGGCTTTGCGTAGTCGGTGAGATATTCCTTCAAAGTCATAAGCGCGTTGGGCAGACAGCAGTTCTGTATCTGTCCCGACTTGCAAAGGGACATAAACCTGTCGCCCGTACGTCCTTCGCGGTAGCAGGCGGTGCAGAAGGAGGGAAGATAACCCATCTTCATAAGCCAGTTTACGACCTCGTCAAGCGTTCTGCGATCCGAAACATCGAACTGTGCGGAATTTTCTTCTTCGGGTTCCTCCTCGGCATAGCCGCCGACACTTGTGCGCGAGCCGCCTGAGATCTGAGAGACACCAAGATGCAGAAGACGTTCGCGCACCTTGGGGCTTTCACGGGTGGAGATAATCATGCCTGTATAAGGAACGGCAACGCGGATACATGCAACGATCTTTGCAAACATATCATCAGAAATGCCGTTGTCAAATGCATCGGGATCAATATCGTCAGCAGGGCATACGCGAGGAACGCTGATGGTATGAGGGCCTACTCCGAAAGCGGCCTCAAGATGTTCTGCGTGCATCAGAAGACCTGCAAATTCATAACGATAAAGCTCAAGGCCAAACAGTACACCAAGACCTACGTCATCAATACCGCCCTGCATTGCACGGTCGTGAGCTTCTGTGTGATATGTATAATTGCTTTTTGGACCTGTGGGGTGAAGTCTTTCATAGGTTTCCTTGTGATAGGTCTCCTGAAAGAGTATATAGGTACCGATGCCTGCGTCCTTGAGCTTGCGGTAATTTTCAACTGTGGTGGCAGCAATGTTTACGTTAACTCTGCGAATAGCACCGTTTTTATGCTTTATAGAGTAAATGGTCTTAATCGATTCAAGGATATATTCAATGGGGTTGTTGACAGGGTCTTCTCCTGCTTCGAGAGCAAGTCTTTTGTGTCCCATATCCTGCAGGGCAATGACCTCGGCTCTTATCTCGTCCTGAGAAAGCTTTTTTCTGGCGATATGCTTGTTCTTGTAGTGATACGGGCAGTAAAGACAGCCGTTAACGCAATAATTTGAAAGATAAAGCGGAGCAAACATTACTATTCTGTTGCCGTAAAAATCCTTCTTTATCTGTTCGGCAAGAGCATATATTTCCTGATTCTTTTCTTCGATCTCACAAGCGAGAAGGACAGAGGCTTCTCTGTGTGAAAGTCCCTTGCGTTCCTTTGCCTTACTGAGAATAGCGTCAATAAGCTCTGCATCGTTCTTATGCTCGTCTGCATAGGCAAGGGTTTCGAGTATTTCCTCGTGGCTTATAAATTCTTCGGCTTTCATTGATTTCGGATCATACATATTTATTTCCTTCTTTCTTGGTTTTAAAGCTTTTTGCAGTCACCTCTGTCGGTGACGATACGGTAGCCGATAGCCTCCATACGCTTTGTAAGATCACCGCATTTCTGAGCGGCTTCGGCACCGGTGAACAGTTTGTTGTCATATAGAGAATAATTTTTTCTCACTTCTTCGGGGGACAGATTCGGCATGCATACGTTCGCTCCTGCTAAAACACCCTTTTCACGTCCGTGAGGGTCGATGCTTCCGAGTGCGGTCGTTGAGGGGAGCAGTACATTGGGGAGCATAAGCCTAACAATGGCAAGAAGATATAAAGTAAGCTCAAGCGAGCCGCTTTTTTCGTCCTTAAACGGTGTTGCGTGATGAGGTATAAAGGGGCCGATTCCTACCATATCGGGCTCAAAGTCACGAATGAAAAGCAGATCCTTTACAAGATGCTCGGTGGTTTGGCCGGGAGAACCGACCATAAAGCCGCAGCCGACCTGATAACCGATATCCTTAAGGTCATAAAGGCATTGTTTTCTGTTTTCAAGTGTCAACTCAGATGGGTGTAAAAGCGCATAGTGACAGTCATCGGCGGTTTCATGACGAAGAAGATAACGGTCGGCGCCTGCATCAAACCAGGACTTGTAAACCTCTTTCGGATGTTCACCAACCGAAAGGGTCACAGCGCAATCGGGATGATTTTTCTTTATATCAAATACAAGCTGACCGATACGTTCGGGAGTAAACAGTGGGTCTTCGCCGCCCTGCAGCACAAAGGTGCGATAGCCGAGTGCATATCCTTCTGCACAGCACATGAGAATCTCTTCTCTGCTTAAGCGATATCTCTGCACGCTTTTGTTTGAGCGGCGGATACCGCAGTAATAGCAGTCGTTTTTGCAGTAGTTTGTAAATTCGATAAGTCCTCTTATGTAAATATCGTTTCCGTAATAGGCTCTGCGAGCCTTCACCGCCTTTTCAAAAAGGAGCTCTGCCGATTTATCGCTGCGGTTATCTATAAGCGCGGCAAATTCTTTCGCAGATAAGGTGCGGTCATGCTCTAATTTTTCTATCAGCCGAATCATATTCAAGCCTCCGGCATTTTTGAATAGAGTGCCTTGGCGGTAACTCCCTGCAGCATACCGACCTTTCCCGAAAGGGCACTTATCACATCGGTGGGCGCATCAAGTACGATGCTTATAATGCTGACATTGCGCTGCCTGTAGGGAAGTCCCATTCTTCCGACAATGTATTTGTTGTATTCATGAAGCAGAGCGTTAAGAGGCTCCACCGAGTCGGGCTGTTCAATAATGATCCCGAGCAGTGCAATTCGATTTTCCATAAATATTTTCTCCTTAAAAACAAAAAGCTCCCAATAAAGGGAGCATAAAAATCACAAACCGCACGAAACGCACAGCGAAATTTATACACCCTTATACGTCAGGGAGTGACCCCTTTCGTGTCAGTAATGATTTTTGTTAATTATATCACAATGTTTGTAAAAAGTAAAGTGTCGTTTTTGACACTTTACTTTTTATTGTTTTTTATATTTGAAATATCACTTAATGTAATGGGAGGAGCATGGCTTTTCATCTCATCAAGAGTCTCTGCGATGCGTGAGTGGACAGAATCCATCTCACGCTCAAATTCCGACGCAGATGTACGCAGCACACCGGAGCGTATAGCTGAAAGCTGTATCATACGGTCAGAAGTGACAACGCGCACATATTCATTTTTGCCTATTTCAGCCACAAGCTTCTCGATATAGTTATCGCCAAGCTCGTTTTCCTTTGTATAGGCAACGTGGATGTTGTGAAAATCAAACCTTGCGCCCTTGCCGCCGGGAACTCTGTACGCGTCAAAAACAAGAATGACATTTATTTTAGTAAAAGCACTGTAATTGCAAAGAATGTTCATAAGCCTGTCGCGAGCGGCATCAAGATTATCCTCGGCAATGCTTTTCAGGTCATCCCATGCAAAAATAACATTATAACCATCAACTATGACATATTGCTTTCTCGGTTCAGGAAGAGTAAATTCCTTTGTGCTCACTTCCGATCTTTGAATCGGACGGTAAAGCTCGTATTTTGCCTTTCCGAATTCACGCTCCATAATGGCCTGAAGCTCTTTTTCGTCAATATTGTATGTGCGGTGCCCGACATAAGGTGTGTTGGCCTTTTCTTTTTTCAGACAGCTTTCAAGATGCATATATTCGGGAACCTTATCCCACTTTACAACAAAGCCTGCGCCGTGAGCACAGAATACAGAGTCGGGAGGGTTGTCGAGGTCTGCTTCGGGCTGATAGCATATATCGCAGATGACCTTTTCGGTGTCGTGACATTCATCGTAGCCTCCGGCCTCAAAAAAGATTCTGCCTCTGCCGCCTGTATAGGCTGCTACCTCAGAGGCATAGCCGTTCATGAGGATAACAGGAGCTCGCCCCGTGATAACTGACATTCCTCCGCTTTCCTCAGGCTGGTTCATACTGCCCTTGCGGAGTCTGATATCATTTATCGCCCTGCCCATCTGTTCAAAGGGAACCTCCAGGCGGAAGGAGTAATAGGGTTCGAGCAAGACGGATTTTGCCTGCATAAGGCCCTGACGCACGGCACGGTAGGTAGACTGGCGGAAATCACCGCCCTCTGTGTGCTTAAGATGGGCGCGGCCCGACATTAAGGTGATTTTCATATCGGTGATAGGAGAGCCTGTGAGAACGCCCACATGCTCCTTTTCGTTCAGATGCATAAGGACAAGCCGCTGCCAGTTGCGGTCGAGGAAATCCTCGCTGCATTTTGAATCAAAGACGAGTCCCTTGCCTCTCGGAAGAGGCTCAAGGAGAAGATGAACTTCGGCATAATGACGCAGAGGTTCATAGTGACCGACCCCCTCGACCGTATTTGAGATAGTCTCCTTATAAAGGACTCGACCCTCATCAATGACAACATCAACATCGAATCTATCGAGGATAAGGCTTTTCAGGATCTCAGTCTGAACCTCTCCCATAAGGCTGACATGGATCTCCTGCAGATGCTCGCTCCATGTAATATGAAGCTGAGGATCCTCCTCCTCCAGCAGCTTAAGCTTTGGGAGCATAGCTTGAGCATCACAGTCCTCAGGCAGTATTATGCGGTAATTCATAACAGGCTCAAGCACAGGTTTTTCCGATGCAGCCTCATAACCGAGCCCCATGCCGTTGAATGTGCTGACAGGACCTGTGACTGCACAGACAGACCCTGCACATACCTCATCGACAGTTACATATTTTTCGCCGGAATATATGCGTATCTGATTTATTTTTTCTTCGTGTTCCCCTGTGCCGATCGTATCGCGTACTCTAAGAACACCGCCGGTTATTTTAAGATGAGTCAGACGGTCGTTTTTATCGCGGCTTATTTTATATACCTTTGCGCCGAAGGTGTGCGGATATTCCTGAGGGATAATAAATCTTTCAAGTCCCGATAAAAATTCCTCCACGCCTGTCAGCTTAAGACCTGAGCCGAAGAAGCAGGGGAAAGCCTTTCTGGTAAGTATAAGGCGAGCGGCGTCTGTGTCGCTTACCTCACCGCAGGAGAGGAATTTTTCTAACACCTGCTCGGCACACATGGCAAGATTTTCGTCACGCACAGCCTTGTCTGCGCTGAAGCTGACGCATTTGTCGCTCAGCTCCTTCTGAAGCTCTTCCATAAGCTCTTCCTCGCTGCGGCGCGCAAAGTCCATCTTTGTAACAAAGATAAAGGTGGGAATATTGTATATTTTCAGCAGACGCCAGAGAGTTCTGGTGTGCGACTGAACTCCGTCAATGCCGCTGATAACAAGAATCGCATAATCGAGAACCTTTAAAACGCGCTCGGTTTCTGTGGAAAAGTCCACGTGTCCGGGAGTGTCAAGCAGAGCGATCTCTATATCACCTACGCAAAATACAGCCTGACTTGCAAATATCGTAATGCCGCGTTCGCGCTCAAGGCGGTGTGTATCGAGAGCGGTGTCACCATTGTCGACCCTGCCAAGGCTTCTCGATTTGCCTGTAGAGTAAAGAATAGCTTCAGCGAGAGTGGTTTTTCCTGCGTCCACATGGGCAAGCAGAGCCGTGCAGCAGCTTCGTTTTTTCGGTTGTTCAGACACGGCAAACGCCCCTTCCCATGCATAATTGCGAATATTATAGCACGGAAAGGGGCGTTAGTCGATAGAAATGTCGGCGTTTTTCTGAAAAAGTGGTATTGCCGGTCTGTATAAAGTGCATTGTTTTGCAAAATCGGCTTACGCAGCTTGTTTTTGTCCGTTTGTCACTCCTTGTTGTTTGGAATAGAGTGTGATATAATATGCGTGATATGAAAGGGAGAGGGAAAATGTTGAAAATTAAGAAAATGGAGTTGTCCGACAAAAACGCATTTGAATGTTTTGTCGACAGATACAAAGCAGAGTGCGGTGCAGAGGTCCTGCCGTTTGGCCTTAATCCGAATAATCTTCCTTATGAGGTCTTTTTCGATCAGATAACGCAGTTATCTGATAAAGATACCTTGCCTGCCGGATGGGTTAAAACAATATACTATCTTCTTTGGAATGACGACGAGATCATCGGCGCGCTTAACGTTCGATGTGAAGATTCTGAGTTTGTACTCAACCATGCAGGGCATATAGGATACGCCATTGCACCGTGGAAAAGAAAACAAGGTTATGCATCAGCGGCGTTAAATATGCTGCTGCCGATTGTAAAATCATTTGGAATAAATCGTGTATTGCTGACTTGTGATATCGATAATGAAGCGTCAAAGCGTGTGATTATCAAAAACGGCGGTAGGTTTGATCACAGAAACGATACAAAAGAATTCTATTGGATAAAATTGACAAAATGTTAAGTTAGCCTTTTGTTTATGAAGTTAGGGGCTGCCGCAGAATGCCAAAGATCTGCGACAGCCCCTTTTTATTTGTCGGACAAAATGTTTCTGCTTGTGCCGAGGCTGATAACAAAGACTTACAGCTCGGCCTTCCACAGACCGTGGAGGTTGCAATAGGCGTAAACTGCCACTGCCTGCTCGTCAGCAAGGGCAAACCTGACTGTGGGTTCACTGCCTGCGGCAAGACACTTGCGCTGTCCGCCGCGGTCGGTCTGGAGATAGACCCATCGGATGCTGTGTTCTTCGGCCATGGGATGAGCGACTGAGCCGACGGTCACTGTTACGATGTTGCCGTCGATCGTTACTACGGGAATATGCTTTTCGGTGCTGGCTTCTACAGTGCCGGGCTCAAGCTGCGTCATCTTTTGACCGCAGCATATCATGGGGACACCTGCGTCGTGGATAAGTCCGACTATATTTCCGCAGTGCTCGCAAATGAAGAATCTGTTTTCACACATATTAGTTGCCTCCTGAATATTCATTATTATTTGATCTCCTCGAAATCTGCGGCACCGTGCTTGCACAGCGGGCAGATAAAATCCTCAGGGAGAGTATCACCCTCGTAAACATATCCGCATATCTTACAGACATAGCCTTTTTTGCCCTCGGTTTCGGGCTTGGGCTTTACGTTGTTCTGATAGTAGGTATAGGTCATGGTATCACGGTCGGAGAGCACGCGAGCCTCGGTCACCGAGCAGATGAACATGCCATGTGTGTCCAAATCCACATACTGCTCAACTTTCAGGGACATAAAGGAATTGATATAGCGCGGGAGCACCACCAGACCGTTATCCGAGCGGAGAGGCTCGTAGTCGGCAAACTTGTCCGCATTTCTGCCGCTGACAAAGCCGAACGACTCAAAGACCTTAAACGGCGCATCCACAGTCAGGCAATTGACGTTCATCACACCGGTCTGTCTGATGATATGGTGTGAGTAGTTTTCCTTGTTGATGGTCACAGCGATGCGGTTGGGTGTGTTTGTGACCTGAGTGACTGTGTTGACGATGAGCCCGTTGTCCTTTTTGCCGTCGTTGGAGGTGACCACATACAGACCGTAGCCGATGTTGAACAGAGCAGACGGATCGTTTCTGTTGGCAGTGGAGTCCTGCAGGGCAAGATACTCCTTGCACAGCTCACCGGCAAGAGCGTCCAGCTGGGCACTGCTTTCCTCATTGAGCGCCGAAAGAATCTTAACGGTAGTATCGGCGTAGGTCAGGTTTTTGCTCTTTTCCAGCATATCTTTCATGACCTTAGCGGCAAGAGGAGCCCAGCTGCCGTTTTCAATAAAAGCAACAGTGCGGTTGCTGAAATTGCGCTCGATCAGATGATTGATAAACTCTCGCATAAACGGGAAAATTTCGGCGTTGTAGGTGGTGGTTGCGAGCACCAGCTTGCTGTAGCGGAAAGCGTCCTCCACGGCCTCAGCCATGTCGCAGCGGGCAAGGTCGTTGACCACAACTTTGGGGCAGCCGTTAGCCTTGAGCTTTTCGGAAAGCTGCATGACAGCCTTTCGCGTGTTGCCGTATACCGAGGTGTATGCGATGACTATGCCCTCATCCTCAGGCTGATAGCTTGACCAGGTATTGTACAGGTCGATATAGTAGTCGAGATTTTCGCTGAGTATCGGACCATGCAGTGGGCAGATGGTCTGAATATCAAGTCCCGAGGCCTTTTTCAGCAGACTCTGCACCTGTGCGCCATATTTGCCCACGATGCCGATATAGTAGCGTCGGGCTTCGCATGCCCAATCCTCATCCACGTCCAGAGCTCCAAACTTACCGAAGCCGTCAGCGGAGAACAGAACCTTGTCGGTGCTGTCGTAGGTCACGATAACCTCCGGCCAGTGTACCATGGGAGCAGTAACGAAGGTGAGAGTATGCTTTCCAAGTTCAAGAGTGTCACCTTCACCGACGACTATCTGTCTTTCTGCAAAATCCGTACCAAAGAAGTTTTTCATCATAGCAAAAGCCTTGGCGGAGGATACGATCTTAGAGTCAGGATAGTTGCGAACGAAATTTGCTATATTAGCCGAATGGTCAGGCTCCATGTGCTGCACAACAAGATAGTCGGGCTTGCGTCCGCCCAGAGCATTCTGAAGATTGTCCATCCATTCGTGGGTAAAGTTTGCGTCCACGGTATCCATGACTGCTATTTTTTCGTCCGTGATGACGTAGGAGTTATAGGACATTCCGTTAGGTACGATGTATTGCCCCTCAAAAAGATCAATATTGTGATCGTTGACGCCGATATATTTGATATCATTTGTAATAAACATAAATGTCACCTCTGTATCTTGATATAACGTATTATCCCAGATTTTTCTCAGCGAGTCAATTCCTATTCAAGAATTTTTCCGTCGGTTGAAATGGTTACAACCTGCCACGGAATAAATTTTCCGCGTGCCTGCAGCGCGCGTCGGACAGCATTTTCAATTCCGCCGCAGCATGGCACCTCCATGCGTACCACCTTGACGCTACGGATGTTGTTGGATGCGATTATCTTTGTCAGCTTTTCGGCGTAGTCACCCTCATCCAGCTTCGGACAGCCGATAAGGGTGATGTGGTTGCGGATAAAGTCGCTGTGGAAGCTGCCGTAGGCGAATGCGGTGCAGTCAGCGGCGATGAGCAGATTGGCGTCATCGAAATATGGGGCGTTGATCGGGACGAGCTTTATCTGACATGGCCACTGGGAAAGCTGACTGGGAGTGCTAGCATTACGTAATGCAGAGGAGCTTTCACGTTTTATCGCTCTGGACTGTGTTCCGGGACAACTGCACGCAACGGTGCCTTCGGGCTGCCTTGTGTCATTTGTGCTCATTTGCGCCTGACGGTCAGCCTTCTCGTCGTAGGCAGGAGCCTTAAGCTCCTTAAAGGAAATTGCTCCGGTGGGACACGCCGGAAGACAGTCGCCAAGGCCGTCGCAATAATCCTCACGGGTCAGCCGTGCTTTGCCGTCTGCCATACTGATGGCGCCCTCGTGACATGCAGCGACGCAGGCACCGCAGCCGTTGCACTTTTCTTCGTCTATACGGATTATCTTTTTTATCATAGCGATACCTCCGTCAGAAGCATTTTCCGTCTTTGCAGTCCTCGGCGGCTCCGCAGCGATAGCACAGCTCGTTGGGGCATTGACCCTTTTCGGTGATGTCTATGATATTTTTTACCGTGGTTTCTGCGATATTCTCCAAAGCCTCCTCGGTAAGAAATGCCTGATGGGAGGTCACGATTACATTAGGCATGGAGATCAGGCGTGCAAGTGTGTCATCCTCCATGATGTGACCGGAGAAATCCTCAAAGAAGAAGTCGGACTCTTCCTCGTAAACATCAAGACAGGCGGCGCCTACCTTGCGTGATTTGATACCGGCAAGCAGTGCCTCGGCATCTACAAGGGCACCTCTTGAGGTGTTAAGCAGAACAACACCTTTTTTGCACCGCAGGAGTGCGGCTTCATTGATGATATGATGTGTGTCCTCGGTCAGTGGGCAGTGGAGAGATATGATGTCGCTGGAGGCAAAAAGCTCGTCTAACTCCACATACCGTATCGTGTCGCCGTTGTCTAGTCCCGGGGCAGGATATTTGTCATAGGCCAGCACCCTCATACCGAAACCGCGGCAGATGTCGATGAATATCCGTCCGATTCGTCCGGTGCCGATGATGCCGATAGTCTTGCCATACAAATCAAAGCCGGTCATACCCGAAAGACTGAAATTGAAGTCTCTGGTGCGGATATAAGCCTTGTGGATGCGTCGGATGGAGGTTAGCAGCAATGCCATGGTATGCTCGGCAACAGCATAGGGGGAATAAGCAGGCACACGAAGAACGTGAAGTCTGCCATAGGCGTGCTTCATATCCACGTTATTGAAGCCGGCGCAGCGCAGAGCAAGGAGCTTAACGCCCATCTCCTCCAGACGGTCGATGACTGCAGCGTTAACGGTGTCGTTGACAAAGACGCACACGCCGTCGTAGCCGTGAGCAAGCTTCACGGTATCCTCGTTGAGCTTGGTTTCAAAATATTTGAAAGCAACTCCGTAATCTTTGCCATATCGATCGAATGAAGGTCGGTCGTAGGGTTTGGCATCAAAAAATGCTATTTTCATGATTTGTTCCTCCTTGTCTTTGTGGAGTCATTATAGTATAATTATTTGGCAAAGTATGTTGAAATTTCAACAAACGGAGAATTGTTATGAAAAAATATATCCCAGTCCTGCGAAAATGCAGCCTCTTTGACGGTATCAGTGAAGACGACCTGCTGATTATGCTTAGCTGTTTTGGCGCAACGGTGGTCAGCTTTGACAGAAAATACACTATACTTGCTCAGGGGCATCCGGCAAAGTATATCGGTATCATGCTGTCCGGCTCGGCACAGATCATTTGGGTGGATTATTACGGCAACCGAAGTATTTTATCCGAAATAGAGCCGACAGAGGTGTTCGGCGAGTCCTTTGCCTGTTCAGAGATAAGCTCGCTGCCTGTATCGGTAACTGCAGGCGAGCCCTGCGAGGTCATGTTCATCGACTGTAGGCATATTATGCACACCTGCTCGAGCAACTGCGGCTTTCACGGACAGCTTATATACAACCTGATGAAGGGCCTTGCCAAAAAGAATATTATGTTCCATCAAAAGCTTGAGATCACCTCAAGGCGCACCACAAGGGACAAGCTCATGGCATATCTGGCTATTCAGGCAAGGCGTGCTGGCAGCAGCTCCTTTGGAATCCCCTTTGACCGGCAGGAGTTGGCAGACTATCTTGAGGTGGATAGGAGCGGTCTATCGGCTGAAATAAGCAAGCTGCGGGCAGAGGGGGTTATCAAAAGCACAAAAAAGCACTTTGAGCTGCTCTGATGCAGGGATACCGAAGCCGAAAGTTTTTATCCCTCATAGTATTTAAATATTCAGTACACCTTATCAAACAAAGATGCCGCAACTTTTTTAATACCATAAAAGGAATACGAATGCTAATATTTACATGAACTCAAACGAAAATGCAAAATCAAGGCAGCATTTGTTATTAGGGTAAAAAAACCGTAAGTGTTTTTATATATAAATTTTCGGCTTGCTTTCTGTCGGTCTGGAATCAATAAGGATTCGGCCGCAGGGTGTCCGCCGGTAGGTAAGGATATGCCGCATGTCGGAAAAAGTGAGGATGACTTGGAAATGTCGATCGCCTGAAAAGGCTCACACAGCAATTTTGACCGAAAGGTCGCATTAAAGTGAAGGAAGGCTGTTTGCCTGAGAGACGGAGGCGAATTTTTGCTGATGTCCCTCAGCGGTGCGAATGCCATGCAGCGGAAAGGATACCGCGCTATTGAGAGGAAACACCATCATAATGACCGTGTTCCGATCAAGACGCTCAATTTTCGCTCCGCACAAGTGCCGCGGCGACAGCCGGAATTTACGCAGATTATCGGAGTTTATCCGTAAACATAATTAAATTGATTGAAGGGAAGGGTAAAAGATGAAATACATAATCAATGAAAATCAGATAGGATATCTCACTCGAAACGGAAAATTTGAAAAGGTTCTTACACCGGGTGTGTATCACTATCCGAATATGTTGGGCTATAAGGTAAGCCGAGTTAAGGCACAGGGCTGGGTGGATACCTGCGATATCCCTTTTCAGAAGCTTTGCGAGGATGAATATTTTGCCGAAAATACAATCGTGCAGACAATCCCGAGCAATGCATTTGCATTCGTCATTGCAGACGGAAAACCCTCTGTGTGTGTCAGCGGCTGTACGGTGCTTTACTGGACGATCTTTGAGAAGGCGGAAATAAAGGTTTATACCCCCGAATCGCCCGAAATACCTGAGGATATGCCCCGTGAATATCTCAATGTAATGAACGGAGAGCAGCAAAGCTGCATTTGCGTTCCTGTCGGCTTTGCGGCCATGCTTTATTATGACAATCGTTTTGTGCGTGAGCTTTCTGAGGGAGTTTACCGTTTCTGGAAAAACGGTGTTGAGGTGTCTGCAAGGACGGTGAATGTTTCAAAGCAGCTGCTTGAAATCCCCGTTCAGGAGCTTCTTACTGCGGACAGGGTGACAGTACGCGTTACAATGGCGCTTGAATATACCATTACCAAACCGAGATTGTATGCAGAAACTCTCTCCGACGGACGTGAACAGCTTCGTTTAACAGCACAGCTTGCCCTGCGCGATTACGTCGGAGCAATGAAGCTCGAAGAGCTTCTTGAAAAAAAGTCCGAATTTTCGGCTGTTATGCTTGAACGCATGAAAAACTCCGACTGCGGAAAGTGGTGCGAGTTTTCAAACGGAGGCATAAAGGATGTTATTATCCCTGGCGAGATTCGCGAGATTATGAACACTGTTTTGCTTGCCGAAAAGCAGGCGCAGGCAAATGTCATCACGCGCCGAGAAGAGGTTGCTTCCACAAGAAGCTTGCTTAATACGGCAAAAATGATGGAGGAAAACCCCACGCTTATGCGCCTGAAAGAGCTTGAATATCTTGAGCGGATATGTGAAAGAGTAGATTCCATCAGCGTTGCGGGCGGTGCCGATCTGCTCGGTCAATTGAATGCTTTGTGCAAAGGAAAAAACAATTGAAAGGGAAGATAAAAAACTTTCTTGTTTTCTGAAAAAAGCCTGAGAAGAAAAACTTCTCAGGCTTTTGCCGTGTAAAAAATTATCAGCCGTCTGTGGTGCTTGCACTGCCCTCGATGGGATAGCGAAGCTCGCCTACAGACCAGGGTTCGGGTTTGAGCATACAATATATGAAATCCTTGTTTCGGGCAAGAACTTCACGGGCATCTCGGTAGGCCTGTCCGCTGTATCGCACATCACTGCACGCCACACCGTAGGCATCAAGCCCCAATTGTCTGGCTATATATACCGCGCGGTAGAGATGATACTCCTGAGTTACGATAATTATTGTATCAACGCCGAAGACATCCCTTGCCCTGTACATGCTCTCGTAGGTCGAAAAGCCTGCGTGGTCGGTAAAGACCTCTTCTTCTTTTGCGCCCATGCCGACCGCGTAATCCTTCATGGAATTGACCTCGTCGTAATCCTTTCGTCCGTGGTCACCGCTCATGAGCAGACGGTCAGAGGCACCGTTCAAATAAAGCTCTGTGCCTGTGTCGATTCGGTCGCTGAGCAGAAGACTCGGAGTACCGTCCTCCCTGACGCCGGCACCAAGCACGAGGATGCAGTCTGCGTCGACAGACAAAGATTCTTCCTTTGAGATTATGTAGTCGGAGGCGGAGTTTTTCACATAGGCGTTGACAGAAAAAACGTAAATGATCCCCAAAAGTGCAATGACAACTGCACTGAGAAAAGCCCAAAGAAGGAATTTTCGAAGGCGCGAAGAGGGGGCGGTATGTTCGGATAGGGTGTTCTTTTCAGATCTCATCAGACTTCCTCCTTTTTATGTAAATTATGTTATCACGTCTTTGTGGACTGAATATGACAAAATATGGAATAAACTGTTTATTGAAATGAGAGATTTTGTTAACATAACAATTTAATAGAAACTATGGTGCATGAATATGCCGTGATTCTGCTGTGAGAAATATACAGGTGTATTGATGATTTTGAGGATATATGATAAACTTTTTATATGAAGGGAGAGGGAATATGTCTGTAATATTGCTGCACAAGCCGTGCAGAGCTCTGCACTGGATAAGAATACACAAATTATATATGTCGGCGTTTCCCAAAGAGGAGAGAAAGCCTTTTTCTGCAATTGTGAAAATGCATCGAAAAAACAAGGCGGATGTATGGTGCTGCAGAAGAGAAAACAGTTTTATAGGCTTTGTCACAGTGATTATAGGCGAGAAAAGCGTTCTTGTGGATTATTTTGCCGTTGAGGAAAAATACCGCGGCTGCGGCTTCGGTTCCGAAATACTGCGGAATATACTTGAACGTTATAAGGGAAAAGGTGTGTTCGCAGAAATAGAGAGTGCCTATGAAGAATGTGAAAATCAGAAGGAACGCCTGAAAAGAAAATCCTTTTATCTGAGAAACGGAATGGAACAGATGAATGTCATGGCAGATGTCTTCGGCGTGAAAATGGAGCTGCTGGGCTTTGACTGCGATATGGATTTTAAGGATTACAAGAGGTTTTATTACGATAATATCAGTCCGTGGGCGTCAGAACATATAAAAGAAGAAAAGCACCCGGAGCCGGTAGAACAAAAACAAAGATCCGAGCCTTAAATCAAGGCTTCGGATCTTTGTTTTTGTTGTATTTTTCATTGACCCAGAGGCTTACAAAACGGGAAAAGTCCTGAACGCTCGGACTGACCGAACCGGCAGAAGAAACAGCGAGTGCGATGGTGCGTTTGGGGGCACCCTCTATGGGAATGGCGCAGATGCCTTCGGGACGACCCTCAAGAAGCAGCTCGGGCATAATGCTTATTCCGAGTCCCTGCTCAACCATTGCCATAATGGCATAATCGTCCTTTGCAGTGTATCTGGTGTTGACATTGACATTAGCCTGCCGAAGAACACTGCGCGCGTCTTGAGCGCTGTTTTCGAGAAGACTTATAAACGGCTCATCTGCGATATCTGCGGCAGAAATACTGCTCTTTCCTGCAAGACGATGATTCTTCGGAAGCACGGCAAGTATCCTGTCCTCGGCAAGAGGTATGGACTCACAGCCCGAAATAGCGATATCCTTTGTCACAAAGCCGAGGTCTATGCTTCCGTTATCAAACCACTGTACAATATCATGGTAATCACCCGTAAGCATACGAAAATCTATATTCGGATGCCTCGACTGATATTGCTTTATCATATTGGGAAGCCAATGAACCGCAACGCTTGTAAATGCGCCTATACGGACACAGCCCGTTTCAAGACCGTGAATGCCTGCAAGGGAATCGGAGAAACTTTCAAGAGCTTCCACTATTTTTCTCACGGAAGGCATAAGCCTTTCCCCGTCAGGGGTGAGCTGAACACCTGCACGGCTGCGTGTTATAAGCTTAAGTCTTGTTTCTTTTTCGAGGGCGTTTATCGAATGGCTGACGGCAGATTGAGTGCATCGGAGCATTTCAGCGGCCTTTGTAAGACTGCCAAGCTCGACGACCTTGAGAAATATTTCATATTTTGATAAAGACATAGTAAAAACCTCTTGCAATTTGCTGATGGGTACATTATAATATGATTCATACATGAAATCAAGTAATGAAATGCATGAAATTATTTCATGTATGACAAAAAAACAGGTACAATCGTACCGGGAAACGGAAGTGAGCAAACTATGTTCAACGCAGAGTTAATCGTATTTTGTGTCTACCTTGCGTTTATGATCGGCATAGGAGTCGTTTTCTTCATTCGCTCAAAGGGCGGCGGAGAAAAAGGATATTTCCTTGGCGGACGTAAAATGGGACCGTGGGTATCGGCACTTTCGGCAGGCGCATCAGACATGAGCGCATGGGTGCTTATGGGATTGCCCGCATCCATTTATGCGGCAGGTCTCGGTCAGGCATGGATAGCAATAGGTCTTGCAATAGGCTATGCCCTGAGCTGGATCTTTGAGGCACCTCGCCTTCGCAGATATTCTATCGCTGCAAAGGATTCCATCACTATCCCTCAGTATTTGACCAACAGATTCCTTTCAAAGAGCCGTGTTCTGCAGGTTATCAGTGCGATAATATTCCTTGTTGCATATACTGTTTATGCTGCTTCCAGCATAAAGGCATGCGGTACATTGTTCAACACAGTTCTCGGTGTAGATGCTAACATTGCAATGTACATAGCAGCAGTTATCATCATCTGCTACACCTTCCTCGGCGGCTTTTCCGCAGTTTGCTGGACCGACTTTTTCCAGGGACTTCTCATGCTCGGTGCCCTGCTCGTCGCTCCCATATTTGCACTGGCTGCCATCAATACAGGAAACAGCGAAGGCTCAATGCAGCAGCTTCCCGAAGGCTACTGGAATCTCTTCACAAACTGGAAGGATGTTGCTTCCGGTCTCGGTTGGGGTCTCGGCTACTTCGGAATGCCCCATATCATAATCAGATTTATGTCCCTGCGCTCTGACAAGGATCTCAAAAAGAGCGCAAAGATCGGCATCACATGGACAGTTCTTATCCTTGCTTTCTCTGTAGGTGCAGGTGTTATCGGCCATCTCTTCCTCGGAGAAATAGCAGACAGCTCTGTTGTATTTATCACAATGGTACGCAAGCTGTTCCCGGCAGTAGTCAGCGGACTTCTGCTCTCTGCGATCCTTGCAGCAGCAATGAGCACCGCAGACTCCCAGCTCCTTGCATCCGCATCTGCATTTTCAAGTGACGTTTACAAGCCCATTATCCGCCGCAACAAGGCATCTGACAAAGAGATGATGTGGGCAGGCAGATTTGTTGTTCTTATCATCGCTGTTATCGCAGTTCTCATCGCTTCGAACCCCAATTCAGGCACAATAATGGGACTTGTTGAGAATGCATGGGGCGTGTTCGGCGCAGCATTCGGTCCTGTAATCCTGCTTTCCCTCTTCTGGCGCAGATTTAACTTCGTCGGTGCGGTCGCAGGTATACTCACAGGTGCTATTGTAGATATCCTTTGGCTCATATTCCTCAAGGACTTCGGTCTCTATGAGATTATCCCCGGCTTTGCCGCAGGACTTATTATGGCTGTTATCTTCTCGCTTATAACAAAGAAGCCCGGCGACGATGTAACTGCTATCTATGATAAGGTTGCAGCAGGTGAAGAAATTGAGTCTTCATTGGCTGAGTAATTAACCGACTGCAAAAAGCTCATTTCCGATATTTCGGAAATGAGCTTTTTATGCTTAATATCTTTAGGAAAGTCATTTCATATAAGGACATGGTACCGTCGGCGCTTAGCGCACACTGAAAAGGCCGATCGCATAGTGCAACCACTGCTTCCCTCTGATAAAAAGACAGAGAGAAAAAGCATTGGCTGACTATTATCAGGAAAGGCAAATATTTTAAGCATAGCCAAAGCTTTTATTCGGCGGCTTTATACAAAACAAAAAGTCCTTACAAACGCTAGTTTGTAAGGACTTTTTACGTGTATTGTTTATTTATGCTGCAGCAAGAGGGGATTTATTTTTATTTGCCTTGTTTGTAATGAAATGCAGAGCAAACATCAAAAGAACAAGGGCAACACCGATGATATCGGTGAGAAGGCCGGGGTAGATAAGCAGCAATCCGCCGGCGGCACTGATGATTCTCTGATACCAGGTCATACGACCGAATATGTAACCCTCAAGTGATGCCGATATAGCAAACATACCGATTATCGAGGTGAGTATGATAAGGATTACCTCAGGTACAGTGGTTTCAATAAACAGCATTGCAGGATTGAGAGCAAAGATATAAGGAACTATAAAAGCACCTATAGCAAGCTTTGTGGAGGTGAATGCTGTCTTCATGGGGTTAGCCTGTGCGATTGCGGCACCGGCATAAGAAGCCAGCGCGACAGGAGGTGTAAGGTCGGCAACGATGCCGAAGTAGAATACGAAGAAATGAGCTGCAATATCGGGAACACCCATACGAATGAGGATCGGTGCACAGGTAGCAGCCATTATGCAGTAATTGGCGGTTGTGGGAACGCCCATTCCGAGAACTATGCAGCAAAGCATAGTAAGGAAAAGAGCGATGATGATATGATCGCCTGCAAGAGCGATAATGCCGTTGAAAAGAATATTTGCAAGACCTGTCATTGTAATGGTGCCTGCAATGATACCTGCAACGCCGCATGCCGCAGCGACAGCGATCATGCCCTGAGCACCGGATGCCAGTGCGTCAAAAATACGCTTGGGGGTGATGCGGTTGTCCTTGTTGAAAAGACCAACGATGATGACTGCAACGATAGCAATAGCTGCAGAATACTGAATTGAACGGGTGCTGGTGGCAACCAGATAGATAAGTATTATCAGCGGAAGCAGCAGATAGGTCTTTTTGAGCATGGGGATAATACGCGGAAGCTCTTCCTTAGTAAGACCGCGAAGTCCCTCTTTTTTAGCCTCAAGGTGAACGGTGATGAAGATACCAAGGAAATACAGAACAGCAGGAAGTATTGCACGAACGACAATATTGCTGTAAGGTACGCCAAGGTAGTCAGCCATAAGGAATGCCGCAGCGCCCATTATAGGAGGCATTATCTGTCCACCTGTAGAAGCGGAAGCCTCGGCAGCCGCTGCAAATTCCGGCTTATAGCCTGTCTTCTTCATGAGCGGTATGGTAACAGAGCCTGAACCGACTGTGTTTGCAACCGAGGAGCCGGATGCCATGCCCTCGAGAGCACTGGCAACAACAGCAACCTTTGCAGGACCGCCCGAAAAACCGCCGACAACGGCATTGGACATCTGGATAAAGAAATCGCCGATACCGGACTTTTCAAGGAATGCACCGAAGATGATGAACATAACGATAAACTTCGAGCAGACATTGATGGGAGTTGAAAGAATGCCTTCCTTGTTGTAGAACAGATTGCGAACTACATAGCTGACTCTGCGCCACATATCGGGGTTGGCGACACCCCATATAATGGCGTAGATGATAAAGCAGGCGGCAACGATGACGATAGGCCATCCGACACTTCTGCGGCAAACCTCAACGAGTGAAAGTATACCGATGATACCGATAATGATCTGATATACCTCAAAGCGGCTTCCCTGCTGAATAATAGTCATGGCGTTGAAGGTGTAATACAGAAAAGCACCTGTACCGCCTATCATTGCGACATAATCATACCAAGGAATATAATTTACCTTTTGTACGCCCTTCTTTGCGGGATATACGATATAGCCGAGCAGAATGATAAAGGCGACAAAGGATGTAAGACGCAGCTCTTCGAGCCAGCTTGCAAAAAGAGTGACGTAAATACAGAACAACGAAAAGGCGGCGAGAATGCAGCTTACAGCGATTTTCGGTTTGCCTTCCCATATACGGGTATTTGATTCGCGGTCAAACTTCTTCATTACAGAATCAAGATCCATAGGCTCTTGTACTTGCGGATCCTTTTTCTTGAATAGTGCCAACAAAATTCCTCCTTTTATAAATCTAATGGCTGCGACTTTATTGCCGCAGCCATTGGGTTTTATGACTGATACGGATTATTCAACGGGAACAGTGATTTTCTTTTCAGCGAAGTACTTTGCAGCGCCTGCATGGAAAGGAACGGTGATACCCTCGGTAGCGTTCTTAAGGTCAAGCTCAGCGCCCTTTGCGTTTTCAAGAGTGATAGCATCAATGTTGTTGAAAATAGCAGCTGTAAGCTTGTAAACATCGTTTTCGGATGCATCTGCATCTACGATAAGAGTTGCCTTAACGGTAACGGTCAGAACGTCTGCCTCCTGGCCGTTGTAGGTGCCGGCAGGAATATTATAGGCAGTGTAGAAGGGGCAGTCATTCATAAGCTTTTCTGCGATTGCGCCGTCGATGGGAACGAGGTATGCATTGTTGGTGGTGCAGAGCTCGGTGATAGCGGGAGTGGGAGCACCTGCAACTATAAATGCAGCATCGATCTTGCCGTCCTTAAGAGCGTCAGCACTGTCAGCAAAGGACTGATACTGAGCCTTGATGTCGTTTTCGGTAAGACCTGCAGCGGTGAGAACGTCTATAGCATTGAAATAAACGCCTGAACCGGGAGCGCCGATGGAAACAGACTTGCCCTTAAGATCAGCAACAGACTTGATGTCGGGATCCATGGTTACAAGCTGTACAGACTCTGCATAAAGGCCTGCAACGGTGCGGAAGGAATCAACCTTGCCTTCGGACTCGAAGGAACGGGTTCCTGCCCAAGCATAGGACATAACGTCGGACTGTACGGTGCCGAGCTGATAGTCGCCTGCGTCGATACCCTGGATGTTAGCCTTGGAACCGTCGGTGGAAACAACTACAACATTGATTCCTGCGTTGTTTTTGATGTACTGTCCGAGAACTCCGCCGTAACCGTAATAGGTACCGGAAGTGCCGCCTGTGCCCATTGTCATAGTGGTGTCAGAACCGCTGCAGGCAGCAAGTCCGACCAGCATAGTGAGCATAAGGATAACAGCTAAAATTCTTTTCATTATAAATCCTCCTCAAAATATTATAGATTCTTAAACATTATACATTGTTTTTTTAGTCAATACAAGTAAATTATTAAAAAAATATCGACGAATTATTAAACAAAATAAAATAATGGTATTTTAAGAGATGTGAAGTAATGATCGAGCATGAAAAAAGCACGGTAGGGTATAGCCAGACCGTGCTTTTTTGCTGTAATTATAGATTTGTAAAGCCTTTTAACGTATTGTTATTCGGCTTTTTTGTTTTTTCTTGAAAAGATCTTATTGAGCAGAGAGGTTGCGATGATAATAACGCCAATAACAATGAAGATACTTACCATACCCATAGCGAGCTTGGGGAGCATTTCGACAAAACGGCCGGGATCGACATTGACATTGGCAAAGAAGTCGCCGCCTGCGGCATCTGCCGAGCTGACAGCGGCAGAAGAGATCGGTTCACTGCCTGAAACAGTGTCACTGGCAGAAATATTGGAAAGAAAATTCAAAAACATTGTTATCCTCCTCTCTTACTTATAAGAACAGGCTCAGGATGAGACCGCCTGCGATAACGGAAGCGATCTGACCGGAAACATTGACACCGATAGAGTGCATAAGCAGGAAGTTCTGGGGATCCTCTGCAAGACCCATCTTATGAACTACACGGCCGGACATGGGGAATGCGGAAATTCCTGCAGCACCGATCATGGGGTTGATCTTCTTGCCCTTGGGAAGGAAGACGTTGATAAGCTTTGCAAAGAGAACACCGCCTGCGGTATCGAAAACGAATGCGAAGAGACCGAGTCCGAGTATGATAAGGGTGTCGATGCGGAGGAACTCAGTAGCCTGCATACGTGCTGCGATAGTGATTCCGAGGAAAATGGTGATAAGATTTGCGAGAACCTTCTGAGCAGTCTCGGAAAGAGAATCGAGAACGCCGCACTCGCGGATAAGGTTGCCGAACATAAGGAATCCGATAAGGGAAGCGGATTCGGGAGCAACAGTGCCTGCAACAACGGTAATGACGATGGGAAAGAGGATCTTTGTGACCTTGGATACCTCGGCAGGCTTATAGGGCATTCTGATCATACGCTCTTTCTTTGTGGTGAGCATTTTGATTACAGGGGGCTGAATAATGGGAACGAGAGCCATGTAGGAATAAGCCGCGACCATTATCGCACCCTGATAATTGGAGCCGAGCTTCTGAGCAACTACGATAGAGGTGGGACCGTCAGCCGCACCGATGATAGCAATGGAAGCTGCGTCCTTATTCTCAAAGAATATAGCGGCGGTGCAGAGAGTGAAGAAAATACCGAACTGAGCGGCTGCGCCAAAGACCATAAGCTTTGGGTTTGACTGCACAGGACCGAAACCGATCATTGCGCCGATGCCTATGAAGAGAATAAGCGGGAAAAGCTCGTTTGCAATACCTGCGTTAAAAAGTGTGGTAAGTGCGCCTTCTTCGCCGACAGCGCCGGAATTCGGTATGTTGACGAGAATAGTACCAAAGCCCATGGGCAGAAGAAGTGTAGGCTCCATGTCGTGCTTGATCGCCAGATAAATGAGGATTCCGCCGATTGCCCACATGACAACATACTTCCAGCCGCCTGCTGCGAAGAACTCTGTAAAGTTCTCAATGAGGAATGAGAATTCAGAAAGCCATTCTAACATTTGTGTCAACCTTTCATTTAAAATACCGGGAGCTTCGGTGTCATCAAAAAAGACTTATACCGTGCGCAAAGCACAGTATAAGTCTCGCTGTTTAATGCATAATGCGAGTCAAATGACCGTACTGACGCAGAATGCAACGCTTTTATAAATTTCAAAATAAAAATGGTGAGTTGTTTATTTCAAAGTTAATAAAAACGCCGGCTACTCCCTTAAACTTGCCATTATATAATATATTATTCTTACAAAAAATTCAAGGCTTATAAGCAAGAAAAAATTAACGATATCAGCAGACAAAACCGCTTACGGGAACAAAGCCGAGCTTCTGATAAAATTCCTCAAGCCCTATAAAGCAGGTGGTGTAAACCTGTCGGTCGCCGAGCTTTGTAAGAATTGAACGTATAGCGTATGAAGCAAAGCCTTTTCCGCGATATTCGGGGGTACAGGCGCATATAGTCAGCAGCGCGCTGTCGCCTGAAAGATGTGCCGCAACACATGCAACGGCATTTTCGCCGTCGCGCACGATGGCTGAAATGACGCTGCCGCTTTTTGTGCGGTAGAGCATGTCGCCGTAAAAGCTTTCAAAAGACGGTATTTCAAAGCCTGAGGCATCGCATATTTCCATAACGGAATAAAGATCCTCAATATTCGGATTTATCTGAACATTCGCACCGACCTCAAAATCATGCACAGGCTCTGAAAGCCGCATGACGAGTCCTGTTGCGGCTTCACCCGGCCGAACGGGGCGTGTGAAACGACTGGTATTGTTCATCATACCGACGAAAATATCAGCCTCCTCATAGTCATAAGTGCCTCTTGAAAACAATGTCATACCATCGTCAAGTTTATTTATAACAGCGGTGACTTCTCCATTGTCATCAATCATGAACCAGAAGGGAGCAAAGGACTTGGAGGTGCCGTAGGCAATGGCTGCGGCAGCAATGCGGCAGCCGAGAGCACCGCCCTCGCAGTAATCCAAAAGCTGAGAAAGCTGATTTTCTTCTACAAGTTTGATCATATTGGTTTTCTCCTTAGAGGTCGTTTACATAATCCTTGAACATTTCGCCGCGAGTCTCGTAATTGGGGAACATATCAAAAGAAGCGCATGCAGGACAAAGAGAAACGATATCTCCGCTGACTGCAAGAAGGCGAGCTTTATTTACCGCCTCTTCGAGAGAGGCTGCTCTTTCGATAATGGGGTTACCCTCCGCATAGTTTTCCGCATTGCGGACGGCGGCCTCGATCTTATCGGCGGTGACACCCATAAGTATTATCGCCTTTACCTTATCGCATACGACAGGGCCTAATTCGTCAAAGGGGATAAGCTTGTCGTAACCGCCTGCTATCATGATGATTTTTTGCTCATACATGGCAAGAGTGCCGGAAATACAGCGGCTGGGAGTGGTGGCGATAGAGTCGTTGTAATATTTGACGCCCTCAAGCTCACGGACAAATTCTGCCCTGTGCTCAACTCCGCCAAACTCACGGGCAACAGCCTTTACGGTCTCAAAATCCACATAAGGGGCAACGGCGCAGACAGCCGCCATGTAATTTTCAACATTGTGCCAGCCGGGTATACGGATGTCAGACTTGTTCATAACAAGCTGCTTTTCACCGTTTTTAATATAGTATATATCGCCTTTTTCATCGGAATAGGCGCCGTTATACGGCATCTGCTTACGGGAAAACTGCATCAGATTGCCTCGTGCAAGATCGGAAAAGGTGCTGACTATAGGGCAGTCCGCGTTGATGATAGCTGTTGAAAAGGCATTCTGGTGAAGCAGAATATTTTTCTTCGAATCAACATATTCATCCATATCCTTGTGCATATCGAGGTGGTTGGGAGAAAGATTGGTAACGACTGCGATATCAGGGCTTTGACGCATTGATATAAGCTGGAAGGAGGAAAGCTCAACGACAACAAAGTCATCCTTCGTTATCTCATCGATAAAGGGCATAAGAGCAACGCCGATATTGCCGCCGAGATACACCTTTTTGCCCTGCTTTTCAAGGAGCTTTGAGATAACAGTGGTGGTCGTGGTCTTGCCGTTTGAGCCTGTTATGGCGATAGTTTTGCCTTCGCAAAGCTCAAAGAAAAGCTCCATTTCACTTGTTACAACCTTGCCCTGTCTGCGGTATTCGCAAAGCTGGGGGAGAAAGTATCTCATGCCGGGTGTGCGGAAGATAATATCTGCATCAATACCGTCGAGATAATCCTCGCCCGTTTTGAGAACAGCACCGCAGGAAATAAGCTCGTTTCCGATCTCGCCGAGAGATTCTGCCGAACGCTTGTCGCATACTGTGACATCGAAGCCCTTTTCGCAGAACATTTTAATAAGCGGAGTGTTTGTAACACCGACACCGCAGAAAGCAATACGCTTTCCTTTTATACTTTCAAAAAACTTGGCAGCTCTGTAATTCATATTCGCATAACTCCTTCGGAAAATAATGCCTTAAAACTATTTAATTTTATCACATTGAGTACATAAATTCAATATTTGCCGCACCCGAAAAGCGTTTAACTTTTGCTTTGAATATATATTTTTTCCGCGTTTGGCATTATGCCTTTTCTGCATCGGCTCAGAAAAAGAGAATAAAGGTATATTGACAAAATAAAAGTATATTGTCTGCAGAAAATTTTTAAATATTGCAGCAGAGTATTTGGGAGAATCCAAAGAGGGAACACCCTCTTTGGTCGTTTAGGGAGGAGGATTCCTAAGGAGGAGGGGGATCCTCCTCCTGAGGTGCATTTCTTTGGGTACCGTTTCTTTGGGCAAACAAAGAAATGGTACAGTCATAAAAAGTAAATAACCAAAGCGGTGTGCGAAAGCACACCGCTTTGGTTTATCTCAATCTATTAAGATTATCGATTAGTTGTTGCTGCCGTAGAGAGCCTGAAGCTTGAGCAGGTGCTCATAACGTGCAACGGAAGCTTCCTCAGCCTGAGCAAAGAGTGCATCAGCACGCTCGGGGAAGGAACGGGTGAGGGAGGAGTAACGAGCGGCGTGCATGATGAAGTCACGATAGCTTGCGGTTGCAGGCTTGCTGTCAAGAGTGAAGGGGTTCTTGCCTTCTGCCTTGAGAGCGGGGTTGTAGCGGAACATGTTCCAGTAACCTGCATCGACAGCCTTCTTCATCTCAGCCTGGCAGTTGACCATACCGCCCTTGATGCTGTGCATCTCACAGGGAGCGTAGCCGATGATGAGGGAAGGACCGTTGTAAGCCTCTGCCTCAGCGATTGCCTTGAGGGTCTGGTTCATGTCAGCACCCATAGCGATCTGAGCAACATAAACGTAGCCGTAGCTCATTGCGATCTCAGCAAGGGACTTCTTGGAGATAGCCTTACCTGCAGCAGCGAACTGTGCAACCTGACCGATCTGGGAAGCCTTGGAAGCCTGACCGCCGGTGTTAGAGTAAACCTCGGTATCAAATACCATGATGTTTACATCCTGGCCGGAAGCGAGAACGTGGTCAACGCCGCCGAAGCCGATGTCATAAGCCCAGCCGTCACCGCCGAAGATCCAAACGGACTTCTTGGAGAGATACTCGCTGTGAGCAAGGATATCCTTGCATGCAGCGCACTCACAGCTGCAGCCCTTGAGAGCCTCAACGAGAGCCTTGGAAGCAGCGGTATTCTTAGCGCCGTCGTTGACGGTTGCGAGATATTCCTCAGCAGCAGCCTTAACGTCAGCGTTGGAAGTGTTGGCAACGATCTCCTTGACATCATTGATCAGACGATCGCGGAGAGCCTTCTGACCGAGGTACATACCGAAGCCGTGCTCTGCGTTGTCCTCGAAGAGGGAGTTAGCCCAAGCAGGACCATGACCGTCCTTGTTGGTGGTGTAGGGAGATGTAGCAGCGGGACCGCCCCAGATGGAGGAACAGCCTGTTGCGTTGGAGATGTACATTCTGTCACCGAAGAGCTGGGTGATAAGACGTGCATAGGAAGTCTCAGCACAGCCTGCGCAGGAGCCGGAGAACTCCAACAGGGGCTTGCGGAACTGGCTGCCCTTGACGGTGTTGTCGATCATGTTCTCCTTGTCGGAGACATTGGCGACCATGTAGTTGAACACATCCTGCTCAGCAAGCTCAGCTTCCTGAGGAGCCATGGTGATGGCCTTGGTGGGACATACGCCTACGCAGACGCCGCAGCCCATGCAGTCCATGGGAGAAACGGCCATGGT
>JAZSNH010000093.1:0-94277 GCA_045536305.1 Acutalibacteraceae bacterium
CAAGACGTGCAGCCTCAAGGATGGTAGAACCGGCAGGAGCCTGTACATCAATACCGTTAATTTTTACATTTACCATATTTTCCATTATAGGCACACTCCTTTCTTAGTTCTTGCTGATAGCCTTGAACTTACAATTGTCGATACATACGCCGCACTTTACGCACTTAGCGGTGTCGATTGCAAAGGATGCAAGCTTATGACCCGGTGCGATGTAGTCGGTTCTGGTGATAGCAGAAGCCGGGCAGTTCTTAGCGCAGAGGCCGCAGCCGATGCACTTGTCCTGATCGACAACGAAGGAAAGGAGATCCTTACATACGCCGGCAGGGCACTTCTTATCAACAATGTGAGCTACATACTCATCACGGAAGAAACGGAGGGTGGAAAGAACAGGATTAGGAGCGGTCTGACCGAGTCCGCATAGGGAGTTGGTCTTGATGAAGGAAGCAAGCTCTTCGAGCTTCTCGATATCTTCGATCTCGCCCTTGCCCTTGGTAATCCTGTCGAGGATCTCGTACATTCTTCTGGTACCGATACGGCAGGGTGTGCACTTACCGCAGGACTCATCGACGGTAAAGTCGAGGAAGAACTTAGCGATATCGACCATACAGTTGTCCGCATCCATAACGATAAGACCGCCGGAGCCGATCATTGCACCGATAGATGCAAGAGAATCGTAATCAAGGGGAATGTCGATATATTCAGCAGGTACGCAAGCGCCGGAAGGTCCGCCAAGCTGTGCAGCCTTGAACTTCTTGCCGTTTGCTACGCCGCCGCCGATTTCATTGACAACGGTGGAAAGAGGTGTACCCATGGGGATCTCAACAAGACCTGTGTTGTTGATCTTACCGCCAAGAGCGAATACCTTGGTGCCGGCAGCCTTCTCACAACCGAGCTCTGCAAACCACTTGCCGCCCTTGAGGATGATCTGGGGAATATTAGCATAGGACTCAACATTGTTGAGAACAGTGGGCTTGCCGAACAGGCCCTTAACTGCAGGGAACGGAGGACGGGGACGAGGCTCACCGCGGTTACCCTCGATGGAGGTCATAAGAGAAGTCTCCTCACCGCAAACGAATGCACCTGCACCGAAGCGGAGCTCGAGGTTGAAGTTGAAGCCTGTACCGAAGATGTCCTCACCGAGGAGACCGTACTCGCGAGCCTGACCGATAGCAACCTCAAGTCTGTGGATAGCGATGGGGTACTCAGCACGGACATAGATGTAACCCTGGCTTGCGCCGATTGCATAGCCTGCGATAGCCATTGCTTCGATAACAGCGTGGGGATCGCCCTCGAGGATTGAACGGTCCATAAATGCACCGGGGTCGCCTTCGTCAGCATTACAGCAGACATACTTCTGGTCTGCCGCATTGGCTGCTGCAAAGCTCCACTTGAGACCTGTGGGGAATCCGCCGCCGCCACGGCCGCGAAGTCCTGAATCCTTAACGGTCTGTATGACCTCTTCAGGAGTCATTTCGGTAAGCACCTTACCGAGTGCTGCGTAACCGTCCATAGCGATGTATTCATCGATAACTTCGGGGTTTATAAGACCGCAGTTGCGAAGAGCGACTCTCTTCTGTGCGCGGTAGAAGTTGGTGTCGTTAAGGGAGGTATGTCTGCCTGCGGCAGCTGCCTTCTCCTTGACCTCAGCGGGAACATCAGCATAAACAAGACGCTCTACAATACGACCCTTAAGGAGATGCTCCTTAACGATAACCTCAACATCTTCAACGGTAACATTGCTGTAGAATACGCCTTCGGGATATACAACAACAACGGGACCAAGAGCACAGAGACCAAAGCAGCCGGTCTGAACAAGCTTTACCTCTTCAGCAAGGCCTGTCTCAGCAAGGTGTGTTCTGAATGCGTCCTGGATCTTGACACTGCCGGAGGAAGTACAGCCGGTACCTCCGCAGATAAGCACTTCAGCACGAATCATTTGTCAGTTCCTCCTCTTATTTAGCAACGTTATTGATGGTGTACTCTGCAACGGGTGTGCCGTTCTTGAGATGCTCCTCGATAACGCGAGCAGCCTTTTCTGCATCCATCTTAACGTAGGTGGTCTTCTCTGTGTCGGAGGTATAGACCTCGACAACCGGCTCATACTGGCAGATGCCGATGCAGCCTGTCTGTGTTACGCTGACCTTGTCAGCAAGACCTGCCTCTGCAACACCCTCAACAAATGCTGCGAGAACGGGACGTGCGCCTGCTGCGATACCGCAGGTAGCCATACCTACGACTACACGGATTTCACCGGAGCCTTCACGGATAACGACCTTACCCTTCATGCGCTCCTTGATTGCAGCGAGTTCCGCTAAAGATTTCATGATATACATTCCTTTCCGAATAATTTTACAAAAGACTTGAATTTATTGTGTAACCGGACTCGGCATATTGTTCCCTGAGGAACTGTCCGATCCAGGCTATTACCTCTGCGCTGTCAAGCGGTACATCACCAAGTATCTCACGCATTTCGCGTGTATCAAGGGCGGTTTCGCCCTTTGGGTGTGTATGCCTGAAAACAAAATCTATTTCGGGAGAGCCGTGGATCAGTGTTGTCATAGTTGAAACTATATCGCCGAGCGGCTCATAATCAATATGATCGGTGTGAAAAAACGCTGAAAGTGTGGTGCCGTGCTCCTCGGGGGAAAGCTCTTCGGAAACCGATTCAATGGTCAGATAACCGCCTGTCTGCTCTGCCGCAAGCTTTAGAAACGATATTCCCATTCCTACAGGACGAGTTGTACGGGTCGTGCAGTAAGGATTTGTTACGTTTTTCAAAAACTCGGGCTTCATTCCGCAGCCGTCATCAGTAATGGTAAAGCACATAGTGTTTTCCGTTTCGTCAAGCACGATGGTGATGAGCTTTGCTCTCGCCTTGACTGAGTTTTCCGCAATATCGAGAATGTTAAGAGATAGTTCCTTCATTGTCCTCTCAGCACCTTAAAAAGCTGTTTTCGAACAAAGTCGCCGCTGTAGGGTTCATCCTCTATTTCAAGAAAGGCCTCTGCATCTCTCATATCGAGCAAGTTGTGTGCATCCGAGCCTACAAGCATTTTCATGCTTCTGAGCATCGGAAACCGCGCTGCATATTCTTCATACTTATCGCCGTCATGCAGCTCAAAGCATGAAAATGCAGGGGTTTCGGGAAACACACCCAGCGTTGCGACTATGCCATTTGATGTTCGGTCTATGTGGGCAGGATAGCACACACCGTTGAAGCGATGCACCACATCGGGCACCTCATCGATTGATATATCGGTAGCATTTATCAGCAGATCCTTTTCGATCCCGATAACGTTATCCTCATCGTCACATATCTGCTGATTACCAAAAAGATCCGGTCTGTTCTCTATCCTCATTCGCCGTTTGTCTATCTCGTCATTGAATGCCAGAGCTTCCTCAAGGGATTCAAACAGACAGACTACGTGAATATCCTCTATTGTTGTAAGCTCCATGCCTGCTATCGGAATAACTCCGTACCTTTTTGCCGCCGTGTAAAAGGCAGGGCAGTTACGGCAGGTGTTATGGTCTGTCAGCGCCGCTATCTGTATGCCGTTTACGGCACACATTCCGGCTACGCTGTTCGGCGTGCTTTCATCGTCGCCGCAAGGTGACAGGCAGGAATGAATATGAAAGTCATAATAATACTTTCCCATGGGTTACAGTACCGAGGCTACCATTGCAGCAATGTCGAATGCCGATTTATCGGAAGACAGGACATTTATTCCCTTTTCCTCCGCAAGAGCTCTCAGATTCTCCTCAAGCTCAACACTTTCGGCGAGGATTATGCATGATACATCTGTAAGGGTGGCAACAGCACATATATTGGCGTTGCTCATTATGGTTATCCATGCATTGCCGCTTTCCGCTCTGCTCATTACCCAGCTGAGCAGGTCACCTATGTATCCGCCCTCTATCTCCCTTTCGGGCTTCGGAAGGGACAGGATTCGCAGGTCTTTTTCAGAGGCAAACTGAGCTACAGTCATTGCTTAAGCCTCCTCTTTTTTATTCTTGCTCTCAAGATACGCCTTCAGCTCGTTTCGCATGCCGATTATGCAGTCTGAAAGCTGAGCCTTGCCCTTTACCACATCCTCTGCGAATGCGCGGCAGTTCGGTGCGCCGCAGGTTCCGCAGTCAATGCCCGGAAGACTTTCGCGCACGCGCTGAATCTCTGCCATCATTCGGATGGATGCGCCGATATTATCGCTGAGGCGGTTTATCGGCTGGAAGGTCGGGATCGTATCAAAGAAGCAGTTTTCTGGGATATATTCATCATTTATTACAGTGCTCTGAGAAACGGGCATGTACTTTCTGAGAGTCTGGAGTCTTGCCTTTGCTATGTATGGATTTTCCACCGTCATAACACCGCCGACACAGCCGCCGGGGCAGGCATTGAGCTCTATAAACTCAAGCTGAGGCATATTTCCCGTTTCTATCATATCGAGAACCTTTGTAACGTTGTCAATACCGTCTGCGGCAAGATAACGCTCGTTAAAGATCGCGGAGGCTTCGCCGCCTGTTGTCGCCCAGCCGACGCCGATTTTGCCCGACTTTGCGATCTGGCGCGGAGTATTCTCCCTCTTCATCACGTTGAGAAGCAGGAAGTAAACATCGTTTACCGCGATAACCTCGTCAACCTGACTGCGCTTTCCGCCTATTCCGTTTGCAACATAACTCACCTTCGCAGGACAGGGTGAAATAAAGAATATTCCTATGTCTCCGTCCGAAAGCTCGGGATGTTCCGCCCTTGCCTTTTTGCGAGCTTCGATAGCCGCAATTTCAACAGGGGGAAGCAGCGGCATTATATGGTCCTTAAGCGAAGGGAATCTGGTTTCGATAAGCCTGACGATGGCAGGGCACGCCGAGCTTATGACCGGCTTTACCACCATGTCGGTATGCAGATACATTCTGGTGTAGCCCGATACGGTTTCAGCTGCTGCGGAAACCTCAAAAACATCGTCAAAGCCGATTTTAAGAAGTCCGTCAAGGACATAGTCCACATCGTCAAGAGAATCAAACTGACCGTAAAGCGTCGGCGCAGGAAGCGCTATTTTCCACTTATAGTCACTGAGCTTTTCAAGCTTGCTGTGGACAGGTTTCTTTGCGTGATGTGCACAAACGCGGATACACTGCCCGCAGTCTATGCACCTGTCTGCACTGATCTCTGCCTTTCCATTGCGTATTCTTATCGCTTCGGTGGGGCATTGCTTCATGCACGCAGTGCAGCCGTGGCATTTCTGCGGATCGAGGTATACCGAATGCTTATAATTTGTCATATCAGAAATTGACGCGCATCGTTATTGTCGTACCGCGTCCTACCTCCGTATCGATTCTCATCTCATCGGTGTAGTTCTTCATGTTCGGCAGACCCATTCCGGCGCCGAAGCCGAGGGAACGGATATTGTCGGGAGCTGTTGAATAGCCCTCCTTCATGGCAAGCTCTACATCGGGGATGCCGGGACCGCTGTCAGCGAGGATTATTTCTATGCCGTCCTCATATACAATGACATCTGCGGTTCCTCCGTCTGCATGGATCACCATGTTAATCTCACCCTCGTACATTGCGATGGATACTCTGCGGTAGATATCGGGTGCGATACCCATCTCACGCAGGCTCTTCTTCACCATTACAGATGCCTGACCTGCCGAGGTGAAGTTATCGCCGTCTACTTCGTAATGAAATTTAACAAGCTCACTCATTATTGACCGCCTTTCCTTGCAGTCCCTGTAAGGCCGCTCGAATAAAGGCGTCCGCATGCTTCATACATACGCATGTCGGTTGCCAGCAGAACTATACCGTGATCGACAGCAAGCTGTATCATTTCCTCTGTAGGACGCTTGCTGCGTACAAAAACGATGCACACCATGTCCATCATTTCCGCTGTTCTGATTACCTGGGCATTCACAAGCCCTGTGAGCAGCACCGCCTGATCCTTTACGTATGCGAGAACGTCACTCATCATATCACTTCCGCAGGCGGAATATACATGATGACCGAGCATATCTTCGTTACACAGAACCTTCGCATCGAGCAGCTCCTGAATGGTACAGATCTTCATTTGTTTTCCTCTTATTCGTATTTGGCAAGAATGCCGGGTATGTCGTCAGCAGTAAGTCTGCCGTAAACATCGTCATTGACAGTGAGAACGGGAGCAAGTCCGCATGCACCGATGCAGCGGCAGGCGGTGAGAGAGAACTTTCCGTCGGGACCGCACTCCTCGGGACGAACGCCTGTGATCTCGGTGATCTTGTCAAGCAGTGCCTGTGCGCCCTTTACATAGCAAGCGGTGCCGAGACATACGGAAATGTGATATTTGCCTTTCGGTGAAAGTGCAAACTGAGAATAGAAGGTTGCTACGCCGTAAACCTTCTCAAGCGGCTCGTTAAGGCCCTCTGCTACCATGAGCTGAACCTCATAGGGCAGATAACCGTATATCTCCTGTGCTGCCTGAAGAACCGGCATGACAGCTCCTGCCTGCTCCTTATGAGCCTCAATTGCTGCCATCAGTTGTGCCTTCTGCTCCTCTGTTCCGTTGAAGGGCAGATTGCTGATGATTTTTCGCATTATATTTCCTCCTTGCAAAAATGGAAATTGTAGGGATACGGGCGTACTTTCTGCAGATACACCCAAACACCTTGATTATAGCAGAGTTTGTTGTCAATTGCTATACTTGGATTGATTATTTTTTGTCAAAAGCGGTTTTTTTGTTTTATTTCGTCATTGTGACCATTAGTATTATATTTTATTATGTATATTGCATATATCTTCTGCACCTTGCAAATACTATTTTCTGCATGTTCTGTCATATTCTGTGTCAAAATAAAGTTTTTATACAATTTAAATGTTTTATATCTTGAATTGTAAGGTTTTATATGGTTTAATTTTTTTGATATACTACTATCTTGCGGGGTGATGATACGAATAAGCTGACACTGTCTCTTGGAAGATTTTGTGCCTTTTGTACCCGTCTTTATATGCGTATCGTATATCGCCCTTATATTATAAATCCGAAAAATGCATATATAGGCGAGCCGGTAATTTACGTTTCCAACCACTGCGGAGGCAGTGACGGACAGTTTATGCTGACCGCACTCGGTAAAATTCGCCCCAGAACTCTTGTTGCAAAGGAGTTTTATGATAAATTCTTTATCCACTGGCTCCTTACCGCGGTCGAATGTATTCCCATCGACCGAAAATCTGCCGATATCGGATGGCTGCGCGAATGCATATCGACCGTTCGCTCAAACAGAAGTCTGCTGATTTTCCCTGAGGGAGTCAGCACCTATGACGATGCCGTTCACAGCTTTAAATCGGGCTTTATCCTTGCCGCGCGTGCCTGCAGCGTAAAGATCGTTCCTGTATGGCACGCCCATTACAAGCTGTTTCGCAAAACCCCTGTTGTTATAGGTGATGCCTACGAGCTTTCTTCCGATCTTGAGCTGACCGCCGAGGGCATGGCAAAGGAATGCGAGCATTTTCGCGAGATCGTCTCGAAGCTCGGCACACTCGCGCAGAATAATATATCCGCACAGGAGGTATGAAAATGAGAAAAGTTATTATTGATGCCTTCGGCTGTGATACGCCCGATGCCATAATCTGCGGCACCGCACAATGCCTTGATGCCATTCCTGATATTTCTTTCGTGCTGTGCGGCGACAGAGAGTATATCGAAAGCTGCCTCTCTGCATATCAATATGATAAAGAGCGTCTTGAAATTCTTCACGCTCCTCAGACAATAACAAACAGCGACGATCCGCGGCAGGCACTTCTGCAAAAGCGCGATTCTTCGATTGTCGCGGGAATGAAGAGACTCAAGGAAGACAGTGAAGCTGTCGGCATGCTGACAGCAGGAAGCACCGGTGCGGCAATTCTTGCAAGCGCTGTTTATCTCGGCAGACTGCCGGGTGTCGAATCGCCTGCCTTGGCCGCTTACATGCCCTCAAAAAAAGACGGACATTACGTTATTTTGCTCGACTGCGGCGCTGCTGTCGATATGCAGCCGGAACAGATGAAGCAGTTCGCCATGCTGGGATGCGCTCTTTCAAAATCCTTTGTGGGAGTGGATTCTCCACGTGTTGCGGTGGTATCCGTCGGCACAGAGGACGAAAAAGGCAGTGCTTTTTCAAAGAAGGTTTTTTCTCTGCTTCGGGAGATGCCTGTTAATTTTGTCGGCAACATGGAGGCGCGCGATGCTCTTTCGGGCAATTACGATGTTCTTGTCTGCGACGGATTTTCGGGCAACATTCTTCTTAAAAGCACCGAAGGCGCTGCACTTTTTGTTATTGAAAAATTTATTGCCGCTCTTAAAAAAAATCTGCCCGAGGGCACCGACGCAGGCTTTATCAAAAAAGCCGTCGGCGAGCTTATGGCTCAGATCGATTTTTCCTCAAACGGCGGCGCTATGATACTCGGCACACTCAAACCCATTATCAAGGCTCACGGCAACTCGAACGAGCGAACGGTTCTTGCCTGTGTTCGTCAGCTGCTTAAAATATGCGACGGCGGATATACCGAGCAAACCGCCGAGCTGTTTCGGAAAATCTGAATATAAAGGAAAAACTTATAAAGGGAGAAAACAAAATGAGAAAAGTACAGATCATCACCGATTCCTGCTCCGATCTTTCCACTGAAAACAGAGCAAAATACGGCATTGACTATGTAAAGATGAACATTGTCATCAACGGCGAGGAAAAAGAGGCAAACCTTGACTGGACTCTCTATTCCCCGAAGGAGCTTTATGACACCATGAGAAGCGGTGTAAGAGTAACTACAACTCAGGTTCCCGCCACCGATTACATAAACACCTTCACAAAGTATCTCGAAGAGGACTGCGATATTGTCTATATCGCCTGTGCCGGAGTTCTTTCGGGCTCTGTCAACACCTCTGTCGTTGTTGCAAAGCAGCTTCTTGAAAAATATCCCGATGCAAAGATCCACTGCATCGACGCTCTCAACTCCTGCATGGCACAAGGCATTCTTGCCATACGCGCCGCACAGCTTCGCGATGAAGGCAAGAATGCCGATGAGATCGCCGGGATAATCACCGACATCCGCCTTAATGCAAATCAGTTCTGCGCTGTCGAGACTCTTGATTATCTGAAGGTCGCCGGCAGGGTAAAGGCTTCTTCTGCCTTTTTCGGCAATCTTTTCGGCGTAAAGCCTATCATTATCTCAAACGTCGAGGGGCAGAATCTTGCCATCAAGAAGGTCAAGGGCAGAAAGGCTTCGATGGATGAGATCGTAAATCTTATGAATGATGCTATTATCGATGCCGACAAGCAGTGCGTTTATATCGGTCATGCAGACTGCAGTGAGGATGCCGATTATCTTGAGGCAAAGGTCAGGGAGATCATTAAGCCTATGGCCACCGAGCAGTTTTACATCGGACCGATCATCGGCGCTTCCACCGGCCCCGGCACTGTTGTCCTTTATGCATTCGGAAAGAAAGTTGAAACGGTTGGTTGATAGCTTATGAGCACTACTTATTCTCTTACCGGATCTCTTTATGTAGATATGATCCGCGGCGGCACTAAAAATCTTCAAAACAATGTGTCTGTTGTAAATGATCTGAATGTCTTTCCCATTCCCGACGGCGATACAGGAGACAATATGTGCCGCACCATCGCCGGCGGTGCAACCTGTAATGGCACTGGCACTCTGGGCGAAACATCAAAACAGGTCGCAGAAGGTATGCTGCTTTCTGCAAGAGGAAATTCCGGTGTTATACTCTCACAGTTCTTTGAGGGTATCGCACGAGGTCTTGCGGGCATGGAAGCTGCCGATGCAAAGGTTTTCGGTGAAGCCTTGAGAAGCGGCGTGCGCAAGGCTTATTCCTCTGTGGTAAAACCTGCCGAGGGAACTATACTTACCGTTATGCGCGAGGCTACAGAATATGCTGTCGAAAACGCTTCAGGCGGCACATTGGAGGAGCTTTTCAATGCCTTTCGTCTTGAAATGCACCGCTCACTTGACCGCACTCCCGAGCTTCTGCCCATACTGAAGGAGTCGGGCGTCATAGACAGCGGTGGTGCAGGCTTCGTTTATATAATCGAAGGCATGGAGCGTATCCTCTGCGGCGGAACAGTCGAGGGAGAAGAGTATTCAAATCTCTCCAAAAGCGATTCACCGAACACCGAAGCCTTTGGCGCCGACACGGAAATGGTCTACGGCTACTGCACGGAAATTCTCCTTCAGCTTCGCTGCGACAAGACTGATCCCGAAGCCTATGATGTGTCTGAGCTGATAGGTTTTCTTGAATCGATCGGGGGCGATTCTATCGTCGCTTTTAAGATAGGCACCCGAATAAAACTGCACGTTCACACCTTTATGCCGGAAAAAGTCCTCGCTTACTGCCATAATATCGGCGAGTTTGTCACTATGAAAGTAGAAAATATGTCCATTCAGCACAGCGAAACCACGATTGAAAACCGTTTCGAGCGTAAGGATGTTCACGAAAAGCGCAAAAAATACGGCGTTGTCGCCGTCGCTCAGGGTGACGGCTTGAAAAAGATGTTTACTCAGTTCGGTGCAGATTATATCGTTGACGGCCAGCAAACCATGAACCCATCGACCGAGGATTTTCTCACTGCTTTTGATAGTGTGAATGCCGACAACATCATTGTTCTGCCGAATAATTCCAATATTTTCCTTGCAGCAAAGCAGGCCGCCGAAATTTATGACAAAGCGGCAGTCCGTGTGCTTGAAAGCAGCACCATTGCCGAGGGTTATTCTGCGCTTACCTTGCTGGATTTTACCTCGGACGATCTTGATACGATATGCGAAATACTTCGTGATGCGATCGGCTCTGTCGTTACGGGACTTGTCACCTATGCTGTACGCGACAGCAAAAATTCGGGATTTGTCATAAACAAGGGCGATTCGCTCGGCTTTATCGGCAAAGAGCTTGTCGCTGTTGACGATACCGATGCAGAGGCCGCCTGCTCTCTCCTTTCAAAGGTCGATATGACCGACAAGGAGGTCATTATCATCATTCTGGGAAAGGATGCCCAAAATGACGACATCAACAAGGTTCGCTCATATATAGGCGAGCATTTTCCACAGCTTGAGCTTTATGAGGTTGACGGCGGCCAGGACGTTTACAGCTTTATTTTTGCGATATAAGGCTGAACAGAACATTATGAATATTAAAAAAGATCAGGCTTGCGCCTGCTCTTTTTTGTTATTTTCTACACTATAAGCTGTCCGTCTGAGATGTTTTCATATCCGTCGGTCTTTTTTGAATAGAAATACTGGTCAAAGATATCACGTGCTACGTTTGTCATTTCACTTCCGTGGCCGCATCTTTCTCCGACTATGCACACCGCTATTTCGGGGGTATTGTACGGTGCAAATGCAATGAATATCGCATTTGCCGTAGCGGTTTTTATTGTATCTGCGGTACCTGTTTTTCCTCCGACCTGCATCTTGTAATTTGCAAATGCGGCAGATGCGGTACCTTCCTGAGTAACCGACAGCAGGCCTCGCTTTACGTTTGAAAGGTTCTGCTCGGAAACGTTCAGATTGTTCAGTATTTTCGGATTATCCGAGGTGTCCTCTACTATGGTCTCGGTATAATCATAGCTCTTTATAGTTTTGATAAGGCGCGCCTCGTAGCGTGTGCCGCCGTTTGCAACGGTCGCCATGTACGCACAAAGCTGGGCAGGTGTAAATCGGTTGTCATTCTGTCCGATAGCGGCCTGCAGTGTATCTGCATAGTACCAGCCCTCTTCCCTTGCCTCTCTTTCCTCACGTCCTGCCAGTGTTCCCTTTGCTTCGCCCATTCCGATTCCCGTTGCCGAGCCGAAGCCAAGCTGACGGCAATAGTCGTTGAGCTTACCGATTCCAAGCTGGTCACCGATATTATAGAAGAAAATATTGCAGGATTTGGAAAGTGCGGTGGTAACATTTATCGCACCGTGACTGCCCAGACAGCGCATTCTGAGCTTATACTCGGGGTGAGTGAAAACCTTGTCGCAGGTGAAGGTGGTTTTTGTTGTGATGACCCCTTCCTCAAGTCCTGCCAGTGCAGTTGCTACCTTAAATGTCGAGCCGGGCGCATAGGTTCCGTTCAGCGCTCTGTTATAGAGCGGCTTGCCCGAATGCTTGAGCAGCTCATCATACACTTCGCTGTAGGTTGCAAGGTCATACGACGGATATGTAACAAGCGCAAGCACCTCAAAGGTCTGTACATTCATAACAACCACCGCGCCGGAATCCGCGTCCTCGCCGTCATACTTTACCGAGGTGTTTTTGCCTGCCTTTGCGATAGAATTTATGCAGTTTTCAAGTGACTTCTGCGCTACCTTCTGAAGCTCGGAGTCAAGAGTCAGAACGATGGTGTTTCCCGGCACCGCGTCCTCGGTGAACTCCTCGTAGATAACATCGCCGTTATCATCGCGCTGTACCTTTTTCTTTCCGTCATCGCCGCGCAGATAGCTCTCATAGGTCTTTTCAATTCCGAATTTACCGACATAATCGGTCATTCTGTAGCCGCTCTTTTTAAGCTCTTCATACTCCTCTGCATATATAGGGCCGATGTTTCCTATTATATGCGGAGCTATGGTTCCGTCGGCATATTCGCGTATGGGCACAACATTTATTTCAACACCCTTGAAAAGGGCTTCGTTTTCCTTGATTATCTGCATGGTCTCAAGAGATATATCCGACGCAAAGGTGTAAGGATATGCACTCGAAAATGATGCAAGCTCCATTTCAAGGCGAACGCCCATTATCGTTCTCGCAATATCGGGCGCGACATTTTCAAGCTCGTAATTGGTCACCATGGTATCATAGCAGTTCTGAGCTGTGGCATAGGACTGAAGCATAAGCTCTTCCTGCATATCGGATATTGCCGCCTTTACCTTTGTGGTCTGCTCCTCCTCGGTCGGATAGCTCGCACTGCCGTATTCGTCAACATAAAGCGGTGTGTTGTCATTCCATTTTTCTTCCTTTTCGGTAAGGAGCGTACACAGGCGCCATATTATCTCGTTTTCCGAATCCACATCCATTTCCGCCCGATTAAACACTATTGCATAACCGAGTCGGTTTCTGACGATGGCACGTCCGTAACGGTCAACGATCTCGCCTCGTGCGGCGGTTACCGAAATTGTGGTAGCTGTCTGCTTTACAGCCTGAGTGCGGAAATATTCGCCCTGTCCCACCTGAAGCTTTAGAAGAACTATTGCATATATAACTATTACAGATATTGCAATTGCAACAACTATAAATATCCTTCGGCTTATTTTCTTTTCGTCCTCCACTGCAGCGGCCTCCTTTCCGTTATGCTCTATATTTTATCCTCAGTATGTGATAATTCCGCGAACAGCATATTAAGAATTTATATACTGTTTTCTAATAAATTCACCTGTTTTGTGTCATCCATCTTCCTCCATATGGGTAGCGATGGCACGATTGAAATAAAATGCAATGGGCATGAGCAGTGTGGTGTAGACTACTCTCGGCAGAAGCACTCCGTAAAGGAAGTACCATGTGCCGCTGTCGCTCCACAGTGCAAATTTGAAAAACCACTGGAACATACCCACGACAAAAACCGACGCCGCTGCAAGAACCATTGCGGTCACTATGTTGTTTCTCATAAGGTATACAACGAGTATTCCGCAGAAAAAACAGATCACCGTCATGAGTATGGAATAAAAGCCGAATATCATGGCGCTGCCCAGATCCAGCAGCACGCCTGCCAGAAGACCTATCCACATGCCCCTGCTCTCGCCCTCAAACATTGTTATGCTGACCGCAAAGATTATAAGCAGCATAGGCCCTGTTCCCAAAAAGGTCGGTATAAGATTCGGTGTATTCTGAAGTATGTAAATTATTATCAGCTCAAGGATATATACAGCCCATTTTATCCTTACTCTGCTGAGCAGTTTTTTCATTTGGTCACCCCATTTCGGGAATGTGCTCGATTTCTGTGTTATTCGCCGTCTTCGGCGCTGTCAGACTGTTCCTTCTTCGGAAAAGCGGCAAGCTCGCCGTCTACCACTGCGCCCTGTCCGTCAAACTCCGTTATTACGAACACTGTGGTGCAGCCCTCTATATCTGCCGAGGGCTTGACTACGGCATAAAGAGATATATCCTGCGCCTCAGGCTTTATTTCCACTACCTCACCGACGATAAGATCCTTCGGAAATATTCCGCCGAGGCCGCTTGTGACGATTATATCGCCTGTTGTAACATCGCAGTCGCGCGCAAGATATGAAAGCTTTGCAAAGCCCTGCGCCGCAAGCTCGAGATCGCCCACCAGAACCCCGCCGTCACGGGTGCTGCTGTCTACCGCACCGACACTGCTCGCTGAGCTTATAAGAGTCGTTACCTTGGAGGATATGGGGCCGATCTGAGAAACATAGCCGACAAGTCCGTCTGCTGTTATGATCGGGTCGTAAAGCGCAACGCCGTGATTTTCGCCCTTGTCGATAATAAAGGTGCTGAAGGTGTCTGTTGCATCACGAGAAATTACGGTCGCCATCTCAAATTTATAGTCGCTGTTGCGTTCACTGATGCCGCTTATGGCGCGAAGCTCCTCATTTTCCGCTTTGAGAGAATCATAATCGACCATCTGAGCGGTAAGCTCGCGGCATTTTTTTTCAAGAAGCTCATTTTCGGCACGAACAGCGTCAATATCCTCAAACTGATCCGTAAATCCGCCTATGCCGCTCGATATAAGAGCGCTGAGCTTCTGAATGGGTCGTGTTATATAGGATGCCAGAGATGCGGTAAAGCCCTGCTCTGTGGAACGTGAAGCGGCATATACCATCACGCCCAGCAGAACAAGAAGCACTGCTATCAGTATTTTAAAGCTTCTTCCCTTAAATATCTCCTTCACAGTCACACCACCTTAGTAAAAAATATCACATTGCCGCAAGGGGTCACCTTGCGGCAATAAATACGCTTTTAAATAAAGTCAGTTTCTTGCTCTCCAGTAGGAGTTTGGCATAATAATGTCGAGACGTTTTCCTGTGCCGTCAACAACACAATCCAGCGGACGCTCTGCAATGTGTACGGGCATTCCTGTTTCCTGAGCAACCAGTTTGTCAAAGCCGCGCAGAAGTGCACCGCCGCCGGTAAGCATGATACCGTGATCGATAATATCCGCCGAAAGCTCGGGAGGAGTCTTTTCAAGGGTCACTTTTATAGCATCGATAATGCTCGACAGAGGATCTGCAAGTGCTTCGCGAACCTCCGCAGCGGATATGACAACATTCTTCGGCAGTCCGTCAACAAGGTTTCTGCCCTTTATGACCATGCCCTCTTCGTTCTCATAGGGGAATGCGGAGCCTATCTTTACCTTGATCTCCTCGGCGCTTCTTTCACCGATGAGAAGGTTGTACTTTTTCTTTACGTATGAAACTATAGCCTCGTCAAATTTATCGCCCGCAACACGAACTGAGCATGCTGTTACTATATCTCCGAGGGAAATAACAGCGACCTCGCTTGTACCGCCGCCGATATCGACTACCATGGAGCCTGTTGCCTCTGCAACAGGCAAACCTGCACCGATAGCTGCTGCCATAGGCTCTTCAATCAGATCAACGTCACCGCCGCCTGCCTGCTTTGTGGCATCCTCGACAGCTCTTCTCTCGACCTCTGTAACGCCTGAGGGGATACAGATAACGACTCTGGGACGTGAGAAAAGATTTGTCTTTACAGCCTTCTTTATGAAATACTTAAGCATGGTCGCAGTGATGTCAAAGTCGGCAATAACACCATCCTTAAGGGGACGAACCGCAACGATGGAGCCGGGAGTACGTCCGATCATATCCTTTGCCTGTGCGCCGACAGCCAGAACTGTATCTGTACGAATATCGACCGCTACAACAGAGGGTTCACGCATAACAATGCCCTTACCTTTAATATATACCAGTGTGTTTGCGGTTCCCAGATCTATACCGATATCTCTTGCAAGAAAATTCATATATATTATCCTTTCTTTTAAGGCAATTTTCACTCAAGCGGGCTTGTCCTTACCAGAATCAAATCCCCTTTGCAATAGCTAATTCTATCACAATTTTACATAATACACAACATACAAAATATTACAGAATAAGCCCAAGATGTTAATTTTTTGAGAATTATACACGAAGACCGTGCTCTCTCAGCTGCTTGCGAAGCTGGCACACAGGAATACCGCGGCAGCTGTTGACATCTCCGTTTATTCTTTCGATAAATATAGATGCGTAGCCGTCAATGCTGTATGCACCAGGACAGGTGAGATATTCCTCGGTGGAATCAAGATATGCATCGATCTCCTTCTCGGTGAATGCAGTCATTTCAACAGTAGTCCTCGTTGAAAACGCGATCTGAATATAATCACTTACCAGATGAACACCTGTGTGGACCTCGTGAGTTTTGCCGGAAAGACGCAGCAGCATTCTTTTTGCATCCTCCCTGTTTTTCGGATAACCGAACAGCTCTCCCTCAAGGCAAATAACAGTATCAAGTCCAAGAACCATGTTTGAAGGGTAATATTTTAACACTGTTACAGCCTTCTGCGCTGCAAGCGCACGTGCTACCTCCATCGGAGGCAGACGCTTGCCCGTCACAAGGGTCTCGTCCATATTGGGATTTACAACTGTACTCTCAATACCCATTCTAAGCAGAGTTTCTGTACATTTTCCGGAATCTGCCGCAAGTACAACCTTCATCTTTTTTCGATTTCCTTTCTTCTTTCGATGTGCTGTTATCTACAACTTTATTCCTTTATTATCAGACGCACTATATAAATACGGCGCATGTGTTCCGCACTGTGCTCCAGATAGCTTGTTATAATATATTCCTTTATGTTTTTCGCACCCTGCTTGTTTGCATTTTCCACCGCTTTTCGCAGTGCGTTGTTTTCGGAAACAAGCCATTTGTTTGCAGCCTGCGAGTCGAGCGCGGTGTCAAACCGTATGCTGACTGCAGTTTTGTTTTCATCGAGTGCTGTCTTTATTGCTTCTGTTATCTTATCTGTCGAGGCATCGCTCAGTGTTGCGATGTAAAGCGCTTCCTTTTCAAAATAGTTATATTCCGTTGAGCTTGCCTTGGGAAGTGCAAAATTATAAAAGCTCTCTCCTGCCTCGCCCGTTTGTATCAGTTCGTCAGTAAGCGCGTCAAAGCCGCTGCTTATCTTGTGATCTTCCTTTATCATTTCATCGGAAAGGTTTAAGTATGCGTGCTGGATATTTGCCGACGGTTCACTGAGCACGGGGTCATTCCACGTTGCGTCAAGGTGGTACCAGCCGCCCTCTATATTGACAAGCAGCCAGACATGGGGAAGTCCGTCCGCTGTGCCGTGTACTGCGTAGCTTTCTATTCCCACGCTGTTGAGAAGAAGCTTTGCAGCCATTGTATAGCCGCCGCATATAGCCCGATGGTTTACAAGGGCTCCGTATGCACCCGAGGCATCGGGATCATCGACCGCTTCATCAAGCAGCTCAACATCGTATTCGCATTCCGATATCAATCTGTCGTGAATGTATTTTTCACGCTCATACTCGCTTAAATTTCTCGGCATATCGATAAGATATGACGATACGGAATTTTCAACGGCACGAGCCATGGTCATTGCTTCATCATAGGAGTAGTATGAGTAGAGGATTATAAAATGACCCTCTTTGAAATTATAATCGAGAGAGTAATTGCGCGAAAGCCAAAAGGCTTCGGGGTGATCGTAATAGACCGCCTCCTTTACCATATATATCTCCGCACTTGTCAGATTCGGGATATATGCACGCTCAAGCTGACATTCTCCCTTTTCCCCGCCGCCCTCATTGGTAAATCTGAATGCCGATTTTTCCATTGCTCTGTAAGCTTCTCTCTGCTTATCGCTTGTAAGGCTGTTATAGCCTGTTTTTTCCGTTGCAGCCTCGTAATGGGTGCTTCTGGGCAGTGCTATTTTAAGCTCGAGCACGGTCTGGTAATGCTCACCGAATATATCGGTGCCCAGCGACTCAAGCACGACATCCATATTTTCGCCGTTATTGATGCTTGCCATCATCGCACAGTTATTGCAGCCCGACAGAAGCATACATGCGAGCAGGATCGCTATTATATTGCGGTATGCGGTTTTTGTGCTTATAATACGCTTCATCTGACCCTCCGATACATTATAACTCCTACTCCTCGGCAGGCTTCTCCTCTCCTCCGCGGCCTGTAGAGCCGAAGCCTGCGGTGCCTCGCTCTGTAGCCGACAGGGAATTTACCGCCTCGATGGGCATGGTGGATACAGGAACTATCATCATCTGCGCTATCCTTTCCTGGACACGCAGCTCATACGGTTCGTTTGAGAAGTTTGAAAGTCCTACGATTATTTCTCCTCTATAGTCACTGTCGATCAGTCCTACACCATTAGAAAGAGTTATTCCGTGGCGTATGCCAAGTCCGCTCCTTGCAAGTATCAGAGCCGCATAGCCTGAATCGGGCAATTCTATTCCGATGCCTGTGGGGATAATGACTCTCTCTCCTGCTCCGATGGTTATCGATTCGCTTATGCAGGCATGAAGATCCAGTCCTGCCGAGCCTTTGGTCGCTCTTTCGGGTATCACCGCACCCTCGCGCAGCTTCACCACCTTGAGCTTGGGTTTTACATTGATCTTTTTTACCATTTTATCATTCTCCGTTTTTATAATACGGTTCTGAAATACAGTCCTTTTGTACGCTCCTCGCAGAGCGCTGTGCCCTTTACCGCCGCCTCTATAATGCTTTCGCATTCCTCGGCCGTTTCTGTCGTAAAGCGCATTATATATCCGTCTACGCAGGGAAGAAGCTCATTTTTATCCATTATTGCAAGAGGTACGCAATTGAGCACCTCGCTTGCTCCTGCGCGGCACATTACAGGAAATTCTATTCCTCTTCTGTCTGTTATATGACACTCCTTGCCTGTACAGCCGTTAAGAGCTGACGGGCAGTTTCTGGTGAGCATCATGGGTGTTCTGCCATATATTACCGCTTTTCGCGGCAGTGCGCCGCCCAGTGAGCTTATGCGCCCGGCGCAAAGCTCAAAGGAAAGCTCGCAGTCGGAAAAGCCGAGCCTGCCAAGCTCTTCTATAGCTTCGGTGGAAACCGCATTGAGAGAAAAACCTCCATGGAGCTCGAAGCCCATATCCTTTGCCATATCCACCTGACCGATGTTATGAAGCATAACGCTTTGTATGCCTGCATTTTTCGCATTGCTGAGCCTTTTTGCAAACGCCTCTTCACCCTCGAACAACGTTCTCGGTGCTTCGGCGCAAATAGGGACATCTATTTTTACAATATCCTTCTGCAGACATTCTAACGGCAGGCATACTGCCTCTATGCTGTCTGAATAATTCGAAAGCCCTTTTGGTATCTGCGAAGGGCTTCGAAAAACAAGAGTCAATAATTGTTTCTCGCTTTTTTTATGCGGAGTTTTTTTATTTTCTGCCGCAGTAAATTCTATTTCTTTAATCTGACGGCGTTTTTCGGAAAGCTTCGACAAAGCCTCTCTTCTGAGCGCATTGAGAAGTGACGGCGGCGCGCCCCTATCTCCCGATACCTTAAGCTCGCTTAAATAATATGGGGTTCCGCCTGTCCTTGAAAGCTGCTTTTCTGCAAGCTCGTATGAAAGCTCACCGCCGACAGCAGGATTTGCCTGCTGCACCGCCGCTGCATGCTCTCCGTCAGAAACCTCGAGCCTTGCCGTTTCTCCGACTGTAAGGACTTCTGAAAGAGGTATCTTCGGAGTCTGCACGCGATAAAGCTTATGAAGTGACGCGAATGTCGCACTGTCTGCCGCGTCCTCCTTCTGTCTTATACCGAACATTGCCGCACCGCGCTTTGCGGTGTAGTAACCATCGGTAAAGCCAGAACGCGAAAACACCTTTGAAAGATCATTCATAAGGGCTTCCGGTACTTTTCCTTCGTCGCGCATGGCTCGACATGCCGCCACCGAAGCCGCTACATATTCGGGTCTTTTAAGACGCCCCTCGATTTTCAGCGAGGCAACGCCCATCCTCTGAAATTCCGGTATATATGAGATGTGACTCATATCCTTGAGGGAAAGACAGTTTTCAAACCCGTTTGATACAAACGGCAGTCTGCACGGCTGAGCGCACATTCCTCGGTTGCCGCTTCTTGCTCCGAGCATGGAGGAAAACAGACATTGCCCCGAAACGCTCATACACAGCGCACCGTGGACAAAAACCTCTGTTTCTATTGGGGAATCCTTAGTTATTTCCTCGATCTCTTTCCCCGACAGCTCCCTTGCAAGAACAGCACGTGAAAAGCCAAGCCTTCTGAGAGTTTCGAGTGATGCGCGGTTGTGGACGGTCATTTGTGTGGAAGCATGCATGACAAGATCGGGCGCACAGCTTCTGATAAGCGATGCCAGCCCCAGATCCTGCACGATCACTGCATCGACGCCTGCTTTGCAGACAGCTTCTATCTGGGACAATGCACTTTCGGTTTCATCATCGAATAGAAGTGTGTTCAGCGTTACATGAACCGCCGTTCCTGCCTCATGGCACATAGAAACAACATCGCGCAGCTCATCAGAAGCAAAATTTTCTGCTCCGCGCCTTGCATTAAGCTTTCCTCTCAGTCCAAGGTACACAGCATCTGCCCCCGCTTTGACAGCCGCCTCAAGCTGCTGCTGTCCTCCTGCCGGGGCAAGGATCTCTATTGGCATTATCTGTTCTGAAGCTCAGAAAAACGCATGCGGATGCTCTGAAGCTCACGGCGAAGATGCTCTATCTCGCGGCGTGCTTCGTCTGCCTCCAGGCGTGCCTTGCTGCTCTCCTGGACATAATCCTTGATCTGAGCACGAAGGCTGTCTGCCGCGGCTGTTGCCTTATGCTGCTCATCGGCATAGGTCAGCGCACAAAGTACTGCTGCCATTGTTGTGGATATACGCTCATTTTCGGTCATCATCTCGCTCATGCGAGCATCGACCTCGTCGCCTATTGTGCGGATGTAGCTTTCATCATCCTCACTTGTGATATAGTAGTCTGTTCCGCAGATGTTGAGACGTACCTTACTTTTCATTTGGATCTGTTCTCCTTCCAGAGATTTTTCGTTTGAACATAATTTACGTATTATATCTTAATTATTATAATATATTGCTCTGATAAAATAAAGAGTGTTGCAAAGAATTTCTTTGGAAATTTATAATTTTTTTACTTAATAATCTGTGTATATGATAATTGTGTGAAAACTTGCAGTAATGTTTTCTATGCAAGTGTTTATCTCTTTTTACAGCTTATACTTTTTGATATGTTTTTATTTTTAGATGTACAAAAACCCGACTGCAAGCAGTCGGGTTTTTTATGCTTTTATACGTTGTCCACTTCTGTAAAGGACAGCTATTAGCCCTTAACAGCACCTGCGGTAACGTTCTTAATGATGAACTTGGAGAGGAGGAAGTATACGATGACAACGGGCATGATAGAAAGAACGATGAACATGTATACTTTACCCATGTCGCGGCTCTGATAGTCAGTTGAACGAAGCTGAGCAATCATGATAGGAACAGTCTTCAGGTTTTTCTTGTCGATCAAGAGAGCCGGTGTGAAGTAGTTGTTCCAGGAACCGACGAAGGAGAAGATCATCTGAACTGCGATAGCAGGCATCATGATCGGGAAAACGATAGTGTTGAAGGTTCTGAATTCGTTGGAGCCGTCAACACGAGCTGCCTCGATGATTTCGAGCGGGAGGATAGAATCCATGTATTGCTTCATGTAGAAGAATACAACAGGAGCTGCAATGCTCGGAATGATAAGGGGCAGATAGTTGTTAACAAGGTCAAACTTGTAGCAAAGCTGGATGAAACCAACTGCACCAACCTGAGGAGGAATCATCATAACTGCCATGATAAAGGTAAATGCAGCCTTCTTGCCCTTAAAGTTGTATGCATGGATACCGAAAGCGGTAAATGCAGAGGAATAAGTGGTAAGAAGAGATGAAATAAATGCGATCAGGAAGCTGTTGAGCATACCGCGGGAGATATTGATTGTAGCAGTATCATACCATGCAGTCTTAAAGTTTTCCCAGAAATGGGTGGAGAACCAACCGGCAAAACCACTCATAAGCTCGTTGTTTGATCTGGATGCGTTAACAAGCATCAGATAGAAGAAGAACAAGCAAAGGAAGGTAAGGAATATAAGACAAGCATAAACAACTACTCGAGTGAAGATAAGTACACCGCGGGCGCTTTTCATTTCGCCTGCATAAGTATCTCTTTTATTGATCTGATTCTTACTCATGCTTTCTTAGCTCCTTTCTTGCTTTTCTTTTCCTTATCAACATTGGTGCTGTACTGTGCTGCCATGCTTCTGTATACGAAGATACTAAGAATGCCTGTAAAGACAAAGATAGTCATGGACAGAGCACCGCCCATACCATAGTTCTTGTTACCGGAAATGTACTTATTCAGCTGCATAACCATGGTCATTGTGGTGTTGTTAGGACCACCAGCACCGTTGGTAATAACCTGAGGTACGTCGTACATCTGGACACCACCGATCATAGCGGTGATTACAAGATAAACAATAATGGGCATAAGGAGAGGAAGTGTAACTTTAAAGAATACCTGAATAGATTTTGCACCGTCGATAGTGGCAGCTTCGAATATAGACTGGTCTATACCCATTATACCTGCCATTAAGAGAATGGTGCTATTACCGAACCACATAAGGAAGTTCATGAGTGCGATAAGAGATCTTGCCGAAATGGTATAGTCGAAGAACTTATAAGGCTCGTCAAGTATGCCGGATTCGATAAGGAACTGGTTTATAGGACCGCCGTTGGAGAACAGGGTAACGAACAGCATCGAGAATGCAGAAGCCATGATAAGGTTCGGCATGTAGATAACAGTCTTAAATAAACCCTGTGCCTTAATGTTAAGACGGTAGCTTGTAAACCATACTGCAAGAAGCAGTGCGACGCCGATCTGAGGAATAGCACCCATAACCCACATTAACATGGTGTTATATGCGTACTTTAAAACAAGGATGTCTCCGGTCTTACTCGGAGTAAAGAGGGTTTTGTAGTTTTCAAATCCTACAAAGTTAGGTCCGATCTGACGAAGACCGGCTCTGAAGTTTTCAAAAAAGCTGTTGTAAACGGTCAAAAAAGTCGGAACAAGGGAGCAAAAGATATACACTACAAAGAACGGTATAATAAAGAAGTAGCCCCACTTCGCGTAGCTTATTGACTTACGTCTTTTGTTCCGCAATGAATCTTTCTGTAAAGTTGACATATGAGATCTTCCCTTCGGGTTAGATGATGATGCGGAAACACCGCGCCCGAGCATGCTTTTTCCTCCACACCTTAATAAGAAGATTTATTAAAACGCCTGCCATACGTCAATGCTGACTGACAGAAAAACATGCCTCTTAGAATGCTACGCCAAGGTTTTAACCTTGGCGTAGCGGGAATTAACTAAGTTTTAGAGATATTGATCTAATTATAAATTAGTCAACGTTGATCTCCGGGTAACGAGTCTTAACAGAGTTAAGGAAGTTTGCATAAGCAGTGTCATAATCTGCAGCGCCAGTGAAGTAGTCCTTCATGTAGGTCTGCATATCCTCGTTGAGCATCTGATCGTACATGGTGTGGTTCTCCCACTTAATGCCGTCAGCCATCTCTACGAAAATAGCAACGTCGTTCTGGCCACCGAGGAACTCGGGCTTGTAGTTGGGATCCTTAGCAACGGTCTCGTTTACCTTCTTGTTGTTGGTGAACTGAGCGTCGTTAACGATAAGCTTTGTGCAGATGTCTTCGTTGATGGTGAAGGACTCGAAGATGTCCTTAAGCATGGTGGGGTTGTCAGAACCGGTAGCTGCGAGGAGCCATGTGCCGCCCCAGAAGTGAGCCTGAGGACCCTTTACGATAGCCCAGTCACCGATGGTGTTGTTGTCACCCTCGTGTGCGGGACCCATGCAGAAGTTGAAGTACCAAGCAGGACCGAAGAAAGTCATGGTCTTACCAGTGGAAGCCATTTCGTTGTTCTTCTCGCCGTCCCAGATGCCGTAAGGCAGGGTGTAAGCGTTGTCCATAAAGGTCTTGGTCTGCTCAATCCAAGCCTTGATACCGTCATCAAGCTGGAGGTTGAGAGAATCGTCAACCCAAGCGATGGTGCAGTTGTTGGAGAAGGTTCTGTAGGTCTCTGCGAAGGAAGCGGTCATGTAATAACCCTTAGCCTTTGCATCAGCTGCTACAGCCTCAAACTTCTCCCAAGAATCGAGCTTGGACTGAACCTCAGCGGGATCATCAGTGCCAAGAACGTCCTTGGTGATGGAGCGACGATAGATAAGAGCGGAGGGGCAGCACTGGAAGGAAACACCCTTGCACTGGCCGTTACGGGTATCGGTGCAAGCCTTGATGGTGTACTCATACATGGTGTCTGCATTCTTGTAGCCGATCTCATCGATGCTCATGGTGTAATCAGAGTCAACATACTTCTGGATGTAGTCAGCCTCTGCGAGGAACATATCGATCTTGTCGTCTGCAGCAGCGGTAGCCTGGCCGAGGAGAGCCTCGTCGAGCTTCTGCTGATAAACGCCACCTTCGTTAGGATTGATGATCCAGTTAACGGTGATGCCTTCGGGAACAGTATAGTACTTCTCAAAGAAGCCCTTGTACTCTTCGTTCCAAGTGTAGATGTTGAAAACCTTGCCCTCTGGGGGTACGGGGGGCTCAACAGGCTCATCGGTTTCGGACTGTACGGGGGGAGTTACGGGATCAACGGGTTTTTCTTCTTCCTTAGCGCATGCTGCGAAAACAGTAACGAGCATGAGAGCTGCGAGAAGAAGTGCTACGAGTTTCTTCATGAATTTTTCCTCCTAGTTTAAATTATGACTGATATGGTTTAGTCACTTTGGAAGCGTTCGATCCGAAATGGTTCACCACGCCATTTTGAATTGTCGGCTCTCCGTTATGACTTATACCCGATTTTGGGCGGACTTTTTTACCCCGAAGGGGAAGTCCAAGATGATATTAACACGTTCTTCCTACAAAATCAACTGTTTTTTAGAACTTTTTTCGGATTTTTTATTACAGCATTATGTACTGCCGACAGAAGACCTATTCAAGGCTTTGCCGAAGAGGAGGACACGTGCTTTTCAGGCAAATTTTCTCTGCCTGCATCTGCATTGCACTTATATTATAGCGTATAGATATTCCGATTTCAACTATGATTATTAAAAAATTTTGAATAAAACCGAAGGGTTAGTTGCAACACTTTGTTTTCTAACCGAATTTTTATCCTGCTTTTTATTTTTTGTCGGGGCATATCCCCCTATATTTTGGGCTTTTTTTCTTTAGTCTGCCCACAGTTGTTTTTCTTTGTTTTCCGCTTGTTTCTCAGTCTATAGCTAACAACTTAAGTCCGTTAATTATTTTTTAATCAATTTAAGCGATTTAAGTTTAATTTAAGCTGTTTTCCCTGTTTACATATCAACTTTTGCCTGCTTTTGTATACTATTATATATAGTATATATAGCAGCGCATTAAAGCTTTTTCGTCTGCTTCCTTATAACCTTAAGAGCAGCGGCTGTAAAATCCACACTGCCGCGAGCGGTATATTTTGCTCGTCCTTCCTTTTCATTATATGTATAGTCAAACTTACACTCAGAATAGCCGTTTGCAGGGTCATCTATCTCCGCGCATACTCGCGCCGCAATATCCTTCGCCAGGTTTATTTCGCAGATATATTCCACCACTATGCAAACATCGGGGTTGTTCTTTTGGCACGGAGACGAAAGAAAACCGTCCTGCTCATTCGCCTCCTGTGCGTTTTCTTCGCCCGGAGTGCGAAACAGCGCCTCTATATCATCGGCAGTAAATCTCCACTGTCCGCCGATCTTTTTGCCCTTGAGCCTGCCATCCTTGAGATAATTTCTTATTGTTCTGTCTGTAAGCCCTGTCTTCTGCGCGACATCCTCAACCGTATACAGCTTATCGAACTCCAACATTTATACACACCTCCTGATTATACGATTTTATTTTATTTCATAAACTTTCATGTGTCAAGTGAGGAATTAAAAGTGAAAAGGCTCTCTGCACAGCAGAGAGCCTTTATCATTAATCTGCCCAGCTTGCGCCTGCAGGCAATGTGTTCGTATATACAACAATGTTAAGCGGCTTGTAGGTACTTGTCGCTTCCTTTGTGCGGTACAGAAGCTCGCCATCCTTATATACATAGCGGTATGTGGTTGAGGTATAACCTGCCGCACCTATGGTTTTGCCTTTCTTTGTTGCTGTTTCATGTTTGTAAAGTCTGGAGGGGGCTACGTAATTTGAGTTGTTGGAGGTTATTTTACATGTGATTCCGTCGGCTGTGCCCCAGTATTCACAGTGGAGATAATCTCCCTCAACATACATTACTATCTTTACGGGATATTCCTTGTTGTTGACGATATAGAGGTCGGGCCAAGGGTAAGATACGGTTGCGTCTGTTCCTGCAACCTCCATATATCCGACTGCATAAGCATGGTTTATTCTTCCCGGCTCTTCCTTGTTTTCCTCCTTCGGAATATACAGATTACAGAGCAGCGCGGTATAGTACATTGTGGAAGAAACCTGACAGATACCGCCGCCAACGCCTGTGTCCGCACCCTCGGAGGTGTAAACCGTAGCGTAGGAATATCCTTTTTCAACCGTTCTTTCGCCAACGATGTTGTTAAAGCTTATCTTCTCTCCCGGCTGAAGGATCGTGCCGTTTATAGTGCTCGCCGCAAGGGCGATATTGGAAGCACGTGCCTTGTTGCTGGAGCTGTCAAACTTTGATGCCCACGAAGACAGCAGATCGAGACAGTAGGGTGCGCGAAGCTCTACAAGAGATACCTGCGGTTCGGTAAGGGCCATGGTGATGGTCCATTCTTCGCCTCCGCCCGAAACAAGCCTTTTTGCGGAATCAAGGTCAAACTGCTTTCCCACGATCTCGGGCACAAACACCATTTCGCCCGTTGCAGAGGTCGTTGTGGAGGCGTCCTTGGGTTCACACACAACCTCGCCGTATATCTTGTCCATGTCAACCTCGGGAGCTTCGATTATGTGAACATTTGCCTCAACCGAGCCACCTCCGCTTCTCACACAGGACTTGAGGTCTGCAAGAAATTCTTCATATTCTATGCCGACGCCGTTTTTGCCTGCATGGACGATAAGCTTTTCACCATCGATGGTGTAATGCGGCTCTACCATTGTATCTCCCTGTGTTGCGGCGAGATCTGTAAGCAAGCTTTTTATTTTTGTCTCATTACAGATTATGGAGCCGTCGGAAACAAGCGATTCCTTGCCGATGATCTCTGTTCCGGAAATAATATCGAGATATGTAACCTCCGCCGTTCCCGGCTTTGCGTATGCAAAATCGTAGTCGGAAAGCTTTATAGTGTGAGGGGTTCCGTTTACATCTATACTGACGCTCTCTTCACTGAGCTTTTCATCAACACTTTCCTTGAGTATTGAATAGAGAATATCGCTGTCGACCTCTTCTATTCCGGCGCGTACTTCGATGGGGTTCTTCGGTCTCATGGCGAGAATTATCGATACCGTTGCAATTATTGCAGCAGCAGCCACACAGCCTGAGGCTATAAAGGCTATTCTCTTCATTCTGGAGCGGTTCGCGCTTGCTCTCTTTGCTCTGCGGCGTTCATCCGCATCGCCGCTTACAAGGAACTGAGCGTAAAACTCGGGCATTCCCTGAGGTCTGCGGTCTACAAGATCACGCTGCTCCGCAGACAGGTTCTGATAGCCTCTGGACGGGGGCGCAGGACGCGATGGAGGCATAGGACGCTGCTGTGATGGAGGCATAGGACGCTGCGGCGGTGCAGGACGTCTCATTTGAGGAGACGGCGCATCGAAATCATCCTCAAAGTCATCAGAAAAATCATCGCTGAAATTATTCGCTGCCGTATAGCTGTTTCTCACAGGCATTCTTCTCGCGGCAGGTGCGTCGAAATCATCCTCGAAATCGTCCTCAAAGCCGCCGTCGAAATCGTCCTCAAAGGTCTGCTGCGGCACATACGCCGAACGCACAGGAACCTCTTCTCTGACAGTATAGTCCTGTTTCTGCCTCATAGCTCGGTATTCGTCAAGGCTTCGAGCCGAGCCTGCACCGACTGAGCTTACCTGCGGCTCGAAGGAATCAAAGCCGTAGCCGAAGTCGGAAAAATCATCGCCGAAGCCATCGTCGGAAGCTGCTGTATCTGAAAAATCATCATCAAAATCATCAAACAGGTACTCTTCCCTTTGAGCGGGCTCGGGGCGCGAGGGCTGTCCATAGCCTCTGTCATCAGGCTGTGCTCCCGCACGGCGCGCGGAGACTTTCTGCGGCTTGATATCCTCAAAATCATCCTCAAGAGAATCAATAGAGCCGCTTCTCATGCTTTTGTAATTATCGGTCTGCATCATTCCCGAAACAGCCGAGCGTCGGTTTCCTCTGCCGTATACATCATTATAATCATAGGCGGACCTGCTCGGTCCTCCCGTTCCCTGAGGCGCCGGACGGCGCGGTCTGTCATATCTGCCGTAATTATCCATAATCTGACCTCGCTTGCAAACAAGCGTCTCCTTCCCGAAAATGATAGGGTTTATATTTTACATTATCCGCTCTTTGCCTTCAATAGATTTCATTATAAATTCTCAACAGGTTAACCGTTTGTTTAAACTTGCTTTACTTTGCCTTTTTCTATTGCTTCTTTGTGTATTTCCCTGATTCTGTTTTTTACATCCGAGGCAAACTCTGCTTCTTCTCCCTCGATAAAGCAGCCCTTTTTGAAAATCACATATTCCTGCGGCAGCACCGCAACAATAAAAAAGCACTTGCTTTCATAAATCCTCTCAGCGTCAAACAGGTTTCTTTCTGTCACCGTTTCTCCGTTCTGCTTGCTGCAGAGGATATCCTCACTCACGCTTGCGACAGCCTCACAGCCGCTCTCACCGATACGGCTCTTTTCCTTTTTGATTATCTTTCTGTATTTTATATAAACAGCCGCTTCTGCAGCAAGGGGAGCCAGCGCATAAAAAATATAGGTAGAATAATGATATTCCGGCTCGACACCGCTCGCCGCGTAATATATGCTGAACGCGCCTCCCGCTATGCCGACCGCAACAAGAAGAATGTGGAGCAGTACGGCAGCAGTGCGTCCGTAGCATATAAATTTTGCCGCCCTGACTATTATCTTCTCGGTGTATTCAAATTTGCTGATATAGCTTGACTTCATTTTACCAAAACGCCTCTTTCTGATTTCTTCATAACAGGCATGCCAAAGCAGACTTTATTTCTCCTTTGGTAAAGATTATTATACTTCTTTTTAGCCTGAAGGTAAAGAGTCTTCAAAGACATTTCATATAATTGCGGCTCATTTTTATGTTAAAATCGCTAAAAACTATAGATATATTTATAAAATGCGTCAAATTGACTTTCAGCGCAGCTTAACGTAAACTAAATGTTAAGTAAAAAATAAACTTAAGGAGGAATTCTTATGTCCGCAAAGCTTATAAACTGCGCCTCTCTTCCGAATATTCCCTGGGAAAACAAGCCCGAGGGATATGAACTGCCCGTATGGAGATACAGCAAAAACCCCATAACAAAGCGCCATCCGATAAAGGATGTTGACAGAATATTCAACAGCGCGCTCGTTCCCTTCGAGGGGGAATTTGCAGGCGTTTTCAGAGGAGACGGCTGCGACGGCGTTTCCCGTCTTTATACCGGACACAGCCGCGACGGCATCAGTTGGGAATTTGAAGAGGAGCCCATATCCTTTATCGACGAGAACGGCGAGCCCTTCCAGCCCCGATATGCCTATGACCCGAGAGTCGTTCCCATTGATGACGGTTATTATCTTGTTATGTGGTGCACCGATTTTTACAGTCCTGCCATAGGCACTGCAAAAACAAAGGATTTCAAGACCTATACAAGGCTTGAGAATCCTTTCCTGCCTCCCACACGAAATGCAGTGCTTTTCCCAAGAAGAATTAACGGCAACTATGTAATGCTTTCGCGTCCCAGCGACAACGGTCACACCCCCTTCGGAGACATCTATCTTTCCGAAAGCCCCGACCTTACCTACTGGGGCAAACATAAGCATGTTATGGCTCCCACCAAGGGCTGGCAGTCGCTCAAGATCGGCGGCGGCGCAGCACCCATCGAGACAAGCGAGGGCTGGCTGATGTTCTATCACGGCGTTTGCCACACCTGCAGCGGCTATGTTTATTCCATGGGCGGTGCTATTCTCGATATCAATGAGCCTTCCAAGGTAAAATACCGCTGCCGTAATTTCCTCCTTTCCCCTCAGGAAAAATACGAGGAAACAGGCTTTGTTCCGAATGTTGTATTCCCCTGTGCCGCTCTCACCGACGGCGACACGGGAAGGATCGCTGTCTATTACGGCTGCGCCGATTCCTATGTGGGCGTTGCTTTTACTACGGTCGATGAGGCTGTCGATTATATTATCAAAAACAGCGTCGTAAACGAAAATGATACCGAAAGCGGGCGAATCTGATGAGACAAATGGCTGAGGGAATGCTTGAGCATCTTGAAAATCAGCTTATACCCTTCTGGCACAGCATGCGCGACGAAGAAAAAGGCGGCTACTTTGGTCTTCGCGACCGCTCACTTGCTATAGATGAGGACGCTCCGAAGGGCGCGGTGTATATGAGCCGTATTCTGTGGTTTTTTTCAAACAGCTATATGCTCCTTGGTACAGATGAGCTGCTCGACGATGCCGAGCATGCATATAATTTTATTCGCGACTGTATGACAGATAAGGAAAACGGCGGCATATTCTGGTCTGTAATGCGTGACGGCAGTACATGCGATACGGGCAAGCACACCTATGCTCACGCCTTTGCTGTCTATGCCCTCGCATCCTATGCGCGCGCAAGCGGCGAAAGAGAGCCTTTGGAGCTTGCTATGGAGCTTTTTAATACGATAGAGAGCAGATGCCGCGAGGGCGAGCGTTATCACGAGGCCTTTTCCGAGACGTTTGAGCCTATCGACAATGTCCGTATGCGCGAATACGGCATTTACTCAAAGCACACCATGAACACACTCCTGCACCTTGCAGAGGCTTATGCCGAGCTTTTTGAGGCAGGCGGCGAGGAATTTGTCCGCGAAAGACTTGCATGGCTTCTTGAGGAGTATACCGAAAAGGTTTACGACAAGGAAAAGCGCCGCCTTAATGTGTTTTTTGACAAAGATATGACGCCTGTCGGCGATATACGCTCCTACGGCCATGAGATCGAGGCTTCATGGCTCATGGATCTTGCGGGTGTTGCGGTGTCAAGCTGTGACAGCGAGAAAAAATATTCATCGCTTTTTGATAAGTGCCACGCCGCCTCTGTCGCTCTTGCCGAGGAAGCTTACGAAAACGCCATTACCGACAGCGGTGCATTTATCTGCACCATTGCAGACGGTGAGGTTGATCGGGAGTATGTCTGGTGGGCTCAGGCAGAGGCTGTTCTCGGCTTTACCAACGCATATCTCTGCACCCTTGATGAGAAATATCTTCGTGCCGCTTACTGCGTCTGGGATCATATACAGGATAATTTCATCGATCGGCGCGACAGAGGCGGAGAATGGTTTTACGCCGTATCCGCTGACGGTACGCCCACCGACGGCTGTCTTGCGGGGGAATGGAAATGCCCCTATCACAACGGCAGAATGTGCATAAAAATTGTGGAGTGGCAGCAGGCGTGCGAAATACTTGAGAGATACAACAGCGGCGGCGACGGTGAGCTCACCATCACTGTCGGTGATGAGATGAATTACGAGGACTGATACAATTGAAAAAGGTATCCATGAAAGATATCGCCGAGATTTTCGGTGTCAGTACCGTTACTGTCTCAAAGGCTCTCGGTGATAAGGACGGCGTTGGAGAAAAGCTTCGCGCGGAAATAAAGAAAAAAGCCGCTGAGCTTGGTTATTTCCAGAGCTCTTCCTCCAAAACCAGAAGCATAGGTGTTCTTGTTCCCGAGCGTTTCTTCGGCGCAAATACCTTTTATTCCCGTTTTTACAGTGAAATTTCAATTGCGGCCGCCGATTCGGGCGCGTTTACCACTCTTGAGATAATTTCGGGTTCTGACGAGACCGCACTCAATCTTCCGAAGCTTTTTACCATTTCCGACGGCATTATTTTTCTCGGCCAGTTTTCTAATCGGTATATCGATGCCGTGACCGATATCGGAAAGCCTTATGTTCTGCTGGATTTTTACTCAGAAAAGAAGGATGCCACCTGTATTGTCAGCGATAACAGCCACGACAGCTACCGTATGACAAAATATCTTATCGACCACGGCCATAAAAATATCGGGTTTGTAGGCTCTGTTTTTGAGACAACCAGCATACTCGACAGGTATCTGGGATATCACCGCGCACTGATGGAAAACTTTCTTCCGCTTCGCACAAACTGGATCATCCCCGACAGAAAAAACGGCGAGACACTACCGTTTTTTGCGCTCCCCGATCCTTTGCCCGATGCCTTTATGTGCAACTGCGACAACACCGCCGTTCGTCTTATAGAGCAGCTTAAAAGCCGCGGCATACGGGTCCCTAAGGATATATCCGTTGTCGCCTACGACGATTCTCCCTTTGCACAATTGTGTGAGCCAAAGCTGACCACCTGCCGCGTTGACACCAAAAAAATGAGCCGTACTGCGGTAGTTTCTCTGCTCAGCCGCATAGAAGGCGCTCCCTTCTTCTGCGGCAGACTGCTCGCACCCGGAGAAATAATAGAGCGCGATTCTGTCGCATTTCTCAGATAAAACGACTGCTCTCTTTTCGAAAACAGATATTCATCACACTCTGTTACTCTTTTGTTCATTGACTTTTTTTAATTAAATGGTATAGTTATTGTATTATTCCAAAGGAGGAGCTCTGTATGGACGAGAAGCTTCTTGATTCTAACATCCCCGAAGAAACCGAAAAAATCGCAGAGGATACCGCCATTCTTTCCGAGGAAGAGGACAACAGCGTTATAATCACCGTTGACGACGATGATTCCGGCGTCGATGCCGATGAGCTTGAAAAAGCCGTTTTCGAAAAGATAAGTGCAAGGGAATCCCACATCGAGGAATATATTCCTCCAAAGCTCGGTCCGCTGAAGTGGATAGAAAATTTCGTTTACAGAAACAAGACCCTTATAATCATTGCGATAGGTGCGATTTTATCACTGACCTACATTATCGTGACCTCTCTGCCGGCAAAGCACGATCTTCGGCTCTCGCTTTATGTCAGCTACTCTGATTTTACATCCTCTGTTCAGCCCTATCTTGAAAATGAGCTTGTAAATTACTGTGATGACTGGGACGGCGATGAGAAGATCTCCGTTTTGACCCGCAAGTTCGATATCTCCATTGACAACGGCTTTGCAGCCGCCGCATATTACGGCATCGTTCAGGATCACCTCAACGGCAAGCCTGAGAGTATGCTGTGGGTCGTTGATGAGGGGCTTTACAAAATGATGATCGACGGCTACGGCGAAGAGATTTTTGAATCCTATAAGGGCGCTCCGCTGTGGATTGAGATCACATGGAACGAAAAGCTCAATGATTGTATCTCGTCAAACCAATCTCCGCGCTTCGGCTTCTGTCTGCTCCGCATGACAGACGAATTCAGAGAAAACAAGGAGCTTTGCAAATCCTACGACACTGCATTGCAGTTCCTTGAAAAGCTCAGCGCGGCACGGCCTGAGATATTAAACCCCGAACAATAAAACAAAAGCAGAGCCAACGCAAAATCGGCTCTGCTTTTTCTTTTGTATAAAAGCTTAAGCTATGCTCAATATTTGTCCCATAGAACTTACCTTATTTGTTTTTTATTGCGTAAACAAGGTTTGTGATTATTTCCAATACATGGCCGAAGGCAATGAAGGCAAAGAGGACAACATCAATATGCTCAAAGAATTTTCCGAGCACCTCCTGTGCGTCGCCTGCCATTGCAGCCACCTGCTGCAGTCCTTCTATGTTGAATACTCCCGACCCCACAAGGAAAATATAGGAGCAGACTATGGAAGCAAGGCTTGTGACAAGTCCTGTTATAAACACTGTCATGTTTTTGCGTCCTTCGATTATGCGGACAACATTTCTGATAATCGTCATAAGAGTCCAGATAACAAGGGGAATCCACACAGCCTTAACAGCCGCCATATCAAAGAGAGGGATAGTTACGATATCCATGCCCTCTTCACCGATGGCTGCAATAATGGGCGCTGTGTCACCGAAGAAAAGGATAAGCACCGTAAAGAACACCGCAAAGCAGATATCGACTATGCAGTCGGCTGTTTTGATCTTTTCCTTCTTCTGCGGAACGCTGGGAAGCTCCTCAAGCTTGTCGTCTATTCTAACATTCTTTCTTTCAAGAATTGCAAAGACAAATGTCAGTATCGCAAAGGCAGAGAAGAACATTCCCGGAACAACACTGAACAGCCATTCTGTGACATACTCAAATATTGATCCCTCACGATCGAATATCATGCCCATGACAAAAGCAAGTGTTGCGCCTATTGTCACTGCAATAATGACGATTTTAAGAACGATTTTGTACTTGAAATAATAGGTGCCACCGATAAGATGACCTACCGTATCGGTGTCGTACTTCTGTGCAAGCTCCGCAGGTGTGCCAAGCTCTGCCATAACCACCCTTATGTCCTGCTCGGTGGGAGTTATCTCGCCGCATCTGGCTTCGAGCATTTCATATATATTGCCTTCTATTTCCTTGCCCACCTCTTCCCTGTTCTTTTTGGGAAGAAGTCTTGTGACCGCATAGACATAACGCGCGATAAGTTCGTTGTTATTCATCAATATTACCCTCCAATATATTTCTCACATTCTCCGAAAAAGCGTTCCAGTGCGTTTTCATTCTCTCAAGCACCTCTTTGCCGTCCTCAGTCAGCACGTAGTACTTTCTCGGCTTGCTGCCTCCTGTCTCCCACTCGCTTTTTAAAAGCCCTTGACTTTCAAGCCTTCTCATAAGGGGGTACAGGGTGTTTGCCTCGACAGGTATTCCGCCCTTTTCAAGCTCGCTGACTAAGCTGTACCCGTAGGTGGGCTTTTCAAGTCGGCTTAGCACCAGCAGTATCAGCGTGCCTCTTCTCAATTCCAGTATAAGACCGGATACTATCTCATCTGTATTCACAATATCCCTCCGTTCACGTTATCGTTGTTTGTATTATAGTGTGTGTCGCACACTATTGTCAATAGTAAAATGTAATATTTTAAAAAATAATTTTACAGTGGTACAAAAAGCCTTTGTGTGGTAAAATAAAACGTCAGAAAATATCGAAAGGCTATGATAGTCATGGCATACTCCCATCAGAAAAAGCTCACCGAAAAAGGCTCTCTGCTCAATGAAAAGGGACAGCTTGCACACCGAGGCTACAGCACTTCTCCCATTCTTTCCTTCGCCCGCAGCGACATGCCCTTTTTTCGCTCTCTTCGCACAAAGGAGTGGGACAGCTATTCCTTTGGCAACGACGAATGGCAGGTGTCGGTTACCATAGCAGACAACGGCTATATGGGGCTTGCCGCCGTTTCTGTTGTAAATCTTCATAAAAAACAGCACAAAATAAATTTCTCTGCCGAGCTTTTTCCTCTCGGCAGATATCACATGCCCGATATCAACGGCTTCGGAGATATTGTTTATCGCTCCAGAAACTCCTCCGTCAACATAACCGTCGGTCAAAGCGAGCGCAGGCTTACACTTCGCTTTCCGAATTTCGACGATGTGAAGGAGCTTTACATTTCGGCTGTGTTTAATCAGCCGAAGGAGGACAGCCTTTGCGCTGTTATCCCCTTTAAAAACAAAAACGAATTTTTCTGCACGCGCAAGATACACTGCTTGCCTGTTTCAGGGGTCATGCGCTTTGCAGGTATAGAGACCGCCTTTGAGCCTGACAGCACCTTTGGCTCCTATCAGTGCTGCCGCGGCCTGCTGCCGCGCAAAGGCGAGTGGATATCCTGCTCTGTCAGCGCCATGCACGAGAACGAGCGGTTCGGTCTTAATATCGGCAGCGGCTTCGGAGATCGCACAGAATGCGGCGAAAACGCTTTCTTTTATTGCGGTGTTCTCTTCAAGCTCGGCGAGCTTGATATCACCGTTCCGAAGGATATGTGCAGGGATTCATGGTGCTTTATCGGCGAAGACGGCGATGTAAATCTTCGCATGGTGCCCGTTTATTCGACTGAAATGACAAGCCGCGGCATGGGTTTTGCAAAAATGGAGCAGATACGGGTTTTCGGCAGATATTACGGCTCTGTTATCCTGCGCGCAGCTGACGGTTCGTCGGAAAGACTGGTGCTCAACGGAATTTTAGGTTATGCGGAGGCTGTGAAGGTAAAATGGTGATACATGCCCGTGAGCTTCTGCTTCGTCCTTTGAAACAGTCGGATGCAGAAGGCTTGCTTGAGATAATGAAGGATGCGACGGTACAGCAAATGACGGTGGGTTTTCCCTCTGACCCTACCGCAGATACCGCGCTTACCATAATAAAGACTCGCGAGAACTGGCTTAAATGCGGCACAGGCTGGCAGCTTGCAGTCGAATTTGAGGGTAATTTTATCGGGTTGGTGGGCATCAACGCAGTTTCAAAAAGCTGCAGCAGAGCCTCGCTCGACTATGTTATCGCCGCGAAATATCGGAAACGAGGCTTTGCCTGCTCTGCCGTGCAGGCATTTATCCCTGCCGCCGCAAAGCGCTTTTCCCTCCACAGGCTCTCAGCTTCTGTTTTTGATGACAATATCCCTTCAAAAAAAGTTCTGCAAAAATGCGGGTTTTCCTTTGAAGGCATTGCCAGAGACGAAATAAAAAAAGACGGAATCTACAGAGATGTCGCTCATTATGGTCTTATCCTGCCGGGCTGAAGTGCTCTCTCGGAAACATATAAACATATTAAAAGCATCGGCACCGCTTAACGCACGCCTGAAAGCCGATGCTTTGTACAATAATAAAAAACCGCTCTTTCGAGCGGTTTTTTATTATGCAAACGGAAATCCTTTTCCGTCTTTTTTTATTTTTCGAGCGATGATCAGCGCCGCTTCGACTGCGGATAACCCCCAGCTCAGCCAGAATCCTGCGGCACCGACAGGGATATTGCTGCACCTTGCCGCTATGGCAAAGGCAATGATAAGCGCAAGATGTGCAAGGCCGCGCAGATTGTAGCGCGCATAAAAATCATGTATGCCCAACGCACCTGTCGGCAGCAGCGCAAGCACTATGGTGCCGAGTCTGCTTCTCTTATCACTTTCCTCTACCATGAAAAGCTTTCCCTTCTTTTCCACTATGGAATGAGGATAAGGAGAAACAAACGGTGTGTTTACCGTTGGCTTTGTACACCCGTGAGGCATATCATATATACAGCCTGAGCATTTGCCGTCGCATTCCATCGTTGCGTGTCTGCTGCAAAGAGCGCCGCAGGCAGGACAGAAAATGTCATAATCGTGGCACAGCTCACCGCATTTGGGACAAACTGTCATTGCCATATTTGTTTACCAGTAGTAATAACGGTTGCAGAAATCCTCCAGAGCTTCTATCGATTCACGCTCGGGACTTCCGATCGCCTCATATATGGAATATCCGATATGATGATCGAGCGTCCAGTCTGTAAGCTTTATATTTCTTATAGAGCTTCTGCCGCTCCAGCTGTTGATGGAGCCGTCAAAATAGTACATGGCAATAAGGCCTTCTGCAAGCTCCTTTGTCTCATCGTCTCTTGCTTCGTTGTACAAACGCTCGACCTCAGGCATTACAGCACAGGAGAGATCTTCCGCAATATATTCTATGTCTATTTCCTTGCCGTATTCCAGATATCTGTCAACATTGACCTTTGCGACCACTCTGTCAATATTCATGATACCGAGAGCGCAGATGCAGCATACCACAACAGTGCCGACAATGGGAGCTATGCGAAGCTTGTCGATCCAGAAAGCTGCTACGAGCGCAAGCAGTGCAAGTGTAAGACCCAGTATGAACATGACAGCCTCAACTCTGCTGACGGTCAGTCCGTAAGCATCGATATAGAGGAAGATGCGGTAAAATGCGGACAGGCATATAACAAATGTTGCAAGAGCAATTACGCTCAGAGCTGCTCTGAGAATTACCGCGACCTTGCCGTTTTCGTTTTTCTTTGCGAATGCACGGATAAGCGCGCAGACGATAAAGGTCAGGAAGATCGCAACACTCAGCTCGAAAACACCCTTATGTACATATTCGGCATAGGTAAGTCCTGCAGGGAGCTTTGCACCTATGAAGAGGTACTCGATCTGGATGAAGACGAAGATGAGATAAACTGCCGCTGCGGCAAAAAGAACCGTAGAGGTGATAACGGAATCGAATATCTGTATCTTCTTTCCCTCTCTTTTTTCGTTGCTGTAGCCCGAACGAAGGGTCAGTACGGAAGAGAAGATAAATATTGCAAAACCAGAGCCGAATATGATATCGAACACCAGCTCACCAAAATCGAAGTTGATAAATTCGATGACCTTATCGACAAAATGTGCGAACGCGGCATCCGCACCGGCAAATATCGAGATAAGTATCAAAAGAACGGGGACAGAAATTATAAGACCGATAAAGATTTTAAGTGCATTGCCTTTTTTCTTTCCGTCGCTCTTTCCGAGTGAACGGAATGCAGGGCCGATATTTGCAAAGGTGTATCCGAAGAACACTCTGAAAATATCAATAAAGCCGCGGAAGGAAACCACTCTGTTCTGTGTGCAGCCGCCCATGAGCATAAGCTGCATCGGCATCATGACAAGCATGAGAAGCACTATGACAAATCTTCCTACTGTCGATGCAAACAGCGCCGCCGACACTGCAAGCAGCAATATGGGGATAAGCAGAAGCCATGCGGTTTTGCGTGTTTTTCCTTTTCCTGTTACGATAAACGGGGTGAAGAAGCAGTAATAAATTACCACAAGGAGAGTAAGTCCAAGTCCGCTCGCGCCATTGGTCAGCAGAATGTTGGACAGCAGCACGCCGTATATGACGGACAGTATGAAGAGTATCCACGAGCTTACACCTGTGGTGCTTTCCATAACCTTTACGGCTCTTTCGGACATTTTGGCTTTTTTCGGCGACGCCTGCACAACAGGCTGAGGCTGTGCATACACTACAGGCGGCTGTACATTCTGCGCCTGCGTCGGTACTGCGGGAACACTTGTCTGCTGAATGTTGTTTTGCTCGTTGTTCATTACATAAACACCCTTTCTCTTTTCGTAAGTTAAACTGCGATGAACCTTTAATTCCCCTGTCAGGCTTTATCTGCGTCTGCCTGCCTGAAGTCTTTCTGCGGTAGCCTGTGCCTCTGCGAGCTTCTTTGCGGTGGATACTGCCTCGGGCTTTACCTCTTTGCCGATATATTTGCGCCCTGCGATCCATGCCTTGCGAAGCTGGTCGCTGATCTTTCCTTCGGCATAAGCACGGCCGCTGTCACCCATTATGGAGTTGAGTATGACCTGAATTATAATACTCTTTGTGTCCATATCGCCCTTGTCATAAGCGTTGGAAAGCAGTTCGAAAAACGGGTCGAGGCGCGCCTTATTGCCTTTTCTGAGATTTTCTGCAAGTGCAGCGCACACGGTTTCCTCGCAGAATCTGAGAGGAAGGATCTCACCGTAATAATTCTTGTGGGAAATAAGAGGAGCTCTGCATTCGGGGAATGAGGTGGGGATGCGGTTGACAAAGAAATTTATATCCATGCTGTCGCCGGATTCTTCCTTCTTTGCCTGCTTTGCAACAGCCGCTATGCGATCCTTTGAAACACGCACGGGAGTTGAAAGAGTATCAAGAAAATCGAGTGCGACGCTCAAAGCCTCGCGCTCACCGTCGCCGCTGCTCTCATCGAAGAAGTAGGTCTGGACGTGTCCGCAGTCGTCCGCACCTGCGCCCGCCTCGCCTTTTCCGAGATAAAAGCGCTTATCCTTCTTTGCATACTTGATAAGAAGTGTGTCAGCCTCGCTGTTGTAAAGTGCGTAAGGCTCGTTCCCTGAGGAGTGACATTCACCCTTTACATATCCCTTTGAGATCAGCTCGGGCTCCATTTTGTTGATACAGGTTTCAAAAAAGTTTGCCATTTTGTTTATTCCTCCGTATATTTGCGGTCATGCTGTAGGTTCAGCATACCATTTTATTTATCGATAATCAACAACAATTTATTTACAATCATTAAATAGAGTGTAACAATAATATTAAAAATACATGACAGTTTGTATTATTATACCATGCTTTTCATATCAAAACAATAAAAAATTATTCTGATGTTTTATCCCGAGATTATGGTCGCATCGGGGTATATCTCGTTCTTTGGACGGCGGCTGCTTCGGCTGCTCATAGACAGGGAAAGCGATATCGGCCCCACTCTTCCGAGGAACATAACAAGACACAGCACAAGCATGGATATACGCGGAAGGTCATCCGTTATTCCTGCGGTAACACCTACGGTGCCGAAGGCGCTGACCGATTCGTAAAGTGCGTCTATGGAACGCACCTGACCGCCGAGCTGTCCGAGAATGACCACCGTTGCCGCTATTATCGCCGCTATTGCTGTGGCACATATCGCCAGCGCGCGATACACGGTTTCTCTGGTTATTCTTCTTCTTCCTATGACCGGCTGGTCATAGCCGCGAAGGGTACATACTACGGTTGCAACAAGCACCACCATAGTTGTGGTCTTTACACCGCCGCCTGTCGAGCCGGGAGATGCGCCTATAAACATAAGCAGGCAGAAAAACAGCTTTGTAAAGCCGTTTGCCGCGCCCACATCCACCGAGGCAAAGCCTGCGGAACGCGCACATACCGATTGGAAGAAGGCATTCGTCAGCTTATCTCCGAAGCTCATTCCGAAAAGCACGCCGTTCCATTCGCTTGCAAGGAAGAAGACTGTGCCGATAAGCAGCAGAGCCGCGGAGGCAACGCAGACTATTTTGGTGTGCATCATAAGATTGCGTATCTTTCCGCCCTCTTTTATTACATTTATTATATCGTAGAACACTGCAAAGCCCAGTCCGCCGAGAATTATAATGCTTGAAAGCACCATGAGCACATACGGCTCGGAATTGAGGCTCACCACGCTGTCTCCCCTGCCCAGCACATCAAAGCCTGCATTGCAGTATGCCGAGATCGCTGTGAAAACCGAGCTCCACACGCCCTTTAAAAACCCGTATCTGGGTATGAACTCAAAGGACAGCAGTACAGCACCCACACCCTCACATATAAGGGTAACTCCTGCGGCAACTCTCAGAACACCTCTTGTTCCGCCCATGTCGAGGTAGCCTGTCGATTCCTGCGCTATTCTGAGGCTTCGCAGTCCCAGACGCTGACGCAGCGACAAAGCAAGGGAGGTTACTATGGTCATCGCTCCGAGTCCGCCGATCTGTATGAGCAGAATTATCACCGTCTGGCCGAAAAGAGACCAGTGTGTGGCAGTGTCAAAGGGAGTAAGGCCTGTTACGCAGGTCGCGCTGGTGGCTACGAACAAGGCCTGCACGATATTTGTGGGCTCTTCGCCCTTCTTTACCGAGAAGGGCATCAGCAAAAGCAGTGTTCCTATAATAATTATCACTGCAAAGCTTATGGGGATAAGCTTGTGGGCAGGGATCCTTTCGAGCTTGCCCTTTATATATCTTTTGGCTCTTTTAAGCCGCTGACGCATTACATGCATCTGTTTTTTAAATCTGACGGAAAACTCAGGCTTTTCGGAAGCTGCATTTTTTTCGTTTTCCATATTCGGCACCTTCTTTTGTAAACAGAAGAGTTGTGAGGCTTTTTTACTTTGCGTTTACCTCACAGCTGTCTGTGACTTTGGTCGTTCCGTTGAGTATCTGTGTCACTCCCGTTCCGTCGTTAAGCTTCATTACGCTGTAGTAGGTTATGCTGTTAACGGAACTTTGCAGAAATCTGTCCGAGCTCATAATATTGAGAGTTCCCGAATAATCCGCTGAATCGGTGTATTCTATCGAATATCCCTCGCCCTTTTCCGATTCGGGCATTCCGTATTGGCTTAGAGGGGTCATTTTAAAGCTGAGCATGGTGTCGGAAAGCTTTGACACGCTGTATTCCATCTCCATGCTGTTTTCCTTGTCCACCGTCTGGGAATGGATCACCTTTGTGTCCTTTTCAACGGTTTGCGGCAATGCAAGCAGAAGCTCCTGCGCTATTGCCCTTATCTCCGCCTCGCCCAGCAGAAGTGATGCTCCCTCCACCTCGGAATAGAGTTTTTTTGTTCCTCCCACCGATATAATATTGTACTCCTTGTCAAAATCAACCGTAAAGCTGTGACCGACAAGGTCAAAATATATCTGCGTTTCGGGATCTCTTGTTTTTTCATCGGCGGTGTCAAAAACCACCGTGCTTTCATCGTTATTGCCGTAGACATAGCTTCTTCGTGCTATGGTAAATTTCAGACGAAGTCCCTTTTCTGTCGTTTCGGCTGTAAAATCGTACCAGCTCTTCATATCCCATCGGGTCTCCATGCCGTATTCACCGTCGGAATACGCGGCTGTCTGACGGAAGGTGCAGAGCATCGAATATTCACCGTTTCCGAGAGGCGGAGCGGATATTTTATCAAGAGAGCTGTTCTGCCCGTCCGCATGGGCTGTGGGATAGGTATTCGGCGTGGAATAATAATCGCTGTTGTCGCATTTGCAGGCCGATACCGAAAAAAGCATCAGCAGCAAAGCAAGAACGATCGAAGCTGTTTTCATTTTCTGTATTCCTTTCCGCAGTGAAGACATCAGCGTACATCACGTCTCATTCCGATATATCCGCATATCACAAACACCAGCCAGTGAACCGCTGCCGCGAGCCATGCCACTACATGGCTTGCCGATGCAAAGTTTGCCACCCCGCGCAGGGGTGCGGATACATCAAGTGACGCAACAACAGACAGCGCCGCTATTATATTGCCCGAGCCGCCTGCCGCTTTTCCAAACAGCATTGCCGCCGCACAAAGCAGGGCAGTAAGCGCGATCGCGGCGCTTTGACTGCGCGTGAGCGTAGATACTGCCGCGCAGAAGGCGATAAGTATGAGCGTACTGATAAAAACGCACAGAAGAAGCTCTGCGGAGAAAACAAAAAAGCTCTGCATCTGCGCTTTTTCACCGAGCACCACAACAAGCTCGCCCTCGTATCTGAGTCCGCCGCAGCCGAATATCGCACCGAACAGCGCGCCTGTCCATGCCGCCGCACAGAGCATAAGCGCAAAAATCGACACCGACATAAGCTTTGCGAAAAACTGCTTTAAGCGTGTGATGGGGAGCGTGTACAGCGTGTACATGACTCCCGATTTAAATTCTCCCGCGGTCTTTGAGGCTATTGCCGCGGCGGAAAATATGCCTATCGGAAGCAGCATGAGCCACAGCGTAAAATAAACCGTGTTCCATGCCTTTGAATATCCTGCCTCTTTTCCCTCTGTCAGACAGGCGTTTATTATGTACGCCTCGCGCACGCATTCCTGCTGCTTTACCGTATAATACTGCCGCTCTCTTCCCGAGCTGCTTTCAATAAGCTTTACATACTCATCGTTAAGCCTTGTAAGCTCGCTGTATCTCTCCCTGTATGCATCTCTAAAGCTTCCGGCAGGCTTATCCTCCTTTGGGAAGGTCTCCGAAACGCTGCCGACGGCATCGGAGTCAGATATCATATCGGTTTCCGAAATATCACTGTTTGAAATATCGGCGTTCGAAATTACTTCCTGTATTTCTTCATTTATCAAATCATCGGGCTTTTTTTCGGAAATATGTACGGGGCGTGTATTTATCCTGTCCTTTATACCGGCAGGCAGCAGACCTTTATCTCCGCTTTCCGCTCCTGTTATCCATGCTGTGCAGACCGAAATGAGAAATACTGCGACAATTGCAAGCAAAGCTCCCACACCCGAGAAAAGACGCGCATTTTCGCCTCTGAGGGAACGAAACATCTTACCCATCAATATTCCCCTCCCATATATCCGTATTCCTCCATCTCGCTGTCGTCAGCAGCGGACGGACGCTCGCGAAGGAGTCTGTAATAAGCTTCCTCAAGCGATATTTCGTGAGGGCGCGCTTCATATACCATGTAGCCTGCGTTAAAAAGCATCGCGGTGATCTTCGGCACCAGCGACTGCTCACAGTCGAATACAACATAGCCGTTTCTGACCTCACAGCCTACATTCATCGCTTCGAAAATATGCCTTGCCGCATCGCCCGGTCTGTCAACGAGCATTCTCTGGCAGACCTTTCCCGTTCCGAATTTACGCAGACGTTCAACGGTCGAAACTCCGATGAGCACGCCGTTTTCCAGCACAGCCACTCTCTTGCAGGTCTTCTCAAGCTCGCGCATCTGGTGACTTGTCATCACCACAGCGGTGCCGAGCTCGTGAGTCACCGAAAGAAGCAGCTTTCTTACGTTGAGAAATTCCACGGGGTCGAGTCCGTCGATAGCCTCATCGAGAAGAAGCAGACGAGGCATGTGCATTACCGCAGCAGCTATTGCCAGACGCTTTATCTCACCCTTTGAGCAGGCAGACACCTTTTTATCCATCGCTTCGCCCAGGTCAAGCATAGCCACTATATCCATTATTCTGCTTTTGGGTATTTTCCCTCTCTCAAGCGCCAATGTTTTAAGGTTTTTAAAGCCGCTCATATTGTCGAACAGCCTCGGATTGTCAAGTACAACACCCGTCAGCCTCATGCATTTTTCAAAGTCCTTGTGGAGATTTACTCCTCCGATAAAGACATTTCCCGAATCGGGCATCGTAAGCCCGGCAACAGCATGTATAAGAGTTGTCTTTCCTGCGCCGCACGGACCAAGCAGTCCCAATATTTCCCCTGACTGTACTCCGAGTGTGACATCATTGAGCAGATAGACGCGATCTTTGGTTTTTGTCAGATTTTCAATGGTGAGCATCTGCATTTTGCCTCACTCCTTTGTCCTTCTTATTTCATATCGATCTTCAGTATCATTGCCGAAGTCGCCGGTATTACAAGATGTTCCCCGCCGTTGTAGCTGCCCAGCAGGCACTCTGCTCCGACAAAATCCTCGGGCAGTCCGAGAGCCTCGTCGTTCCACGCAGCGTTCACCGCCACGAGCACAGCGTCCTTTTCGCCTCTTCGGATATAGGCGAGGGTCGATCTCTTTGCGTAAACAGGCTCGAAGCCGCCGTCTTTCAGACACTCGAGGGAATGGCGAAGCTTTCCGAGGTGCACAAACCACGAAAGAAGTTCCTCGTCCTCTCTGCCCCACGGATACGTTCTTCGGCAGAACGGATCTTTATAACCCTGCATTCCTGCCTCGTCGCCGTAGTAGATGCTGGGTACGCCCGGCAGGGTATACTGCATTACAGTTGCCAGACGCAGAAGATTTTTTCCTATTCCCATCTGGTCCTCCCGAAGGCTGTTCGCCGCCTGCCACGCTCTGTCACGCCCGTGAAGCGGCTCTCCGCCGAGAAGTGTCAAGGCACGCATGGTATCATGTGAGCCTATAAGGTTCATCAGATTCGGTATTACCTGAGGCGGATAGTTTTCCATCACACAGAGTATGCATTCCATTGCATATTTGGCTTCCCATCCTGTGACAAACCCAAGCACGGCATCCTTGAAGACATAGTTCATTACCGTATCAAGCTGTCTGCCGCCGAAATAGCGTTTGAGCACACCGTATGCCACCTTGTTGGAAGCATCCTCCCACACTTCGCCCATTATCAATGCATCAGGATTTTCTGCCTTGACAGCACGCCTGAGCTCATCGAGAAATTTATCGGGCAGTTCATCGGCCACATCAAGACGCCAGCCGTCTGCGCCCATTCTTATCCAGCGGCGGAGTATTCCTTTTTCACCGCATATATAGTCGATATAGGACTGTGTGTTTTCCTCTACCTCAGGCAGTGTGTCAAAATTCCACCAGCCTCTGTAGCTGTCGGGCCAGTGCGAAAACGCAAACCAGTCGTAATAGGGGGATTCCTTGGAGTTGTATGCGCCGGGGGTTCTGTAACGATTCTTTTTGTTGAAATACACGCTGTCTGAGCCTGTGTGCGAAAAAACACCGTCAAGAATGACCTTTATTCCTCTTTTGTGACATTCATCGCAAAGCCTTTTAAAGTCCTCTTCATCGCCCAGCAACGGGTCTATCCGCTCGTAAAAAGCTGTTGAATATCGGTGATTTTCGTGGGATTCAAAAATAGGATTGAGGTAAAGACAGGTAACTCCCAGCTCTGTGAGCCTGTCAAGATGGTCGATTATTCCCTGAATATCTCCTCCGAAATAATCGTTGTTTTGTATCTTTCCGTTTTCGTCGGGCCACCAGATTATCTCTTCATCCCAGCTTTTATGCATCACACGGTCGGGATAAGGATTCTTGATTTTCCCAGAACAGGCAAAGCGGTCGGGGAATATCTGATATATTATGCCGCCCGAAAGCCATTCGGGGGTTTTGAAATCCTTTTCGTAGACGGTAAGCTGCCATGGCTGAGGCTTTGCGGTGAGCACGCCGACACCGCCGAAATCGCGGCCTATTTTCTTTGCGCTGGCCGTGCATTCCATTTCAAAATGATAATGCCACAGACCGGGTGTTTCGGGCGTGAAATCCACTTCCCACCATTCAAAGTCGCGCCCCTCCATGCCGCACCAGAACATGTTTCCCGTCTCGCACTCTCCTGTGTGCTCGTTTCGAAAAAAGACATTGACGGCTGATGCCGATATATATCGCGGCAGGCAGACCTTGAAATGCACCTGTGTTTTTTCTGCCACCGCGCCAACGGGATTTCGGTATGCGGCGTTTCTGGAATCAAATATCTTCAAGCAATTCACCCTTTGAATACAATTAGTTAACATTACTATTATAACCTACCTATAATATAAAGGCAAGCAAAAGAGGTTATTATGGGTGTGATATATGAAGAAAAGACTTTCTTTTTTCAAAGAAAGCCTTTGTTCTTTTAATATCTGACCTCACAATTCGGACGTTTGTCCGCTTCTTTCTTTGCGGCGGCATCCGACACATCATTATCGGCAAAATCAAGCACCATGAGGTTTTCAAGCTTTGCAAGCGGCGCAATGTTTTTTACGCTGTTCTGTCCGAAGGAAAGCTCACGCAGTCCCACAAGGTCTGCAAGCGGCTTTATATCGGAAACGTCATTGCTCGAAAAATTCAGGCTGTACAGCTTTGAAAGTCCTGCAAGCGCGGAGAGGTCGGACACATCATTATCCTGAAATGACAGATTGCGGAGGTTTGCCATATTGGCGACCACCGAAATATCCTTTATCCCGTTGCTGTTGAGCACGAGATCTGTCATCGCCGTCATTCCCGAGATGGGAGTTAAGTCGGAAACGCTGTTGTTATCGATATTGAGCACCGAAAGCTGTGTCAGCCTTGTAAGGGGCACAAGGGATTCAACATAGCAGTTTCTAAGGTGCAGCTCTCTCAGCGATAAGGCTGATGAAACGGCCGAAAGCTCGGTTATGCTGTTGTCCGAAAGATTGAGATATTCGAGTGCTTCCATCGCGGCGACAGGCGACAGATCGGAGATATAATTTCCCGACAGGCTCAGCCTTTTAAGCTTTACGCATTTTTCAATGGCCTCAAGGCTCTCTATCCTGTTGTCATCGAGAAAAAGCTCCTCAAGCTCGGTCATTCCCGAAAGCGCGGATATATCGGAGATATTGTTGTATTTTACGGTAGTTCCCATAATCTCCTCGACACCTGTATAGGACGGGTCGGTGGATTCTGTGACCACTACCGAGCCAAGCTTTAATGTTTTGAGCTTTTTAAGCCCCGACAAGGGCGACAGATCCTCTATTCCCGTTCCCGACAGATCGAGGTAATTAAGGGAGGTGAAATATTTAAGCTCCCCGATGTTTTCTATCTCCTTGCCCGATAAGTCAAGCCTTGTAAGGGCTGTGGAATATTCTTTTCCGTCAAACTCCACCGTCTCGGGCTTTTTATCACCGCATACATTTATGAACAGAATGATAGCAAGCGCAAGAACAAGCGCTATTACAGCGATGATTATCTGCGGGCGGTGATCCCACAGCATCGAGCCTACGCTGCCGTTTCTTCTTCGGCGCTTCTGATAGTTCGAGCCGCTGTAATATGCTTTTATTGCCATAATCTCAAGCTCCTTTCGGGATATTCTTTTTGTATTGTACCACATTACCTTCTCCTTTGCAACCAATGCTCATATTACGCTTGACAGTGGGCGTGCGGTAAAGTATTATTGATATGATACCAAATTGACAAACTAATTCGGAGGATCCTGATATGGCTTTTGATTTTCCTTTTAAAAATCCCTCTTTGGATATAGAAGAGCGTCTTGACGACCTTATGTCGAGACTTACCTTGGAAGAAAAAATCGGTTTTATTCCCATGACTCATGCTGCTGTTCCCCGTCTGGGCATAGACGAATTTACCATCGGCGGAGAAGGTGCTCACGGTTATATCGACCGTCTCGGTCCTGCCACTACCTTTCCCCAGACTATCGGACTTGCCGCCAGCTTTGACCGCGATCTGCTTTCAAAAATAGGCGAGATCACCGGAAAGGAGGCGCGCGGCTTTTATAACCGCACCGGCAAAAAGGAGGGCACTACCCTCTGGTTCCCCACAGTTGACCTCGAACGCAGCCCGTATTGGGGAAGAACCGAGGAAGGCTACGGCGAGGACCCGTATCTGACAAGTGAGCTTGCAAAGGCCATTATAACCTCCGCTCAGAATGACAACGGCAAGGATCCTCTTATGGTGACAAGCGGACCGAAGCATTTCTTTGCCAATAACAACGAATATCTCCGAAATTCCTGCAACTGCTCCATTTCCCCGAGACTCATGCAGGAATACTACACCGTCCCCTTCAAGGCGGCGATAAAGGACGCCGGGGCTTATTCCGTAATGACCTCCTACAATGAGGTCAACGGCATCCCCATGATGCTCAATCCCATGCTCAACGATGTGGTCAAGGATGAGTGGGGTATGAGAGACCGCGGTCATATCGTCACCGACGGCGGAGATTTTATGCAGACAGTGACTCATCACCATTATTTCAATGAGCATTGCGAAACCGTCGCCCATGCGCTGAAAAACGGCGCAGACACCATGAATGACAAAGCAGAGATAGTTATACCCGCTCTGCAGGAGGCCTTTGACAAGGGGCTTATTACCGAGGAGGAGCTCGATCCGCATGTGCGCGATATTCTTCGTGTTCGCTTTAAGCTCGGTCAATTCGATCCCTCAACTCCCTATGACAATCTCAGCACCGAAGAGCTTGTCAACTGCGATGAGCACAAGGCTGTCACACGCCGTGCCGTGTCCGAATCCTGCGTGCTGCTGAAAAATCGCGGTGCTTTGCCGATAAAGGGCGGAAGGATCGCTGTTATCGGTCACATGGCAACTCAGCTGCACATGGATTGGTATACCGCTCACATGGGCTACAGGGTATCTGTTCTCGATGGTCTTAAGAATCGCTTCGGAGAAGAGAATGTAGATTATCTTGAGGCTCGTGATATAGTCAGCTTCTGCACCTCCTCCGGACTGCCGCTCGTATTCGGCGGTGAACACAATGCACTTATGGTCGGAGAAAAGGGTCAGGAGAGTGCAAAATTCTATCTTGAGGACTGGGGCTTCGGCTCTGTCACCCTGCGTTCTCTCGATAACGGCAAGCTGCTTGACTTAGGCCATGTTATAAAGCCAAACGAAAAGGTTCCCCCCGAGGTCCTCAAGGAAATGGAATACGTAGAAAAGGAATTTCCGGCAAGACCCATTGCAGACTATTCTCTCCGCTGGTGGGTAAAAACCCAGTTCACTCTCGTTCCTCAGGGCGACGGAAAATACCTTATAAAAGCCTTCGACGGAAAGATAGCCAACTGGAAAAAGAGCGGTGAGCCCATAAAATTTGACAAGCCCTTTGCACCTTCTGAGGAGAACCTCTTCTCCATGTGCATCATAAACAACGAGGCGGAGGCTATGATACGCGCAAAGGATTACGACACTGTTGTAACGGTTGTCGGCACGAACCCCATGATCCATGCGCGCGAATGCATCGACCGTCACACCCTGCTTCTGCCCCACCGCGACGATCAGCTTATAAGAAACGCCGCCATGGCAAACCCCAACAGCGTGGCTGTGGTTATGACCAGCTACCCCTTTGACGGCGGCATTGCGTTTGCTCTTTCAAACGCGGTGGTGACGCTTTCTCACGGAATGCAGGAAACAGGCAACGGCCTTGCGGATATCCTTTCGGGCGATATCTCCCCCGCAGGCAGACTCCCCATGAGCTGGGTCCGCAACGACCGCTACCGTCCCGAAAGCGTCATGAATTACGACATCATGCACAGCCGCATGACCTATCTCTGGAACGACGAGGGCATCATATATCCCTTCGGATATGGTCTGAGCTACGCTGAGTTTGCATATTCCGACCTGAAAATAATCCCTGCGGAAAACGGCTGGGAGGTATCCTTCACCGTTTCAAACAACAGCGACTTCGACGCGCAGGAGGTTCCCCAGATGTATGTAAGCGTCAGGGATTCCGCTCTGCCGAGACCTATCATGCAGCTGAAAGGCTTTGACCGCATTACTGTACCTGCCCACGGCAGTGTTTCAGTTGTCTTTCCTCTACCTCATGATGAACTTCGGGTATGGGATGTCACCACCGACAGCTTTGTTCTCGAACGAGGCTTTGCCAATGTTATGATCGGTACATCCAGTGGTGATATAAGGCTCACAGGTCAGGTGATCGTACCGGGCAGAAAAATTGCGCCGCGCAGGCTCGAAGGTGTTCTTTATCCCTGGAAATGCGATGATTATGAGGATGTGACCTTTATAGAAAAACGCGGCAGTGCTCTGCCTGCCGTGCTTACCGATTCAGAACACGGCGGTGAGATCGATTTTATAAACTGCGTATCGAGCGGCGCAAAGCGCCTTCGTATATGCTGTTCAGGCTTTGCCGCCGCAGGTGCAAAGCTTGAGTTCATTATAAATGAAGAGACTGTGGCGGCCGAGGTCATAATACCTATGTCCGCAGACGTTGCCGAATGGCCAAAGAAGCCGGGTGAGCACAACTTCCCGACCTGGCAGATAGTGGAATGTCCCGTTGCTCTGCCCGAGGAAGGCAGCTTTGACCTGAGACTGCTTACAACCGATGAGCTTGCAATACATTCCATAGAATTTTTAAGCGAATAATCAGAAAAACCTCTCTGCACTCTCTCCCTCAGTCACTGCGTGACAGCTCCCTCATCAGGGGGAGCTTTTTTCCCTTTGTCACCGACATTCGGCCGACAAGTGGTGCCAAAGATGCAGACTTTTCTGTGTCAATCAGCCCGGAAAAGGTGTTGAATTCCTAAGAGTTCTGTTTTATGCTTAGTTTAACAATAAATATTCGGAGGTATGATTTATGAGATCGATCTTACACGGTATCGCCGCGGTTATGCTATGCCTTGCAATCCTTTTGACCCTCTCTGCCTGCGGCAGTAAAACAGAAGTTCCGAGCTATCCGACTCTCGGCTCTGACCCCACTTCTTCACAGCCTTTACCAGAATCTTCGGAACATGAACCTTCTCAGCCCGAAGCCTCGGAGCCTGAGACCTCTTCATCCGAAGCCTCACAGCCTGCTCAGACCGTTACCGACGATCCTGATGCAAGTCCTCTTCTTCACACCGACATAACCACCGATGAGCTTTTGAAAAAATTCAAGAATGTCTATCCTGTCGGCAGCGACGAATATGAAAATTATGTTTTCTGGTGTGAGGCTGTTATGACCGATTTTTGCATCGTCAATATTTTTTATGACGAAGACGGCTGGGTCACCGACGGCAAGCGAATTTTTGAAAAAGAAAAAATAGCTCCTTCGGAAGCGGTCAATTACATACGCATGGTCCCCGAGGGCTTCCCCTGCGATGCTGTCATCTACACCGCAAAAGGCAAAACCTATATGTATGCCATAGGCTACAACGGCAGAGACGGCGGAATTTCTCTGATGGAGATCGAGAACCTTGTTGTCGATCCCGACTATAAAGCTCCCTCTTTTGACGATCCTGAAACGGAAACCGACGGAGTACTTATAGAGGCTTTTTGGGTAAGCGATGATATAGAGGTTTTCGCGCGCGAGTTTACTATTGAAAGCGATTCCAAATGGCATGTGTGGAAGGCTCTCAAACAGCTCAACAAGCATATCCCGACAAAATGCAGTCTGCTCAGCGGCGAGATGGTCAAGGGCAGAAACAAGGTCATGGCACTCGATTTTTCGGCTGAGCTTAACAGCATCGACGGCACAAGGTACGGCCGCGCACTGCTGCAGGCTATAGCAAACACCTATATAACCACCTACGATCTGAGCGCCGTTCGTTTTAAGGTCGAGGGAAAATACTTTGAAAATTCCATCTGCGGATATTCCGAGGAATTTGGCTATACAAATTTCTGATGCCGAAAATTTGCCATGTGTTTATCTGAATAATATGCACAACCGAACGGCGCGGTTTTATGCCGCGATTTCCATGCACTGCGCACACATTCCGCGAGACAAGGACACATTCGTCCCCTGTCTTTCTATCGTGGACGAAAAAGGTCGATTTTCACGTATCAGCAATTGAAAGTGTAAAAATATGCACTAAAAACTCTGTTAAAACCTTGTCAATTTCTACCCGTGAAAATGTTGACTATGTCAATGACTAAAACTATAATTGAACTAATCTCAATTAAAGTAGCTCTGAACGGAGCAAATTATTTTCATAACGGAGGTAATAAAAATGGCAAGAGTTTATAATTTTTCTGCAGGTCCTTCCTGTCTGCCCGAGGCAGTACTTACCAAGGCAGCATCCGAGATGCTCGATTATGAGGGCAGCGGTCAGTCTGTTATGGAGATGTCCCACCGCTCCAAGACCTATCAGGCTATAATCGACGGTGCCGAGGCTGCTCTTCGCAAGGTAATGAACATCCCCGACAACTACAAGGTTCTCTTCCTTCAGGGCGGTGCTTCCACCCAGTTCGCTATGATTCCTCTGAACCTTATGACCAAGAGCGGCAAGGCCGACTTCGTTATCACCGGTCAGTGGGCAAACAAGGCATATCAGGACGCTGCTCGCTACGGCGAAGCAAAGGTGATCGCTTCCAGCAAGCAAAAGACCTTCTCCTATATCCCGAAGCTCGATCCCGCTACCTTTACTCCCGATGCAGATTATTTCCACATCTGCCTCAACAACACCATCTACGGTACAAAATATCATGAGCTTCCCGAGACCGGCAATGTACCCCTGGTTGCTGATATCTCCTCCTGCATCATCTCCGAGCCTCTTGATGTTTCCAAGTTTGGCATGCTCTATGCAGGCGCTCAGAAGAACATGTCCTGTGCAGGTCTGACCGTTGTCATTATCCGCGAAGACCTTATAGGCGAGCCTCAGGAGTGCTGCCCCACCATGCTCAAGTACAGCACCCATTCCGAAAACGGCTCTATGTACAACACTCCTCCCTGCTACGCTATCTATATCGCAAAGCTTGTTCTCGAGTGGGTTCTCGAGCTCGGCGGCGTAGAGAAGATGAAGGAGATCAACGAGAACAAGGCAAAGATCCTCTACGATTATCTCGATTCCTCCGAAATGTTCAAGGGCACTGTTGTTCCCGAGGATCGCTCCCTCATGAACATCCCCTTCGTAACAGGCAACGAAGAGCTTGACGCTAAGTTTGTCAAGGAAGCTACCGCAGCAGGCTTTGTCAACCTCAAGGGTCACCGTTCCGTCGGCGGCATGAGAGCTTCCATCTACAACGCAATGCCCACCGAGGGTGTTGAGAAGCTCGTTGAGTTCATGAAGAAATTCGAGGCAGAGAACAAATAATTACTTATCAAATTAGGAGCGTATTACAATGTATAATATTCTTACATTAAATAAGATCGCCGCTGTTGGTCTCAACAGACTCGGCGAAGGCTATACAGCAGGTGACGCTGTTGAAAATCCCGATGCAGTTATCGTCCGCAGTGCAAGCATGCACGAAATGGAAATGCCCGAGAGCCTTCTTGCAATCGCTCGAGCAGGTGCAGGCGTCAACAACATTCCCGTTGCTGACTGCGCTGACAAGGGTATCGTTGTTTTCAACACTCCCGGTGCAAACGCAAACGCTGTAAAAGAGCTCGTTATCGCCGCTCTTTTCATGTGCTCTCGTAAGGTCATTCCCGCTATCGAGTGGGCTAAGACCCTCAAGGGTCAGGGCGCAGAGGTTCCGAAGCTTGTCGAAAAAGGCAAGGCTCAGTTTGCAGGTCCCGAGGTAAAGGGCAAGAAGCTCGGCGTTATCGGCCTTGGTGCTATCGGCGCACTCGTTGCAAACACCGCTTACAACCTCGGCATGGATGTTTACGGCTACGATCCCTTTATGAGCCTTGACGCTGCATGGAGCCTCTCCCGTCACATCAAGCACTCCGTAAATCTCAAGGAGATCTATGAGAACTGCGATTATATCTCCATTCATGTTCCTTACAACGCAGACACCAAGGGCTATCTCGGTGCTGAGGCTATCGCTCAGATGAAGGACGGCGTCCGCATTCTCAACTTTGCACGTGCTGAGCTCGTTGATGCTGATGTCATCAAGGAAGCTCTGGCAAGCGGCAAGGTCGGCGGCTATGTCGTAGACTTCCCCACCGATGAGGTTCTCGGCGTTGACGGTGTCGTTGCTATCCCCCACCTCGGCGCTTCTACTCCCGAGTCTGAGGACAACTGTGCTGTTATGGCTGCTGATGAAGTCAAGAAGTACCTCGAAGAGGGCTCCATCAAGAACGCTGTTATGTTCCCCGACCTCGACTGCGGTCCTGTAGAGAATTTCCGTCTCTGCGTTCTTCACAAGAACATCCCCAACACCCTCACAAGACTTGCTGCTGTATTCTCCGCACAGGGTCTCAACATCGAGAATATGCTCTCCAAGTCCAAGAAGGATTACGCATACACTGTTCTTGACTGCGACAGTGCTATCAGCGAGGCTTCCATCGAGGCTGTAAAAGGCATCGAGGGCGTTATCAGAGTCCGCGTTATCAAGAAGTAAATTTGCTTTGTAAATAAACATAGAAAACCTGCGGCAGTTCTTGCCGCAGGTTTTCTATTCTATAAACACCTTCTCTATAATATCGTCGAAATACTCCTCTGCCTTTATACCGCTGTCGGAGACTATACAGAATGTTATAATACAGGTATCTTTATCCTCTCTGTATACAACATGGTAATAAGAAGCAGTCATTTTTAATGCCACAAGCAATCCCGATGTCTCAATATCGTATGACAGACAACGACACTTGCCGTTTCCCCTGACCTTTATTTCACATTTAGTTTCCCCCGCAAAGGTGTCAAAGGGCAGTCCGTAGGTCTCTTCGTAAAGAGCATCGTGATAGTCTGCGGCGGCTTCAGCAAGGGAAACGGGATAACCTTCATCAAACTGCGCTGTATTCCTTGTTCTTTCTGCTCGTATTACCGCTGTTCCCTCTTCTTTTGCAAGCTCAATAAAAGCATCAGCGTAGGAAACGACCGAGTATTCATTTTCGGGATAAAAAAGGTGCAGAGAGCCGAGAGTGTACTTCGTCCATCCATCAGGTACCTTTGGAGCAGGGAATCTCGCTGTGCAGCCGCAGAGAACAAAAAGTGCCAGCACTGCCGCCAGTTTTTTCATGTCCCTTCCCCCTCTCTTATGCCTTTATAATACCATTGCCCGAACACTCTGTCAAATCTATAAAATTTTCCCATAACACTCACATTGTAAACGTTTTTTCACAAATTTGAAAAATGTTCATTTTTTAAACCTCATTAAATAATCTTAAAACGTTGATTTTTTAGTATGTAAATGTTATTATTATATCGAAATGCCGAGTAATGGCAAATAATATGATTGACAAGGAGCTATCAGCGTATGAATTACGGTTACTTTGACGAACAGCGTAAAGAGTATGTCATCACCAATCCCGCAACTCCGGCACCGTGGGCAAACTATCTCGGCGACCCGAATTACGGCGCAATAATCTCCAACAATGCAGGCGGCTACAGCTTTGTAAAGAGCGGCGCAAACGGGAGAATCCTCCGTTACCGCTTCAACGACTGCGACGGTCCCGGGAGGGATATCTATATCCGCGACTGTGCAGACGGCGATTTCTGGTCCGCATCCTGGCAGCCTGTCGGCAAGAGCCTCGACGAATACAAATCCGAGTGCCGTCACGGTACTGCTTACACCACCATTTCCGCTGAATACAAGGGCATCGCTTCCGAGGCTCTTTACTATGTACCTCAGGGCAAGACCTATGAGGTCTGGAAGCTGAAGGTCACAAACAACACCGATGAGACAAAGAAGCTCGGCATTTTCGGTTATGCTGAATTTACCACCGACAATAACTATGCTCAGGATCAGGTAAACCTTCAGTACACCCAGTTCATTACCCGCACCTATTACAAAGACAACCGCATCGATATGACCATCAACGAGAGATGCAAGGAAGAATTCAACGGCAACAAGAGAGCTAACCGCTTCTTCGGTCTTGCAGGTGCCGATGTTGTCTCCTACTGCGGCGACAAGGAAAGCTTCCTCGGCCTTTACAACGGTTACGGCAAGCCCCAGGCTCTTCAGGACGGCAAGTGCAGCAATGTGCTCAATTACAACGCAAACCCCTGCGGCGCTCTCCACACCGAGCTTGAGCTTGCAGCTGGCGAGACAAAGGAGATCCTCTTCGCACTCGGTCAGAAGGAGCCCGATGAGGCTGCCTCTATACTCGCATCATACTCCGATGTCAAGGCAGCTACCGATGCTGAGCTTGCACAGCTTATTAACTACTGGCACGGCAAGCTTTCCAACTTCCAGATCAACACCCCCGACGATAAGTTCAACGCTATGATAAACACCTGGAATGCATTCCAGTGCTTCATAACCTTCGTATGGAGCCGCGCAGCATCCTTTGCATACTGCGGCGAGCGCAACGGCTACGGCTTCCGTGATACCGTTCAGGATATTCAGGGTATCCTCCACCTCGATCCCGAGATGGCAAAGAAGCAGATCCGTCTTATGCTCTCCGGTCAGGTACATAACGGCGCAGGTCTCCCCCTCGTAACCTTCAACCACAATCCCGGTCATGAGGTCACTCCCGAGGAGCCCGATGAATACGCAAAGAGAATCGACCACACCCCCTATCGCGCAGACGATGCTCTCTGGCTGTTCCCCACTGTCAAGAAGTACATGGCAGAAAGCGGCGACATCGCATTCCTCGACGAGGTCATCCCCTTCGCAAACAAGGACGAGGCTACCGTTTACGAGCATCTTAAGAGAGCTATCAGCTTCTCTATGAACCATCTTGCAGCTCACGGCATGCCCGCAGGCCTTTCCGCTGACTGGAACGACTGCCTGAGAATGGGCGCACAGGGTGAGTCCACCTTCGTTGCATTCCAGCTTTACCTCGCTCTTAAGATCATGCGTACCTTCTGCGAGCACAAGAACGACGAGTTGTACATCAAGTACCTCGACGAGCAGGCAGAAATTCTTTATAAGAACATTCAGGACAACTGCTGGGATGAGGACAGATTCATCCGCGGTATCCGCGACAACGGCGTAAAGGTCGGTGCAAAGGCTGATGTTGAGGCTAACATGTGGCTCAACCCCCAGAGCTGGTCTGTAATTTCCGGCGTTGCTACCAAGGAGCAGGCTGAGACCGCACTTGAAAGCACCTGGAGAGAGCTGAACACCGCTTACGGTGCTCGTCTCCTTTCTCCCTCCTATAAGGAGCACCCCTTTGACGGCTCTGTTATGATCCTCTTCAATGGCTCCACCAAGGAAAACGGCGCTATCTTCTGCCAGTCTCAGGGCTGGATCATCCTTGCCGAAGCCCTCATGGGTCACGGCAACCGCGCATTTGAGTACTTCAAGGAAACAAGCCCTGCATATATGAATGACAAGGCTGAGATCAGAAGGATCGAGCCCTACGCACACGGTCAGTTCACCGAGTCCGTTGAGTCTCCCTTTGAGGGCAGAACTCACGTTCATTGGCTCACCGGCACCGCTTCCACTGTTATGGTAGGCTGCGTTGAGGGTATCCTCGGTATGAGACCCGATCTTAACGGTCTTGTTATCAACCCCTCCATCCCCTCTGATTGGAAGGAATTTACAATGGAGAAGAACTTCCGCGGCAAGAAGCTCCACATCAAGGTCGAAAATCCCAACGGCTCTGAGGGCGGCACCAAGGAAGTATGGCTCAACGGCGAGAAGCTCGAGGGCATTTATATCCCCGAGACTCTCATGAGCGAGGAAAACGACATCAGAGTAATTCTCTGATAGGCTTTGTTTATACAGCGGCCTCCACGGATAAGTCCGTGGAGGCCTTCTTTTATCTGCTTTTCTCTCATATTTCTTCCTTTACATTGACACAAAGATGTCAATGTGGTATTATTTAAGTTATAAAATGCACAGATTCGGTTTTTTGATATCCTTTACTTTTCACCGATATGTGCCGAAAGCAAAGGAGGATACTATGTCTATCTTAGAACAGCTCAACAGTATTCCGATGTACGCGATATGCGGCGGTATCGTCGCCATTGTCGCGGTGATATGTATTATATTTATGATAAGAGCATATCGCGCAGGCAAGGCCATCGGCATGGACACCTCAAAAATGAAAAAGGTCATTATCTCAAGCGCGACCTTTACCATGCTCCCGGCTGTGGGAATCCTGCTTGGCGTTATCGCCCTTTCCGGAAGCCTCGGTACGCCGTGGCCGTGGCTGAGACTTTCCGTTATAGGCGCTCTGCATTACGAAACTCAGGTCGCAGATGCCGCCGCAAGACAGGTCGGCATGTCCGAGCTTTCAGGCTCCGAAATGACCGCTTCCGCTTTTACCACCATCGCACTGCTCATGAGCATCTGTATTATGTGGGGCATGGTGCTTTCACTCATTTTCAATAAAGGCTACCTCAAAAAGCTCGGCTCGGGCGGCGAGAAAAAGTCCGGCGGCAAGAGCGGCGCAGGCTTTGGCGACAGCGCAATGACAGCTATGTTTATCGGTATGGTCAGTGCCTATATCGGCAGCTATATCGGCGGCTTTGTTTCGGGCAGCGGTACCTTCTCCTTCGCAGGCAACTGGATGCCCCTTGTTGTTGTGGGCGTTTCAGGCCTTGCAATGGCGTTCTTTATGTGGCTTGGCGGCAAGAAGGGCTTCGCATGGGTCGAAAGCTTCTCCATTGCAGGCAGCATGCTGCTCGGCATGGGCGCCGCTGTAGTCGTCAGCCTCTTTATATGATCTCGAAGAAAGGAGAAATCACCATGAACGAACAGGAAAGAATCGCTTATTTTGAAGGATATAATTCCAAAACTCACGCTATAGGCAGAATATTTACCGCTATCGTCCTTGTGCTTCTTCTGGGAGCTCCCTTTATCATGGGTTACTTCCTCGGCGCAATGCCCAATATTGGCGCTGTCGGAAAGGCATTCCTTTCCGTAGGTCTTGTATGGACCGTCAGCTCTGTTGCGGAATTTCTTATTTACACCCCAATGCTCGGTGCAGGCGGCGGATATCTTGCCTTTATCACAGGCAACCTCATCAATATGAAAATACCCTGCGCTATCAACGCCCGCGACACTGTCGGTGCAAAATCGGGCACTCCCGAGAATGAGATAATCTCCACCCTTTCCATCGCCACCTCCTCTCTTGTGACCATCGTGGTCATAGCTATCGGCGTGGTGCTTCTCATCCCTCTCCAGCCCATACTTCAGAGCCCCGTGCTCCAGCCTGCCTTCGATGTGGTCGTTCCCGCACTCTTCGGCGCAATGGCTTACAAGTACTTCCGCAATAATCTTAAGATTGCGATCATACCTCTTGTAATAATGAGCATACTGTTTATCCTCGTTCCCTCTCTCACAAATTCCACCAGCTTCATGATAATTCCCAGCGGTATCATTGCTATCGCTCTTTCCTTCATCTTCTTCAAGGCTCAAAGCAAGAAGCTTGCTTCTGCGTCTGCTGACGACAGCGAGGAGGGCGAGAAGGGAGCCGAGGCAGAATGATGTTCTATGTAAAGGTCGCTCTGGCGGTTGTTCTCGGCATAATCGCACTGCTCGTACTGCTTCTGCTTGTCGCTGTGGTTCGCACGATATTCATGGGCAGAAAGAAATCCTCCTACACGCCCGACCCCGATGCAGAGCGCGTGGAGGAATATTCGGGCAAGCTGTCCGAAATGATAAAGTGCGAAACCGTATCCCACAAGGGACAGACCGATATTTCCGATTATCTGCTGTTCCACGATAAGCTGCAAGAGCTTTTCCCCCTTGTTCACGAAAAGCTTGAAAAAACTGTTATCGACGGCAATCTGCTCTACTTTTGGAAAGGCAAAAGCTCAGAAAACCCCATTATTCTCATGAGTCATCAGGACGTTGTCCCTGCCGAGGGCGAATGGCTTCACGAGCCCTTTTCAGGCGATATTGCGGACGGCAAGGTGTGGGGACGCGGCGCAGGAGATACAAAATGCTCTGTTATGGCTTTCTTTCAGGCTGTGGAAGAGCTTCTCGGGGAAGATTATATCCCTCAGTGTGACGTTTATCTTGCCTCCTCATGCACAGAGGAATGGGGCGGTGAAGGCGCGCCGAAGCTTGTTTCCCATCTTCGCAGCCGCGGCGTAAAACCCTTCCTTGTCTGCGATGAGGGCGGCGGAATAATCACCGAGCCCGTAGGCGGCATCAAGGGCAACTACGCCATGGTCGGCGTCTTTGAAAAGGGCAAGGCCAATATCAGATTTACCGCCCGAAGCAGCGGAGGCCACGCAAGCACACCTCCGAGAAACACTCCGATCGTCAGACTCGCCGCATTTATCAACGAGATAGAAAACGGCAAGCATTTCAAGCGCAAATTCCTCCCCGAGGTCAGCGCAATGTTTGGCAAGCTGTCACGCTACGCTCCGTTCGGCCTTCGCCTTGTGATGGGAAATCTCTGGTATTTTAAGCCTCTTATGAAGGCTGTCATGCCCATGATCTCCTCTCAGGCAGGCGCTATGCTCCGCACTACTGTGGCTTTCACCATGCAGTCGGGCTCCGATGCGGAAAATGTGCTTCCCCAGGAGGCCACTCTTTGTGCAAATGTCCGCTTTATCCCTCATCAGGGCGAAAAGAAAAGCATGAAGATCATAAGCAGGCTGGCCAAGAAATACGATCTCGAAATGGAAATACTCGACTGCAACGACTATTCCGAGCCTGCCGATATCAACGGAAAGGCATTTCGTCAGGTCGAGGAGACTATTGCCAAGACCTTCCCCGGTCTTGCAAGCAGTCCTTATGTTGTCCTTGGCGGCACAGACGCTCATTTCTATCAGGATATCTGCGACAACTGCATTCGTTTTGCTCCGGTTATCTACGGCCCCGAGCAGATGAAGGGCATGCACGGCATCAACGAGAATATCGAATGCAATTGCCTGCCCGGTGCTGTTGACTTTTATAAAAATCTTATTATTAAGCAGGAAGAAAACGCCTGAGAATACATTTTTTACCGCCCGACAAAAGTCGGGCGGTCTTTCTTTTTTCGAAAAGTCTGACTTCGAATAAAACACTGCCGATAAGCATCTCGGTGTATTTTGAGAGGAAATTGTTAAATATTTATTATAGCTTTTTAAATTAACCTTTACCTATGGCTTTTTTTCTTGCCGAAAAAGTTTGCTTGTGGTAAAATAAAAAGACTGAAATAACGTAAAGGAGCGGGTGTAATGGAATCCGTTCAGACACTAAATTCTCCTCAGCAGACCGATGTCAGGCGACGTATACGTATAGAGATCTACGATGCCCTTAGAGGCATCGCCATAATCTATATGATCTTCTATCACACTCTGTATGACCTTACGATGCTTGGCTTTGACTTCGCTGAGCCTATTCTTTACTCTCAGAGAATAATCGTTACGGTAGACCAGGGAATGTTTATCATACTTTCCGGTATATGCTGTTCTTTAAGCCGCAACAATCCTCTCAGAGGCGCAAAGCTTCTGGGCGTTGCTATGCTCTTTACCCTTGTCACGGTGTTTATCGACTACCGCGCACCCATAACCTTCGGCATACTTCATCTTCTGAGCTTTTCAATGCTCATATTCAGCGCCTGCGAGAAATTTCTCCGCAAGCTGCCTCTTATCCCCTCGGCACTCTTCTGCCACCTGCTTTACGCGCTTACCTATAATGTACGCAACGGCTACTTCGGGTTCGGCCCCATGAAGATTAACGTGCCCGAAATGCTCACCTACAAAAGCAGACTTTTTATTTTCGGCTTTACCGACAGCAGCTATTCTGCGCTTGATTATTTCCCTCTTCTGCCCTATCTGTTTCTCTTCCTTGCGGGTGTTTTCTGGGGATTATGGCTTTCAAAGCGCAAGCTGCCCGAATTTGCATATAAAAAGATACCCTTCCTCGGTTTTCTCGGAAAGCATTCTCTTTTTATCTACGTAATACATCAGCCGATAATATACGCAATATTATCGCAGGTACACTATTTACTCTACAACGGAGGCTGACTCAGATGGATTTTGTCAAAGCATTAGTCAATGAATTTAAAATCAAAGAACAGTGGATGGAAAATATCCTTAAGCTTATCGACGACGGAAACACCATCCCCTTTATCGCCCGTTACCGCAAGGAAATGCACGGCACGCAGGACGACCAGACCTTGCGCGCAATAGCGGATAGATACGCATATCTTCAGAACTTTGACAAGAGACGCGAGGAGATACGCTCTTCCATCGAATCTCAGGAAAAGCTGACAGAGGAAATAAACGAAGCTCTCGACAGAGCTTTGACTCTTGCAGAGCTTGAGGATATCTACCGTCCTTACAAGCCGAAGAGAAGGACAAGAGCCTCCATTGCCCGTGAGAAGGGGCTTGAGCCGCTCGCTCAGGTGATATTCGCTCAGGAGGTAAAGGATTTCCCCATCGATCTGGCAGAGGCTTATGTTGACCCCGAGAAGGGCGTTGAGACTCCGCAGGATGCCCTTGCAGGCGCGCTCGACATCATCGCGGAGGATATTTCCGACGATGCCGACATAAGAAAGCAGCTTAGAAGAGTGGTCTATCTCAACGGCATGCTCGTTTCCAAGGCTTCAGACCCCGAGGCAGACAGCGTTTATACCAATTATTACGATTTTAAAGAGCCTCTTTCGAAAATTGCAGGACATAGGGTTCTCGCCATCAACCGAGGTGAAAAAGAGGGCATACTTAAGGCAAAGATAGAATTTGACCGCGAAAAAGGCATGCATGTGCTGATTTCCCACGCAGTCAAAAACTCCACCCCCTGTGCTGACAGTGTTGTCGATGCTGCAAACGATGCCTACGACCGACTTATCTTCCCTTCGATAGAAAACGAGCTGCGAAGCAGCGCCTTTGACACAGCTTCTGAGGCAGCTATCGGTCTTTTCTCCGTAAACCTGCGCCAGCTTCTTCTCCAGCCTCCCGTAAAGGGCAAGGTAGCTCTCGGTCTTGACCCCGGCTACAGGACAGGCTGCAAGGTCGCGGTAGTTGATGCAACGGGCCGTGTCCTCGACACAGGCGTTATCTACTGTGCACCGCCTTACAAAAAGATCGATGAGGCTAAGGCAAAGATCACCGCCCTGTGCAAAAAGCACGGCGTTCAGATAATATCCATCGGCAACGGCACAGCAAGCAAGGAGACTGAAATGTTTGTCGCTGAGCTTATCGGCGAGCTTAAAATGGGTATTTCCTATATGGTCGTATCCGAAGCAGGTGCTTCCGTTTATTCGGCAAGCAAGCTTGCTGCCGGGGAATTTCCCGAATATGATGTTTCTCTCCGCAGTGCGGTCTCTATAGCACGCCGTCTGCAGGATCCTCTCGCAGAACTTGTAAAGATCGACCCCAAGGCAATCGGTGTCGGCCAATATCAGCACGATATGCCCCAGAAGAGACTTGGCGAGGCACTTGACGGCGTTGTTGAGGATTGCGTCAACAGTGTCGGCGTTGATTTAAACACCGCTTCTCCCTCTCTTTTGACGAGGGTCGCAGGAATCAACGCATCGATCTCAAAGAATATTGTTGCTTACCGTGAGGAAAACGGCGCCTTTAAATCGAGAGCCGAGCTTAAAAAGGTAAGCAAGCTTGGGCCGAAGGCATTTGAGCAGTGCGCCGGCTTCTGCCGTGTTGCCGAGAGCAAGAATGTGCTGGACAACACCGGCGTTCACCCCGAAAGCTACGACGCGGCAAAATCGCTGCTTACCCTCTGCGGCTATACACTCGACGACGTTAAAAACGGCGGAATCGGTGAGCTGGCCGACAGAGTAAAGCAGCTTGGTTCTGCCTCCGTTGCGGAAAAATTAGGCATCGGTGAGCCAACGTTGGCCGATATAATCCGCGAGCTTTTAGCTCCCGGAAGAGACATGCGCGATGAGCTGCCGCCTCCCATGCTGCGTACCGACGTGCTTTCCATCGAGGATCTGACCCCCGGCATGGAGCTTCAGGGAACTGTCCGAAATGTTATAGATTTTGGCGCCTTCGTTGATATAGGCGTCCATCAGGACGGTCTTGTCCATGTTTCTCAGATCAGCAACTCTTTTATAAAGCATCCGGGCGAAAAACTCAAGGTGGGTGATGTCGTCACTGTATGGGTTCTCTCGGTGGATGTCAAAAAACAGCGTATTTCGCTTACCATGAAGGGTAAGCCGAAGGAAGACTGATATATAATGAAAAAGCATTTATTGAAAATAATACCTGCTCTTGCCGTTGCTCTGTGCGTGCTGTTCATGGCTTCATGCGGCAGTTCGTACGACCCCGAAAGGCAGGAGCTTCATGAAGAGCTGTACGGTGACCTCAATATTCCCACTGCAAGCTCGGCGAACATCTCTCTCTTTAATACCATTTCCGCAAACTTTGCGCTGGCGTATTCCCGTACGGACTCTCTCAACCCCTACCGCGCCACATCCTCTCTCAACACCGCTGTATCCTCGCTTATTTTCGACAAGCTTATCGTGCTTGATGAAAACTACGAGGCTGTGCCTGTTGTTGCACGAAGCATTTCGCAGGAAGGCCGCGATATCACGGTGCTCATACACGAAGGGCTTGTTTTCTCCGACGGAACGCCTCTTACCGCACGCGATGTGGAATATTCCTTCTATGTGGCAAAGCGTTCCGAATCGAGATATGCCGCACAGCTTGCAAATTTCAAAAGCGTTATCGTCAACGGAAACAAGCTGACCTTCACAATCGGCGAGGAGGATCCGTTTGCATATATGCTGCTTGACATTCCTATCATAAAGATAGAAAGCGATGCAGGCGGTGCAATGCCTGTGGGCAGCGGCAAATATGTATATGTCTCTGACGAGGATCTCGGTATTTTTCTTGAACTGAACAAAAACTGGTATGATCCCAACCGTCCCTCTATCGAGCGTATTTCCCTCAACGCCATGCCCACCGTCGAAAGCATTGTTCACAGCATAGAAATAGGTACTATTTCCTATTTTATAACCGACCTTCGCGACGGTTATCCCAACAGAATAAACGCAAACTATGCTACGTATGATGTTAATAACATTATTTTTCTCGGTGTAAACACAAACGATACAAGATTGTACAATATAGATATCCGTGCCGCCATAAGCTATGCTCTCAACCGCGAGGAGATAGCAACCAAGGCATTCGGCGGCAGAGCTGTTGCGGCAACCGGCCCTATAACCTCTGCCTTTGCCGCTGCCGCCTCGCTCGAATCGGGTCTTACTGTGGACGATCCTGCAAGCGCCGCCTTCCTTCTTTCCAACGCAGGCTTTGTAAACACCGATGAAAACGGCTATAAATATGACAGCCTCGGCAATTATCTTTCCTTCTCGATCCTTGTATCGGGCGATAATTCCCAGCACCTTTCAGCCGCCGGCGTGATAGCGGATCAGCTTTCCGATATCGGTATCGGCACTACCATAAACGCCGTATCCTCTTCTGATCTTGCAGCAAATGTTTCGGCAGGAAGCTACCAGCTTTATGTCGGAGAATACGCCATGCTCAACAACATGGACTTCTCTCCCCTTTATACCCCGAACAAGGGACTGTATACCGGCTTTGAGTTTGAGACCCTTAATTCTGCGCGCAGCGCATGGAGGTCTGGCGAGGGAAGCCTTGCCGACTATCTCGCCGCATTCGAGGCGAATATCCCTTTTATCCCCATCTGTCACAGACAGGGCATGGTGTGCTTCAGCCGCTCGGTCAACGCCGATATGAAGATTTCGGAATCGGATCCGTTCTTCACAATGGGCGATTGGTCCGTGACCGCCGTTACGGTTGGAGAGGATGGAAGTACTGTATCAGAACAGGCAGGATAACTGTTTTTCGTTGTGCAATTTACACATAATACTTTAAATCAAAGCCTCATTTCCTTGAACTCGGCACATTGTAAATGATACTTTGACTGTGATATAATAATCACACGGTTTTGAAATTTTCAAAAGCTTTCGCATCTAATATTTTATATTGAATGATTTTTGCAACAGGAATTTAATTTTGTTATTTTCTTTTTAGGAGTGTTGTATTGTGATTAAAGGCAGTGTCTTGAGAGATGCCATTATTTCCGGCGCAAACGCTATCGAAAACAACAGACAGCGTGTAGACGAGCTTAATGTTTTCCCTGTTCCCGATGGTGACACAGGCACAAACATGTCCCTGACCATGGGCGCCGCTCGCAAGGAAATGATGACCCTCGGCGATGATGTTGACGTAACCACAGTTGCAGACAGAGCTGCTTCCGCTATTCTGCGCGGTGCTCGCGGCAACTCCGGTGTTATCACCTCTCTTCTTTTCCGCGGTTTTTCCAAGGGACTAAAGGGTCTTACCGAAGCTGCCGGTGCAGATCTCGCTTCTGCTCTCACTCTCGGTGTTGAGGCTGCTTACAAGGCAGTCATGAAGCCTACCGAAGGAACCATTCTCACAGTTGCACGTATCGCTTCCGAGCGCGCACGTGCCGCTGTTCTTGCAAACAACAAGTCAAATTATGTATGGGACGAGGTCTGCCTCGCTGCAGAGGAAGCTCTTGAGACCACCCCCGAGCTTCTGCCCGTTCTCAAAAGAGCAGGCGTTGTCGATGCAGGCGGCAAGGGCATCTGCGTTATTTTCCGCGGTATGCAGTCCGTTTTCCGTGACGGTGTTATCGTAGAGGCAGAATCCGGCGCTTCCGCTGAGGTAAGTGTCGACAACTTCTCCAATGTTATTTCTCAGTTTGACGAGGAGATCAATTTCACATACTGCACCGAGTTCATCGTTGAGAAGGAAAATGACAAGGATCCTCTCGAGCTTCGTGCATACCTCGAAACCATCGGCGACTGCGTAGTTGTTGTTGATGACGATGAGATCGTAAAGGTCCATGTTCACACCGAGGAACCCGGCAACGCTATCACCCACGGTCTTGAGTACGGTTCTCTTGTCACCTCCAAGATCGAAAACATGCGTGCCCAGAACAAGGCAGCCGGCGGTGCTTCTGCAAAGAAGTTCGAGCGTGTTGACCCTGTTGACGGCGAGATCGGCTTTGTTGCAGTCGCAGCAGGCGATGGTCTTAAGTCTCTGTTCAACGATCTCGGCTGTGAGAACGTTGTTTCCGGAGGCCAGACCATGAATCCCTCCACCGAGGATATACTTGCCGCTGTTCATGCAACTCCCGCCGCAACCGTTTTTGTTCTCCCCAACAACAAGAACATCATCATGGCTGCTGAGCAGGCTGTGCCTCTTGCAGACCGCCGTATTGTTGTTCTTCCCACAAGAACCATTCCTCAGGGACTTGCAGCTATGCTTGCCTATGATCCCGAGAGTGATATAGACACAAACAGCGTAGATATGTTCGAGGCTGCAAAGAAGGTCGGCTGCGGTCAGGTAACCTTTGCCGCACGTGACAGTGAGTTTGACGGTCACAAGATCAAAGAGGGCGAGATCCTCGGTCTTGTCAACGGTAAGCTCGCACTCACCGAAAAGGATCCTGTCAAGGCTCTTGTCAAGGTCGTAAAAAATATGGTTGATAAGGACACCACCTTCCTCACCCTCATCTACGGCGAAGGCATTACCGACGAGCGTGCAGAAGAAGCACGTCTTCTTATCGAGGCAAAGGCCAAGAAGATCAGCCGCAATTTCGAAGAGGTCACCCTCATCAACGGCGGCCAGCCTGTATATCACTTCATTCTCTCTGTAGAGTGATCTGAAAACAATCAAGCATTAGATTTTTCGGTTACATAGCTGGCTATGTAACCGAAAATTTGTATAACAGCTTTTATCTGGAGATCATATATATGCTTCTCGATCGTATGGATATCAGAAAAATAAAGGGCGTCGGCGATAAGCGCGCCGAGCTTTTCTCAAAGCTCGGTGTGCCTACCGTCGGTGCCCTGCTGCGTTATTATCCCCGTACATACGAGGACTGGTCTGGCTCTTCCTCTCTTAATGATGTCGATCCTTTTGAAATACCGATTATCAGAGCGACCGTGACCTCGGCTGTTTCGGAGCGTTTTGTCCGACGCGGCATGACCATATACTCCGCTTCCGCCTGCGACGAAAACGGTGTATCCTTTAAAATCACCTTTTTCAACAATCCCTACATAAAATCGCTCATCTGCAAGGGGGTCACCTATCTTTTCAGAGGCAGAGTGAATTTTTCCTTCAGAATGCCCGAAATGACCTCGCCTAAATTCCTGCGTGCAGATAAGGCAGGCTATATGGAGCCTGTCTACCGTCAGAGCGCCGCTCTTACCTCGCGCATGATCGCTCAGGCGGCAGCAAGTGCTCTCGACATGATGAACGATGATTCCTACCCCGATCCCGTCCCACCCGAGCTTCTCGACGAAAACGGACTTTGCTCGCTCCATGAGGCGATACGCGGTATCCATCAGCCCAAGGATCCCTTACAGCTAAAAAAATGCCGCGACAGGCTTGTGTATGAAGAGCTTCTGATTTTGCAGCTTGCACTTTTCAGACTCAAAGGCAAAAGCCGCAGGCTGACCGCTCTTCATCTTACTAAGGATTATTCCGATGAGTTCTTCTCTCTTCTTCCCTTTGCACCCACCAACGCACAAAAACGCGCTGTCAGGGAAGCGGTCTGCGATATGATGAATGGCGATTGCCCTATGAGCAGACTTTTGCAGGGCGATGTAGGCTCGGGCAAAACGGCAGTTGCAGCTGCTCTGTGCTACTGCACTGCAAAAAACGGTATGCAAAGCGCTCTTATGGCGCCTACCGAAATATTGGCCGAACAGCATTATCGCTCTCTTTCCGAGCTGCTTTCTCCTGCCGGCATAAATGTACGTCTTCTCACAGGCTCTATGAAAATGTCGGAAAAACGCACTGTTTACGAAGAGCTTAAAAGCGGCGAATGTGATCTTGTTATCGGCACTCACGCGCTCATATCCGAAAAGGTGGAGTTTTTGAAATTAGCTCTTGTAATAACCGATGAACAGCACCGCTTTGGCGTAAAACAGCGCGCGGCACTGAGCGAAAAGGGCGAAAATCCGCACATGCTTGTCATGAGTGCAACGCCTATTCCAAGGACTCTTGCTCTTATCGTCTACGGTGACCTTGATGTATCCGTTCTCGACGAGCTGCCTGCAGGCAGGCAAAAGGTTGACACCTATCATATCGACAGCGGCAAGAGAGAACGCGCTTATAATTTTGTCAAAAAACATCTTGATGAGGGTCGTCAGGCATATATTGTCTGTCCGCTGGTCGAGGAGAGCGAGGACGAAGGCAGTGAGCTTGCCTCTGCTGTAGCTTACGCCGAGCAGCTTCGAAACGGGGCTTTCCGCGGCTATACCGTGGGACTTCTTCACGGCAAGCTGTCAGGAAACGAAAAGGACGAGGTCATGCGTGATTTTGCAGAGGGAAAAATACAGCTCCTCGTTGCCACCACCGTTGTCGAGGTCGGTGTAAATGTCCCGAATGCGGTGCTTATGGTAATAGAAAACGCCGAGCGATTCGGTCTTTCACAGCTTCATCAGCTTCGCGGCAGAGTTGGCAGAGGACAATATAAATCACACTGCATACTGATAAGCGATTTTAAAAACGAAGAGGCAATGGCGCGATTTAATATTATGAAAAGCACCAACGACGGCTTTATTATAGCCTCAGAGGATCTCCGTCAGCGTGGTCCGGGTGAGTTTTTCGGTCAGCGGCAAAGCGGCCTGGCAGGAGACGCAAAGCTCGCAGACCTTGCGCTCGATACCCGAATGTTCGCCGCCGCTCAGGCGGATGCCCTTAAAATTTCCGAAACAGACCCCCTTCTTGAGGCGGAATGTCATGCCCTGCTCAGAGAAAGAGTTGAGGGCATGATCGGCGAGAGCGTGACTTATTAAGGAGAAATTTATATGAATGATTCTATCTGCGGCAGACGAAGCATAAGAAAATATTCTGATAAAACCGTCCCCACAGAGCTTATAGAACAAATTCTTGATGCTGCGAGAATGTCCCCCTCTGCCAAAAACAGACAGCCATGGAAATATATCGTACTCGGCGGAAAAAACAAAGAGGAATTTTTGGCGTGTATGAAAAAAGGCATTGAACGAGAAGAAAACGGTCAATGCACCCTGCCTGACTCAAAAAACGGACTTCCCGATGCAAAACACACCCTTAAGATAATGGAGAATGCTCCGTTAATCATAGCCGTTCTCAATACAAACGGCTCTTCTCCCTTTGTGCCCATAAATGCTGATGACAGGATAACTGAGCTGTGTGACGTGCTTTCCATCGGTGCGTCCATAGAAAATATGCTTTTAAAAGCCACCGAACTGGGGCTTGGCACCCTTTGGATAGCTAACACCTGCTATGCCTACGAGGAGCTTACAGCCTATCTTAATACAGAGCATCAGCTCATCGGCGCGGTTGCTCTGGGCTATGCAGAGGAATCACCCTCTCAGAGACCGAGGAAAAAACCGGAAGAGATAGCGGAATACAGAATGTGATGGATAAAAATAATATGGAAATCCCCAAAAGAAAACCCACGCGGTTACAGGATTATGACTATAGCAGTGCCGGTGCGTATTTTGTCACAATATGCACAAAGGACAGGAAATGTATTTTCTGGAATAATTGTAGGGACAACCCTTGCGGTTGTCCGATGCCAAATGATGAAATATTTTCGCCATTCGGAAAAATTGCAAACTCAATGATAGGCAAAACAGCGAATAAATTCGATGTGATTATCGACGTCTATGCCGTTATGCCCAATCACATTCACATGATAATAATCTTAGAACACGGTCCTGCCGAGACAGCCGCGAGGGCTGTCCCTACGATATCTGAGATAGTCGGTGCATACAAATCTATGGTCGCCGTGGAATGCCTGAAGATTTTCAAAGCCAAAGGCGAAATAATGGGCGAGCTCTGGCAGCGCTCCTTTCACGACCATATTATCCGAGGGGAAAAGGATTATCGTGAGATATCGGAATATATCGAAAGTAACCCTGCAAAATGGGAAGAAGACCGTTTTTTCTCGGATTAACAAAATAAAAAAGCCCGTATCCTCGGCCTTTATTGTCAGAGGCAGGCATTACGGAGATTCTTTGACACGCTTAAAAGAGCAGATGCCGTCGGCATCTGCTCTTTTTTCATCAGTTTATATCATAGCTTACATCCAATGCTCCTCCCGCGAAATCGGAAAGATATATTTTATATTCTCCCTTTTTAAGGCAGAGCCTTGCATTTTCTGCTTTTTCCTCTGCTCCTGTCAGGGCGTAAACAACCTCGCCCTTGTCATTTTCCACCGTAAAGGTCACAGGTGCTTCCGCCTTTATCTCCACATCAAGATAATAAAAATCACGGTATTTTATATCAACTGTGTTCCAGAGAAGTGCATCTTCGGTCTGTGCGGGTATGATATCCATGTAGTCCGCTGTCATGTTGCCGTCAAGGTTCGGACGCATGCTCAGCAGGACATTGCTTCCGATAATACCGCCGAAAATCAGCACAACGAATAAAATTATAAAAACTCTGTCAAATCCGCTTCTGCGGCTTCTGTCGGGATTTTTCATTATGACTATGCCTCTGATAAAGCCCGTCAGAATAACAGCATAGGCGATAAGCATAAGCAGGGCGGGCAGCATGGGGCGAAGTATCATAAGCACAAGTTCCAACCCAAAAACAAGTGAGCTGAATACCGTCAGAACTATTGCAAGCTTTGCCCAGCGGCTGTTCATTTCCTTGAGAGAAGAACGGTCTGAGAATATCTCGTACTCCTCCTCGGGCAGAGATGGGTCGTATGCCTTGCGGAAGTAATGCCAGCCGTTGACGGTGGAGTTTACATACTCCCAGCCAAACTCGCGGTGGCTTTCAATATAACGGGGTCTGTCGTCTATACCGGGCTGATAATCGAGCTGATAACGGTATTTTATGCCGTCATCCTTTTTGAATCGGCTCGAAAACAGTCCGCCCTTTACAAGCTGCCATCCCTTTTCACTCATGACATTGAGGTCGTCGATCTCTCGCTGATAGTTCCATGCAGCGTACAATCTGACCCTTGTCTTGTATTTTTTCATTTTCTTACTCCCCTTCTGCACTCTCAAGCATTCTTTTAAGGCGCGCTATTTCGTTTTTGAGTGCCTCACTTCCTGCATCGGTCAGGCTGTACAGTCTCTTGCGCTCGGCACCCGGCTCATCGGACATAACCTCCGTTATCCAGCCCTTTTTCATCATGTTTGTGGTCGCTCCGTACATAGTACCCGACCCGATTTTAACATCTCCTCCCGACAGCTTTTCCGTCATCTGCATGATGCCGTAGCCGTGGCTTGCTCCCTTTGAAAGGCAGAGAAGAATGTAATAATAGCTTTCGGACATAGGCTCAATTTTTTTCATTTTACGTCATTCCTTTCCTTCATCTTCTTTTCCTCATTTTTCTTTACCGCCGTGCGTACGATAAAGAACACCGATACCACTGCGCAAACCATAGTCAAAATACCTATGATACGTATCACGCTGTCTGGTACTGCTCCCACAAAATGGGGAAGATTCATAAGAATCAGCGAAAAAGCAATTGTCACAAGCAGCAGTATTATTGTTTTTCATAACACTTCTCTCCTTTGCTCAATATACTCTTTTCAAAATTTGTGTCGCATATCGATATGTCGTCCGACGACACTATCATATCACGACATATGTCGTCTGTCAACATAGTTTTGAAAAATTTTTATAAAAAACAAAAAAGGCAGGTCTCAACCTGCCTTTTTTTGCTTTTTATTCTGCGCTGTAAAGCTGCTTTATCTTCTTCCTGTATATCCTTGCAAAGAATATAAGGCAGAACATTATACTGACCACCTCTGCGGCAACAAATGCCCACCACACGTTGTTTATATTCCCTGTAAGGCTGAGAAGGAATGCCACAGGAAGCAGCACCACAAGCTGACGGCAAAGCGAGGTTATGGTCGAATAAATTCCGTTTCCGAGAGCCTGGAAACAGCCTACAAGAATGATACAGCCTGCGGCTATCGGGAAATGTATGCTGATTATCCTCAGCGCGGTAATGCCGATGAAAAGAAAGTCCTCGCCGGGATTGAATATTCCGAGAAGCACGTCGGGTATTGTCTGGAATACGATAAAGCCTGCCGCAGTAATGCACAGTGCTGTACCTACTGCTATCTTTAGTGTCTTTGTTATCCTCTTTGGCTGGCGCGCGCCGTAGTTGAAGGCAACGATCGAAATCGTCGCGTTGTTAAGTCCAAACATCGGCATGAAGAAGAAGCTCTGGAGCTTATAATATATTCCGAACACACCTGCGGCAGTTTCGCCTATGCGCTCGAAGCTTAAGAATATCTGATTCATGCCGAAGTTCATTATCGAGCTTATCACCATCATTATCGCAGAAGGTATTCCTACGATTAATATAGGCTTTATCGCCTTCATATCTGGCTTCATCGCCTTGAGCGAAAGCTGAACATCGGGATTGCATTTGATGTTGAAAATAATCGCCATCAGCGCCGCCATGCACTGTCCTATAACAGTTGCCACCGCGGCTCCCGCAATGCCCATTTTCGGCATTCCGCACCATCCGAAAATAAATATCGGATCGAGAATTATATTAATTACAGCACCTGTACCCTGTGTGAAAAGGGTGTATACGGTGCGCCCCGACGCCTGCAAAAGCCGCTCGCCGATTATCTCGATAAAAATGCCCGCGGTGAAGATACAGCATATTGAGCTGTATGCCGCACCGCCGTTTACCGTCTCGGCAACATCGGACTGCATTTCATAATAAGGTCTGCTGCCAAAAAAGCCGAACAGCATAAACAACACGGTTATAACTCCTGTCAGGAATATTCCGTTTCCTGCCGCTGCATTTGCTTTTTTTCTGTCGCCCTCACCGAGAGATTTGCTCAGAAGCGCATTCACACCTACCGCAATTCCTGTGGAAAAGCCTATCTGCAGGTTCTGTATGGGGAATGCCAGTGAAAGTGCTGTTACTGCACTTTCTGAGATGCGTGACACATAGATACTGTCAACAATATTATACATCGCCTGAACCAGCATTGACATTACCATCGGTGCCGCCATTGTAAGCAGCAGCTTTCCGATTGACATGGATCTCATTTTATTTTCTTTGAGTTCGGGAGTTTTTGCTGCACTGCTCATTTCGTCAATCCTTTTTCTTAAAATCAAACGCTCTTATTATACAGTCGAAAATACAATTATTCAATCCCGACAGCACTCTTATTTTATAAAAAATCGGCCAGCCTCGGCTGACCGATTTTTTGCATCACTCTTCACTCGTATATTCTCTTCTGCTTTCCTTTTCGTCCATCCAGAATGTATAGCCTACGGAAATAAGCCCCATGACAACGGAACCTGCCATAAGCAGCATGGATAACCGCCCGCTGTTGTTAAGAAGTATTCCTGCTGCGAGAAGGCCTGCCGTTGCAAGCCACATAACGGTCTTTATAATAAAGCTCATCAACTTTGAGCCCTTTCTTGTCTTTTTGCCGTTCTTCCTGTTTCCCATACCGTAAGCTCCTTCTCTTATCCTGCTATACCGTATATTAACATGAACTGTGCAAAACATCAATGTTGATTATGTGAGAATATCATGCTGTAATCGTATGTATTTATTATTTTTGAATTAAATTGTTGACCTTTCGGAAATTTTATGCGATAATCATTATGTACAGTAATGTTCGAAGAAAATACGCTTGAATGCCGCGCATTATGCGGCAGAACACATTTGAAAGAAAGCGTGGTTTTGTTATGGCCGATAAAAGTACCCATTGTCAGAACTGCGGCGAGCTGCTTCGCAACGGTGCGGAATTCTGTACCAAGTGCGGCTTCTCACCATCGATAGATTACACCGCTGTTTCTGATGTTCCGTTTATTGCTCTTGCACCTGTTGAGACTCTTCCCATACATAAGCGCATCGGCAGGGTTCTCAGGCTGCTGCTCGCTACCGTTGCCACTGTTGTTGTCTGTATGCTGGCAATTTCAGTAGCTGTTCTGGTCACCACCTCGACAGGCTCCAACCGATTTGTGGAGGTGGATACCACCATTTACAAATCCTCCCTTGAGCTTATCAACCATGTCCGCGGCGCAAGCCTTACCGACAGCATTATGGAAGATATAGTCAAGGATAAGGGCGATGCAGAGGGTCAGAACTTCCGCGAGCAGTATGAGGCAAGGTTCGTCCAGCTTCTCAAGGACGACAAGGAGATCACCTCTGAGGAAGTCTATTATGTTTATACAGGCTATTACACCTGGTTCTGCGAGTATTACGCAAAGCGTTACGAATATAAGGCGGAAAACTCCGGTCTGCTCTCCTTCAATTACGTAAACAAGGCGAGAGAGTACCGCGCTTATGCAGATTGGTGCTTTGAGACCTACAGCCGTGCCACCACCGAGTCGGAGCTGAGAAGCATCGTTGAGTATCTCGAACTGCGCGGTGTGCTCAAGGACGGCACCCTTGCAGATCTTGAGGCTAAGGCTGCTCCCTTCCGTGCCGAGGCGTGACGATATCATTAAACAAGGAACATTCCGGTTTCTTCCGGTATTATACGAACACAACAAAGGAGATATGTAAAAATGAATTGCAAGTTCTGTAACAATTTTATCCCCGATGATGCAAAGGTTTGCGCTATCTGCGGCAAGAGCGTCGCAGAGGAAGCTCTTGTAAAGGCAGAGACCGCCGCTGTAGCGACCGCAGGCGAGCCTGCCGCCGATGCAAAGCCCGCAAAGGTTTACAAAAAGAAGTCTCTTACTTTCCCCTTCATCGTTATCCTTATTGCCGCTGCTGCATTTATTTACATGTGGGTCTTTGATGCAAACGGCATCGCAAGCTGCACCGATTACAACAGGGGCAACAAGGTTGACAGCCAGCAGTCCGCTACCGATGCAGACAACGATCTCTTCAATATCGGCGAGGCTGTTGAGAACACAGTAAACGACAACAATTCCGAGGACACAGTAAATGACAACACCATCGCTATCGGTGCTAATGCCGCTGCAGGTGCAGTAGGTCTTGCAGGCGTTGCTCTCCTCGGCAAGCGTATGTCCGGCAACCGCAAGGCAAAGAAGCAGGGTTAATCCGAGCTCCTTAATGCTTCGAATCAAGCCACTATATTTTTAGTACAACGGAGGTGTTGTCGTGATCAAGTGCCCAAATTGTAAAACAGAAAACGACAATGAAGATCTGTTTTGTTTTTCCTGCGGTGCACCTCTCGCTCTTGATGAGGAAACCGCCAAGGCATCTGCCGCCGGCGACAGCGTAGAAAGAGATCCCGACGGATATCCTATCTATGACAAGAAAAACGGCGATGCAATGCGCCCTCAGACAAACACCGCTCAGAGCATAGCTGTGGGAACTCGTAAGGCTATCGAAAAGGACCTTAAGGGTCTTCGCCCTATCACCCGTGCAGCTTATTACGTGGTACAGTCCGATAACACCACATGGGTCAGAACCGGCCTTGTGCTGATGTTTGTCGCCTGCGCCGTGGGTATTGTTATGCTCATACGCCAGATTTTCGAAAAAATGACCAACATCGTGGAGTCGCTTGGTATAAACACCTCTATCGAGACCGGTCTTACCGAAATATACAAGGCGAGCATTTCGGATTATACCGAGCATCTTATAGGTTATATTCTTCTGCTCTTTATCGTTATCTTCATATATATTCTTCTCGGTCGTCTGATCCTCAGAATCAAGAAGGTCAGAAGAAAGAAGAAGAAGGTCGAACAGAGAGACATGGTCTGATGCCGCAAAGCGTATTCATAAGAACAGCAAAGCACTCACAGCCGATAGGCTGTGAGTGCTTTTATTGTTTCAGACTGTCAAAGAACCGTTCTGATGCCTCCCTCTGATGATAGGAGCGGAGGGAGAGCCAGGGGGAGCGTAAGGAACGGAAAGCTCTTGCAGGTTATCAATAAAGCTCGCCATATTGATATTGTTTCTCTCCCTCAGTCACTGCATGACAGCTCCCTCGTCAGAGGGAGCCAAGGTGCAGGCTGTTATTTGCACTTATGCTTCTGTCTGCGCCGCGCGTTCCTTTTTATCCGCTTCCGCGCAGGCGGTTATATCTGCAAGCTGCTCAGCAAGCGTGCCCACCATATCAAGGTCACACTGCGTATCGCGTCTTGTGTGGATGTTCGGGATGTAGAGCGGTCCGAATGCAGACCTCTTCATTCGCGCGAGCATGACACCGCCCTTGAACGAAGCATGATCGCTCATATATATCATCAGGCTGTGCTTGCGTATAAGCTTTACATCTCTCTCTGCAAATTCCTGCTTGAGGAATTTGGACGCCTTGTTTCTGTAATTTGCGGCGGCGGCGACCAGCTTGTCTCCGACACCTATGCAGTCGAGATTTATGAGCAGAGAGCGGGTCACATCGTAGCCGCTGTTTTTCAGATAAGAGGAATATTTTGCCGAGCCTAAAAGTCCCCATTCCTCGTTATCAAAGAAAACAAAGCAGCATTTGTCGCGAAGCTCGGGATCCTTTGAAACGATCTCGGCTATTGCCACAAGTCCCAGAACACCGCTTGTATTGTCGTTTCTGTTTGTCTTGTTTCGGATAAACATGGGCAAAAACACAAGCAGGGCGATTACCAGCAGCTCTGCAAGATAAACCAGAATATTTATATAAAAGGGAACAGAGCCGACAAATTTTTCTAAAGCGATGTCGGCAATCGTTTTCGAACCGTAACCGAGAAGCGCAAAAATCGCGAACAGGAGCAGAATGTATACGATATTCGCACCCGTCTGACCGACTATGCGCGAGGAGAACAGCAAAAATCCGGTTTTTCCCGGTGTGTCATAATGTGCGGTGAATATATAGGGTGCATCAGCCCTTCCCACGACAAAATTATGACTTTTAAAAACGCCCTTGTGCTTTAGCGTCCTGATGTTTGCGCTGTCATAGCCCATATCTCTGAACTTTTCGCGAAGCATAAGCAGCAGCTTGTTTTTTTCTCTGCGCGAAAACCGCACAGGGCATTCGTCAAACACTTTCTGTGCAAATTCCTTGTCCATTTTTACTGTCTCCCTTTATCTGTATCTTCTGACTTTTCTTCTGTTTCTGCCGCCGCCTGAATTCTTGCCGAGCATCAAAGCCCATACTATGTATCCTATGATCGCAATTATAACGATAACCAGAATGACCTTGAACACAGTGGAGGAAACGATTTTGTTTGCCAGGCTGAGCAGATAGAGCACCTCACTGCGTTCGACAGACTCGCTCGCCACGAGGTTTACCTTGCCTATCTCTTCTCCTGCAAAGGTCATCGTCATCACAGCAATGACCTCGCCCTTCTTAACGGGTGCCGTAACCTTTATACTGCCGTCCTCCGCAGTATATTCAGGCTTTGGCTCGTAGCTCTTCATTACCGCTGTGCCTGTTATTGTGGCAGGCAGCAGAGTCGTAAAACTTTCCTCCGGTATCAACGTCAGCTCATCCTGATTCCAGGCAAGCTCAAGATCCACGGTCTGCACTACCGAATTAGCCGCAACGACCTCCTTGAGCGAGAGATTGTTGAAGCACCAGTCAAACAGCTCACGCGAGGATATAAACGCCGCATTGAATCGTATCCCCTTGTCCTCATTGAGCATAGGCGCTCCAAGACACACGCAGATGTAATTATAGCCGTTCTTCGTGGCATAGCCTACAAAGCAGTTGCCCGCCTTGCTGGTTCGTCCTGTCTTTATTCCCTTGCAGTAGGAATAATAATAGGTGGATGAATAGTTGACATTCATAAGGTGGTTGGTGTTGTAAACATATCGCGCTTCGTTTTTGTTGGTGGCAGGAAGCTGATGATGTGTCGCCTGCACAATGGTCGCAAAAACCGGAAGCTCCATTGCTTTTGCCGCTATAAGCGAAAGGTCATAAGCACAGGAGTAGTGTTCGTCCTTATGAAGTCCGTGAGGGTTTACAAAGTTTGTGTTCACACAGCCGAGCTGCTGAGCGCGCTCATTCATAAGCGCAACAAAGAAATCTATGTCACCGTCGCCTATAAAGGACGCTATGGCAAGCGCCGCATCGTTTCCCGACGGAAGCATAAGACAGTAAAGAAGGTCGAGCATGGATATTCTCTCGTTGGGCTTGAGTCCCGCCTTGGTCGAGTCGGTTCCCATAAGTATCTTTTCTATTTCCTCATCCACAGTTACCATTGTCTCCATATCGGGGCAAAGCTCTATGGCAAGCAGCGCTGTCATCATTTTTGTTGTGGATGCGGGGTACATTTTGTCGTAAGCATTCTTTTCGTATATCGTAACACCTGTGTCGGTGTTTACCATAAAAATCGCACCGCACTGATCGAGATATACATTATTTTCCTCAAGATCTATGCTGAAAGCCGCCTGTGCCTTTGCAGGAGGCTTTATCATCATCGCTCCGAGCACAAAAACCAGCGCAAGTATTGTACATATTATTCTTTTCTTCATTCACGCGCACCTCCGCCAAAAAAGAGTTCGTATAAAATAGTTTAACATAAAATCACACGTAAATAAAGTCCTTATGTTGTAATCTGCGAAAAAAAGGTTTATAATTATATAAAAGTTTACCCTATCGGGAGGTCTGCATCTTGATTTTCGTTACAGGCGATACACACGGAAGCCTTGCACGCTTCGAGGATAAAAAACAGATGAGCCAGCTTATGCGCGGCGATTATCTTATAATCTGCGGCGACTTCGGCTTTATCTGGGACGGAGGCAGAAGAGAAGAGCGTATGCTCAACACTCTGGCAAAGCAGCGATACACCATCCTGTTTGTGGATGGCTGTCACGAAAATTACGACAGGCTTTATCAATACCCTGTCCGCGAATGGAACGGCGGCAAGGTTCGCTTTATAAAGCCCAATATTATCCACCTCTGCCGAGGTCAGGTGTTCACTATCGAAAACCGCACCATCTTTACAATGGGCGGCGGGGTCAGTGCCGATCTTGAAATGCGTCAGCTTCGCGGCACTCGCTGGTGGCCTGAGGAAACACCCTCCACCGAGGAGATGCGCGAGGCTGTCAACAACCTTTACAAGTACGATCTGAAGGTGGATTTTATAATTACCCACGAATGTCCCACCCATGTCAAAAGCCTGCTTATCGAAGGGGTCATAGATATCGCCAATGCGGCGACTCTCTTCTTTGATGAGCTTGCAAAGCAGGTCGAATATAAGCACTGGTTCTTCGGCTTTACCCATAAGGACAAGCATATTTCGGGCCTGCACACCTCTGTTTTCAACAATGTTCTGCCCTTGGAAAAGCCCACCAAGGTGTGGTGATCTGATAAACTAAAGCTGCCGCAGGACCTCACGGTCTGCGGCAGCTTTTTCCTTCTCCGTCTTATCAACCCACGGTTGACATTGTGCTCTTTATGGAGTAAAATACAAGGTGATGACCTATTTTGCAAAACAAAATCGAGGTGCTGAAAAATGACAGATAAGAAAACAGCCGAAAGGCTTGTGCAGCTTCGAAAGGCGGCAGGGCTTTCCCAGAACAAGCTTGGCGAACAGCTCGGCATCAGCAACAGAGCTGTTTCAAAATGGGAAAAGGGGCTTGCTATGCCCTCTACGATAAATTTTATCAAGCTGTCAAAAATATTCTCGGTTCCCATAGAATACTTTTTTGAGGATCTTCCCTCAGAAATTCAGGACACAGCTATCGCCCCATGCGGCATGGAGTCATTAAGCGAGCTTTACAAAATCGGAAGAGGTCCTTCGAGCTCTCACACAATGGGTCCTGAACGGGCATGCCTTATCTTCAGGGACAAAAATCCCCATGCCGATAAATTCAAGGTCGTGCTGTATGGCTCTTTGGCGAAAACCGGCAAAGGGCACGGCACCGACACCGTTATAGAAAAGACCCTTTCCCCTATCCCCTGTGATATCGAGTTTGATTTTCGCGATACCGCTTTGCCTCATCCCAATACTATGGAGCTTTTTGCCTTTGAGGGCGAAAAGCAAACCGACTTTGCCAGAGTTTTCAGCGTCGGCGGAGGCAGAATAGTCTTTGAGGGCGACGATGCGGTAAAGGCACCCATAGTATACGAGAAAACGAAATTTTCCGATATTGCCGATTACTGCGCCGACCGCAGCATGCGCCTTTATCAATACGCAGAGGAGATCGAGGGCAAGGAAAAGCTCCGCGAATACATGAGCGTTATATGGGAGGCTATGAAGGCCTCGGTAAGGGCGGGATTGAAAGCCTCGGGAGTGCTTCCGGGCGGTCTTGAGCTTCAGAAAAAGGCAAAATATCTTTACAATATGCAGCATATAGACGAAAAGCCCGAAACCAGAGAGGGCAGGCTCGTCTGCTCCTATGCCTTTGCGGTAAGCGAACAGAATGCATCGGGCGAGCGCATTGTGACCGCTCCCACCTGCGGTGCGGCGGGCGTTCTGCCTGCTGTTATGTATTACCAGCAGCAAAAGAACAATTTCTCCGACGATGAGATAATAAACGCGCTTATAACAGGCGGAATCATAGGAAATCTTGTAAAGACCAATGCGTCGATATCGGGCGCAGAGTGCGGTTGTCAGGCGGAGGTCGGCACCGCCTGTGCCATGGCCGCCGCGGCTCTTGCAGAGCTTTTCGGGCTGAACTTCGACAAGATAGAATATTCTGCCGAGATTGCTATTGAGCATCATCTGGGGCTTACCTGCGACCCTATATGCGGACTTGTGCAGATACCCTGCATAGAGCGCAATGCCGTTGCCGCCATGAGAGCGATAAACGCAGTCAATCTCGCAAGCTTTCTAAGCGACACAAGAAAAATATCGCTCGACAGAGTAATAATAACCATGAAGGAAACAGGACAGGATCTGGCAGCTCAGTACAGAGAAACCTCCGAGGGCGGCCTTGCAAACATCAAGCTGTAAAAACAGCATCGGCGAATATTCCGTTCGTCGATGCTGTTTCTTTATACTATATACTTTTAATTTTAAACAAAGTCCGTTTTGCCGATTTGTTGAATATATCAATTGTTTCACCTTCTCTAAATTGGTACAATAATTTTATAGGAAAATTTTTCTTGTGGAGGTAATAATATGAAGCAGACGCGAATATGGCAAAACGATGCCTTGAGCGCACTCGGAAAGAAAGCGGCAGCGGTGCTTTTATGCCTTTGCCTTCTTATCTCCTGCGTTCAGAACGTCACATTCAAATCTATTTCTGCAGACGAAGCTGTAAGCGGAAGTGACGCTTTCGCTGTTTCTGAGGCAGATAAAGCGGAAAAAGCCGCAGAGCCCGTTTCAAAAACCGATATTGAGGTAAGTCTTACGGACGCAGCAGAAGAATTTTCCGCTTCTGATACAGCGGTATCAGATACCGATATGTCTGTAGACAGCGTGATTTCCGATGCTCAGCAGGCCGTTCTTCTGCTGAGTGTTGCCCCCAGAGCGAGCCACGGCTCACCGAAGGTCACAATGACTACCGCAAAGGAAATCGGCAGTACAATGTCTTTTGACATTTTCGCTTCCGATACATTATACATCGACTGGGGCGACGGCAATATTGTCGAATACTCTCCCGACGGCGTGACCGCAGGCAGTGAAATTAAGTTTTACTGCGACGGAAATATTCTGATGCTGTATTGCTACTACAACGAGCTGACCGAGCTCGATGTAAGCAACAGTCCCACAATCGAGAATTTGTACTGCGGCTACAACAGCCTGACCGAGCTTGATGTAAAGAGCAACACCGCGCTGAACACCCTGTCCTGTGAAAGCAACTCTCTGAGTGAGCTTGATGTAAAGAGCAACACCGCGCTGATGACCTTGCACTGCAGCGAAAACAACCTGACCGAGCTTGATGTGAGTAACAATACCGAGCTGGTTTTTCTGCACTGCAGCAACAATGCTCTGACCGAGCTTGATGTAAAGAGCAACACTGCGCTGACAAATCTTCTCTGCTCCGACAATGCTCTGACCGAGCTTGATGTGAGCAAAAATACCGCGATGTTTTATTTCGACTGCGCCAACAACGCTCTGACCGAGCTTGATGTGAGCAAGAATACCGCGCTGACAACCTTTTCCTGCAATGACAATGCTCTGACCGAGCTTGATGTAAAGAACAACACAGAGCTTGATTATTTTCAGTGCCACAATAATGAGCTGACCGAGCTTGACGTAAGCAGCAACGCCGCACTGAGGGTACTCTATTGCGACAACAACGCCCTGACCGAGCTTGATGTAAGCAGCAACCCTGCGCTTATATCCTTGTACTGCGGCTACAACAGCCTGTCTGAGCTCGATGTAAGCAGCAATCCTGCACTTAAATCCTTGTCCTGCAATGACAACGATTTAAGCGAGCTCGATGTAAGCAATAATGCTTTATTAGATATTCTTTCCTGCTGCAGTAATAATCTGACCGAGCTCGATGTAAGCGGCAATCCCGCTCTTACATCCTTGTTCTGTTATGACAACGCCCTAACTGAGCTCGATGTAAGCGGCAATCCTGCTCTTACATCCTTCTCCTGCTACGCTAACGCCCTCAGATATTCAACTATGTCTGAAAACATAGCAGATATCGAATATTCTGAGTATTATTATCAGGAAGATATAAATATACCCTCTTCTGTTGATGCAGGTACAGAGATCGACCTTTCCTCCGAATACGACATAAACGGAACAAAGACCGTTTATACATGGTCTGACACCTCTGATAATTCGGTAGTTACACCCACTTCTTCCGAGAACGGTGTATTTACCTTCGGCAACGACTTTGCAGGCAAGACTCTCTACTGCACCATGACAAATGATGCCTTCCCCGAGTTGACTCTTGCCACAACAGCGGTAGAAATCATTGAGACCACTCCCGATTACGGCGAGCCGAAGATAACAATGACTACTGCAAACGCAGTCGGAAATACAATGAATATTTCTTTCACCGCCGATGATACTATTTATTTTGACTTGGGCGATGGAAATATTATTGAATATTATACTGATGGTGTCATCGCAGGCAGTGAAATTAAGATTTACTGCAACGGCAGCATAACAGAATTGTCATGTGATTCAAATAATTTAACCAATCTTGATATCAGCAACTGTACTACGCTTAAGAAAATATATTGCACTCATAATGCATTAACAGAGCTTGATGTCAGCAATAATACTGCACTGACGGATTTGTATTGCGATCAAAACAACCTGACAGAGCTTGATATCAGCAATAATACTGCACTGACGGATTTGTATTGCGGTCAAAACAACCTGACAGAGCTTGATGTAAGCAGCAACACCGCGCTGACTTATTTAGATTGCTGCAACAACAATCTGACCGAGCTTGATGTCAGCAACAACACTGCTTTGCTGGAATTGCTTTGCTACCAACTCAACCTGAGCGAGCTTGATATCAGCAACAACACTGCGCTGGCTTATTTGGATTGCCTTGGCAACAATCTGAGCGAGCTTGATGTCAGCTACAACACCGCGCTGATTCATTTGGATTGCTCATACAACGACCTGAGCGAGCTTGATGTCAGCAACAACACTGCACTAACCGAGTTGTGGTGCAGCGGCAACAACCTGACAGAACTTGATGTCAGCAACAACACTGCGCTGACGTGGTTTTGGTGCTACAACAACAACCTGACCGAGCTTGATATCAGCAACCATCCTGAGCTTACACATTTGAATTGCTATGGCAACAATCTCAGATATTCAACTATGTCTGATAACATAGCAGATATCGACGATACGGATTATTCCCCGCAGGCTCCTGTAGAAATCCCTGCACAGGCAAGCGAGATCGACCTTTCCTCCGAATATGACATAAGCGGAACCAAGACAGTATACACATGGTATGATTCCGCTGATGATTCGGTAGTTACACCCACCTCTTCCGAAGATGGTGTATTTACCTTCGGCAACGACTTTGCAGGCAAGACTCTCTACTGCACCATGACAAACGAGGTCTTCCCCGACCTGACCCTTACCACAACAGCGGTCGAAGTTATTGCATCTGACGAGGAACCCGAGGAGCCTGTTGTCAGCGACAGCGACCTGCCCGAGGACGATGATGAACCCGAAGAGCCTGTTGTAAGCGATAGTGACCTGCCCGAGGATCCTGAGGAACCCGAAGAGCCTGTTGTAAGCGACGGCGACCTGCCCGAGGACGATGATGAACCCGAAGAGCCTGTTGTAAGCGACGGCGACCTGCCTGAGGACGAGGATGATAAAAACGATCAGTCAGGCGGCAGCAACTCTTCTAATGGCTCCGAAACGCCGAAGACCGGCGACGACAGCGCAATGCCCATAGCTTCGTTTGTATTTACCCTGTCCTTTGCGGCGATGGCATCATTTGCATGGCTTATGATCAAAAAACGCAAAGAATCCGAAATTTAATCTTTTAACTAACGCACCCCGACAGATGCTATATCTGTCGGGGTGCGTTTTATTTTTTGCAACTTTGCAAATTATGTTTTAATCGGCGAAGAAATGTGCTATTATTATCCCAAAGGGGGCTGCAGAAATGAAGTACAGGCTGGTTGCCAGTGATATGGACGGCACACTGCTGACGACAGACAAGAAAATATCAGAACGAAATTACAACGCGATTCGCACAGCTTCGGAAATGGGATGCCTTTTCTGCCTCTGCTCGGGCAGGACACCGGTGGGCATTTCGTCCTATATAAAGGAGCTTGGGATAGATTCTCCCATAATTGCCGCAAACGGCGCGGTAGTCGCCATGCCCGACGGCAGGATACTCTATGAGCTCGAAATGTCGGACGAATCGGCAAGGACTCTTTACCGCTGTGCTAACGAGCTTGATGTTACCGTATGTATATGGTCTAAAGAGCTTCTTTACGCAAACCGCTGTGACGCCTATATCGAACACTACAAGAGGGTTATCGGTGTCGATGCCGAGATTTTTGACGATATAGAGCCTATTATCGCACGAGGCGTGCTCAAGATGATATGGTTTGCAGAGCCTGAGCGAATGCCCGAGCTTCACGAATTTTTAAATGAGCATTGCCCTTCGGACAACGGCTGGTCAAACTCCACGAGCCGAATGATAGAATTTAACGATGTGCGTGTCTCTAAGGCCACCGCGATGGAATATTTAGGCAAAATTTACGGCATAAAACGAGAAGAAATGATAGCCATGGGCGATAATTACAACGACCTGCCCATGCTTCGGTACGCAGGGCTTTCCGTCGCCATGGCGAACGCTCCCGACGATATAAAAGCACAGTGCGATTTTGTAACGGACACTAACGACTGCGACGGAGTCGGCAAGGCGCTCGAACGGTTTGTAATCACTGTTTAAGGCGCGCAAAATCGTCGTTCTTTAAAAATTTTTTCAGGAGATGTCCTTTATGTGTGAAGCCTTTTCAATTTTTTCTTTTGCCGCAGCTATAATCTTTGCTGTCATGATAATTATTGTAATATTCCTTATCCGCAACTTTTCGAGCAAGGCTTTCGGCACTCCCAGTCTTTCCGAGGCAATAGAGATGCAGGACAGGCTTGAGGAAACGACTCCAAAATCCCTTAACGGAATGGATTCTGTATTCCTTCCGAAAATCATGGCGGATTTTCCCGATTTTAATATCACCCTCGCAAAAACAAACGTCAAGGACAAGCTGCGCGAGGTGCTGAAGGACAAGGCAGAGCTTTATATTCATTCTGTTGTCATAAGCAACTACGTGCGCGCAGATATCGAAAAAACCATTTTCTTTCAGGCCGCTTTGCAGTTCAGAGAAAACGGCAGACTCAATCAGAAACGCTATATCCTGCAGTATGCCTTTGTTCTTAACACCGACAGCGGAGATACCGTTGCCGCAAACTGCCCAAACTGCGGCGGTGCCGTTTCCGAAACCAATCAGAAGGTCTGCGAATTTTGCGGTTCGCGCCTTGTTAATGTCCTCGGAAATACTTGGAAATTTACCGAGGTCTGCGAAGGATAGTAAAGTATCAGCGCAAAAGCCGATGTCATAATGACATCGGCTTTTGTTTTAAGGGCTTGTGTAAAAAACCTTAGAATCCAAAATAATTCTTTGCGTTGTTATAGGAAATATCTCTTACTATCGATCCGAGGGTTTCCATATCGCAGGGATACATGCCCTTTTCTGTCCATTCGCCCAGAAGCTCACATAGTATGCGTCTGAAATATTCGTGACGAGTATAGGAAAGGAAGCTTCTCGAATCGGTGAGCATACCGACAAAGCCTGCGAGATAACCAAGATTTGCAAGGGATATCATCTGGTCGCGCATGCCCGTTATGTGGTCATTGAACCACCACGCAGAGCCCTGCTGTATTTTGCCTGCACAGGGCGCGCTCTGGAAGCAGCCGATAACTGTGCCGATAACCGCATTGTCATTTGGATTAAGGCTGTAAATTATCGTTTTCGGCATATTTTCGGAAATTGCACCGAGAAAACCCGTAAGCTGTGAAGCAGGTGTATAGCTGCTTATGCAATCATAGCCTGTGTCGGGTCCGAGCTTTTGAAATTGGCTCGGGTTGTTGTCGCGCAGACAGCCGTAGTGAAGCTGCACCACCCAGCCGCGAGCTGCATATTCGCCTGCACAGAACAGCATGAAAGCGGTTTTGTACTTTTGTATCTGCTCTCTTCTGAGCGCACTGCCCTGTCTTCTCAATGCAAATATCTCTTCGATTTCTTCATCGGAGGCGGGCTCATACATAACATACTCAAGTCCGTGATCGGAAATTCGGCAGCCATGCGATGCAAAATAATCCATACGCACAGAAAGTGCTCTTTTTAAGCTTGCAAAGGTATCGCATCTTTCGTTTGTAAGCGCCGCGAGCTTATCTATATACTCGCAGAAGTCCGATTTTTCAATATTCATTGCTTTGTCGGGGCGCCATGCAGGAAACACCTTTACATCAAAGCTCTCATCAGCGGCAATGGCCGCATGCCATTCGAGGGTATCTGTCGGGTCGTCGGTGGTACATATAACGTCGACATCAGATGCCTTTACTATGCCTCTTGCGCTCATTTCTTCCTCGCTGAGCTTAGCGCAGGTTATTTCCCACACCTCTTCGGCAGTGCTTCCGCCGAGGATACCGTTATATTCGAAATATCTCTGCAGCTCCATGTGGCTCCAGTGATAAAGAGGATTTCCGATGGCGCGTTCGAGAGTCTCCGCCCATTTTTGGAATTTTTCCCTGTCGGGAGCGCTTCCCGTAATATAATATTCATCGACTCCTGCAGAGCGCATGAGCCTCCATTTATAATGGTCTGCGCCGAGCCACACCTCGGTAATGTTTTTAAACCGCCTGTTTTCTGCTATATCTCTCGGATTTATATGGCAGTGGTAATCTATTATGGGCATTTTTGACGCATGCTCGAAAAAAAGCCTTTTGGCTGTTTCTGTCGAAAGAAGAAAGTCCTTGTCCATAAATGCTTTCATTGTATTTTATTCTCCAATCTTATAAAATGATGTACATTCGCAATTTATAATTTTACATTTTTATTTTACCTCATTTGCGATAAACTTGCAATGGCTGCGAGCAATAAAAACAACTATTTTGTTCCTGCAAATGCCGCTTCTTCGAAAATGAAACTGTTGACTCCGAGGGATAAAAAAAGTAAAATCATAGTGTATAAAAGGCTTTGATATTGCTTATAAATATCGAGGAGTCATCCGACTCTCCCCCATGCTTTATTAAATTCCCCCGAAACAAAGGCAGGTGTTTTTCTTGGATGCTTTTATTTTTGCCGCAAATGCGGTTTTTCCCATACTTATTATGATTGTGCTTGGATATTTTCTTAAGTGCATCAGGCTTTGCAGCCGCGAATTTGCCGCCACGCTGAACAAGGTCTGCTATCGGGTGTTTCTTCCCGTTATGCTCGCTTACAATCTTTATTCGGGCGGCGGCATAAAAACCGCCGATCTTGAGATAGTCGGCTTTGTAAGCGTCGCCTGCGTAGTTATGTTTTTCCTCGGTCTGCTTATTGTGACGATTTTTGTAAAGGACACCGAAAAGAAAGGTGTCGTTTTGCAATGCGCCTTCCGTTCGAATTTTGCAATAATCGGTCTGCCTTTAGCCCAGAGCATTGCAGGTGATGAAGGCGCGCGGCTCGCTGCGGTGGCTTCTGCTGTGTCTATCCCGATTTTTAATGTGTTTGCGGTCGCTTCGCTCAGCATTTTCCGAAAAAAGGACGACAACAGCAAGCGCGCAGATGTCCGCGAAATAATAAAAGGCATCCTCACAAATCCTCTTATTATCGGCATCGCATGCGGTTTGTTCATTCTTGTCGGCGAACTGCTGCTGCGCCGTTTTGGTTTAAATTTCAAGCTCAGCGAGATCACTCCTGTTTATTCTGTTATGAAGTCCTTAACTGCCGCGACAACACCGCTGACCCTTATCGCTCTCGGTGCCCAGTTTGAATTTAAGTCTGCAAAAAAGCTTTTATCACCCATTGCGGTCGGCATTGTTTCAAGGCTTGTATTTATGCCCTCGCTTGTAATGAGCTGCGCGTATCTTTTCTTTCCTCAGTTTACGGCCGGACATTTCGCCATGCTGCTTGCCCTTTCCGGTTCCCCTGTGGCGCTCTCAAGCGCCATATTGGCAGGTGAAATGAACGCGGACAGCGAGCTTGCAGGCCATCTTGTAATATGGACCACCGTATTTTCTATGCTGACGGTATTCTGCTTTATCAGCGCTTTCCGTTCTATAGGAATTTTCTGATCCTTCTCAAAATCACTCAAAAAAGTCCACTCTCGACTCCCCTCGTCATGGAAAACGTGCAGGCACGTATCTCAGGGAGCTGTCAGCAGCGCTGACTGAGAGGTGGTCTAAAACCGCATAAATATGCGGTTTTGTCAAGTTTCTCTCTGTCTCTCCCTCCGCTCCCATCGTCAGAGGGAGGCAAGAAAAAGTCCTCTGACAGTCTACCAGCCCCCGATGCAAAGCATCGGGGGCTGTTTGTTCTTTAGTCAGGCTTTTATTAAGCCTTATCTGTCGGCACCTGCACGTCTCTTTCTGCGGTTGTAGATCGCCTTGCCTGTTACAAGTGCAATCACAAGAGATACGAGACCGATGTTCAGTGCGATAGTATTTTTGTTGTCGTCTCCTGTCTTGGGAGGATCGCTCTCTCCTGTGTTCGGTGTGTTGTTTGCAGGAGGTTGGCTGGGCTTGGGAGCGCTCTCGGAAGCACCGAGTACGAAGGTACCTACAATAACGCCGTCCTTATAGGCATTGATAGTTACCTGACCGGGCTTGAGTATCGTTACCTTACCGTCGGGATCTACGGTTGCGATGGTGGGATCCTTGGTTTCCCAACTAATGTTCTCGCCTCTGAGATCACCGATCTCCTTAAAGAGATCGTCTGTCAGGTCAACGGTATCGCCGACATTGAGAGTCTTTTCTTCCTCCATAGGAATGATCTCGTTCTTCATAAGCTGTTCAACGCCCATGATGTCAATCGGGTTTCCGTCGGGTCCGAAGTAGGACGCAGTGCCTTCACTGTCGATCACTACCTTTATGGTGTTGACAGACTTATTGTAGCCTGCGGGAGCTTGTGTCTCTGCAATGATATATTCGCCCTCGGGTACGCTTGCGAAGAATACCGCACCTGTCTCTCCCGAGACTGTGGTCATGCTGAGATTATTTCCGCCTGCGATTGCAAATGTTGCGCCCGGAAGAACCTTGCCTATGTTGCTGTACTTTGTAAAGCTTACATTTGCAGTCTTGGGCTCTGCAACGGGAGGATCCTTCATGATAACTGTGTTTTCATCGGCCGGATCGCCCCATGCGGTCGTACCGTCTTCCTTGTAGAGCGACTGTGCAACATAGTGGATATCGCCGTCGCTGACCTTGACATAGATGACCTCTGCGACCTCATAGCCCTCGGGAGCTGTGAGCTCTGTGAATCTGTAGATACCGTTGGGAATCAGCTTTATCTCAACAGGAGCATTTCCTGAAGTCCAGGTGATAACTCCGTCGGTACGGCTTACATTTTCGGGAGGTGTAAGCTTTGTAAGGTCTGCATCGGGACTTACAGGCTCAAGCTTAAGGTCTGCACCGGACAGCGCATTTCCTGTTGCAAGATCTATCTTGGAAAGGGTAAGAGCGTTGATGTCGTCCACCATTTCTACGGTGTCGTTGCCCGAAAGCCTGTATTCGGTGTTTGTATCGTCAGAGGAGCTTCTCGAATATACATTTCCGTTCTCTATCTTTATGTAGATAAAGGCAGATTTTGCATAGCCTGCAGGAGCGATATCCTCGAAGAGCTTATATTCGCCGTCGGGAATATTCCTGAGGGTCAGAGACTTGTCGGAGGACAGCCATGTGATATCGTCGGAAGACTCATTGTAAACTGCATCGGTGCCAGAAGCCACATTGGAAATATCGGTTCCGGATACCATCGGTTCAAGTCTGAGTATCGCATTGGGCAGGTGCTCCTTTGTTACTGCGCTGAGCTTGGAAATGATGAGGGAGTTGTATTCGTCCTCCATGACAACTGCATTGTTGTCTGCCTTTTCAAGCTCGGAAACGCCTGCGCCGCTGTAGATATCGCTTCCGCTGACCTTTACGTAAATGGGCTCTGCCATCTCAAAGCCGCTGGGAGCAGCGAGCTCTGTAAACTTATATACGCCGTTGGGAACGAACTTGAAGGTTGTGGCCTCATCGGAGGAGGTCCATGTTATCGCGTTGGTTTCCTTTGTGTATACAGCGTTTGTGCCTGTGATGTCTGCCTTGGAAAGGTCTGTATCGGAGCTTACTGCCTCGAGTTTCAGCTCAGCGCCTGAGAGTATCTTTTTGTTTTCCGAAGCAATCTTCGAAATGCTGATCTTCGATCCGATGATCTCGTTCTCAAATTCGATCTCTGCTGCAGCGCCGTTGAGAGTTATTCTGCTCTCTGCAATAAGCTGTCCTTCCCTGTTGTCGGCAACAACCACGGAGATTGTATATACACTGTCGTCGTATGCGATATCCTTTGCGCCTGTGTTGACTTCCTTGACAGTGTAGGTGTAGCTGCCTGCCTTATCGAAGGTAAGGTCATCAAACGCGAAGGCTCCGCCTTCTTCTGTTCTCTTTCTCTGGAGCTCGGTGTTGTTCTCGTCCAGAAGTACAAAGACAAATTCATCCTTTGCAACGGTTCTCTCTTTGTCTGACAGCTTCTTTATACCGTCAAGCTCTATTACTGCAGGCTGTGCGGTATAGGTGTTTACAAACTTGAGCTCATTGCCCTGCTTGTCGGCTGTCGCGGTAAGGGTTCCGTCGCCGTTGTCGGTTACGGTAACCTTGACAGTGTATACCGTGCTGTCGTAGGTCACGCCCTTCTTGTCTGCGAGAATGACTTCCTTGACTGTGTATTCGTATTCACCTTCTGATGTGTAGGTGATGGGCTCAAAGGCGAACCTTCCGTCTGCGCCGTTCTGTGCGGTCATTTCATTCTCAAGGTCTGAGCCGCTGAGGATGAAGCTGAACTTACCTGCTGTGAGGTCGGTGCCGGAAAGCTCCTTTACGCCTTCGATTGCAAGCTCGGTAGGAGTTAACTCGTAGGTGTTTACAAATTCGACTGCATCGCCGCCGACAAGCTCGGTCTCTGCTACAAGCTCGCCCTGCTTGTTGTCGGTTATCTTTACAGTCCATGTGTAAGTCTTTGCATCAAAGATAACGCCCTGATACTTGTTGCTTAATGCACCCTCAGGCATTTTCTCTCTGATGGTGTAGGTATAAGTACCTGCTCTGTCGAAGGAGATGGTCTCGAAGCGGAAGTTACCGTCTGCATCGTTTTGTGCTTCGTCAATAACTTCGCCGTTTTTGATAAGCTCAAAGGTGAACTTATTTGCTGTAAGACCCTTGTTTTCAAGTGTCTTCCTACCGCCTATGTAAGCCTCTGTGGGTTCTGCGGCATAGGTGTTTTCGAATACGAGCGCCTTGCCTGCAGTATTGTCAAGCTTGGTCTCGGCTCTGAGTGTGCCGTCGCCATTGTCAATGATCTTTACTGTCCATACATGCTCGTTTTCGTCGTAGGTGATACCGCCGAGTCCGTTATCAACTTCCACTGCCTTGTAGGTGAAGGTCTTGCCTGCATCCTCGAGGCTGTAGGTTATCTCGGAGAAGGAGAAGTTACCTTCTGTATCGCTGTTAGATACCTTCTCGACAAACTCGTAGGTATTTGCCTGCTCGTCGATAAGCTTGTAAAGCTCAAATTCGAACTCGCCCTTATTCATCTCTCTGCCGGAAAGCTGCTTATCGCCCGAAAGCTTTACAGTAACAGGGGTTGTTGTGTAGTTATTTACAAACTTGATCTGTTCGCCCTGCTTGTCGGCCACTGCGGTAAGGGTTCCGTCGCCGTTGTCGGTTACATTGACGGTGACCTCATAGCTATTGACTGCGTATTCAACGCCTCCGAGCTTTTCGCTCTCTGCAGGTATTACCTCGGATACGATGTACTTAAACTCTCCTGCCCTATTGAAGGTGATAGCAGGGAAGGTGATATTGCCGTTTACATCGTTTTCGCCCTCTGCGGCAACATTTCCGTACTCGTCGGTTACGCGGAATGTAAACTCGCCTGCCGCAAGCTTACGGCCTGTAAGCTCTTTCTTTGCGGTAAGGTTGATGTTTGCCGTACCAACGGAGTAGGTGTTTACGAACTTGACCTGTTCGCCCTGCTTGTTGGCCACTGCAGTAAGGGTTCCGTCGCCGTTGTCGGTTACATTGACGATGACCTCATAGCTATTGACTGCGTATTCAACGCCTCCGAGCTTTTCGCTCTCTGCAGGTATTACCTCGGATACGGTGTATTTAAACTCTCCTGCCTTATCAAGGGTGATAGCAGGGAAGGTGATATTGCCGACTGCATCGTTTTCAGCCTCTGCGCCAACATTTCCGTCCTTATCGGTTACGCGGAACGCAAACTCGCCTTCTCCAAGATCGCGGCCTGTAAGCTCTTTCTTTGCAGTCAGAGTGATAAAGGTTCCGTCTGCTGTGTAGGTATTTACGAACTTGACCTGCTCGCCCTGCTTGTTGGCCACTGCAGTAAGGGTTCCGTCGCCGTTGTCGGTTACATTGACGATGACC
>JAZSNH010000046.1:0-47839 GCA_045536305.1 Acutalibacteraceae bacterium
TAAATATCCTCCTTGTGTTCTTTCTGTGGTTGCCACACCACTCCTATCTTATCACAAGGAGGATATTTCTCTTTCTAAAGATTTCTTTACCAACCCCCAGTTTAACTGGGGGTTTATGTTTTGCCTTTTCGGCACCCAATACAAAAAACCGCATCGAAAATTTTCGATGCGGTTTTGCTGTTATGCTGCAGCACCTTCCGCGCCTGACTCTGAACCCGGATCAGGGTCTGCAGGCGGCTCTGTTGCCTTTGTAGTGGTGGTCTTTTTAGTGGTTGTGGATTTTTCTGTGGAAGTGGTCTTTTTGGTAGTGGACTCTTCCGTGGAAGTGGTGGTCTTCTTGGTTGTGGTGGATTTTTCCGTGGAAGTGGTCTTCTTAGTTGTGGACTCCTCCGTGGAGGTGGTGGTCTTTTTGGTTGTTGTAGATTCTTCCGTGGAAGTGGTGGTCTTTTCTGTAGTGGTTGTTGTAGTCGTTGTGGTAGTAGTTGTTGTCTTTGAAGGCTCCGTTGTAATTACCGGCGGCAAGGTCGTAGTCGTAGTAGTTGTTGTTTTTTCTGTCTGACTGGAGGACTCGCTTGCCTGTGTATCGAACACACTCTTATTTTCAAGGAACCTTGTATATGCATCATTTACTGTACCGCCGCCATGCACAGGACAAATAGGCATTTTTGACCTTTTGTGGTAATATCCTGTTGATGTTGACGGACAGCTTGCACTTGCAAGACCGCCTGATGTCAGGCAGTATTTGTGAGATACGATATTGCTGCTCATATTTGCGAATTTCTTTGATTCAAGGCCCTTATGAGCTGCATTCATAACCAGCTTCCATGCAGAAAGTGCATGGTTGGGGCTTGTTATTTCAAGCTTTGCGGGAATATCATAGCCAAACCAGCATGCAGCAACATAATGAGCTGTACCGCCTGCAAAATATCTGTCCTTGTTGTCGGAGGTAGTACCGGTCTTTCCAAAGGTTGTATGTCCGCTGATTCTTGCATCTCGTCCTGTACCGATAGAACCGTTTACAGGCATACGGAGCAGATAGTTCATTATTGTTGCGGAATCCTTTGAGAATGCCTGTATCGGAACATTCTTTGTGTTATCTATGAGAATATTTCCGTCTGCATCATAGACCTTTGTATAGAACATCGGTTCATAGCGTTTTCCGCCGTTGCCGAAGGCGGCGTATGCGGCTGTCATTTCAAGAACCGTTACGCCGTCGGTCAATGCGCCGAGACATGTGGAAGGGTTCTTATCACTGAATACTGTTCCGCCGACTGTTCTGCTTGATACAAGATTAAGGCCAAGTCTTTCGGTCATAAAATCAAATGCCTTGCTGTATCCGATATACTTGGATATTCTTACCGCAACGCAGTTTGCGGAGATCTCAATTGCTCTTGAGGTCGGGATGTTCTTTCCTGTGTAGCTCGAATAGCCCGAGTTCTTCGGCCAGTCTTTTCCGTTTACCTTAAGAGACGGGGAGTTTGTAACAGGTGTGGAATATTCAAGATATCCCATTTCTACGGCAGGTCCGTAGACCGATACAGGTTTAAACGCAGAACCCGGCTGACGCTGAGACTGGGTCGCACGGTTAAGTCCGAGGTCTCTGTCCTTTGTTCCGCGTCCGCCGCTGAGCGCCTTGACTTCTCCTTCGTAGTTCATTACTACGATAGCGCACTGAGGCTGGGTCTTTTTCGGGAATTTCTTGAAGTTTGAAGGATCTGCAAACAGTTCATCGATCTTATTCTGAAGATCAAGATCCATGCAGGAATATATCTGAAGACCGCCATTATAAACAGCAAGCTTTGCCTCGGTTTCGGTCATGCCTGCTTTTGTCTGGAGATCTTCTCTGAGTTCATAGATGATCTGGTCAACATACCAGTTGTTATAGCTCTTGGTCTCAGGATTGTATCTTGCACCCTCGTTATAGGTCATTTCATCTATTTCAAGATTTGTCCTGTCATACTCCTCCTCAGTGACATATCCGCTGTCGAGCATATACCAAAGCACGTCCTTGGCACGATCCTTGTTATTATCAGCCTGGTAGAGGGGATTGTACTTCGAAGGATTCTTTGTTATACCCGCTATGCAGCAGGCTTCAGCAAGAGACAGCTCGGAAACATCCTTGTCAAAATAAGTGTTTGCTGCAGCCTGTACGCCATTACAGCCGTTTCCCAAAGCGATAACATTCATATACGCCTCAAGTATGGTCTGTTTGGAATATTGCCGCTCGAGCTCCAGCGCTCGGAATATCTCCTTGAGCTTACGCTCTATGCTTACCTCATTTTCCTGAGTGACGTTCTTTATAAGCTGCTGGGTAATAGTAGAACCACCCTGATTATCCTCTCTCAAGTGCAGGAACATGTTACCGAAGGCAAATACCGTTCTTCTCCAGTCAACACCGGAATGGGTCCAGTAACGCTTATCCTCGATAGCAACAAAAGCATCCTTTAAATCCTGAGGGATATCCTCATAGTTGACCCACGTTCTGTTCTCTGAGCCGTGAAGCTCCTGATATACATAATATGTGCCGTCATCATTCTCCACGTAAATGGATGAGGTGTAGCTCATTTTAAGATTGTAGAGATCGAAGTCTATATCCTTATCGAGAAATGCAAGAACATAAATCATTGCAGTCGCACCGACGATACAGCCTGTCATAATGCATATAAGCAAAACTGTCGCCAATGCCTGCATGACAAATTTCAGCGCTCCCTTTGTGAGCTTCCACCACTTGGGCGCATTTTTCTTGCGTTTCTTATAGTCCTCATCATACTTGCTGCGTGTCTGAGAACGTACAGTTTCTCTTCTTTCGTTGGGGACATACTGAGAGCGCACCGTCTCCTCAATATGGAGCTTTGGACGTGCCTGCTTTGCCCCTGCCGTACGTACGGTTTCTCTCCGTCCGTCATCCGCGTTTTCTGCATTTTCTATCCACACACGCGGATATTGCTGTCCTTCATTGCTCTTTGCGGACTTGTCTCTGATATTGTTTACAAACACCTTCAGGTCAACCATGAGATTTTCCCATGTATCGACACATACATTTGCAAACTTGCGCGCAAACTTCTTTGCCGCATTCCAGAAATCATTTAAAAATGCCATGATTTTTTCCGAAAAGTTCAATGCAGTTTCGCCTCCTTTTTACATCGGATAAAACCTTTTACCCATATCTTATTTGAATAAAGCAGATTCGTGGTGTAAAAATAACTTAAATAATAAATGAAAGGACTGTCAGACTATGAATACAACCAAGATCTTTTTTACTGCCTGTGCGGCACTGATCCTTTCCGCTGCACTGCTTTTTATCGTCACTGTTTTTCCGGGCTTTTCGGGCAATGCCGCCGAGACCTCCGGCTCTGTCAGCTTTGAGAGCTCCGAAGCAGTTTATACGGTCAAAGCAGACGGCGACAAGATCGGAATTTACGCATACGGCAGCGATACTCCGCTGAAAACCATAAGCGTAGACCCGTCTTCACTCCCCCGCGATGCTCAACTGATCCTCGAAAAGGGGATAACGGTAAGCGGACATGAGGAGCTGCTCCTTCTGATAGAAGACTATATCGGATAGGTCAGGATCTTCTCTTCTGTATATTATATCTTTTTTTATTGTAATAATCAACTGCTTAATGTGATGTCTTTTGTCATTCTTTCGGAGTTTTTTTTACAAATTTTTAAACAATTTGATAACCGTACAATTTTCGGTAAGGCTGTTCAAAATTTTTGGGCAGCTTTACTTTTTTATTTACCTCTGCAGGTTCACATAAAAAATATTCAGTTTTTTTATTTTTAATAAAGACAAAAGTGTAATTATAGTGTATAATGAGTTTTAAATCACATATATCTCTTTGTACGGAGGGGCATTATGGCCGGTAAAAATAAAAACACATCTGCTGATTATTATCCGATAAAAACCATGATGAACGGCGTTTCTCTGGCGCTGTTCGTTGCCATAACAGTATTCTTCCCGTTTATTATGGACATGGTCGCTACAAAAATCGATCCCAATGCAAAATATTCCAACATCACCATAACAAAAAAATCATGGTTCATCGGTATTGCTGTTGTAGGCTGCATTGTTGCTCTTTGTGCAATTATGCTCAGCTACAGCACACGAATCTCCAAGCCCTCATATAAATCAAGAAGCATTGTTATCCCCGAGAGAAAGGGACTTCCCACAAATATTCTCGAGCTGTTTTCTCTTCTTTTATTTGTCTTTCTCGGTCTGGCCACTGCCTCTCAGGCAGCATCTTTCGTATTTTTCATCGCAGAAGTGCCGACTATTATTCCTGCCATTTCATTTTTTATCTGTGTGTTTATGCTTGCAGGCTGCGCTCTGGTACTGTATTTCGGTGCTCCGAGGAAGGAACGGCTTATTGTCAGAACGGATAATGCGTTTAAAAATTTCCTCAGAACCCTTACGCTTCCCGATATAGCAATTCTGCTTTACTGGGTCTGCATGTTTATCTCTTCCGTGTCGTCCGACAGTCCCTTCGAAAGCATTGCAGGTCTTGATAAGAGAAACAACGGATTCTTTATCCAGACCCTTTATATCGCTGTCTACTTTATTATTTCACGCGGTCTTATTTTTAAAAACTCAAAAGCTCATCTGCTGATTTTCAGCGGCACCGCAGTATCTATTGTATCTATACTCCATTATTTCGGCATAGACCTTTACGAAACAGGCTATGACCAGCCCAGATGGCAGGTCGAAATGATGGCGCTGAAGGCCGACCGCAACAAGGCAGGCACCAATTTCCTCGGTTCTATAGGAAACATCAATCTTCTCAGCTATGTTATTGTAATCTGTTTTGTCGCCGCAGTTATCCTATATGTGGTAAAGTCACACCCAAGCTGGGATAAGCACGGAATATTTACCCTTTCCTGCTGCTTTGTTATGTCGTTCGGAGAAAAATGCACCCGTACAGATGCAGGTATAGTTGCTGTTATCGGTGCAGCATTCTTTGCTGTTGTCGTAATCTGCAACTCTATGGAAAGACTCAGAAGGCTTTGCATAAGCTTCGGCATCTCCGCTCTCGGCTGGGCATTAAATCTTTTCCTTGTAAAGCATCATCTTCAGAAAATCACTGTGGAAACCTCGAGCAAGGCTCTTTTATGCGGTGCTGTGCTTCTTATTGCCGCAGGCATTATAATGACCTTGTTTTCCGACAAGCTTGACCGTATAAACGGCAGGTATGTGCGCTACGGCGCCTGGGGCGTTATGGTCGTCAGCGCTCTTGCCGTCTGTGCTCTCGCCGTTAACGCGGCGAAAACGCAGACCAGCGGCACCTTCTATGAATTCGGACAGATGCTGCTCGGCAATTTCGATGAGCATTTCGGTAATTCCCGCGGAAAAATATGGACAAAATCCGTACAGCTTATTGATGAAAATCCGCTTTTCGGCATAGGACCTGACCGTTTCTCGACCATATTCAGCGAAAAGCTCGGTGTCCTTTTTAAGGGCAAGGTTCTCGACAAGGCGCACAATGAATATCTTGATGTGCTTATATGCAACGGAATCATCGGACTGGGACTGTTTATGACCTTCCTGATAAGCCTTCTTTTACGCACTGTCCGCCATTTTTCTGTCTGCCCTGCCGCAGGCGCTATGGCTGTTGTGATATTTGCCTATATGGTTCATGCATTTTTCGGATATCAGCTTCCTCTTCAGTCTCCCATTGTCTGGGCTGTTCTCGGTCTCGCCGGTTCTGTATGCTTTGCATCCGATGAGGTATCACCCCCCGTAAAAGCAGGCGGCAAATGAGAAATCTTCTGCTTACAATTCGTTTTCTGGGCACAGCTTACCATGGCTGGCAGATACAGAAAAATGCAGTAACTGTTCAGGAAAAGCTGCAGGATGCCCTTAAAGCGGTTCTCGGCACACAGCCTGAAATAAAGGGCTGCTCGCGCACCGACACAGGGGTGCATGCATCAAAATTCTGCGTAAGTGTGAAGACCGAAAGCTCTATACCCTGTGACCGTCTTCCTGCTGCTCTGAATGTTAATCTTCCGAGGGACATCGGTGTTCTGTCCTGTATCGAGGTATCTTCCGATTTTCACGCAAGGTACGATGCAAAGGGCAAGCGCTATGTCTATAAGATACTCAACACACCTCTGCGCGATCCTTTTTACGACGGACTTGCGCTTCATTACACGAGACCGCTCGACGAAGCCTTGCTTGACGACGCCTGCAGAGCTTACATCGGGACTCATGATTTCGCCGCGTTCTGCTCAAGCGGCTCCGATGTTGAGGATACTGTACGCACTGTCACCGACGCATGTGTCCGACGCGATGGGGATATCGTGACCTTTACCGTCAGCGCAGACGGTTTTCTGTACAATATGGTAAGGATTATGGCAGGAACGCTCCTCGCTGTTGCCGAAAACAAAATAAATGCCGAGGATATTTCAGGCATCATCGCATCCTGCGACCGCAGTCTCGCAGGTATAACCGCTCCGCCTCACGGCTTGTATCTCGATGAGGTGTTTTATGATTTGTGATAAATGAGGGAAAATCAAATGGATAAGGAAAAAGAAAAAAACGGTTCATCTCACTCGCGCAAAGCTTCCGCCGAACACTCTTCCTCCGGGAAAAGTGCGGCAAAAAAAGTCGTTTCAAAGGCTTCTAACAGCGGCTACAGACCTGCCACAAGCGAGCTTAATCAAAGAAGGACCTCCGCAGGCTCAAAACGCACTACCGGTTCAGGTTCACCTGTACGCAAAAAAAAGAAGACAAAGAAAAAAGCTTCGAAAAACACTGTATCAAAGCTTCTTCAGAATTTCCCCTCCGCCGTGCGTTTTCTTATAAAGCTGCTTTGTATTATAGTTTTCATTTCTCTGATCGTCACTATCTGGACCTCTGTTACCGGATGGTCTCTCCGCGATCTGTGCAGTCACGGTGTTCAGTCTGTAAAGGATTTTGGCACACTGAGCGGACACAGCAGTGATTTTCCGCTGACTCTCAGCGGCAGCCTTTCCATAAAGCAAAAGGAGGTCGGGCGCGGTCTTGCAGTGCTTACCGACAATTCTGTCTCCTTCTACGGCAGGAAAGGAAATCTTGCCCGAAATCAGGCTCATTATATGGCTAACCCCACCCTTGCCGCAGAAAGCAATTATGTACTTGTGTACGATATCGGAGGCGATCGCTGGAGATTTGAGACAGCCTCCTCTACCCTTTGCTTCGGCAAAGCCGAATCCACTATTTTATCGGGCAATGTTTCTCGAAGCGGATATTTCTCTTTGGTTTGCACCGATTCGGAACGTCATTCCGCTGTTGCTGTTTATGACCGCTCCGGCAGCAAGGTATTTGGCTGGAAAAGTGCAGATTTTTACATAACAGCCTCCGCTTTGAGCAGCAGCGGCAAAAAGCTCGCAGTCTGCGGCTTTAATGCTGAACAAGGCATTCTCAAGTCTACCGTAATTGTATTTGACGTCTTTGGAAATAAAGAAATTTCGAGAGAATTTTTCTCCGATTCTCTCCTTCTTGATGTCGGATATTTAAAGAGCGGCAAGGCCATTATAATCGGTGAGGACAATATTATTACCGTTTCAAAGGACGGCAGGCATTTCGATTCTGTCGATCTCAAAAACGATATCACCGCTTACGATTACAGTTATAACAACGGCCTTGTATACTGCACATCACCAATCGAGGGCAGTTCCATCACATCTCTTGTCGCACTTGACACAAACGGCAACGAGCGTTTTTCACAGGACATCACCTGCAACGCCATTGATGTTTCCATTTCCTCCGATTATGTATGTGTGCTTTCTCAGGGCTTTGTATCCGCCTACACCATAGGCGGCAAGCATATTTCAGACTACGATACCACTGTAGATTCAAAAAAGATAACTGTTATCAGAAACAACATCATGATACTTTGCAACACTGTTCTCAGGCGTCAGAAAATCGGATAAAAACTGAATAAATAAACGCGGACATGTCAAGAATACCCTTGCAATGCTTTATAAAGGGTGACTGACATGTCCGCGATTTCATTGGTTACAGACTGCCTGAAGGCTTTTTTTGTCGGAGGAATCATTTGTCTCATCGGTCAGATACTGATAGATAAAACGAAGCTTACACCCGGCAGAATACTCACTGCCTTTGTAGTGTCGGGAGTCCTTCTCACCGCCATAGGCATTTATGAGCCTTTGGTCAAATGGGCCGGCGCAGGCGCGACCGTTCCGCTGACAGGCTTTGGATTCACCCTCGCTCAGGGTGTAAAAAAGGCGATAGAAAAAGACGGTGTTATCGGTATCATCACAGGCGGAGTCACCGCCGCCGCAGGAGGTATTACAGCCGCTGTCGTATTCGGCTATATTGCAGCTCTTCTTTCAAAGCCGAGTGATAAAAGCTGAAAAGCTCCCTTGCGGGAGCTTTTCAGCTTTTCTATAAAAAGAATGAATCTTGAAAATGCAAAGCAAATTTTCTTTTACAGGTTTCTGCTCCATGTCGTGCGGCTGAGCATTGCGAGCAGCGGGAATATTTCGAGTCTGCCGAGCAGCATATCCGCACACAAAATGATTTTTGAAAATCCGCTGAACGAGGAATAATTTCCTGTTGCACCCACCGTCTCAAAGCCCGGTCCAATATTATTGAAGCAGGCTATGACTGACGAAAAATTGGTCATCATTGTCTGATTATCCACAGATATGAGCAGAAAGCTCATCGCGATAATCGCAACATAAGCCACAAGATAAGAGCTGACATTTGTGATGGTTTGTTCGTTCAATCTGCGGTTGTCCATCTGTATAACAACTATACGATTCGGATGTATCGCATGCCGCACGTTGCGGCGAAGGGTCTTCGCAAGAATTATGGTTCGTGACACCTTGATTCCGCCACCCGTACTTCCGGCACAGGCTCCGATACACATCAGCGCCAGCAATATCCCCTTTGCAAGAGAAGGCCATATTTCAAAATCTGTTGTTGCAAAGCCTGTGGTCGTCATTATACTGCTCGCCTGAAATGCCGAATGGCGAAGAGCCTCGTTCCATGTGTCATACATATTGACAACTGTACAGAATATCCCGGCAACCGCAAGGGTATAGTACAGAATATATACACGAAGCTCCTGACTTTTTACTATGGATTTGAATTTTCTCAGCAGCAGAAGATAATAAATATTAAAATTCACACCGAAAAGGAACATAAAAATCGTAGTTACATTCTGTGCAAACGGTGTGTAGGACGCCAGACTGTCATTTCTGACACCGAAGCCGCCTGTACCGGCTGTTCCGAAGGCTATGCAGATACTGTCGAAGAACGGCATTTTTCCGATAAGAAGAAAAATCGCACACAGCACAGTCAGCGCTATATAAATAATATAAAGTATTCCTGCGGTGGATTTCATGTGGGGTGTAAGCTTTCCTACATCAGGGCCCGGGCTTTCCGCTCTGAGCAAATGCATATCCGAGCTTTTGCCTTTATTTGCCGCAGGAATGACCGCCATGAGAAACACCAGCACACCCATTCCGCCAAGCCAGTGTGTAAAGCTTCGCCAATACAGCAGACCTCTCGACAATGCTTCCACGTCTGTGAGTATGCTTGCTCCTGTGGTGGTAAAGCCCGATACGGTTTCGAAAAACGCATTGATAAAATTTGGTATCTGTCCGCTTATAACAAACGGCAGACAGCCAAACAGTGACATGAATATCCACGAAAGGCCTGTCGCCAGAAAACCTTCCTGCGCGTAAAAATCCTGTGTTCTGTTTTTTGTCAGTAAAAGAACCGTACCGCTGACAAATACTATCGCTATAATGGTGTAAAGAAAGCTCAATGCAACATCGCTCTCTTTATCGGCCAGTGCTATAAAAAGCGGCACGAGCATAAAGAACGCCTCTATCAGCAAAACCAGGCTGATAATTCGTCCCACAAGTTTATAATTCATATCAGAACCTTCTTATACTTACTCACTGAAAATGTCATTGAAATTCAGTATAGATTCTTCGGCATTTGCCGTAACAACAGCCGTGTCCCCTGCCTGATACACCGTTGCTCCGTCGGGGATTATTGTTTTCCCTTTATGCAGTATGCATGAGAGAATAACATTTTTGCGTATCGGAACATCTCTAAGCGGCGTATTGAGGTGTTTTGACTCGCTGTCTAAAATGAACTCCATTGCTTCTGCCTGACCGTTTGCTATCGGGTGTACTGTCAATGCCGCTCCCGACTTCTTATTCATAGCTCTGACATATCTCGCGATATTTTCACCGCTGAGGTGGGTCGAGCTTATAACGCTGCCGATATTCAGCTTATTGAGCAGTGTCGGTGATTCAATTCTGTTTATTTTTGTTATCACCTGATCTACGCCTATCGATGCCCCATACATGGACACAATCATATTCACTTCATCAAGACCCGTCAGGGTAATAAGTGCATCCATAGTACGGCAGCCTTCGCGGTCAAGCACATCCTGAGATGAGCCATCTCCGCATATTATTGTCGCTGTGGGCATTACCATTGAAAGCTGAGCACAGCGTTGGGGGTCACTCTCAATTATCTTGATGTGCACGCCTGACTCCATGAGCAGCTTCGCAAGATAAACGCTGATCCTGTCGCCGCCTATTATCATTATATTCTTTATCTTCTTTGTAGTAAGCCCCAGCTTGCGTACAAGTACCGACAACACATCGTTTGGTGCGGTTACATACACCCTGTCGCCGCTTCTTACTACATAGTCACCATTTGGAATAAACGCTTTTCCTTCGCGAACCACCGCGCACACAAGCACTTTACAGCCAATTTTTGATACAAGGGCATTTATAGGTGTATTTTTTATTTTTGAGTTTTCTTCAATTTTTATCTGAACGATCTCTACCCTGCCTTTTGCAAAGGTATCGCGTTTGAGAAATGCCGGAAATTGAAGCTGCAGATATATTTCTCTTGCTGCATCTCTATCGGGATTGACGACCATGGATATACCAAAATCCTGACGCATTTTTATTGCCATATCGTTAAATTCGGGGTTTCTTATCCTCGGAATTGTATGAATTTGCGGATTAAGATTTTTTGCCAGAAGGCAGCAAAGAAGATTTGTTTCGTCGGAGCCTGTGAATGCAATCAGAAGATCCGCCTGTTCGACTCCCGCTTCCTGAAGGGAATCGACGGTTATGCAGTTGCCGTTAACGGTCATAACATCATAAAGATCAGATGCCTTTGCAAGCGTTGCCGCATCCTTATCAATAATTGTAATGTTGTGATCCCCACCCACAAGCTGACGCATTATTGCATTGCCTGCCTTGCCGGTGCCGGCAATAATAATATTCATCGTGCCGCAACCTCCTCATTATACCGTGCTTTTTGTTATTTTATCACTTTACGCCGCAATATGCAACACAAAACAAAAACGGGAAGCCGTTTGGAAGGCTCCCCGTTTTGCTTGTTATTCCGCAGAATTATTCTGTGTATTCTCGCTGTTTATATCAGTTCCGAGAAGAGAAGGGATCTTCATGCCTGCCATCTTGAAGGTCTCATTGAGCGGAGGCACCGCACCCATAAGACCTGAGAGGAAGTTTGCGGTGGATGTTTTGCCGTTTTCTCCCTTGCCGCTGTCCCATACGGTGACCTTGTCGATCTTGATATTCTTGATAGCCTCGACCTGAGTCTTGATAAGTTCTTCGATCTTATCGGCAAGAATGAGCTGTACAGCATCCTCGGGATTGCCGCCTGCAGCCTTTACGATCTCTGCAAGACCTGATGCCTGCTTGGTGAGGATCTCTTCCATACCTCTTGCCTGTGCCTGCATTTTTGCATAGATAGCGTCTGCTTCACCCTGTGCCTGACGGCGGATCTTTTCTGCCTCTGCCTCTGCCTCGATCTCGATCCTCTGCTTTTCGATCTCAGCTTTTACTATGACGTCGGCGCGCTGGGTAGCAGCTTCTCTTGCAGCACGGGAATCTTCTGCCTGCTGTTCTGCGATGTAGGATTCCTCAAGAGCCTTTGCACGTGCTACATTTTCAGCAGCTGTAGCTCTTCTCTGGGCTTCCGCCTCACGCTCACGGCGTGTTGCGTCAGACTGTGCGATTTTCGCCTTTGCTTCGTTTTCACCGTCAACTGCGGACGCATTTGCTGCGGAAACATTGACACGCTCGTCTCTCTGTGCATTTGCCGCACCGATAGAACCGTCTCTGTTCTGCTCTGCAACACTTCTTTTTGCATCGTTTATAGCTCTTGCCGCCGCTTCCTTACCGAGAGCCTCGATATAGCCGGATTCGTCGGTGATATCTGTTACGTTAACGTTGATAAGTCTAAGACCTATTTTCTTGAGCTCACTCTCAACATTGTGGGAAACCGCTTCAAGGAACTTATCTCTGTCGGTATTGATCTCCTCGATCTCCATTGTTGCGATAACAAGACGAAGCTGACCGAAGATGATGTCCTTTGCAAGCTCCTGGATCTCTGCCATGCGAAGTCCGAGAAGTCTTTCTGCGGCATTCTGCATTACACCGGGCTCGGTGGAAATACCTACGGTAAATCTCGAGGGAACATCGATACGGATGTTCTGACGGGAAAGCGCATTTGTAAGATCAACGTTGATGGATATAGGGGTAAGGTCGAGATACTGGAAATCCTGTACGACAGGCCATATAAATGCGGCACCGCCGTGGATGCACTTTGAGGAAGCGGACGAGCCGTCCTTGTTGCTGCCGACCTTACCGTAGATTACCATGATCTTATCAGAGGGGCACTTTCTGTAGCGGGACAATACGACAAGTATCATACTGAAGACCAGTACTGCAATAATTATCAATGTGATTGTCAGCGGATTCATGTTTCCCATTTTTCTTTCTCTCCTTGTTTTAAATAAATTGTTGTTTCGTCAGACTGTGAATATTTCTAAGCAGATGCTTCCTTCGAAAATGTAATCAGTAAATTTATCTTCCACATATTCCAGTATGTGAGACTAACTACTTCCCAGCCTTGCTTAGCCATTTCATTCATTAGCTTTTCAGCTTTCCCTCTTGTTGTTTCGAGCACCTTATACTCTTTCACAAAACGCCTCCTTATTTGTTTGGCTTTACGACCAGCGTATTATCTCCCAGAACCTGTATTACCGTTACACGCTCACCGTATTTAAGGGAAGTGTCGCAGTCTGTGACCGCATCGATCTCTACAAGCTGTTGTCCAAGGATAATATTGACCTTGCCTCTTGATGTGCGGTTTGCACCTATGGTCATATAAACCTCGCCCTCTTTGCCGATAGCCTCCGAAGGCTTCATTGTTCCGTCATGCTGAAGGCGCAGTGTCCATTTGATGAAATATGCCACAAAAAGCAGTGCAAGCGCACCCATTACAATGGCGATAAATACGGCAAGCAGCGGATGTGCTCCGAGCGATATGGCTGTAATACCCGACCATGAGCCTACAGCAAAAAACGCGACCATTCCTCTGACTGTAAACAGCCTCAGTCCCGAATCCTGCATTGCTCCGTCCATATCGTGATCCGCGTCATCAGGTATATCAGGTGCATCTCCGTCGCCAAGTCCTGAGGTATCGCTGTCAAGATCACTGTCTCCTCCTGAGCCTATTCCAAACAGAAGAAGTATGGTCTGCAGTATCAGTATGACAGACGAGGGTATTGCCAGTATCCACAGCACCGCATATACGGGATCTGAATTAAACCATGCACACATAATATCATTCCTTTCGTTTTCTATATGTCATCACCGGCACGATCATCATACATGTTTATCCCTAATGTACTCTTCTCAATTCAATATACTCTCATCAAATATGATATATGAAATCCACAATTATTTGTTAAGTATTTTGATGATCGTACCGGTGTTTTTTTATCCGAAAAGCTTGCCGTATTCTCTTTCTGCACGCATTTTCAGCTTTGCCGAAAGATAGCCGTAAAGCATTACGCGAAGCGCTCTTATGAGCTTTTCCCTTGAATCGGGTCGGGGGCCTGTGTAATCTCCTATAACTTCATCTACAATGGATTTTACATTATCCTCCGAAAGCAGATTGCCTCTTGCCTCAAGCTGATCTACACCTTTTTGTATCAGTGTGTACAGATCGCTGTCAGATATGATATCATCCGATCTGTCGTCCACCTTACCGTTGACAAAGCTCATCAGCGCGACTATTCTGTCAAGGCTCATTACAGGGCGCAGGGTATCGATTATCAGTATGCGCGCTACCTGAAATTCACCGTAGCGTTTATCTGTCGGCGCTTGCACCCAGCCTCGCTTTACCCAGTTCTGGATAGTTGAGCTTTCGACCTTCGTCACATCGCACACCTGCGACAGAAGCAGACCGCCTGTTGCAGCAAATGCCGGACGAAGCTGTTCAAAATTTATATTTCTGTTTTCGGGCATCAGCTCACCTCACTTGAAAGTTAATTGAACTTGTCTTGTGATGTTGAGATTATAACAGAGGTTCACTCGACCGTCAATCGTATTCTCGTGATGTTTTTACTCAATACGCTCTGTTATTTTAATTTATCACAGACTTTTCTCGCTTTTTCTTTCTTTTTCTAAGTTTTTTAAACTATTTCGCAAGTCTTGCATGCGTTTCCTTTAGCTGCTCTCTTACGGAGAGATGCTGCGGACATTTTGTCTCGCACAAGCCGCAGTTTACACATGCCGATGCATTCTTATGCTCCGGATTTTCAGCACCTATGCGTGCATACTGCTCCGCCGCATAATCATCGAGCTTATATACACGCGCATAATTCATAAGTCTGAATATCTTCGGTATATCGATTCCTGCAGGACACGGCATGCAATAGTTGCAGCCTGTGCAGTAAAGCTCCATAAGTCTGCGGTTTTCCTCCAGCGCGGCAGATATCTGCGAAAGCTCACCTTCGCTGAGCTTTTCAGCATTTGATGCAGTTGAACAATTCTCCTCGACCATCTGCACGCTTCCCATTCCCGACAGCGCTATATTTACATTGGGATTTGAAAGAACAAAACGCAGAGCTATTTCGGGAGAAGAATTGACCTTGCCCGGAAGAAGGGACGAAATTGCGGGCGATGGTGCGCCAAGACGTCCGCCTCCGACAGGCCCCATGATAACTACGCCCATATCCTGTTCGTGTGCAAAGGCTATAGCCTCCTCATTTGCTCTGTCGAGAAGATTGTACTGGCATAGCAGTGATGCAAAATTGCCCTCTCCCTGTCTGATTATTTCCATCATATTTTTGGGTGTGTCATGGCAGGAAAAAGAGATATTTCGGATCACGCCCTCTCCACGAAGCTTTAATGCACGTTCATAAGGACCGTCCGGACCTTGCGCATCCTCTTCCCATGTTTTTCTGCTCATGCCCCAAAAATGATAGAAATCGATATGATCGGTATCAAGTGACTTGAGCTGCTTTTCGACCCACTGCTGAAGGTCGTCTCCGCTTTTTCCAACCGGGTATTTTGTAGAATACAGCACCTTGTCTCTGTAAGGTTTGAGTGCCTTTCCCATCATCTGTTCGCTGACACTGTCACAATAGTACGGTGCTGTATCGAAATAATTTACACCCAGCTCAACAGCCCTGCGCAGCATTTCTGTCACAGCATCTGCGTCGTATTCCTTTTTGCCGTTTACCGTGACTGTCGGATATCTCATGCATCCGAATCCCAGCTTTGAAACCATAGCTTCGCTTTTTCCGAATCTTGTATACTGCATTTTTATCCTCCTTATTATTTTTTGTTTTAATTATACATATATATGTTTTCTTCTTCAAGTATCGATAAAAAGAATAGCAAAGCATGTATTTGTTAATTATTTTGGAACTGCTTGAAAGAAATATTTCCTTATGGTAAACTTATTATATATTAAACGATTCAGGCACTCGGAGGAATGTCTATGAAGAAGCTTTTATCTCTTGTTCTTGCACTCTTTGTAATGATTATTTTCCCTTTATCGGCATTGGCATCGGAGAATAACGAGGACGATGATTTTAATTCGGATTCATTTACCGCATTCAGCAATCTTCAGGTCGCGTGGGCAAATCAGGGCTACGAAATGTATCCCGATTATGTCGGAGGCGTTTACTTTGAAAACGACGGACGACTTATAGTCGCTCTCTCCGATGACACAGATGCAAACCGTGCGGAAATCAAAAAAACCTCGGGCATGCCCGAAGTTATAACCTTCACTACCGTTAAATACAGCTATAAAGAGCTGCAGGATATAGTTGACGAGATCACTTACAACTGCGATAACAACAAATATAATTTCCTTGTTAATTTTGCCAATATAGTTGAAGAAGAGAACATTGTTGAAATAAGGGTAGGCAGTTCGGAGATTGAAACGGCAAAAAGCTTTTTTACACCTCTTTATGGCGATAAAATAGAAATTTACGGCGGTTATGACATTGTTTCCAACACCGATTATGAAGAGATCGATGATTCGGATACGCGCACAGAAAAGATAAATTCCACCAAAAAGCTTCGCCTTTACATAAGCATAGGCGTTATCGCTGTTCTTATAATTGCTGTGCTTGCTCTTTCATACCTTTCTCAGAACAAAAAACAGCCTGCTTCTTCCCCCAGAAGATACAGGAAATAAAAAATTTACAATTTCTCAAGAGAGCGGTATATTTATGCCGCTCTCTATATGTTTGATATGATTGTTTTATAACTGACGACAAACTTTTATTGAATATCGGCAAGCTTTTTCACCCAATCTTCACACAACGCGATTTTCACTGTTTTTTTTTCGCTTTCATTCTTCGAACTTTCTGTATTATAAACGTTTTTCGTAACAATTATGTAACAAATGGAAGCCATTTCTGTATTATAATTTTCAAAGACACTTAATCATTCTTCACATTGTGTTAAATCCTATAAATCGCATCACGACTGGATAAAAGGAGTGTTAACCCTTAATGATAGAATTTCGTAACGTCTATAAGACCTACGACAACGGCACCAAGGCTCTTAAGGATTTCAATCTTTATGTAAACGAGGGCGAATTTGTCTTTATTGTCGGTTCTTCGGGATCGGGCAAATCCACCCTTTTAAAGCTTGTTATGCGCGAAGAGCTTCCTTCCTCGGGAGAGATCATTGTCGCAGGTCATAAGCTTTCAACATTGCGCCATAAGGATCTTCCCTATTACAGACGAACTATGGGTATTGTTTTCCAGGATTTCCGTCTTATACCAAACATGACGGTTTTCGATAATGTTGCCTTTGCTATGCGTGTTATCGGCATGAGCTCCAAGGCTGTGCGAAAAAAAGTACCTTATGTTCTCGGTCTGGTCGGTTTAAGCGACAAGGCCAGATGCTATCCGAAGGAGCTTTCCGGCGGTGAGCAGCAGCGTGTAGGTCTTGCGCGCGCACTTATAAACAACCCTGCGCTTATTATTGCGGACGAGCCTACGGGAAATGTCGACCCCCGTATGAGCTTTGAAATCGTTGATATGCTCAATGAAATCAACCGCCGAGGCACCACCATTCTTATGGTTACTCACGAGCATTCCCTGGTCAAGAGATTCCACAGACGAATAATCGAGATCCAGGATGGCGAACTCGTTGCAGACAGCGGTCCGGAGGTGGAATTCTATGCTTAGCAGTTTTAAATATCTTGTTAAAGAAGGCTTCCGCAATCTTTGGACAAATCGTCTCATGAGTGTAGCGTCAATGGGTGTTCTTATATGCTGTCTTCTTCTCATGGGCTGCGCCGCTCTTGTTTCGGTCAACATTTCAAATGCTATGGGGTACTTGACCGACAAGAACGCTGTTATGGTTTTTTTAAACGACAATATCAGCGAAACCGATATTCAGGTCGCACGTGCTCAGCTTACTGAGATCAACAACATAAACGAGCTTGAATTTATCTCCAGTGACGATGCTTTTCTCAGCATCATGCAGGGCATGAGCGATACTCAGGAGATCCTTGACACCAATGTTCTCGGACAAACCGCTGAGTTCCTTCCCCATGCCTTTAAGGTCACCTTCAATGATATCTCTCAGTTTGACACCACGATAGAGCTTATCAAGCAGAACAGCTTCGTTCAGCATGTCAGCGACAAGCGCGAGTTTGTTACAAGGCTCAACAATATAAACAAGATCGTTTCTGTTGTCGGTTTCTGGATCGTCGGCCTCTTGTTTATCGTTTCTCTGTTTATCATAACAAATACCATCAAGCTTACAATGTATGTAAGAAAGCTTGAGATAGGCATTATGAAATCGGTCGGTGCTACCGACTGGTTCATCAGGCTGCCCTTCCTTGTCGAAGGTATGATAATCGGTATAATCTCCGGTACTGTATCCTTCGGTCTTATCTGGTATGTATACCAGACTGCGGTAAAGGCAGTCAAGGCATCCTTCTCCACAATGTCCGTTCTCAGCTTCGGCGACCTTTGGTGGGTCGTTCTCCTTGCATTCGTTGGTGCAGGCATCCTTGCCGGTGCCGGCGGAAGCCTTATATCCATAAGCAAATATCTTAAGAAGGACGGAGGATTAAATAATGACTAAGAAAATAATGGTCGGCCTTATCGTTGTTCTCTCCCTTATGTCATTCTGTATTTTCCTTGCTCCCGAAAAGAGCACATCCGGCGTCGTTACCGTAAACGCTGCTACACAGTCTGAGCTTCAGGCAAAGCAGAAGGATCTTGAAAAGCAGCAGGCAAATATCAAAAGCCGACTTTCAACCATCCGCGAAAGAGCTGCTTCAGCTCAGGAAGAGCTTGATACCATCAACTCTCTTGTAGACAACCTTCAGTCACAGGTAGATACCATCAACGCAAGCATTGAGGCTACCGAGGCTGAGATCTCCGCTCTTGAGGCTGAGATCAATCTGCGCGAAGAGAAGATCGACGAAAATTATTATAATTTCAAGCAGAGACTTCGCGCTATGTATATGTCCGGAGATATTACCGGAGGTCTTGAGGTTCTCCTCAGCACCGAAAACTACGATGACCTTCTCACTCGTATGTATTACATAGAAAAAATGGCGGAGCACGATCAGGCAATTGTCGATGCAATTACCATTGATATGGCAACCTTTGAGGACAAAATGTCCACCGTTGAGGCAAAGCGTCTTGCTCTCGATGAGCAGAGAGTAACCCTCAACTCCAAGAAGACTGAGCTTGATGACGAAAAGAAAAAGGCAGAAGATCTTCTTGCGGAAATAGAGAAGGATCAGAAGGCTCTTGAAGAAGAGCAGAAGAAGATCGATGAAAAAATGACTGTAGCAAAAGCTCAGCTTGATGCTCTTATTGCTGCAGAAACAAAGAAAGACGTTGGTTCTTCCTTTGTCGGCGGCGGCTTTAAATGGCCCGCTCCCGGTTACGGTCATATCACATCTCCCTACGGAATGCGCTGGGGCAAGCTCCATAAGGGTATCGATATCGGTTCTCCCATGGGTGCAAAGATCGTTGCTTCCAACGAAGGAAAAATCACTACCAGTGCGTATAATTCCAGCTATGGCAACTATGTTATCATCAACCACGGCGGCGGATATATGACTGTTTACGCTCATCTTTCCAAGAGGCTTGTAAGCGTTGGACAGTATGTCGCAAAGGGTCAGACCATTGGTCTGTGCGGCTCTACCGGTCACTCCACCGGCCCTCATCTCCATTTTGAGATCCGAGTCAATGGCACCGCTGTAAATCCCAAAAAGTATGTCTGATCTTATCCTAATATGACACTGACCGGCAGAGCACTTGACCTCTGCCGGTCTTTGATGTAAAATACATGACGGCGAAGCTGTATTTCGCCAATTTTATTGATATCGGGTAGGTTTCTATGAATAAAAAAATATCATTGGGACTGGCGCTCTCAATAGCTCTTATCATAACAGCTATTGCTGTATCCGCCACCTATACAATTGCTATGAATTCTTTCAACAAGCGCATGTCTGCGGTTATTGAAAGACAGGATATGTACGAGGATCTCAGCGAGCTGGATTCACAGGCTCGTCTGAGTCTGATGTACGAAATCGACGAACAGCAGCTTAACGAATCCCTGATGAGCGGTTATGCCGCAGGTCTCGGCGACCCGTACGCTCACTTTCTCAACAAGGAAGAATACAGCAAATATGTCTCTCACACCGCCGGCACAGACTACGGTCTTGGCATGGATATTTCTCAGAACACCGACGGAAATATTATTGTAAACCGTGTTCACAGCGATTCTCCGGCTGAAAATAAGGGTGTTCAGAAGGGTGATGTTATTACCTCTGTTGACGGCATCAAGGTGCTTGAGATAGGCTACAGCGCAGCGGTTTCAAAGCTGAACCTTGCCGATTCCTCTTCCGTAAAGTTTGTTGTACGCCGAGATGGAGGAAATTATCAGTTTAACATAAAAAAGGATTACTACACGGTTTCCTCTGTTGAATACCGAATGATATCCGAGAATGTAGGATGTATAAGGATCACCGAGTTTATCGATAATACTCCATCACAGTTTGCATCTGCGCTGAGCAGTCTTAAGGATCAGAGCATTACAGGCCTTATTCTCGATGTGCGCGACAACAAGGGTGGTTCCTTTGAAAGCGCATGCGAGATCCTTGATACCCTGCTTCCTGCAGGCAACATTATGCTTACCGTTGATTCCGAGGGCAAATCCACCGCTTTCTATAAGTCGGATATATCCAGCGAAAATAAGATCGCCCTTGCAGTTATTGTAAATGAGAACACCTGCGGTGCTGCCGAGCTTTTTGCAAGCGCTGTTGCCGACTACAACCGCGGTGATGTTATCGGTGTAAGCACAGCAGGTTTGCTTACCATACAGAAGGTTTTTCCGCTTTCTTCCGGTGCCGCTGTAAGACTTACCACCTCCGGCTGGAAAACAGCAACCGGCTCTGTTGTTTCAAACGGACGCATTGTCCCCACCTTTGAGGTAATTCTGACCGATTATCAGCGCGAGAATCGTTTCCACCTTACGGACGCTGAGGATCCTCAGATACAGACTGCCCTTGAACGTGTCACTATCCTTCATGCAAGCATGGATGACTATGAGTATGTGTACCAGGTGTCAGGCAGTGATGCATCAGGATCAGACATACCCTCCTCTGCTTCTCCTTCCGACACTGTATCCTCGACCGAAGCACTGTCGTAATCAAACGAACGTCTATACACCGCAGTATGGTTTTCCTTCTGCGGTGTATTTCTTTTTCTTCCGATGAACAGCAATATAAGATATAATGCCGCACACAAGGCAAATCCCTTCGGCTCTGTCATGGCTCTTATAGCTTTTCCTGCATGGGGAAGCCTCAATATCATTTTTTCGCTTTCGGTTCGGTTTGTATAAACCTCATAGCTATTGTTTTCTCTGTATTCACCCTTAATGCCCGTTATTCTGTAAACAGCAGGAAAGTTTTCTGATAATCTGCAGGTTACGGAAAACACCATAACACACATAAGCAAAAACGAAAAAAGCTTTGCAATCAATCTCTTCATCAATATACCTCCTTATACTTTTCTGTAAATTGTATTTGAAGGTTCATTGAAAAAGAACGTTTGCAAAGCTTTTATATTTTTAACTGTTTCGTTTGAGCACGGCTTCTATAAATTCGGCGTCGAGCTCCTTTATGGTTTTCGGCTTTTCGGGGTTTTCGTCAAGAGGTCTTATTTTTTTTGCCATCCACTCCACATCACGCCATTTCCCGTGCTTGTAGCCTGCATCGGGAAACACACCGACAAATTCAAAGCCGTATTTTTCATGGAAACGGTGGCTCTTTTCATTCGGCACCGTTATTCCTGAGTATGCATTATAAAGCCCCTGCTCTGCGAGCAGTTCAAAAACCGCGTCATACAGCTTCTTTGCCACACCCTTTGCATGATAGGCTTCATGCACATATATCGAAACCTCAACGTCGTAGCAATATGATGCTCTGACTGCATATCTTGCCGCATAAGCGTAACCGACTATCTTTCCGTCGGTTTCATAAACAACATAAGGATATACTGCGGATATATTTCTTATCCGTTCCGCAAACTCCTCAGCCGATGGAGTCTGCTGCTCAAAGGATACGCAGGTTTCCTCCACATAATACGAATATATATCAAGCAGGCCTGCCGCGTCCTCAGGCTTTGCCAATCTCATCCTGTTCATTTTTTCACCCTCATTCATTTGAAAATGCCGCCTGAAATTCCTCTATAAATTCATCGGTCTGAGGCTCTTCGTTCACTGTCATTGCAACAAGTGCGAAGGATCGCAAATCGTCACTCATCATAAACTGCAGTGCTATCTCAACGTCCTCGCCATCAATGTCACTTATGCCGGAGCAGTTTACATAGCAGGTGCCGTCCTTTGACTGAAAAGCTATCCACTCAGGCGTCATCTGATCGAAGAAATCGGTCATGCACTCATCTATTGTTTCACCATATTCATTGCCCAGAAAATAACTGTCACGCACCGAATCGATCACATCCCACAATTCTTCCTCTGTCAATGCGTCCTTTTTATTGGGACTTATTCTGTCATTTATATCCGCGAACAGTGTTGTGCCCATCTTTTCACGCTCCTTAGTCTGTGAAATTATAACGCTGCTTTACAGTTGTATTGTAAACAGAAGGTAAATTTTAAGGGGCATTGAAATCAATGCCCCTTAAATTCTATTTTCAGACTCTTTTCAAACACTTGACGATCTCACCCATATATACATAGTGATAATCACCGTTTGCGTAATTTTTTTCTATTGACGGATCGATAAAGCCTTCGGGTTTGATTCTGTCCTTATATATTTTTCTGCATATAAGAACCGTTTCCGCTTCCTCAAAGTAAGGCGCAAGCTCACCCTTTACAACATGCAGTCCTGCCTGCGCTATCTTATCGCAGTCTCTGCCGCTTAACGTACCGCAGAGCTTGAGCGCCTCTCTCTGTCCGCTGCCAAAGAAGCAGAGAGAAAAATATTCTTCATTTTCCACAAACTCAAAGGTGTATCTCTGGGGGCGGATAAAGCATGTGGCAACCTCTTTGTTCCACATTATTCCGAGACCGCCCCAGCTTGCGGTCATGGTATTGACTTTCTCTTTGCCTGCTGTGATGAGCATCCACTGATTGTTGATTGCATCAAACGGATTTTCATTAAGAGAGTATACTGATATTTCATTAAACATAGGTAATTCTCCTTTCTGTGTTACCATATTATGATAACACAGAAAGGTTATAGAATCAATCTTCCTCAAAAACTATCTCACCGACATAGTTGTGTATCTCAAACTGCTTGCCCGATGCATTCGCCTCCAGCTTGCAGTTGATTTTTGACAGTGTGCTGTCGTCTATAATGTAAAGAGATGTATTTTTAGGCATTGAAAATTCAAGCTCACCTATACAATTGCTGACAGTGCTGTCTCCTTCGGGTGCAGACACTGACTCAAATTCATATTTGCCGATACAGTTATCGATGTCGTATCTGCCGAAGCTTCCCTTTAAATCAGCTTCTCCGGTCGAGGCGTAAATGCTGAGTTCATCTGCATTCACATGTTCTCCGTCGATCTCGCCCGCAAAATTTTTAATCAGCAGCGCTTCGGTATTGAGATAAAAAATATCCAACTCACCCGCACAGTTCTTTATTTCGATATTTTTGTAGCACTCAGCAGGTATCTTTATCTTGACAGTTCCGACGCTTGAATTGAAGATATTCTTTATCTCGGCGCCTTCTATGGTCAGCTCCTTTTTATCGGCATTGATCTCATAGGTAAAAACCTTATCTCCGAGCATGCTTGCAGGGAACTTTCCCTTAAATTCAACGCTCAGCGAAGTGCCTGCGGCTTCCTCTATCTCAATATTAAAGCCGAAATTTTTGATGACCAGCGATTCGGTAACACCGTGTGTCTCAGCAATTTCTACTGAATACGGGTTGTTTATATACTGACTGTTGTATGTCACCATTTCTCCGCCTGATGCGTTCTGTGCGTAGGTTATCAGTGTTTCTATGCCGTCCTTTAATTCGAAATCGGAAAGAAGCGCATCAAAATCAACATCCTTCACAATATCTATCGTGCCCTTTGTAACTGCTATACCGCCTGAAACAAAGCATCCGATCATCACAAGAGTAAGCACCAGAAGAGTTATTATGATTTTCTTAACATTCATTACTGCACCCTCCCCATAATCTTGTTGCTTGTGTTCTTAAATACTTTGATAAGCTTTTTAAGGCCGCGCATTGTATATTTAAGCGCGTGTATTATGATTACGGCAAAGCATATAAGACCTGCTCCGATAAGAATCATTCCGATAAACAGCGAAATACTGCTTTTTACAAAGAAGAACGAACAGCCTATAAGCGCCGCTGCACCGATAAAGGAACCGATAACACAGCCAAGCATTGCAATCCAGCAGTATATAAGGACAATGACAGTCGCTACTGCCGCTATCCAGAACACCACATTTGCAAATTTCCTGCCGCCGCTGATACGACTCTCAGGCTGAACAGGCTGAGTCTTTTGCTCGAAAAACTCCTGCGGTGCTGCAAGCTCAGGCAGTGCAATCGCCTGTACTTCACTATCTTCTGTTCTTGCAGGTGCACCCTTTGCATCTGCAGGAAGATTTTCAAGATACTGCTCTGCAATGGTGCCGGGATTACCGAGGCTTTCAGCAACCTCTTCCTCTGTCATGCCCTTTTCTGCACCTGCGCGGAAGTGTTCCTCATAATCAAGCAGTATATCATCTCTGTCCGATTTACTCAGTCTGAGAAGTGAATTTTCAAGCTGACACAAAAATTCATTTTTGTTCATCATTCTACCCCTCCGTTTTCTATGATTCCGTTCACTCTGCCGACCAGCATATTCCACTCGCCGGTGAGTTCTCCAAGCAGCTCCTCACCCTGCTTGGTAATTGCATAATACTTTCTGGGCGGACCACCCGATGCTTCCTCAAGATATGAGGTCACGCAGCCTTCCTGTTTAAGTCTTCTCAGTACAGGATATACCGAGCCGTCTGCCAGGTCGATGGACTGTGACAACTTGAATGCTACATCGTATCCGTAATGATCGTTACGACTGAGCATTGAAAGAATGCACAATTCAAGGACTCCCTTCTTGAACTGAATGGTCAATTCGATTACCTCCCAATAGTCTTTTTAAATTACTGCCTTGAAAACACTATTGTTTTAAGAACAATACCAATATAGCATTTGTATTTTTATTTGTCAACACATATATCATAAAAAATTAAAAAAATCCTCACTGAGCGAAGCAGTGAGGATCGTGATGTTTTATAAAATCATTAAATTTTCAGTCTTGCTGCCTTACATATCGCTGTCCGAGCCGGTAATATCGCTGTCGCTCAGATCATTGAATTCGTAGTTAAGATCTTCGGATGAGAAATCACTCATCATATCGTCGCCGTCTTCTACATACTCATAATTCTCATCTTCGGGCTTTGTCTCTTTTCCGCCGTTCGAAGCAAAAACAATTATAAGTACAACAGAAACGATCGCCAGCAGGGAAAGAACTATCTTCAATATCTTTGCATTTGATTCTATCATTTTATTAAACCTCCGAACAATCTTTTATCATTGTCTGATATTATATCTTATTTATGTGAACAAATCAAGTATATTAAGTTTAAAGCTCTCTGTATTCTTCTTGAATATTTTATTTTTTACTGTTATAATATGATAGATGTCTCATATTTTGTAAAATGAGGTGAGCTTATGTCAAAGGTTAAGGTCGTTTGTACCGGATGCGGAATATGGATAATGACTGAAGATGACCGTGCATCTATTCGCTGCCCTAAATGCGGTGTTGAGATTACAATCAAGCCTGTTATAAATGTTTCACAGCCTACCCAGACACCTGTTGTCGCCAGCGGTGCCGAGCTTGAATCAAAGCTGGCATACGCCGAGGGTCTTCTCACAGCCGAGTGCTATGATCGCGCTGAGAAGGCGTTTCGTAATGCTGCTGTGCTTTTTCCCGATGATTACAGATGCCATTGGGGTATCGTCCGCAGCGGAACAAAAAACTTTACCGATTACAACGGCAGTGATTATGCTGTCGATTATGCCAACGCCATACGTAATGCCGATGAGATCCCTCTTCTTTCCATGAAGGAAAATTATTCCAAATATCTCGATGAACGCAGAAAATCAGAGTACGAACGTAAGGTCGGCGGAAAGCTGGCTGTATTCGGCGATGAGCCTGCAGACACCACTGCTGTGTCTGTTGTCGAAACTCCTGTTGTCGATCTTTACGAGATCTCTTCCAAACAAAAAGAGCAGGAACAGCCTTCTGTACCGGTGCCTGCTCCTGCCCCTGCACCTGCGCCTGTACCCGAGCAGCCTGCTGTCGATCCTAACGTATCCTTTCTTATCCGTGAGCAGCTTAATCAGCGCCTGACTCAGCACAGCGATGCATGCAAATCGGCTGTCAAGGACCTCGACGCGCAGCTTGCCGAGCTTGAGGATTACAGAGAAAAGCGCAAGGGCTTTGTCTCATATCAGGTGAAATCAACACCGCCTGTTGTAGAAATCGTATGGTTTGGCATTTTTGCTTTCCTTACTCTTATCTTCTTTGTTCTTCTGCTGCTCAATAAGCCCGCATGGCTTATGTGGCCGCTTATCATTATTTTCGGACTTTTCACCCTGTTTTGTCTTTACAATCTGCTCAGCGAGCTTTCCTTCAAGAAAAAGGTTACTCAGCGCCGCGTTCAGGACAACGGCGAATTTGAGCGCGTAAGCAATACATACAAAGCACGAATCGATGCTCTCCGCACTCAGATAGATTATCACAAAGAGCAAATGGCCGCTGTGAAAAAACAGCTCGAAGAGACCAAGTAACTACACAAGCAAGACGATACTTTTAAAAATCATCAAAAGGCACAGCGGATAATGTTATCCGCTGTGCCTTTTTTGAGCTTTATTATAAAGTTCAGTTACTTAAGGTTGTTCTCGTAGGACTCGATCATTTTCTTGACCATCTGTCCGCCGACAGAGCCTGCTTCTCTGGAGGTGAGGTGACCGTTGTAGCCTTCCTTGAGGTCAACGCCTACTTCGTTTGCAGCTTCCATCTTGAAACGGTTGAGAGCCTCGCGAGCCTCAGGAACCATAACCTGATTGTTGTTTCTTGCCATATTATTCTACACTCCTTGATAAATCATCATTTTGTTTGCGTTTGCAATTATATTATGCTTATCAAAATAATGAGTATGAATGACAAGATTTTGAAATTTTTTAATGATATTTTTTAATATGGATATCATAAGCAGAAGTGCAGATATCGTCATCGGCACAGAATCTATCCATGCAAAGACGGTCTACCTTTTTTATCTGTAACCTCAATTTTTCACCCTATAACTCCAAAGCAGGGAGAGGAATCGTATCCTCTCCCTGCTTTCAGATTAGCTTAGAAAATCAGTCTTCTTCGCTGCGGCGCTTCATTCGCCATGCACAGAACAGCATCATAAGCATTGCCATCTGCATTACATAGACAGCAATAAGACTTCCCTTGCCGTAGTCGCCGGTATCGGGAGCAACATCGGAGCCTCCCGCAACAGAGCTGTTCTTTGTGTTAAGGAAGCTTGCGGTTATGCCCTGTGCAGTGACCTTGCCGGATGCACCGGTGCTGGTCATCTTGTAACCCTGATCTGCGACCTGTTCAACGTTATAAGCGGTCTCTTCCTTGATGCCGCTTATAACAGCAATCTCGCCGTGCTTGAGTCTGAGAACATCGCCGCTCTTGAGAGTTCCCTTGGTCTCGCCGATTACGTATTCGAAGCTCTCATCGGAATCGAGCGTTACCTTGTACTCAAAGATGGTGTTCTCATCGGCAGCAGAGCCTGTGACCTTGGTCGCTATGCTCAGCGTGCCTGTGGGTATCTTGGAGTTTACAAAAGGCTCAACAGTCTCATCGGCTGAGATAACGCCTTCGGCAGTAAGGCTTGCAGGGGTGGTGTAGTAGTCGGGGTGAGCCTTCTGCTCTATCGAATAACCAACGCCGACAAGCATATCGGAGATCGTGATATATTCGCCGCTTCGGAGAGTTATCTCCATAGGCTCGCCTGCAGTGATAAAGCCGCTGTAGGTGCCCTTGTATGGGTACTGCACAAGAGCGCGTCTCATACCGACATTCTTGCCAACGGTTACGATAAAGGTAAATTCATCATCGCCGCCGATTATGGTGTTGATAAGAGTAAGTGTACCATAAGCGAAATCGCCTGTGTTTGTGATATTGACAGCGATATTGCCGTTTTCATCGGTTTCTGCCTCGGAATAATCCGAATTGTAGCTTGCTATCTCCTCAACCTCAACCGTGTATTCGATAGCGGTGCCGTCTTCGCTGTAGCGGTCAAGGTCGGTGAACTGATAGGAGATATTGCCTGCGGAAACCTCTGCAGTATCGATAACTTCGCCGTCCTTAATGAGGTTAACGGTGATGTCGGGGACATCTTCGCCGTCGGGAACAGCCTCCCAGAATATCTCGCCGCTGACTGTTATCTTGGGCATGATATAGGTATTTGTAATGGTGTATGCGACTGCATCGACTGTGCCGTCGTTATCGGTATCAACGCCCTCAGGCTCGCCGTATGTGGTCTCATAGCCTGCGATGGCATTCTGCACGATGCTGAATGTGTGACCGTCTGCCTCAAGGCGAGGAATGGTAGTCGTTCCGGTGGGATTGCTCTCGGTGAGGGTAGCGGTCTTGTAGCCGCTGCCGTCGCGGTTGAGGATAACAGTCGCCTCGGTGACCTTTTCGGCTGTCGGTGCGCCTGTGTGATCCCACAGAACAGTGATCTTGTATGTGTTTACATTATAGGTGTTGACTATCTCAAAGCCTGAAACGGTTTCAACATAGTTTGCAGGTGCTGCATTCTGCTCGACGGTGTACTCATACTTCACAGTGCCGTCCTCGCTGTATTCGGGCAGGCCGATAAAGGTAAAGCTCTGGCTGTCAGCGGTATCAACGATTACATCGGTAGAGCTGACCTCTGTGCCGTTCTGCAGAATATTTACCGTCACTGTTTCGGGACGGGTGAAGCCTTCGCCGTTTTCGACCCATGTAACTGAGCCTGTGATGTCAACGGTGTTGCGTGTCCACCTGCCGTAGAGGGTGGTGTCCTCAGTGATGGCGGTGCCGTCGGTATAGGCAGTGGTACAGCTTTCGTCGGTGTACCAGCCGTCGAAGGTGTAGCCGGTGCAGGCATTGGGTGCCTTGGCGCTGTACTCTGTTTTGTAAGGTACGGTGTCAGCTTCGGGGAGAACGGCGGCATCGGGTGCATCGTTCCAGGCGTAGGTGACATCGTAGTTGTTTATCTCCCACTTAGCGGTGATGGTAATATCCTCGGCGGGCATGGTGTCGGGAATCTCGACATCCCAACCCTTGAAGGTGTAGCCTTCTCTTGTGGGGTCGGCAGGTGCGGTGACAGCGGTGCCGTAGTCGGCGGTGATGTCTGCAACCTCAGAACCACCGTTAGAGTCGAAATCGATGGTGTATTCGTTTATCTCCCACTGAGCGGTGATGGTTATGTTCTCACTGGGGATAGTTGCAGGGATATCCTTATCCCAACCCTTGAAGGTGTAGCCGGTCTTGGTGGGATCGGCAGGAGCTGTAACAGCAGTACCGTAGTCGGCAGTAATGTCTGCAACCTCAGAGCCGCCGTTAGAATCAAAATCGATGGTGTACTGAATTACTTCCCACTTAGCGGTGATGGTAATATCCTCGGCGGGCATGGTGTCGGGAATCTCGACATCCCAGCCCTTGAAGGTGTAGCCGGTCTTGGTGGGATCGGCAGGAGCTGTAACAGCAGTACCGTAGTCGGCGGTGATGGGGGCTATCTCAGTACCGCCCTTGGTGTCAAAGGTGATGGTGTATTCGTTGATATCCCACTGAGCGGTGATGGTAATATCCTCTGCAGGAATAGTTGCAGGAATTTCCTTATCCCAGCCCTTGAAGGTGTAGCCGGTCTTGGTGGGGTCGGCAGGAGCTGTAACAGCGGTGCCGTAGTCGGCGGTGATATCAGCAACCTCAGAGCCGCCGTTAGAATCGAAATCGATGGTGTATTCGTTTATCTCCCACTGAGCGGTGATGGTGATATCCTCTGCAGGGATAGTAGCAGGGATATTCTTATCCCAACCCTTGAAGGTGTAGCCTTCTCTTGTGGGGTCGGCAGGTGCGGTGACAGCTGTGCCGTAATCGGCAGTGATGTCTGCAACCTCAGAGCCACCGTTAGAATCAAAGTCGATGGTGTACTTGTTGATAGTCCACTTGCCGATATAAGTCACGCTTGAGGTGGCGGTCTGATTGCCGCTTATCTTATCGCCGCTGCCGTAGGCGTCCTTGTACCAGCCGTCGAAGGTGTAGCCGATCACGTTGGCAATGGTTTCGACGGTGTACTCAACGCCCGCTAAGACGGATTCGCCCACGGGAGCGGTAACGTCCTCGGGTGTTTCGCTGTCGGTGGTAAACTCGTAGGAAATCGTATGGGTCGGCAGCAGGGGGATATCAAGGGTGATATCATAGGTCGTGCGCCCGTCGATCACCTGAGGAATCGTAATTGTGTCCTCAAAGTCCTCAGGAAGCACAAGGCCGGAGGGTATGCCGGTAACATCGACACCGTAGGTGACGGCGTTGAGTTGTGTCTTTCTGTACAGGCCGTCTGCATCGGTTAAAAGATGATGGCGGGTACTACCGTCTATCAGATCGACGGTGGCAAGGAAACCCACCTCGTCCCCGGCATTATATATTCCGTCGCCGTTGTTGTCCTTAAAGACGCGGCCGTTTATGCTGCCCCAAACGACCTTGAAGCCGACCTTATCGCCGGTGAAGTCGCCGGTATAGCGGATGTCATTTGCAACATAGGTCTGGTGATAAATTGCGCTGTACTCGTCAAACTGCTGGTTCTCAGCGGAATTATCCACCGTCAGGTTCATGACAAAGTCATAGCCGGTATCGGCGTCCAGACCCTGGGCGACTATTCGCACGCAGTTTGTGTCCGCTGAATAGGTGCTGCTCCAATTCGTTACAGCGTCAAGGCTCTGCACAACGGCGTCGGCCTTGGCGTTAGCGGCAAAGCTCGCGGGAACAGTGCCGTAGCTGATGGTGAACTTAGTGGGGTCGGGATTTGTGATATTGCCGGTGAGGTTCATGGAGAAGGCAAAGGAATTAATTTCGTCTCCGTTTTCATCAATTCCTCTGTTGCCAAGTCCCCAGTTTTCGCCCTGCTTGGGGATGGGGATATAGACGGTGGTGGCGTTTTCCGCGCCGGTGAGGCTTGCCTGACCGGAGTTATTCTTTATGGTGGTCTTTACGTTGTAAGCCGCGCCGGCCTCCACCTGAATGGGATTCGATGAGCTGTAAGTCTCGTAATCCTCCGCGACGGCGCGCTTGGCGGCAAAGGAGACGGTTACATCCTCTCTGCCGAGAATCTTGTAGGTGCCTCTATTTTCGCGCCTGTCAGCGTCATAATATACGCTCTTTCCCGCGCCGTTGTCCACGCCGTAGGTATCTCTGACGGCCTGCGATGCATAGGTAAACTCACCGTCGGCGGCGGAAGCGAAGAATATCGCGTTTGAAAGATAATGGGTTATGCCGCCGTCGTTATAGCTTCCGGGTACATCCACCGAATAGGTCAGGTTAAGACCGACGGTGGAGTACGGATAACCCTGCAGCGGATTGATATAGCCTATGGCGGCGTCGTATTTTCCCTGCGCCTCGGTGAGGTTGGCAAGGGGCGAGGTGTCGATCTTGTAGACCTTCGTGCCGTCCGCCTCGGTGTGAGAAAACTCAGCCTTCAAGCCGTGCTTTGCGAACAGGTCTACACCTTTGGTATTCTTGAGAGCAACATTTGAAATGCCCAGCCCGGTCTCATCCCTTATATAGATGAGGGGATAATAGGTCGCATTCAAATATGATATATCTCCAGCAACAGCGAGTGCCCTTAACGGAATATTAAAGTCTATGGTTTGTCCGGCAGTGTAAACCGGTTCGTCGCTTGTGGGTACACGAATAGTAGAATAGTTGCCGGCCCTAAAGGAAGTTGTAAAGGATGTTTCGACCTTGGTAACCTCTGCGCCTGCTGACATAAACGACGTTCCGTCAATATTTTTTATCTTGACATTCGTCGTAACGCTTTCGCTTGTTTTATTGTTCTTGTTCTTTCCCAAAACTGATGTACACTGGGCATTTTTATTATCTGAACCCGGATTCAAGCCTATATTTTCGTCAGCCGTTTCAAAATCGTAGTAGACCTTCAGCCCCTTCAGGTACTGGTCATCGGCTATGCCCAGATCGGCCTTGGTGACCTGCGCGCCAGCTTTCGCGGGAATGGAAAGGGTCTTTTCCTGCCATTCCCCGCCCTGGAGCATATACTCAAACTTCGTAAAGGCTGCGCCGGAAAGATGCGGCTCATAAAGCTGCACGGCGCAGACGTCCAGCTCGTCGGGGAAGGTGTACTCCACCACCATCGGCTTTGAAGGATCGGTTCCCGCGTTGTAGAAGCAAGCCCTTCCGAAACGCCTGATCTCGTTGCCGTTCGCCCCCGCATAGAATGTAATATTACCGCTCGAGCTTCTTATGTCTGTATTTATCGCCTGGGCGTCAAGGACGTTGATTTTGAGATAATTTGTGGTGGGATTTACGCTGTACTCATTATCATTGCCCAGCAGCTTAAAGCTGATTCCGGTACACACGGCGGTATATTCCGAACCCACCGGGGCGTCCTCCGGAACCAGCCATTCCACATTGATTCCGTAGTAGCTGCTTCGGAAGTTCTCCTTTTTGAACGTATATGTGGTGACGGCGCCGTTACTGACCGGCTCTCCAAACAACTCGGCTGAATTTGAGCCACTCTGTACACTCGAAGCTTGAGCAATACAGCGGCTTACGTCAAGCTGCGGCGCGTCCTCACTGGGAGCGGTGACCTCGACCGTAAAGGTCACCTCTTCAACGCAACGGCTGAACCATTGTTGGTGGGAAAGGTTATAAACATTTGCGAGGAAGCCGCTCGCGGTCTCGCCCTGCTTGGCGGAAGCTGTATTCTGCTGATATTGGACAAGGGATCTGCCTGTGTATCCGGCTGTCAACTGACCGCAGGCGAGGGAAGAAAGGGCGACCTGCGCGGTCTGCGCCTCGGTTTCCCCTTCGGGTATATATGAAGCCTCCACGGTGATGGCATTCTGAATCTCGGCATAGTCCATCTCGGTATTGAGCTTGACCGTGAACACGGTACCCGCCTCGGAGGTGGTGTCCTTCATATGATAGACGTAATAGCCGTCCTGGAACGTAGTGCCGGCAAAGCTGCTCGAACCTGCCAGCGGGTCTACGCCGTCTATATAATTCTGTATATTAGGGTCGTCCGCGCCGTTGTTTACCCACACAAGACCGGGGGCGAGGGTGACCTTTATATACTTTTCCGTTCCGGAGGGGAAAGACGCGGCGACGCTGACCTCATATTCCTTGGGGAATGCAAGGTCTGTCCACTCTATCTCCGCACCGGCGGCGGGGAAGGCTATGGGAGTACCGCCCACGTCCCACACGCCGCTGACGGAAAGTGTGGTGCCCTCGGGCTGGTCTTCGTCAATGAGCGCAATGTCGCTTTCGCTGTTTTCATCTATGGCAGAAAGGTCGCTTCCACTATTTTCGCCGCTCTTTTCAGCGGGAGCCTCGCAAGCCTCGGAGTGGGCGTGCTCGGTCTTTCCGCAAACAAGAGCATAGCATTCGGCAGAGTGGGTATGCTCCTCGCTTTCCTCGACACCGCAGCTCGCCTCGGCGGCATAGCACTCGGCTGTATGAGCGTGCTCCTCCATTCCGCAGGTGTAGTCGTTATCAGCAGCATTGGCGGCAAGCCAGACCGTCGGCACCATGCTGAATATCATCAGCAGCGCCAGAGCGGAGGCGATGGCGCGCTTTCTCATGCCGCGAAAATCCATACGCCCGAACATTTCTTTGATCGCTTTCATAGCTATCGTTTCCTTTCACTTAAACCTTCTTTTTTCTATATCTCGCTTGTTAATTTTCAATGGACTGTACGCTCAACCATGGAGAACCTCGCGGAAAAATCGGAATAAATGCGCAAAAACACCGACCCGCTGCCTCCGGGCAGCAGATCAGCGTTCCGCTGTTATTCTGTATTTTGGCGCAGTTATGCCGTAAGTAAGTAAGTAAGTAAGTAAGTAAGTAAGTAAAGCGTCTCACTTTTTTCGTCTCCTGTCAAGCCGTTCCTGCAATTTTTTTAAAAAAACACCTCGTAAACACGCAGTGACATCGTTCTCAAACGCAGAAACAGACTATAATTTACCGGTAAATTATACCACAGTATGTACAGTCGCGCAAGTGCGTTTTTTTGCATAACTGTGCGCTTTCTGTTATGGAAACACTGCGCTTTTTCGATTTTGGAAAGTTGCTGTGCCGCAGACAAGGTCGCCCAAAGACACCCGGAGCGGCCGAAACCGTTTGCACTACGCGGTTTTCATGGGGTTTGTGATACTTTTGTCATGATTTCGTGTTGTGGAAAGTTTTGATTTCATTTGGTTTGTATCAACAAAAATATATTATAAATTTCAGCACTTTGACTGTTGAGAATTTCGAAAATTTACGGATATTTTTTCGCAGCAGAATTATTTACCGAATCAAGGCATAAAAAATGTACCCCCCGTAGCTTTGGACAGTACCAAAGGAATGCGGCAGGTGCGAATGTGCAGTCTATACTTATGTATAGAGCCCGACAACCAAAAAACCGTTGTTTTCCGTTATCGGGCCTGCAAAATCAAACTATTTGATAAATTTTAATTTTTTAGTTGCTTTGGAGGGCTTTTTCTACCATATCGGCAATGCGCGCCGTGCTTTTGCCGTCGCAGCTGCCAACAAGCATTTCCCCTGCTTTCTGCAATGTTTTTTCGTCGTAATTTTCGTCTCTTATTATTTTAAACAGCTTTTCGGCGTTTCTGAAGGAAATGCTTTCAAAATGCTCTTCGGGATTGACATTGAGTCCGCAGTCAGCCTGATATATATCTATATCGGGGACATAAAACAACAGCGGTTTTTTTGCCAATACCGCCTCTGCCGATGTGCCGCTGTAATCAGTAACAACTACATCGGCAAAAAAGACCGCATCCTGTGAGCTGAATGACGGGTCGATTATCACACCCTGACACGGTTTTATTTCGGTCATAAGGTCAACAGGGTGCAGACTTACAAAAAGGCATTCCTTTTCACTGTCGATGGTATTTATCAGCTCCTCACACGGGACAGGTGAGTTTCTTCTCATTGTTGGGACATAAGATATGATTTTCTTTCCCTCTGCCTCAGGGTGTGCTTTCAAAAAGCTCTCTCTTACAGCTTCGCCGTCAACAGCAAGAAGCTTGTCCGAAAGAGGCAATCCGAGCGCATATATCTTTTCTATCGGCTGATTCATGGTTTTTGACAGAATAGGGCGCATCTGCTCGCTGCCTGCTATTACCGCATCGTAGCCGCTGTGCATTCGCATAGCTTTTGCCATAGCTTTGCTTGTACCCTCCGCTTTTCCTACCGTTTGCCAGCCAAACTGCTTTATTATCGTTATTGCATGCCAAAGCTGAATGACGGTGAGCCGCTTGTGAGAAAGCATGCTCACGGGAATACAATAGGTATCTATAACGGCGACCTTTGCTTTTGCAAGCGCTTTGAGCTGAGCGTTAAGCTCCTTTATATATCCAAGCCCTATTTCGGATTTTGCCGCTCGCTTGCAGCAGAATATCTGCTCTGTGTCAGGCCTTCGCCTTGACAGCTCTTTTGATATAAGAGAGAATTCCACGGTTATATTGTCGGACTCTCTGCTTATAAAAGCAACTGCATCACCTTTTTTTACAAACAGTCTTACAAATGCGTACCACACGGTAAGCACCGCTCTGAAAACGGCAATACAGGCAATTTTAATGTAACGCACGGTTTATCCCCTCAATCGCTGCCGTCAGCTCCGAAATGATGCTTTATCACTCGTTTGTCCTCCGGCGGCGGAGTCATATAATCACCATATATGGTTTTTAGCACTGTATCATAATCTGTGGGAACAGGCATCTCATGCTCCTCGAACGGAACAAACATCGGCTCTCCGAAGGCTTCTCTCGGGAATGTTTCCTTTTCAAGCGAATAGTAGCTTGCCCAGTTTACAATGTATTTGTTGTCGGGAGAGTTATATTTCACATGCAGCTTTCCAAGCCTTCTGTGGAGAGTGGAAAGGGTGAAAAAGCGGCTTAAGAAATAGGCCGCCGCACTGCTTAATGTGTTATGGGGAAGACATCCAAGCTTTCGTGTTATCATCCCTCTGTACAAACCGATCTTTTTGCGGTTTATACGCTGGGAAAGGCTTGTTTTTTTCGGTACGCTGTCAAGCGGAAAAATATCCACCACAGGGCCGTTATCCTCTGTCAGATGGGCAATATGCATTTGGCGAAACTTTGGATCATCGGTAATCAGTCTGACCTTGATGAAGGGCGACCAATAGTTTTTAACTGTTGTGCTGTGCTGGATCTTATATCGTTCGCCAAGCATGCTCTGAGCTATTTCAAGAAACTTTTCGTAATCTTCGCGCGGCATTGCGATATCGACATCATCATCCCACGGAATAAAGCCGTTATGCCTTATCGCACCGATGAGCGATCCTTCTGCCATGTAAAAACGAAGTCCTGCTTCGCGGCATACTTTCGATATATCAAGAAGCATGTCCATTACGATCTTCTGAAGCTCTTTTATCTGTTCAAGTGCTTTTTCCTTGCTTAACTCTGCCATGAAAACCTCCAAAACATCTGACATTTTCTGCTGTCATTTACAGGTGAAAATGTTTTTATACATAACACCAAGCTCTACCTCGCTCGGTGTTACCGGATTATTGCCGAGTCTTGTCGGGTTTACCGATGCAGTGAGCACTCTCAGCTGTTCTTCGGAACACTCACAGGGTGCCGGCATATCGATAGCTTCATAAATTTTAATGAAGCCCTCAAGACCGCCTGCAAGGCTTTTTAGTTCCTCGAGTACATAGCGAAGATGCTCTGTTCCGCGTTTGTCATTGCACCTTTCGATATTGTCCTCGATAAATTTCCACACATGAGGCAGGCAGAACGCTACCGCCGCACCGTGAGGAATGCCGAAAAGCGAGGTTATTTTATAGCTCATTGCATGAGCTGCGGTCGTCTGTGTTATATTTATTGCCTTGCCTGCAAGATTTGCGCCTTTGGAAATTTTTTTCGCAGCTTCGCTGTCTCCGTCAAGATATGCGGCATAATTGTCTCTGATCAGGCAAACAGCCTCTTTTGCATACCGCTCGCTTTCTTCATCGGAATTTACCGACCACATGGACTCTATCGCCTGACAAAGAGCATCGAGAAGGGTTGCCTTCTTCTGGCCAAGCGGCAATGTTTTGAGTAATTTTGAATCCAGAACTGCGTATTCCGGTAAAATGCTGTCGTGCGTCAGCGACTGCTTTTCGCCCTTATAATATATGACAGCATAGCGTGTGGACTCACTGCCTGTGCCTGCTGTTGTGGGAATCGCAATGTGAACAGTGGGATTAAAGGAATGCTCGCTGTTTATATACTCACCGCCTTGTTTATCTGCACTGTAAAGCTTTATCGCTTTTGCGGTGTCTATTGCACTGCCTCCGCCCACCGAAACGATCATATCGCAATTTTCGGTGCAAAACAGCTCTACTCCCTTTACCACGTCATCATATTTGGGATTAGGCGAAAATTCGGAAAAATATACTGCGTTGCCCAGTAAAGCCGACAATGCTTCTGCTATCGGAAGCTTATCGAATGCGGCATCGCACACGACCAGAGGGCGCTTTGCGCGGTGCTTTGCAAGAGTTTCCCTGACAGCATCGCAAGCATCCTTGCAGATGATCTGCTGCTCACGAAAGTCAAAGCGGCGAATCTCGGAGGATACTCTTTCGAGATCCTCGGGACAGTCGATTTCGTCAATGAAATAACCGTCATAGGAAAACTCGCGCACATCGAGAGACGGGAATATCTCATTCATTGCATTTTCCGCATATACTCCCGTATTTCCTGCCTCTACAAATTCTTCAACCTTATGAAGCCACGCGCCGACGGTTTCTCTGCTCAGCTTGTACATAGGCTGGAAAGCAAAGCAATCCTCGTCAAATATTTTGACGGAGACCTCCGTTATTTTGCCATCCTTAACTCTTGCCTTGAAATCCTTTTCGGGAAGCGGACGATTTCTGTTGACTGTCGCGATATCCCTCAATGGCGAATCAAGCACATCCCTGAGCAATCTGCGGTCAAACACCAGATCGCCGTGGAGCATTATGACATCATCATCAAATCCGCCGCGCGCAAGGTACATTGAATAGATGTAATTTGTGGAATCATAAACAGGGTTTTCCACAAAAGTAAAATTACAGTGTGCAAGATGGGGAGCCTTGCTTGCATTTATAAGCTGCTCCTTGAAAGGGCCGACTGTAACAAGAAACTCTGTGATGCCTGCCTCGCTGAGCATGCGAAGCTGACGCTCAAATATGGTTTCTCCGTTATTAAGCTTTACCATTGACTTGTGCCCGTTTTCGGTGTATACACCCATACGCTTGCCAAGTCCGGAATTAAATATAACCGCTTTCATGCCTATTCCCTTTCGTTCTTATGCCTCGGCAAACTTTTTCATCATGTCAAGCTTGTTCTGCTGAGGGGTTGTTGTCGGTCTGCCAAGATCTTCTCTTGAACCCTGACGCGTGGAGATAACAAGCGCACAAAGCTTATTATCGCGCAGGATCTTCATTCCCTCTGAAATCTCTTCCTTTGTTTTCGCTTCGATAACAGTTTCAAAGCCCACAGCGCGAAGGATCGCAGGAATATCTATTTCCATGCCGACTGTAGGCTGACCGCCTACAGATTCATGTGCACCGTTGTTATTGATTATGTATTTGAAATTTTTAGGTGCGTTCTGTGCGATAACGGCAAAGCCTCCCATGTGCATAAGGAAGGAACCGTCACCGTCGATGCACCATACATTCTTCTTTGTTCCCAGCGCTGCGCCGAGTGCTATGGACGCTGTATGTCCCATGCCGCCTACGGTGAGGAAATCATTGGAATGACCCTCTCCCCTTGCCTCGCGCAGTTCGAAGACCTCACGCGAGGTCTTGCCTGTTGTGGAAACTATAAAGTCATCACTCTCAAGCTCATTGAGGATAGCCGAGAGAGCATCTTCCCTTGTCATTGAAAGGTCTGATTTTGTCTTCTTCATCGAATAATCTGAGAACGTATTTTTGCGGACTACCAATGCACAGGGACGATTTGTCTCCTTCATATATGCTATGCATTCGTCAAGCTGTTCGCTCCAGTTATCGCCGAGTATCATATTCTTTACGCCCATTGCATCAAGCAGAGGGATAGTCACCTTTCCCTGCTTTACATGCTGAGGCTCGTCCTTTACACCGGGCTCACCGCGCCAGCCGATTATCAGCAGCATCGGCACGGAATACACATCCTCATCAGCAAGGCTCATAAGAGGATTTACAATATTACCCTCACCGCTGTTCTGCATATACACTACGCCGTATTTCCCTGTTGAAAGATGATAGCCGAGCGCCATGGCAGCTGCATTGCCTTCATTGGCTGCGATTATATTAAGCTCCTTCGGGCTGTTTTCCGTAACACAGGCACAGAAATTTTTAAGCAGAGAATCCGGCACGCCTGTAAAGAAATCGAGTCCGCGCAGAACGAGAGAATCATAAAACTGTTTTGTCTCTATCATTATAAATCACCTGTTAATCAGTTCTCGGTAGGTATCAGACGCAGAACCTCTTTTATCGAAAGGCACACATCATCAACCTCTTTACTGCGGCCGCATTCAAGTATCTTCTTCGCAGTGTTGACCATTGCGGGATATGCGCTTCTGAGAAGATGATTTGCATAAATGATTATATTGCCGCCTATTTCATGAAGCTCTTCTTCAGTGAAATGGTTATACGAGGTGGGGACAAAAATCACAGGCACATCGGAATATTCCGCACGGAATGCACGCATAAATTCGACGATCTCAGAGCCGTCCTTATGGCGGCTGTGGATCATGATTCCGTCTGCCCCACCTTCATTGAGGTAAATACGCGCACGCATCATTGCATCTTCTATTCCCATTCCTGCAATAAGGCTTTCAAGACGCGCAAATATCATGAAATCACGGGTGGTCTGAGCCTGCTTTCCTGCATGAATTTTACGGGCAAACTCATTCGGATCATCAAGCACCTGCTTTGCATCGGTGCCGAAAAGCGAATTCTGCTTAAGTCCTGTTTTATCCTCTACTATTATCGCAGAAACACCAAGGCGTTCCAAGGTCTTGACGGTATAAACAAAATGCTCGATCTTTCCGCCTGTATCACCGTCAAGAATGATTGGCTTGGAGGTGACCTCCATGATCTCATTGATGGTATTTATGCGGCTTGTGAGGTCAACCAGCTCTATATCAGGCTTGCCCTTGAAGGTGGAATCGCAGAGGCTGCTGACCCACATGGCATCATATTCCTTTATAGATGTTCCGTCCTCAATACGGGTATTTTCGACAATAAGTCCCGAAAGGCCGTTTGATGCTTCCATAACACGCACATAGGGCTTGAGCTTGAGCATTCTGCGAAGCTTGCCGCGGCGGATATCGGGAGTTTTATCGAGAGATGCCAGCTTCCGCTCGATCTCGCTTGAGGAAACGCCCGAGGTATACGGCACCTCTACAAGCTTGCCGCCGTACTCTGCGAGAATATCTATAACCTCCTGGCGAATCGTTGACTGTACTCCGCTTTTCCAGTCATCACCGTGTACAACATAATCAGGCTTAAGCTCAGACAAAACATCCGAATAGGAAAGTGTTTCCTGTTTAATTACCTTTGCAACTCCCTTGAGACTTGCAAATACCTTCGCTCTTGTTTCGTAATCGAGCATAGGCAGGCGCTTATATGTTGCTATGGCTTCGTCGGACATAACGCCAACTATAACCTCGCCAAGCTTTGCGCCCTCTTCGATTATATTAAGATGCCCGCTGTGGATAATATCAGCTGAAAAGGCAATGTAAACGGTTTTGCTCATTTTTTCAATTCCTCTCGCTATTAAGTGTATAAATTACAATTCGGTCTGAAATTCGTACATATTTAAGTATATTCTTATAAAACTCACTTGTCAACGCCGCGGCTCATTTGTAATTACTTTCATATTGCTGTTTTCATAAGAGGCAGCTTATGCTTTACTGCCCGAGCGTGTAAGCTTGTTTTTAAGCTTTGCCGTAAGCTTTCCGAAAATTGCAATTATCGCCTTATATTCCTCTGTTTTTCGGAATATAAGTATTATTGCGGCGTTCGGTATGATAAGGCACAGAACGGCAAGAATCAGGAAGCGAACATATTTGTTGATGTCCGGTATCATCATTCCGAGCAGGTAAGTAACGGCTGCACAGCCTACGGCTATGCCTGTGTAGATAAGTATCTGCTTATAATACAGCTTTACCGATTTTTTGAACACATGCTTATAAACTATCAGCGGATCGAACCACTGCAGGGTAAGCAAATGGGACAGGCATGTGGCAAGCTTGACTCCGATAACGCCCCATTCATCTCCGTATTTATTTCCAAGCCAGAAAGCCAGTCCGAAGGAAGCGATCACATTTATGACAAGCATTGCCACAGGGCGGTACTGACCTTCCTTGAACAATCCGTTTGATATTCTGAATGTTGATATGGGGTGTATTATGCACCCGAGATAGAAGTTTATGACAAGGCTCAGCACCAGCATAAACGATTTTGTGTATTGTTCTCCGAGCCATATTTCGATAAACGGATTGATAAGCACCAGAAGAGAGGTGCAGCAGAAGCATATTAACCAGAAGGAAAGAAAAAGAAGATTTTTAAAGGTGCGGTGCTGCTTTTCTTCCGTTGAGAGTGTCGCAAGATTTCCGACACTCGGAGTGACCGAACCGTAAAACTGATTTATCAGCACCAGAAGCTTTGCCGTTACAAGTCGGTAATTTGAAACAAAGCCTACCCACAGCGTTCCGAACATCGATGAGATCACTATGCTGTCGAGTCCTGAATTTATTGTGGTACACAGCTTATATATCATCAGCGCCTTGACATTTGAAAAGAGCTTTTTCTGTTCTTCCTTCGGAAGCTGTTCGCTCAGATACTCATTTACCTGCGGATGCCGCTTTACCGCTATATACGATGAGATCGCATTCTGAGTCCGCGTCAGTATTATTCCGACTATGAGATATATGATAAAGCAGTATTTTGTCCAGCGGAAGCCGAAAAGCACCGCACATTCGATCACTACTCTTATAAGCGACATCACTACCTGCACAATGGAGGAATACCGCTGCTCCTGATGGGCGGTGAGTATTGCCGTCTTATATATAAGCAGATACGATATTGCCGAATTTATGACATAAAGAACATAGATTATCGTAAGCTGACTTAAAATCTGATCTCTTATTGCAGGGTTCGAGGCATCGATCTTATCGGCCGGGACCAGCACTCCCATAAACGGTATGAGCGCCATTCCTGCCAGAAATACTGCCAGAGCTACCTTTCTGTACGCCTTCTTGTAAAAATTCATCAGCGCGCCCACGCGTTTGTGGTCGCCTTCTGCCACAGGCTTATAAAGCGCAAAGGAAATAGCACCCGATATTCCCATTTCTGCAAATGACAGCATGGAAAGAATATCGGTAAACAGACTCGATACGCCTGTGTATGCAATACCGAGAGTATATATAAACACGGTTCTCATCACAAAGCCCGTCAGTATATTGACAAGCTTTGCGACCAATCCCGCGGAGGTATTCAGTGCGGCATTTGCCACACGGGACTTTGATGACATTTATTTCCCCTCCATAAATCACCTTTGGGGTATATTCAAAAACGTCTTATTTTCTTATAAGTGGCTTTTTACCTTTTCCCACAGCTGTCTTATCGGTGCGAGCTTTCTCAGAAGCACATTTCGCCGCGCTGCGGTCTTTGGCTTTGCCAGGCCGTTTTTTTCAGTCAGTAAGCAATAAAGCGATTCGAGCACAGCTGACGAAAGCGGAATCTCTGTTCTGAACACAGTATCACCCGAACGAGATTCAAGAAACAGCATCATGTATTTCTTCTTTTTCATCAGCAAGGATATGCTTTCCTCGCTTAAGCGAACGGAAAATTCCATTACACCTACATTTTCGTCTGTTTTATATCGAGATACGGGTCTTGCACATTCATATACTGCACCGTTTACGGTCTCTGAAACAAAAAGAGCTGTCGATTCGGGTGGACAAAGGGATGTATCCGCCACAAAACAGCGCACCTTCAGTTCGCCGTTTTCAACGCAGGAGCACACCCTGCTCCATTTTCCTACTGTTCTTACTCTAAGCACCTCTTTGGGCACATCATGCAGTCCCGGGTAAGTTTCAAATGTTCCGTCGGCTGTGCTCTTTATTCTCGGACTTATCACGTTCGGCAGCGGTGCAATATCATCATAGCGCTTTCTTCTCGCAAGATATGCGTACACCTTGTAGCGTACAGGCAGCACTGTGCTTTCTATCATTTTGTTTTCATCGGTAAGCGCAAGATATTCCTCTATGAGCCTTGCATATTCCGGTCTTATTTCTTCGTTTTTAAGACTTCTTACCGGAAGGAATACTCTTGCAAGGTTTGAGATGAGCGCATACTGACGCAGTTCTCCCTCAGGAAAAAGCATTGCGGTATCAACAAGGCTTTGCATACGGTCGCGTATGGAGAAAAGCTCCTTTGAGGTCATTGTGACCGATTTTGTACCGCTTTTACTTGTATGTCTGCGCCATATACAGGTTATGTCACGGATGACAACTGTACGAGAGCTTAACATAAGCGCCTTTGTTGTCATATATCGGTCAGCGTTTATCACGCCGTCCTTCATGTATATATTATTTTCAACAATGAAGCTTCTCCTGTAAAGCTTGCCCCAGAAAAACGGCGCGACTATAAGCTGCGGATTCTTCTCCAGCGAATCGGTTATGAGTTCCTTTGCCCATGTTATCTCATCAATCGAAAAACGAAGCGTGCTGATCTTGCCGTTTATAAGGCTTACCGCTCTACCGACGGCAACATCGCAATTTTCCTTTGTTATGGCATTATACAGCACCTCGAGTGCATTTTCGGGGAGAATATCATCGGAATCCATAATGTACAGATATTCGCCGCTTGCCATTCCTATTCCGGCAGTTGCTCCTGCCGCGCCGCCTACATTTTGCTCCATTCTTCTATGGACGACATTTGTATGTCCCTTCAGCTTCTCCTCCAGCGCAATTCGTGTTCCTTCTTCAGAGGCGTTATCAACTACAACGACCTCTACTTCGTCGAGTGTTTGATTAAATATCGAATCAAAACATTCGCCCAGAAATTTTTCTGTGTTGTAAACCACCACAACTACGCTGACCTTATACATAACATGCCCTCCGAAGATATCCTACTCAAAAAATGTAACCTTTGCATAATGAGGCATTCTGTTTTCAAGCTTCGGCAGACTCATATAGTCGCCGTAATCACCCTTGAGCGCTGCATCTGCATCGGCAAACAGCCAAATGTCTGTATTTTCAAATTTAACACGTTTGAGCGGCAGTACTGTTTCAGGAGAATATGTTCTCTCTACGACAGAGCCCTCTGCACCGTAATATTTATATTCCTTGCTTCCCTTTACCGGTGCGATCACATACTTTACACCGTATCTGAGCACTCGCCATGCTGTACCCAACAGACAGCGAAGCTTCTTTGCAAGGCTTTCTTTTCCCTTTATGCGTTCTCTGCATTTTTTTATCGTGCCTTTTGCATTGGCCTTCGCCTTCATACGGCAGATGCGCTTGTTGTGCGCTTTGACCGTTGATTTTTTCAGGCGGTGAAGATCAAGACAAACTCCTCTGTGAACAAGAGTGTTATCTATCGGCCACATAGAGCAAAGAACCTCCGAGGAGGAATCTCTCAGCTTTGTCCAGCCGCACCAGTAGCGCGGTTCGGTAAGCTTGTCCTGAACAATTATGTCACTTCCGAGATTTTCACGCAGCAGCTTCAGCGCGCGCTGATAATCCTCTTCGAAAATAAAAACATCCAGATCGTCGTCCCAAGGAATATATCCTCCGTGTCTGACTGCTCCGAGCATCGTGCCGAAGGATGCTATTATTTTTATTCCCTGCGGTTCGAGAACAGCCTGGACCTCAAAAAGCATATCGAGCAGTCTCTGCTGGCAGCGCCTAAGCACCTCCAGCGGATATTCCTCACTTGTATAAAACTGAATACCGTTTACCTCATTTTGTATCATAGGGCACACTCCCATCAAACATCCTTTGCCTTTCCGAAAAGCTTCATGATACGGAACGCCGCTCCTGTATATATCTTGGTGAAAGGTGCAAGCATCTTCATCCATTTCGGGTTGTTTACAAGCAGATCCATTGTCCTTCCACCGAGTCCCTTTCTGAGCACTCTGCTTTCAAGACTTATATCGTTAACCGCTTTTAAAGCTGTTATCACGCCGCGGTCATTCTGCTCCAGCTTTTCGCGTATATCATCGTAACTTCCCGATGCACTTACCGACTCGAGATAATTTCGCGCTTCGGTCTTTATCCTTGTATTGATGCTTCTTACTGTTTTCTGACCCTGCTCTTCATCGCCGAAAGCAGAGATAAAATAGTCCTTAAGATCCGACAGCATTCTTATCCAGCTTAATCGGGTCTTGTTCATGTGCTGCACCTTATCCTCGAAGAAGATAACGCCTACCTCACTGCGTCTGTATGCCGACATTATATCGGGAATAAAGCCTATCTTTCCTATTCCCGTTTGGAGCATCATCATGGAATGGTCGCCCGCAAAATGAGTATAGTACCATTCCGGTATCTCAAGAGAATAGTTCCAGCGGAAAAACATTGAGGAGGTATGCGCCGCTCCAATAAGTATATAATACCTCATATCCAATGTTTTGAGCTTCTTTTTATAGGAAGGTATACCATACGGAATGAGCAGTCTTCCTTTTGAGTCGGGAATATAGTAATCGCGCAGATACCAGTCGGCACCTGCAATTATTTCGGCGTTGTGAAAACATGCACGCAGTTCCTTATGCTTTTCCATGTAATCAAACTGCTTTTGAAGCTTTTTTTCGTCAGTCCAATAATCGTCGCCTTCGCAAAAGGCTATATACGGACTTGATGCATGACTGCACAGATCCACCAGATTACGCTGTGCTCCCATATTTTTTTCTCTGATAAAGGGAATCACTGTATCGGGATACTTTTCTGCATACTCCTTTATTATCGCTGCGGTATTATCAGGTGAGCAATCGTCTCCCACAAATATCTGAAACTTAAAATTTGTTTTCTGCATGAGAAAGCTTTCCAATGCCTGTGCAAGATATTCCTCATGCTTATATGTGATGCAGACAACCGTGACCATCACTTTATTGTCCATGTTATTTTACCTCGCAAAAGTTATTTTCCGTAAACCCTTCTTATCGGAAAGCGGCGGTCAGCCGCGCCAGTCTATAAGTCCCTCTATGGCATCCACTCCGAAGGTTTTTATTCCGAATGCCTTTGATATATCCTCCCTCTCAGCAAAGGAATCATCAATATAAATTGCTTTCTTAGACGGGGTGATATGCTCTGATTTTTTTCCCTTTACGGGTATGTGGATTACACCGTCGAAGAGCTCTCTGCTGATGCGGTGACGCCTGAGCGCTTCATCAAGATCGCCGTCATGCCTTGTAAGCAGGTAAACAGGAATATTTTTGTTTACACACTGATAGAGGAACATAATGGTCTGGGTGTTGACCTTATCATGAGTTGTGACAGTATCGTCAAAATCACAATAGACCTCATCATAATCGATAAAAAGCTCATAACGGTTGACCAGCGCACGTTCAACCTCAACGCTCTCGAGCTGAGGCGTTATATCAACATCGTATCCCAGCATATCAAAAATAGAGAGCAGCGCAAGATTTACGCCCGATATGCGCTCTACACACATGGTTCCCGCCACGCGTGTTGCGGTCTCCAGAAGTCGGTATTCGCCTTCGTCATTTTTCTTGAGCTGGAAAAACCATACCCCTCTGAAGCTCATTGCTTTGTTTATATATTCCGCTATTTCGCGAACCTTTTCATCGGGGGGCATTACCCTTGAGCACACGCTTATACCGTTGCGTATTCTCTGACGGGTGCGAAAAGCACAGTAGCGCAGACTGCCGTGTCTGTCGGTAAAGCAGTCAACTGTGTATTCCTCTCCGCTCAGATACTCAACTATAACCTGCTCACTGCTGCGCTCTGTAAGCTCTTTTTCAAGCTCCTCGGCGCTGTTTATAACCGCAACTCCGAACGATCCCTGACCTGCGGAGGGCTTTATAACTATCGGATATTTTTCTACCGACTTTGCATCGGGATATACCTTCGGCATGAAAAATGCTCCGTCGAGCTTTTCATAGGTCATCGCCTTATGTCTGCATATCTCAACAGTTTCAAGCGGCGGTGCGACAACCTTTGCGCTGAGTCTGTCCTGAATACGCATCAGTGCAAGCTGGACATCGTCGTGAGCCGGAAATATGAAATCTATGCCGTTATCGCGGCATAGATTATCCATGTATTCGGGGAAATCGGGAGATGAAACAAAGGGTACTCCTCCGATATATCTTTCAAAAACATATCTGCCGTGATCCATGGCGCTTGATGCTCCGTAAAGCTTTATAAAACGAATATCCTTCAGCGCACGCCATAACTCAAGTCCTATCTCTGTTCCGCACGGAAAAACCAATACATTGATATTCTTCATTTTGATCTGTTCCTTGTTTTTTATTTTTACATAAAATCATATTTTCTGCGATCGGTATTTAATCTATGATATTTTTTGCTCTTACCTCTTGAAAACACGGTGAATTTCCGAGTGGTATTATCAGCTAATTATAGTACTTTCAGGCATTTTTGTCAATATTCCAATTTAGACAGCCTGTGTTGATTTTGCTTTGCAAATAAACTTTTTAACCCTGCCTTTATCTTAAGTCGGAGGC